>MKUN01000001.1 GCA_001897835.1 Bacteroidetes bacterium 46-16
TGTTCCCGTCTATAAAACTAACGTCACCATTCACGCGAACAATAGTGTTCTGATCGGTAAAAATATCAGCACCCTGTATATTCAGTATCGCCTGCGCATGGGCATGGCAATGAAGACCTGTTAATAGCAACATGAATCCTGTTGCCTTGAAAGCATCTCTATACATATCAATTAACAATCGAAAAAAGATCATAGGGAAGTATCTTTAAAAATTCATAATAATGTACCCTTCCTACTTTGCACCATTAAGCAGCAGGTTGTCCGCATCATTCCTTGTAGACAGGTTAACCCTTTCAGCTTTATTAGTTGGGGCATCTTCCGGTGCAGGCTCGAAGCGGATATCTGCATTGCGGGAGATGCGGCCATTACTCAATACTTCATCTGCCCGGTTACAGGTTATGGTCCACTGAAACGAAACACTGGAAGCTCCTCCATTCAATTCCACAACATCAAACCCTGCTTCGCTCTTATTCGTTACATATACTCCTTTGCAGTCGCCTTCCAGTTGTACAAAAACACGCAATGGATGTTTTTCATTGATCGTAACATTTTTCGCAAAGGATGGGTCTAATGTTATATGTGCTTTACCATTGACCAGTTGTCCCGATCCGTAATCCTGGAAATATATTTCAGGTGTTTCAGGGCAATGCAGCACTACAGGTTTATCATCCATATCCTTTGCGATAGTGGATACCGTACCAGTGCCTAATATTTTGTATTGCGTTAGCCCCGACCAATAATCTACCCTGCAAATCACACCACCGTTATTCGCATAAATGGCTTGTGATGTTCCCAGGGAGGTATTATAAGTATAAACACCAGTTGTAAGGCCGGTAAATGCACCACCCTGGCCTGCAGTTAAATAGGAGCCACCGCCATTATTGCCCCATCCTATTACACCTGTTCCGTTCGTATTGGTATTTGCACCGTAAACACCAAAACCTGTTGATTGTGCAGTTTGTCCATACACACCATTACCAGAGCTTGTATTTGATGCTGCAGTGTTATAGCCGAGTACACCCTGCGCATTGACCACACTGGTAGCAAAATATCCTCCTGTCCATACCGATGATGCGCCCAATACGCCTACTGTTGTTGCAGTACCGCTTGTGGTAGCTGTCAGGCTCGATCCGCCTGATGTACTGGCGCTGAAGTAGCCAACCGGATTGGTACTGGAAAGTGTCGCTACTGCTGGTGTTGCACCTACATAACCCAAATACGCATCATTGCTTGCCGATGCAGATCCGTGTACCGCATATCTGCCGGCTGTAGTACTGGTTGTAGTACCATTGATACCGCTGAATGAAGCCCCTCCGGCAACGGTTAGCTTTTCAGTTGCAGTTGGCGATACACCGATACCCACAGCACTTCCGCTAACGATCTCTGTATTATTTGTGCCAATATTTACCGCACCTGTGCTTGCAGCACTATTGGCAATATTTACTGTAGCACTGTTCGTACCATTATTGATATTCGTTGGCTGGCTGTTATTTACGTTCACGTTTACCGCGCCACTACCCGAATTAATATTTGTACTGCTGCTGCTGCTGCTGCTGCCCAGGGCAAGCGTTTTTGCACCGGCACCATTAGCTATGTTTATATTTTGTGTCGAGGCGCCTGAGCCTATGCTCACTGTACCTGTAGAGCTGCTTGTGCCAATGTTCACAGCATTGTTTGATGCATCATTCAAATTTATGGCGCCCCCGGCCACAGAAAAGTTAAAGCCGCTCTGTGTAATCGTTGTATTTTCTACCAGCGGGTTGGTTCCAAGGCGCAGTGTTTGTGAGGCACCATTATAGTATATGCCATTGTCCACATTTACAAGGCTTGCAGCACTGGCCCATGTTGGCGCACCGGCACCATTCGATTTTAATATTTGGCCTGAAGTGCCCACGGCTGTAAAAGCCGAGGATGCACCGGTGCCATACAAAACACCTCCGTTAGTACCTGTAATATCAACGCCTGCATTACCAACACCAAACACTTTATTGGTACCGTTGGTAATGGTTACCACAGAGCTGCCAGTTAGATTCGATGTAGTAGTATTAATAGTGGCCCATGTAGGTGCACCGGCACCATTCGACTGCAGGTACTGGCCTGCGGTACCGGCTGTACTGAAGGCTGATGATGCACCGGTACCATATAATACGCCACCCGCTGTACCCGATACATCTAAGTTCAGGTTACTGCCACCTACTACCTGGCCGGTGCCATTGGTAATATTCATTACAGTACCACCGGTCACATTATTTGTAGTGAGCGCGGCATTGGGGTTTACCCATGTTGGCGCTGCAGCACCATTCGATTTTAATATTTGCCCGGGCGTACCGGCAGCGCTGAATGCAGCCGCAGTACCTGCCCCACTTCCATAGAATATGCCGCCATTGGTACCCTGCACGTCAATGCTCATATTTGAACCGCCTACCACCTGGCCCGTACCATTGTTTATCACAACTGCCGATGATGCAGCAGGCACTACATCATTTGTTGTTAATGTTGCATTGGGCGACGACCATACCGGTGCGCCTGTACCTGTCGATTTTAGCACTTGCCCTGCAGTACCCGCCGGGGTAAATGCAGAAGAGCTACCCGTACCATACATTACGCCTCCATTGGCGCCTGATACATCTATACTCATATTAGATGTTCCTACTACCTGGTTATTCCCATTAGTTACGGTCACCACGGGGCTGCCACTTACATTCGCTCCGCTGGCCCATACAGGCGCCGTTGTACCGGTTGACCTCAGGTACTGGCCTGCGGTACCTGCTGCTGTAAAATCTGATGAAATGCCTGTGCCATATAATACACCGCCTTGTGCACCCACCACATCTACTCCTGCTCCACCTGCACCTACTACTTTACCCGTTCCGTTCGTTATGCTTACTACAGTACTGCCTGTAAGGTCTGATTTTAGTATTGCGGTATTGGGCGATACCCATGTAGGGGCCAGGTTACCATTCGATTGCAGCAGTTCTCCGCTGTTACCCTGGGCCGTAAACGCCGACGATGCACCCGTACCGTACAATACTGTACCCTGAGGTCCATTCACATCTATCGATGCATTTCCTAAACCCAATATCTTTCCTGAGCCATTGCTCACATTTACCACGCTGCTGCCACTAAGGTCTGAGCCACTGGCCCATGTGGGTGCAGCAATACCATTTGCCTGCAAATACTGTCCGCTTGTCCCGGGGTTAGTGAAATTTGATGAGCCACCTGTACCATATAGCACACCCCCACTGGTACCGCTCACATCTATACTTGCATTACCAATACCCACCAGTTGATTGTTACCGTTAGTCACTGTTATCACCGGGCTGCCTGTAATATTTGTCTTTGCCAGTGTCGAATTCGGATCTGCCCATGTAGGGGCACCTGCACCATTCGATTGCAATATTTCACCGCTGTTACCCGCAGCTGTAAAAGAAGAAGATATACCTGTGCCATACAACACCCCACCCTGTGTACCCGTCACATCGAGCGTTGCTCCTCCTGCACCCGTCAGCCTGTTCGTACCACCCGTAACACTAATAACTCCAGTACTGTTAAGATCGCTCGTAGTGATACCAATATTCGGGTCCTGCGCTGTACCGTTATTTATTATCGGGGCTGTTACACTTACAGTAGATACCACTGGCAGGTTCGTAGAAAATAAATGCATCCATACCGTACCGTCCCAAAAATAATATCCGGGCTGTACATCATTTTGTGTATTGGTATTAAATACCATCAATCCAGTTGCCGGGTTCGTGACAGGGGCTGCAATAGTTGTTTTGGTCAGTGCAGCTTTGGGCACCAGGAAACCTTTATTGTTACTATTGCTCAGGTCCAGTATCGCCGATTGGTCAGGACTATTATTACCCATACCTACATTACCGCCACTCGCTGTAGTAGAGAAGCTAAGAATTTTTCCGGCAAGAGGTATGTCAGTGTTTTGCGTCAGGGGCCCTCCCAGTTCATGATCAGGCATGCCATTCACTATAGCTATATGGATGCCGTTACTTGCGGTGGCTTTATCGCAGAGTGAGGCCCATTTAAAATTGTTATAGTAAAAGAAGCAATTGGAATCCAGGTTATAGACCATCAATCCTTCTGTAGGCGCATTAATAGCCGTTATCTGGGCCGAATTAAGACGGGGTATCAGTACACCCTTGCTTGATGAACTTATATCCAATATTGCCGAGGGGTCGGGGTTATTGGTACCGATACCAACATTTTTATTGTTTTGGGCCATGGATATTATGGGTATCCCAAAGAGTAAAAGAAACAGGTAGGCTCGCTTCATAATCGTATTTTTTAAATTTTATGTACTTTTTTTGATGCTTTTTTCAACAAACGATTAAAAAATACTGTTTTTGACAATTTGTAAACATCACCATTTCAGCACTTTTAATAAAATAAAATTATGATAAACTTAACTAATTGCAAATCAATAATCAAAAAATTTTTTTATTGCCCATTAAAGAATTGAAATAATATATGTAATTTATTTGCAGAGTAGATAGTTCTCAGCATGAGAACATAAAAAAAAAAGCCGGGAAGCTAATTGCTTCCCGGCCTTTTTTAATATCAATGATAAACTGCTTACCTGATCAGCGTCACATCTCCCTTTAGGATGCGCTCACGGTTATTCAGGTCTTTTACCTTAAGGTAATACATGTACGTAGCCATGTCTAGGCCATTGCCCGCCCAGTCATTCTTGTAATCTACTGCAGTATAAACCATCCGGCCCCAACGGTCAAATATCTTCAACTCATTACTCCGGTAGTTCTCAAGCCCCTTGATCGCAAAGTAATCGTTCTTGCCATCACCATTCGGCGTAAAACCACTCACGATGAATATCGGGGGATCACTGCTTATCGTATCCATCAGCGCCAGCACATGCGGGCCCATATCATCAAAACGGTAGTGCATCGCATGATCCGTACCCTCTCCGCCCTCTTCGGCATCAAAGTAATAATGCCCGTCCACCCAGTGCGTATCTTCCGTCAGCCAGCGCGCAAGGCCCGTATAGGGTCCCCCATCTTCTGATGCATTATATGCCAGCTTGATGTCCGCACTCGTTATCCCCGATATCGCATGTACCACGTGATAAAAACGGTCATTGATCTTGTTGTAATTGGCCACTACTATATGACTGCGGTTATACCCGTCATTATTGGCATCGTAGTTCTGGAACTGTGCACCCAGTACACCCGCATCCGTCGCCACTGCATTCACAGGACGGTAACGGTACGGTGCCCCGCCGCCAAGGGGATAATCATACGAAGCACCACCGTTTACCGAACGGATCAGCCTCCCTAGAGGGGCACGGCTCGTATTCACATAACCTGTGCTGCGGCTAATGGCGCCGGGGTTCGAATTCGTAACCCACATATCATTGCCGTTCACATCCAGCTCATTGTTATTCAGGTTCAGGTCGCGCATTACTTTCGTGTTCACACGCAGCACTTTCTTATCCCAGCCTTCAAGGCTCAGGGTTGGGAAAGCAGTCGTCTGGAAACCTTGTATCTCCTGCACGCCGGTTATCAGCTTAACCTCACCCGTCGATGATGGATCAAAGGCCTCGTTCTTGCTTTCATTATCATTGGCCCAGTTGCCCGTTACCTCCATCACTCCATTGTGCTTTATGTTCCCGTCTATAAAACTAACGTCACCATTCACGCGAACAATAGTGTTCTGATCGGTAAAAATAT
>MKUN01000002.1 GCA_001897835.1 Bacteroidetes bacterium 46-16
CTGAATAACCGTGAGCGCATCCTAAAGGGAGATGTGACGCTGATCAGGTAAGCAGTTTATCATTGATATTATAAAAAGCCGGGAAGCAATTAGCTTCCCGGCTTTTTTTATGTTGCCTGTATTTTTTGCCTGGTATAAAATGTAAGCCGGGGTATCAGCCGATAACAGATTCAATACTGTCAACGACAAAACTGTCCTTATTTGTCACCATTTGCATGGTAAGGCTTTTTATAGAAGGGAAGATAAGTGCGTAAATCTTTTTTTTGCTTTCCGGTACATCTGTATCCTGCATGCCGAGTATGTATAATACCGAATCTGGAACCTCAAGTGCAGCACATATTTTTTTAAGTGTCCGGGGGCTGGGGCGTTTAAGGCCGGTTTCAATTTGTGACAGGCTGGTTTGGGAGATATTGCATAATTCTGCAAGTTCGTATTGTTTCATGGCCAGCTGTTTTCGTACAGACATTATTGCTTTGCCGAGGTTCATAAGCTGAGTTTTTGAAAATAAGAGATAAATATCTTTTGATAAAAATAAAGGTATGATGTTTTTAATTAAAAAGATATTTTTTACGCTAAATTATTTTTTAGCCGCAGCTATAAGATGGTAATAATTAGAAGTTTTGATATAGAAGCCCTAATCTTTTGGCATAGAGGCTAATCCTGGTTCATTACCGGGCCGAAGATTCCAGTTTATCGATCCTTGCCTTTAATAAAGCGATCTCCTGTGCCATCTTTTTATTACCTGAATGTAATTTTGAGTTGACTATGGAGAGGTGTAAAAGGTAGATGAGTATAGCGAAAATAGCCCCGGTAAATACGAGGTTGGGCGCCTCATAAACGCCAAAGAAATGGGACATGATCTCCAGTCCGTTTCTCCAAAATGAGAATATAATAAGGATGGCCGTACAGGTTATCCAGGTTATGGCATATTCTTCTCTCAGGCGTCCTTTTACAATGAGGTAAGAAATATAGAGTAGAAAAAGTACACTTGTTGATAGTGCAATGATCTGTATGCGGGCCATACCTTATTTTTTAGTGTATCGGATAAATGAATAAAACATTGCAAGGCTAACTTTTACAATATAGTAAAAGGAAGCCAAATACCTTATGGATGATATTCCGCCCTGCCTTTCCCGCATGGTGACGGGGATTTCTGAAATCAGCAAGCGGTATTTTGTGAACAATACCAGGGACTCGGGTTCAGGGTATTCATCAGGGTACAGGTCTGCTGCTATTGCAATAGCTTTTTTGTCAAATAAGCGGAAGCCCGATGTGCTGTCGTATATGTTGCTGCCGGTAAACAGCCGGTTTAAAAAGCAGAGATAGCGGATACCCAGGCGTCGTGACCATGTGGACTGAAAACCGGAGCGGGCGATAAAACGGGAACCTATCACTACATTAACACCTGTTTTTTCATGCTGTTCTATAAGCTTATGCAGCTCTGAGGGTGGATGCTGTCCATCACCATCAAGCTGGATGGCGATGTCAAAATGATGCTCCTGTGCATATAAAAAGCCTGTTTGCATCGCCCCGCCGATACCAAGGTTCACCGGCAGTTGTAATGATGCAATATCCGCTGAAGCAATGACTTCCGCAGTGTTATCTGTAGAGCAATCGTTTATGGCCAGGATAGAAATATCATAGTCGCTTATTGCCCTCATCTCAGCCAATAATGCGGGCAGCGAAGCCTCTTCGTTATAGCATGGTATGATCACTAAAATGCGTTTGTCCATAAAGCCACAGGTTATGTGAAAATAGCAAAGCTTGTCCACATTTAGCGCATGCACCGACTGGTAACAAAGGCCTTACAGTCCTGACAGGAATTGCATGGTGTCTATATTATCGGCATAGTTGCCCAGTGAGGGCTTTTGTGCGTCACCAAAAGGGATGTGGCCATTCCCGACGATACATTGTACCGAATCACTTGCATTTAATTCGTCCACTATGGTATTTACATTATTATAGCGACGGTAATGCAGCACAGATACCGGAGAAAAAGGAACCTCGTTTTCGGTAAGCAATAGTGTGCCGTTTGTGCGGTAAGGTGTTTTGTTCAGCAGGTATATAGCAAGATAGTAGTCGTAGTTATTCTTGTATTTATGATGGTTTATGACAGAATCGTACCGTTCAAGAAATGCGAGCAGAGGGTCAAAGTCATAATTTTCAGGAACGCATAACTGGCTTACATTACGGCAGCCAAGGCCAAAATAAGTGAACACATCTTTTGCCAAACCTTCAAAGTCCTGTTCCGTTTCGTTACCATCAAGTACTGCCACTGATGTGCGATTCTTCCTGATGATATTGGGATACTTACCAAAGTATTGTTCAAAATATCTTGCCGTATTGTTGCTGCCGGTAGCTATATAGGCATCGCAACCTTTTAAGATATCTGCGATCTTCACTTGCTCTCTTACAGCAGGCTCCCAGTCATAAAGTTGCTCCAGCAAATGCGTTATCAATACGGTATCTTTTGACGAGGGCTTCAGTACTAATTTATGCCCGCTGATAAAGCCGCATAAAAAATCATGAAAACCTACCATGGGTATATTCCCGGCCATCACTATGCCGACAGTTTTGCTAGCGGCAGGCAAATGGTAGTTGCTTAGCCAGTTTTCCAGTTTATCCTTTTCGAGATACTGCTCTGCTATATTCTGTATGGCGATATCAATATGCTCCGCAATAAACCAGCTATTGACCATTATAGCCCGCTCACGGGCAAGGCCCCAGCTTTCATTATCAGAAAGCATATATTTACCCAGCTTATCAGCTAGCTCTATCCTGGTATTTAAAGAAAGCATGTCTTTAGTAAAATTTATGTTTGCGAAATTGTAACTTTGCTGGCATATAAACCAAATAAAAAAAAGATTATTATATATGGCAATAAAAATAACGGATGAATGTATCAATTGCGGGGCATGCGAGCCGGAATGCCCTAATAATGCAATTTATGAAGGTGGGGTAGAATGGGCGATAACAGACGGCACATCTGTAAAGGGTGATTTTGTTCTGATGGATGGCAGCCATGTTGATGCAGCGGCCCGCCAGGCTCCCGTGGCAGTGGATACTTATTATATAACGCCCAACAAGTGTACCGAATGCCAGGGTTTTCATGAAGAGCCCCAGTGTGCTGCCGTATGCCCAGTAGATTGCTGTGTGCCTGATGAGATGTATCAGGAAACGGTAGAAGAATTGCTGGCTAAAAAAGAAAAATTACACTTATAAGATACATAAGCTATTCAAAACAAAGGGCCGGTGTATTACCGGCCCTTTGTTTATTTAGGAATACTCTTAACGATTAATGGATATGCAGGTCGTCATGTGTATCGTGTGCATGTAAAATTCCTTTTGCATGGTCCACTTCGGACTCACTTCCATGAGCAACCACAATAAATTTACCTGCTTCAAGATCATCATGATATTTCTTCACATTCTCATCTTTTACACCTACGGTAGTTAGTACTGAAGCTATGCCACCGCCAATGAGACCGAAATCAAAACCGGCAATGGCACCTACCAATGCACCTGCACCATATAAAAAGCCGAGGCCTGGAATGGCAAATAATCCTACCCCGGTCAGGATACCCAATGTAGCGCCTACAGCAGTGCCGGTACCTACGCCTGCTACCTTAATAGGGTCTTTAGGAGTTACATGCATATTTTCATCGATCACTTCGGTTTCGGCCTTACCAATAATAGAAAGTTGTTTTACCGGGAAACCTGCTTCCTTTAATTCTACTACGGCCTGAACAGCTTTATCGTGACTGTCATAGACCCCGATTGTTGATTTCATAAATAAATGCGGTTTTATGATTTATAAAGATTTTACCGGGCTAATATACGTCTAAACGACCATAAAAAGTATTCCATGGACTACTTTTTGCAATATTTTGTATAGACCTTTATTAACAATTACCCGCTCAATAAAGCAAGAGTATATGGCTATTATTTTTCGAGTATCCTGATCTCCACACGCCTGTTTTTATTGGCATCGGCTTCATTAAGTTCTACAGGTACTACAGGTTTTGAACGGCCATAGCCAATATACTTAAGCCGTTCGGGTTCAACACCATTTGCCACCAGGTAATCATAGATATATTTTGCCCTGTTGAGTGATAAATGGTTGTCTTGCGAATCAATGTCATATGCATCTTCCACATCGGTAACACAACATACATGCCCCTCAATACGTATTTTCAGACGCGGGTTTGCATCCAGCATATTAAAAAGCTTTTGCAGTTCATCGACCGACTGTTTGCGAACCAAATGCGATTCGGGGTAGAAGTAAATATTTTCAAGCACAATAGTTTCCCCTGCTTTATACTTACTCAGGTCGGCTATAGACTGTTTGTCTTTTGATGGTTTGCCTATGGATTTGAAATCATCGGGTACGCCTGTATGCGTACCGGGTTTTACCACAATGGTCACATTGTTAGGGTCGTTCTTCAGGATCCTGCTTGGTTCGTGTGGTTCTTTTTTCTTCTTTTTTTGGATAGCGTTATTATCGTCAACCAGTATCCTGCCTGTTCCTTTGGCTGTGTTCCCAGGCCTTAATTTGGTAGCTGCTGTCAAGTCTGTATCTGCCGGAGGTGGGACATATGCGTTAACAATAACGATATCTACTCTCCTGTCGGCCGGGAAGCCATCGGGGTTCTTTTGAACAAAGCGTTCTACCTGGCCCTTGCCCATGCATATCTTTATATTATCGCTTGGTAAGCCTCCGGCAATAAGATAGCCGGCCACGCTTTTTGCCCTGGCATCGGATAAGGCCTGGTTATGTAATTCATTGCCTAAGTAGTCGGCATAACCAATGACATTCAGGTTGTCTCTCTCGGTTATAAGAGCCCGGCCGATGAGGGAGTCAATGATCGCTTTGCCGGTATTATCCAGGTTTTCTATGTTACGCTCAAAATATATGTGTATGGTGTCGCCCCCTTGTGCATATACATGCTGCGCCCCAATAAAAGCACATAGTATAATAAAGAAGCGTTTAAACATATGATTTCGTTGCGTTTTGTATATATTGACACTCAAATTACTCAAAATTCAGTGAATATTATGGTTTATGGGCTTTTTCAAGAAGCCAAAGGGGTTCAAAGCATTATATCACTGGCTTAGCTCTTTTTCGGGCTGCAAGGTACCCAATATAGCTGAAGGGTAAATATGCACAACAATCTGCGATAGAAAACCACAGCGGGTGATGGATAATAGCAATGTCAATAATGCCTGAAAGGGTCATGATGATCCCGCATACAAGGGCGGGATTTTTATTGGATCTTTTGGACAGCAGGGTAGCCATAATGCCAGCTAAAAAAGATGCAATGACATAGCTCAATATTAACCAAACAAAGATGATCGACGGCATTAGGGGCAGTACTTTGTTTACAGATGCAGCATCATAAAGATCGGTACCGGCGGGGAGGGGATAAAAATGATATATTCCCATTTGCATGAACACAATACATAGCATGCCTATTGCTGTGCCAATAACTACTGCAAGTACATTGTTGGACATTGCCGATGAATTTATGCCTACAAAACTATGGAAACATTCAAGAACTGCTCACCGGCCCTCAGTGTGTTTAGTCTTCGTCCACTCTCTTTAAGTGCACATCGGGAATAGCCGAAACAATAATAGGGTATTTCTCGAGCGTAACATCGGAAGGGTCGAGACCAAAGCCCCGCTCTTCAGAAAGACTGAATTTTTTAAGGATAAAATAGCCCCGCATCATAAGACGTTCCCACAAGGGTAATGCATTATCACGTGAGAGGAATTTCTCCATTATGATGAACCGGAAATCGCCCATTACATTGTTCTTGCTGAGTGATTCATATCGGCTTACCACGTTCACTTCCTTATTTTGTACCATCTCTTCCACTACTTTCCGGAACATGAGTTGTATTTTATGTTCTATACGGAAACCAAGCCGGAATTCGACGCGAATTATCTCATTGGGTACAATGGTCTGCACAGAGTATTCCATAGTATAAGGGTCGTCAAGTACATCTACATGCACAAACCAGTATATATCGGCCCGTTTGGGCTTGCGGTATAGAATGGAATAAATAATCTTATGCTCAATTTCTTTAGGGTTGTTGGCGCTGGTGAGGTATACCAGGTGAGTAGCGTATTTAGGTATGGTCCTGTCATTGCTTAGCTCCTGTACTATGGGCACATAGTCTTCGAGCCGGACAAATTCCACATACCTGTTCTTGATCTTGCGTGCTTTGAACCATGTAAGCATCACAAGGAACAGGATACCGCCCATAATGAGGGTAACGTAGCCGCCATGCCTGAATTTTTCGAGATTGGCAAAGAGGAAAGATGTCTCGATAGTGAGGAATACTGCCAGGTAGGTGACTATGCCTATGAGTGGCACCCGCTTTATGAACATGAAGTAGGAGAAGAGGCAGGAAGTCATTATCATGCAAATAGTGATGGCCAGGCCATAAGCGGCGCCCATTTTGGAAGACTGGCCAAATATGAGCACTATGGCTACACAGCCTGAGAACAAAAGAAAGTTGATACCGGGAATAAAAAGCTGCCCGCGCTCCAGGGTAGGGTACTGTATCTTCATTTTAGGCCACAGGTTGAGCTTGATAGCTTCACTGATGAGCGTAAATGAGCCCGATATCAGTGCCTGGCTGGCGATTATAGCAGCCATAGTGGCTATGACGATACCAATAAGTACGAACCACTGCGGCATGAGCGCGTAAAAGGGATTTCGTACTGAGGAATCCCATAATTCGCCTTTATGGCTAAGGAGGAAGGCACCCTGGCCAAGATAGTTGAGCAGGAGGCTGCTTTTTACGTATATCCACGATACCCGGATATTACCCCTGCCACAATGCCCAAGATCGGAATAAAGCGCTTCGGCACCCGTGGTGCATAAAAATACTGCGCCTAAAAGCCAGAAGCCTTTGGGATAAATAGTAAGCAGCTTTATAGCGTAGTAGGGGTTAAATGCTTTGAAAATGCTCCAGTCGTCGCTTACGTGATAGAGACCTAATGAGGCAAGCATGAGGAACCAGATAAACATTATAGGTCCAAACATTTTGCCTATAGACATAGTACCAAATTGCTGGAAAAAGAAAAGGACAGTAAGTATTGCCAGTACTATATTGATTATTGTCCAGTCGGGCGCATTGCTAAAGGCGGGTATATTCCTTAATCCCTCTATAGCAGATGCTACAGATATAGGCGGGGTGATCATGCCATCGGCAAGGAGTGCTGCACCGCCGATCATTGCCGGAAATACCGTCCACTTACCATGGCGCCGCACGAGTGCGAAAAGGGAAAAAATACCACCTTCACCTTTATTGTCCGCTTTTAAAGTAAGGATGACATATTTAACAGTAGTCTGTAGGGTCAGTGTCCAAATGATGCAAGACAGACCGCCCGTTATCAGCAGGTCACTAATTACCTTACCGTTGCAAATTTCATTGAAAACGTACAGGGGAGAAGTACCGATATCCCCGTAAATAATACCTAATGCTATGAGTAACCCTGCGAGAGATACTCTGTTCAGATTTTTGCCCAAGGTGGTTAATCAAAATATCGCCGCAATTTAGCGCATTCTTTACGGATAAAAGAAATAGTTTGGCAGCTAAAATGTATTTCGGCCCTAAGACAGTAGTAATTTTATTGAATTAAGGTATTCTGTACGTGCTTCTACCTTTTGCCTTAATTCTGTATCATTATCCACTTTATCCAGGGGTGTAAGCGCAGGGTTATTTTTACGCTGCATTATAGCAGGATCGCCGTTCTTTCCGGGATCGATCAGCTCTAATTTATCCTTTCGCAGATTTTGATCTTGCATATCACAAATATAATAATTATACATTCCTGCAATAGCCGCCCGGTATTAATTTTTCAAAGGAGAGAAAATTTTAACATATTCTACTAAAGTTATCTCCTGTTAGCCTGCTTTGCAATAATCAGTATAACTGATAGCTGTGAGTGTATGAGTGTAAAAATTCTTTTTCAACGATTATGGATTTTACTTAAAAATCCCAATATTTGTAGTAAACTTACAAGCCAATATTAAAAAACGCACACACAAAAATCATGAGGAGATTAATTCTTTTGTTCGTTTTACTGCCATTAATTTCATTCGCACAGAAGCGCGATGGTGACAAATGCTGGCCTGCAACATACTTTGAAACTGCAAAAACAAAGATATACAGCAGCCAGGACAGGGCATTAAAAGTAGGCGTAGCAGCGCATCAAAACCATGCTGGTATGGTTATAAAAGTATACTATTCAGATCCGTTCTATATTACTTCAAAACAAAAGCTCATTTTAAAGCTATCGGGTGATAATGAACTGGTTTTGAAATGTAAGGAAACTTCATCGCCTGAGCCTATGCATCAAAAGAGGGGTGATTTTTATTATTACAATTATGCTTATTACCCACTTTCTTACGAAGCCTTGCAAATGTTGTCGTTCCATAAGGTTAAGTCTATTAAAGTACAATTGGACGGCGATGCGCCATTGATGTTTGGTCCGCTTAGAAAGTGGGAAGCATACGAGATAAAGAGCCAGGTGCAGGATGTACAGAAGGAATACCTCGTGGATAAAGGCTACAATTATGATTATTAGTATTTTAATCGCATATATTTTTAAAAAACCGGGAAATTCCCGGTTTTTTTATGTTTCGATTAAAAAAATGATGATAAACTTTTAGTTGTAAAAAATATGCTATAAATTGTGTAATGCTGCAAATTCGATGACCAACAGGGCTGATTTGTTGCATAATTATTTATTGGCATCGCGATTATCTACCAACCTTATGCTGTTACCAGGTAGTCTATTGTAGTAGATTTCTTGATTTCATAAGCCCATCAATTGTTTTTTATTTAATGTTTGATGTTTTAATTTATTGTCATATAGCTCAACATGAAAAAACTACTGATACCTTTTTTACTGTTTTTACTTCCCCTAAGCTCTTTTGCCGATGGCAATGGAACATTGAGCAACACGTATAATTTTACCAAATGCGGGTTAAATTATACAACAGCTTCGCAACGTCTTGGCCAGCGATTCAACCCCGCTGGTACGCCTCAGCCGGCTCCTTTTGATATTGGAGGTATACCTGCCTGCGCCACCGTTGAAGCGGCTTTTCTGTATGTGGAAGGCTCAGGCAATGGTGCAGCTCAAACAGCAACGATAGTGGGACCGACAGGCACGCAAAATTTTCCGATGACCCTAATCGGTTCACAAGGCGATAAGTGCTGGGGATACCAGGGATCATATACTTACCGGGCAGATGTCACATCCGTTGTTACCGGTAATTTCACCTATATGGTCAGTGGTATCTTGACAGGGAACCCCAACGATATGGATGGTGCGACACTGATTGTTGTGTATAGTGATCCTATGCAAACCTACCAGGGGACTTTGCTGATAGATGATGGTGCGATCGAACGCTCAGGAGGAACAGCTACACACACTATGAATTTCACTGCACCTTGTGGAGACCCTACAAACGTTAAATCGTTTATGGGAGTAGGTGATATTCAATTCGATGGACAGACAATAATAGTGAATGCTGTTACCGTTCCATATACATTTAACTGGTGGAATTATTTTGAAGCCAGTACTGTTTTGACCCAGGCACAAACCTCTGCTGATTATACCGTAATAGCAGGAGGCGATTGTTATAATATCGCATTTACCGGTTTATACTACCAAACCACTACTTGCACCGTTTGTCAACCACCTACTATAGCGCTTACGACCAGCAGTACTCCGACTACATGTGGATTATGCAATGGTACAGCAACGGTTGTAGCAACAGGTAGTCCTTATGGTTACACATACCTGTGGTCTAATGGAGATACAAGTGCTACTGCCACAGGTTTATGTGCGGGTACTTACACGGTGCAGGTTACTACCTTGTGTGCCAGTGAGTCTGCCGTTGTGGAGGTACCCATTGGGCCCGGTCCTGCAACCATAACTCATACGCAAACCGATCCTGAGTGTAATGCTTATTGCGATGGTACAGCCACCCTTGATATATCGGGCGGCTCCCCCCCTTATACCTACTCATGGGCACCTACAGGTGGTAATGCTGCAACAGCTACGAACCTCTGTGCAGGCACTTATATAGCTACCGTTGTTGATGGAATAGGTTGTATCAATACCGACACTATTGTGATCACAGAGCCTGCTCCTACACCACCACCAATAGTACATGATACAGCGTTCTGCCAATTCGGACCATCTGCAGCACTTGTTGCAGACCCCTCAACCGCAGGGGATGAAGTAAGGTGGTGGGATGCACCATCGGGTGGTAATTATACGCTTACGCCACCTGTTCCGTCTACCGACGTAGCCGGTGTGCTTACCTGGTATGTTTCGGATGTTACACCTATAGGTTGCGAGAGTGTAAGGGTGCCCATTACTGCAACAATCAAAGATAAACCACTGTTCCCGGGAGTAACGCCTTACAATTACTGCCAGTATTCTGATGTAGATGTAGTGTCGCTGGTGGCAGTTGGAGATTCGATACAATGGTACACTACTGAAGTTGGTGGTGTTGGGACATTTACGCCACCTACACCTTCTATAGATTCCCCGGGTAATTTTATATGGTATGTGAGCCAGACCATAAACGGCTGCGAAAGTGACCGCACACCACAGACCGTAGTTGTTAATCCAGGGGTTATTGCCAATTTTGGTTTTAACATCAAGCTGGGCTGTAACAGGGATACGTTAAGAATAACAGACAGCTCGATAGTGAATGGCGATGAAAGTGTTATATGGGATTTTGGAGATGGCTCGCCTTTTGAACTGTTTGACCATAACCCTGAACATCTTTATTATTCAACAGGTACTTATCCAATAACCCTGTACCTGACCAATGGTTATTGTTATGACACTATGACCAAAGATGCTTATGCTGTAGTATATAATGTAGAACCCCTTATAGTGTCGCCGGATGTGGTAACGATATGCCCCGGTGACACAGCAGAACTGCATGCTTTTGGCGATTCGTCTTATACCTATAGCTGGAGTCCTGAATGGTGGATAAAGGGTGAGCATACGGCAAACCCAGTAATACAACCACAGGCTAATATGATCTACACGGCAACTGGAACAGACACTATTGGCTGCCAGCATACGGGTACTATACGGGTTACTATAGCATCAAATGCAGTTATTTCGTTGCCGGACAGTATAAGACTTTTTGCAGGGGAGACCTATGAAATGGATCCACAGGGTAATTGCTTATACTTTAGCTGGTTCCCCCCAACAGGTTTAAGTGCGGATAACATTGCTAACCCAATTGCCAATCCCGAGGTAAGTACCCGCTATATAGTGCATGGTATTACAGAATCTGGCTGTAAGGCAACAGATTCTATAGACGTATTTGTAAGCCCTGAATCAGCATTGTATCTTCCTAATGCTTTTGCTCCGGGCAGTACAAACCCTGAGAACAGGGAATTCAAGATCATAAAACGAGGTATTGCTACTCTAAAAGACTTCCGTATTTACGATCGCTGGGGTGTTATGGTATATGACGGCAAGGATATAGACAAGGGCTGGGATGGTACCTACAAAGGAAAGCCACAACCTTTTGGAGTATACATATATATGGTAGAGGCTGTGACCAGTACTGGCCAGAAATTCACCAAACAAGGTAATGTTACATTATTGAGATAATATTTAATACTTTAAATGCCTGCCACGCGAATAGCTTATTCGCGTGGTTTTTTTTATCTTTTCCAACCAAACCCTATAATGTTACGTCTTTATATGAAGAGAATTTTCTATCTTCAAATCGTAAAACCGGACCAGATTTATAATGAGACGAATATTATTACTTATTCTACTGGCATATTTGCCAGTTTTAGTATATGCAGATGGGAACCAGTCATTAGGAAATAGCTATAACCTTACAGCCTGTGGATTAAGTTATACACAGGCTACACAAAAGCTTGGTCAGCGCTATACATTTGCGCCCTGGCCGGGCATACCGCAACCTGCTCCTTTTACGATCAGTGGTATACCGGCTTGTGCAACTATTGAAAAGGCTTTTCTTTATGCTGAGGGGTCCGGTAACGGTGTCGCAATAACGGCTACAGTGCAAGGCCCGGCGGGAACCCAAAATTTCCCGATGACACATATTGGACAGGCAAATGACAAATGCTGGAATTATCCGAACCCTGGCTCACACTCATACAGAGCAGATGTTACCAGCGCTATAACAGGTGATGCTACTTACAATATCAGCGGATTACCAACAGGGCCAACAGGTCAGAATGATATTGATGGCGCTACGCTTATCGTTATTTATAGCGATCCTTCACAAACATGGCGGGGCACCATATCTATAGACGATGGTGCCCAGGTTGGACCGCCTTATACCGAAACGCATGACATGGTCTTTGCTGCACCGTGTGGTACTCCATCAAACGCAAAGGCATTTATGGTAATTGGGGACCTGCAGGATAATACATCCCAGATAACCCTTAATGCCACCCCTTATGGTGCCTATGTGTGTAACTGGTTTAATTTTTTTGATATCAGTACTACTTACACACCTACGCAGACAAGCGCTACATTCAGCGTTGTATCATCAGGGGATTGTTACAATATTTTATTTACAGGTATCTATTACCAGACTACAACCTGTGCTGTATGTGTGCCCCCGACTAATATCAATTTAGCGATGGACAGTACCAAGACCACTTGCGATTCCTGCAATGGGACAGCAACAGTACATGCGACTGGCGGTACACCTCCATACAATTATTCATGGGCTCCGTCAGGAGGCACAGACTCGACCGCTACTAACTTATGCCCGGGTACTTATACAGTTACGGTAACATCCAACTGCGGCTCGGGAACTGCAATTGTGCATATTGTGCAGGGGCCGGGTGGTTTTACCCTGAGCAGCACACAAACAGACCCGGAATGCAATGGCTATTGTGACGGTATTATAAATATTGCTGTAACGGGTGGCAGCCAGCCCTTTACTTATAACTGGACACCCAATATAGGTAATACTGCTACGGTCAATAATGTTTGTGCTGGTACTTATACAGTAGTGGTTACCGACTCAAATAATTGTAACAACAACGAAGTGGTAACTATTACCGAACCCGCGCCTACGCCGCCACCTGTAGCCCACGATACCGCATTTTGCCGCTTAGGCCCATCTGCGCCCCTATATGCGGCCCCATCGACAGCAGGTGATGTAGTGAGATGGTGGGATGCGCCCACAGGAGGTACATTCTCCCTTACGCCACCAACGCCGTCCACCGCTACTGCCGGTACTTTTACCTGGTATGTTTCGGATGTGACACCGATCGGTTGTGAGAGTGTGCGTGTGCCCATAACGGCGACGATAAAGCCCAAACCCTTATATCCTGTTGTTAACTCACAAACATACTGTCAATACCGTACGGAGACTGTAATGCATCTAAATGCACAGGGCGATTCGGTACAATGGTATACGACATCTACAGGAGGTACCGGTTCTTTTACAGCGCCATTACCTACCGTAGATACTGCCGGTACCTATGTGTGGTACGTAAGTCAAACCATCAATGGCTGTGAGAGCGACCGTGCGCCACAAGTTGTAACGGTTAATCCGGGTGTGATCGCAAACTTTGGTTATGAGCTGATCACAGGTTGTGGCAGGGATACACTAAACCTTACAGACAGCTCTATTATAAATGGTACAGAATATGTGGACTGGGATTTTGGTGATGGCAGCCCGCATGAAACCTTTGAACAGAATCCGCAGCACTTATATTATTTTACAGGTACTTATCCTGTAACGCTGATCGTTGATAATACTTTTTGCAGCGATACAATGACGAAGGATGTATATGCAGTAGTGGAAAAAGTGCAACCACTGCAAGTATCTGCCGGTGTAATGATATGTCCCGGTGATAGTGCCCAACTACATGCTTATGGAGACTCATCTTATATATATTCCTGGGAGCCTACATGGTGGATGACCAATAGCAACACTGCCGACCCTGTTGTTAAGCCGGAGAATAACCTGGTCTATACAGCTTCCGGACTGGATACGAATGGCTGTTATCACATAGGTCATGTGCGCGTTTCCCTTGCTTCGAATGCTATTATTTCTTTGCCGGATAGTGTAGTGCTGTATCCCGGAGAGTCGTACCAGATGAGCCCTGAAGGTAATTGCCTGTACTTTAGCTGGTTCCCGCCCTCGGGCTTAAGCGCAGACAGTATAGCCAACCCCGTAGCACGGCCGGAGGTAAGCACACGCTATATAGTACATGGTACTACAGAGTTGGGTTGCAGCGTGACGGACTCTATCAATATTTTCATAGACCCATCTTCGGTATTATACCTGCCCAATGCCTTTACCCCGGGAGGCATGACCAACAGGGTATTTAAGATCGAGAAAAGAGGTATAGCCAGCCTGAGCTATTTCCGGATATATGACCGCTGGGGTGTAATGGTATATGAAGGTAAAGATATAGACCAGGGCTGGGATGGAAGCTATAAGGGCAAACCGCAACCATTCGGTGTGTATGTGTACATGATCGAGGCGGTTACTAATACAGGGCAGAAATTCACCAAACAGGGTAATGTGACTTTGATCAGGTAACAGGCAGATATATTTTGAATGAATAAAGGCTGCAGGGGGTTCTTGCAGTCTTTATTATTATCCTGCCGTCCAGCCAAAGTATAAATGCCCGCAAGGCCCATCGTTGAAATAAGCTATACCGGGTAAATGGCCCCAAAGCGCAAAGCCATTTTTTTTCAATAGTTCTATGCTTGGTGTATTCTTGTCGAGTACTATAGCGATATACACTTTAGTATCAAGCTCTTTTATGTGATCCATAGCAAACCTGAGCAATTGTGTAGCAACACCTCTTTTCTGATGCTGCTCATGTACATAATAACTCACCTCTTTGGTATGCTGCAGTGCTGCGCGGCCTGAACGGTATGGGCTTACGGAAAGCCAGCCGGCAATTTCATGATCACTGGTTTCAGCTACATAGATGGGGCAATTGCCGGTATGTTCTTGAAACCAGTTCAGTCTTTCGTTAGGGTCAAAAATTTCTGTATATGCATTAGTATATGGCCGGTTTATGGCCTGATTGTGTATCGCCGTAATAGCAGCGAGGTCTTCTTTTTGTGCTGTTCTGATGTGCAGTGACGATAACATGCTTTAAAAATAGCAAATTAAGTCATTGATTTTAGACGGCAAGCCAGTAAGAACACCGGCACTAATTTAAACTGGGTACCGTGCGCTCATTCCATTTTTCTTCAATGAAGGCTTCCATTTCGCTAAAAGAAGCAATATCATTGTCGGACATATGAGCCATTGAAGCCGCCGGAAAAAAATAAAATTCCGTATTCTTAGATATTAAATAGCCCGCATGTTCTTTAGCTGATGTAGAAAGTGGAATACAAATAAACTTGCCGACTTTGTGCGGCAGGCCTGTAGATGTATCGGTGGTAAAGAACTTAAGTATTTCGTCAAATTTAAGGTAAAGATCTTCCATGCAGTTTGCTTTTCGAGTTACAAATACATTTATTCACGGTACGTTGGGGGTATTCTTAATGTAAGTGTTTGTTTTCAAAGGCATGTGGCTATCAATAGCTAATGGTTTACGGTATGTTAATTTAATGCAATTTTTTTTCATCACATAATTAAATAGACGATTTTCTATCGTTTTTTTATTTCACGTATAATTTTACCTGAATAATAAAGACTTAAAGATTTATGTTGATTGCATGTGACTTTAGCCTGTTTTGGACATAAAATCATTCCTTTTCTTCCGGCTCGGGTCCTTCTTTATATGATTCTGCCAGGTAAGTATCTTTTAAATGGTCGTATAGCGAATGCTTGTCGATGAGCACAGAAATAAGCCCAGCTACCATGCCCGCCATCATCAGGTGGAATATGATATTGTGTCGGTCGGTCATTTCAAGTACCAGGATCGCTGATGTAAAAGGCGACCTGGTGACCCCGGTCAGGAATGCTACCATGCCCGCCAGTATAAGTATATTGGCATTATCAGCCGATAAGCGCATCAGTTCTGCTACTAGTGCACCTACAGTAGCACCGGCACCAAGAGAAGGGGCGAATATGCCCCCGGATGCACCTGAAGTAAAGGCACCGATAGGACCTATGAACCTGAAGAATGGTAATGCCCAGCCAACATTTTTATTTTCGGAGAATAATACGCGGGACATTTCTTCTTTACCTGAACCGAGAATACCTGTACCTGCAAAATATGCTATGGTAGCAATTACTAATGCACAACCTGCTACATAAGCCAGTTCTATTCCTTTGCCCCTGAGAGTACGCCGCCATTTGATAACGCGTAAAATGATAACGCTGAAAAAACTACCGAGAAAGCCTGCCAGGCATGCTACAACCAGAACATAAAAGAATATATAGCCTGAGGTATGGCTTATCTGTGGGTAGCCAAGATAGAGATAAGGCCCTAACATCCCCTGGGCAGTAAGACCGGCAATGATAACGGCGGTGAACAGTGCTGTTTTAAAATAATTGATGTGGGTCTTGGCCAATTCTTCAACGGCAAATACGATACCGCCTAAGGGTGTATTAAAAGCGGCGGCAAGGCCAGCTGCTGCACCAGCCATGATCATGTTCTTTTTAGACAGGCGCGGCCATGACTTGGGTATCAGCTGGTTAACCTTCCTGAATACGCTGCCGGCTATTTGTACTGTGGGGCCTTCGCGGCCTATAGCGCCACCGCCGAAGATCATTAATATACTAGACAAAACCTTTATAACAATCGTTTTTATACCCAGGAATTTGTCAACAAGGTAATTGTAACGGGGACTGGCCAGCTCAATAGCAGCCATTACCTGAGGGATACCACTGCCCCCGGCCTTGTTATCAAAACGTTTCACGAGCCACCAAGCCAATACAAAACAAACAGGGGTGATGATAAAGATAGCCCAGTCGTAACGATGTACTATTGATAAAGAAAGAGATTCTGCGTATGCGAAGAGTTTGGCATAGTATACGGCTATCAGCCCGGTGATGAGAGAGGCCACCCAATAGGGCAGGGCCTGCAACACATTCATTTTCAACTTCTCATTATATATCTTCCGTGGTATTATTCTAAACCATTTGTCGTATGTGTTTTTTTCCATTCTGCGAGATTTAGGCAATCCCGGGAATATGTATATACGGAAGGAGGGATCGCCAACGGTGTGTCAGGGCGCAAAGTTAATGGCATCTGTATTCATTTTAAAATTATTTTAGCCTGCACCAGCGGCAATAAAGCAACGCAAAATGCATCGTTGTTATAAATATCTTATTATCAGCCTATTACCATTCCTGCATTTGTTGGTTTATCTGGTAAACTTTTTGTTCAGGATTGCTTTAGCTTTGTGCTATGTTCATAAAGAATCAAACTTTTAAGGATGAGGAAACATTACTCGAAATGCTGTTCGATTTTGGACTTGGTCAAGCATCAGCATTGTTACAGGGTATGATAGCCGAGATTGATAAAGAGCTGGAGCGCAATACGACATATATAGCATACTATGCCAGTCTGCAGGATTCGGACGATAGGGCTGAGCTCTATACCGAAGAGCGCGACCTGCGACTTGCCGAGCGGCTTATGGATATGTTCGACAGTTTTATGGTGCAAAATGCCAGCCTGTATGGGATGAAAATGGATGAACAAAAGCTTTTGTACACAATGGACCTGCATTGACAGCAGCCCCAAATAGAAAACCACCATAAAAATCCCCATTTTTTTAACTGTTCCTGAATCAATTATTTGTTACTTTTAGTCCTTTCCGATAATAAAATCATTACATACAACAATGAAAAAAGTATTAATTTTTTTGGCTGCGGCAATGCCATTATTTGCCACGGCACAGGACGATCTTATTAAAAAACTCGATGCCAATAAAAGTGATAGTGCAAAAAAGAAATTCATTTTTACGGATATCGTCAACCTGGAAAGGACAAGTGTAAAGAACCAGGCAAGTTCAGGAACTTGCTGGAGTTATTCTACCAATTCATTCCTGGAAAGCGAGATGATACGCAAAGGCAGGCCGAAAGTGGATCTTGCAGAAATATACTCTGCCCGTATGGTTTATGAAGATAAGGCCGATAATTATGTGCGCATGCACGGAGCATTATCCTGGGGCGATGGCGGTGAATGCCACGATGTAATAAACATGTATGCCAAGTATGGCGCTATGCCACAGGAAGCATATAGCGGCCTTCATTATGGCACAAAGAAAAACAGGTTTGGAGAAATGCAGGCTGTATTGAAAGGTATGCTGGATGCAATAGTTAAAAATCCCAACGGCAAACTTACTACAAGCTGGAAAAAAGCATTTGATGCCGTACTGGATGCTTACCTGGGCCCTGTGCCTGAAACCTTTACCTATAAAGGCAACAGGTATACACCGAAGAGTTTTGCCCGGGAAGTGGTGGGGCTCAACCCAAGGGATTATGTGGAAATATCTTCTTTAACCGATAAACCATATTACAGGAAGACCATGTTCATGGTTCCGGACAACTGGAGCTTTGATAAGGTGTATAATGTAAAGTTTAATGACATTACACGCATCATAGATCATGCGCTGGATAATGGCTATACCGTAGCATGGGCTGCAGATGTGAGCGAGAAATATTTTAGCTGGAAGAATGGGGTAGCTTTTGTGCCTGAAAAAGACTGGGAGGATATGGAAGAAGATGAACAGAAGGCTCTTTTTGACGGTCCTAAGAAAGAGCGTGTAATAACACCCGCAATGAGGCAGGAAGCATTTGATGATTATGCCACAACCGACGACCACGGTATGCACATAGTAGGTATTGCCAAAGATCAAAAAGGCACTGAATATTATATCGTTAAGAACTCATGGGGCACAAAGAACGACTATAAAGGATACATTTATGTAAGCAAGAACTATGTGCGTTATAAAACAACCGCATTTTTGCTTAATAAACATGGTATCCCTTCTTCCATCAGGGAGAAGATGGGGATATAATTGTTAGCGTTTTCTATAAGGGTATAAAGAAAACTGTTGTCTCGTTTTAAGGTTGACTGATGTTTTGGTTTTACTTTTAGCAAAAACCATATGCATATGAAAAAGATAGGGATATTAGGAAGCGGGGCCGTTGCCAAAACACTGGGCAGTGGTTTTGTAAAACATGGCTACGAAGTGATGCTGGGTACCCGTGATACCGGCAAGCTGAGCGATTGGAAAACGAATGCAGGTGATAAAGCCAGTACAGGCAGCTTTGAAGAGGCCGCAAAATTCGGTGATATTATAGTGCTTGCCGTTAAGGGTGGGGCAGCCGCAGATGTAATTGATATGGCGGGTCCGCAAAACATGGCCGGTAAAACGCTGATAGATGCGACCAATCCCATAGCTGAAGCTCCGCCGCAGGATGGCGTATTGAAGTTCTTCACATCGCTCGATGAATCCTTAATGGAGAAATTGCAGGCCAGGTTTCCTGCCGTTCACTTTGTTAAGGCTTTCAATAGTGTCGGTAATGCCATGATGGTGAACCCCGTATACAAACAGGGCATGCCAACCATGTTCATCTGTGGTAATAACGATGCTGCGAAGCAGGAAGTATCGGGTATATTGGAACAGTTTGGCTGGGAAATAGCCGATATGGGAAAGGCAGCAGCAGCACGTGCTATAGAACCATTGTGCATGCTTTGGTGCATCCCGGGTTTCATCAACAACCAATGGACGCATGCCTTTAAGCTTGTAAAAGAATAGGCAAGTATATATTTTTGATAATTCCCCCGCCTTTTGTTGCGGGGGAATTTTACTTTTGTACTGTTTTATCAAAACTAAAACCGGGATGTTCAAGAAAATTTGTTTTGCATTTAGTTTGGTCATTGTCTTTAGCGCGTGTAATAATACCGCAGATAAAAAAGCTACAACAGGGGATCATTCGCTCGTTGTAAAAGATGAACACACTTTATCAAATGCGGCTATTGTAGCACCGGAACACCTGGACCTGGATATTAAAGTTGATTTTGATGCTAAAACTATTTCAGGCAAGGCTACCTGGACAATAGATAACAAAGAAAAGGTGAACACCCTGGAACTGGACACTTACGATCTTTCAATTGATAGTGTATTGGTTGATGGAAAACAAGTGTCTTTTTCGCTGGATAGCATGATACAATATTTAGGCAGCCGCCTGAATATACCTATCAATGCAGAAAGCAGGGAAGTAACGATTTATTATAAAACGGGTAAAAATGCGAGAGCATTGCAGTGGCTTGACCCACAACAAACCTTGGGTAAGAAACATCCGTTCTTGTATACCCAGTCTGAATCTATTTATGCCCGCTCATGGATACCTTGCCCTGACGGACCGGGCATACGTTATACTTATGATGCCCGCGTAAAAGTGCCGAAAGGTAGCCTGGCACTGATGAGTGCACAAAACCCACAGCAAAAAAATGATAGTGGTATCTATCATTTCAAAATGGAGATACCTGTGCCGGCATACTTAATGGCACTGGCTGTTGGGGATATTGAATTTCGCAGTATCGATGCGCGCACAGGTGTATATGCTGAGCCTGCAATGATAGATAAGGCCCGCTATGAGCTGGAAGATGTGGGTAAAATGGTGGATGCTGCAGAGAAATTATATGGACCATACAGGTGGGGACGCTATGATGTGATCGTGTTGCCCCCCGGCTTCCCGATCGGAGGGATGGAAAATCCGAGGCTCACATTCGCGACGCCTACCATTATTGCCGGAGACCGTTCGCTGGTCGATCTGATCGCACACGAATTAGCGCATAGCTGGAGTGGTAACCTGGTAACTAATGCTACATGGGATGACTTTTGGATGAATGAGGGTTTCACTAATTACTTTGAAAGACGCATTACCGAAGAGATGAATGGCAAAAGCTTTGTTGATATGTCGTGGGAACTGGGTTATCAAACATTTAAGGATAATGTCGCAGATCTTGGAGCAGACAGTAAAGACACCTGGCTGAAACTGGATCTTAAAGGACGTGACCCTGATGCCGGGCTTACTGATATACCTTACGAAAAAGGGTCTCATTTCCTTAAGTTGATCGAGCAAACGGTAGGCCGTGAAAAATTTGATGCCTTTTTAAGGAAGTACTTTGATGAGCATGCTTTTAAAACGATAACAACAGAACAATTCCTGGAGTACATGGATGAGAACCTGCTGCACGGCGATAGCAATTTGTATAAAAAAATAAATGTAAATGCCTGGGTATATGGACCGGGAATACCCGATAATTGCCCCAGAACGAATCCTGTACGTTTCCGGAAAGTAGATTCATTGGCAGCTTTATATGGTAAAACAATATGGGCTAAGGATATAGATGCAAAGGACTGGACCACCTTTGAATGGCTGGAATTCCTGCATAAAATGCCCGATACGGTCTCTTTGGCTGAATTACAGGACCTGGACAAGAATTTTCATTTTTCACACTCTGGCAATAGTGAGGTAATCTTTGCATGGTTCATGGTTGTTTTAGACTGTAAAGATGATTATCCACCTGCAATGGATGCTATGTCGCAGTTTCTAAGCACGGTAGGGCGCAGGAAATTCATTGAGCCGCTGTATACAGCCTTAATGAAGCGAGACCCGGTACTGGCCCAGCGCTGGTACCATAAGTACCGCAACAATTATCACCCGCTTGCACAAGAGAGCCTGGATAAGATAACTAAGAATATTAGCAGCAACTAAAGGTTGTTTTGTGGGATTTTTATCTATTTTTATACCTGATTTTTAAACAAAAAGATAATATGAAGATAATATTTACATCACTTTTGTCATTAGGAATAACTTGTTCCGCATTGGCGCAATTGCAGGTTACCAATCCGGGTTTTGAAAATTGGGGCAATGCCAGCCCGGGTAATGCTAATGAGCCCACAAGCTGGTATTCGAACAAATCGGGATCAGCTACAGCCCAGATAGGCCCGCAAACTTGCTTTAAAGACAGT
Organism: Bacteroidetes bacterium 46-16; assembly: GCA_001897835.1. Lineage (GTDB taxonomy): Bacteria > Bacteroidota > Bacteroidia > Chitinophagales > Chitinophagaceae > MKUN01. Next base: position 21,956 of record MKUN01000002.1, read on the forward strand.
ACGATAAAGCATGGTGGTAATTATTCGGTACGAGTAGAAACTGTAACAACCGGTATACCCTTCAATGTTATCGTGAATGGTAATGTTACAACTGGCGTTATCAACGCTCCCTCACTGAGTAAAAGCGATGGATATATCGGTACACAAAATTATGACGATACGTCGGGCGATGTAAGGCGTATGGCATTTACAGGCCGGCCCGATAGTGTTGTTGGCTGGTATCAATACAACCAGGGTGGCCATGCTGCCGAACAAGGTAAGCTGCGCTTTATATTCCATACCGGTCAGTATTATGATCCTGAAACACCGACTACGTACCATCCTGCTTGTCTCAGTAATAAAATAGGCGATGCCAGTTTTACTACTCCTGCATCAGACGTGGCTACATGGACCCGTTTCAGTGTTCCGGTTACCTATTCTGATACCAGCGCCCCGGCCTATATCATGATCAATATAACATCTTCGGCCGACCAACTGACCACTGTAGATGGCAGTAAATTGTGGGTTGACGATCTGGAGATGATATACAACCCGCTGCCTAATAAAGTAACGAATGTAAATGTTGCAGCATTGAATGTTAACGTGTACAGCTATGGCAGGACATTATTTGCAGATTGCCATAATGCAGATGGCGCTGTTGCCGACATATCTGTTTTTGATATGACAGGCAGGTTATTGCTGACCCGCAGCCTTGAGCAGCATAAACTGAATACTGTGGCACTGCCGGATATGGCTGCAGGTATATACCTGTACAAAGTAAGCAGTAATGGCTATCAAAAGACAGGAAAATTTGTAATTGAATAAGCATAAGTTCATTTTCAAAAACCCTGGTTAATTATTTGCCGGGGTTTTTTATTTTTATATGGTGTCGATACGCATATTATTTGCAATGTTGATTACGGGCTTGCTGACCGTTAACTGTGTTGCGCAACCTACAGGTGTATTGAAGGGCAAGGTAACACATGGTATTACCAACGAAACTATTCCCGGCGCCAGCATAAGCCTCGTGAATAATCCATCGAAAGGTGCAGTTGCAGATATTGATGGTATGTATTCATTGGTTCTGGATACCGGCGTTCATCGCCTGGTCTGCAGCTATACCGGGCTCAGTAACGATACTTTCGAAGTTAGTATTGCAAGCGATGCCATTACCAAACAAGATATAACTTTATCACCCACAACAAAGCTCCTGGAAACGGTTGTCGTTTCATCGGGCAAGTTCGATCAGAAGCTTGAGGAGCTTACTGTATCGATGGAAGTGCTTAAACCCGGCCTGATAAACAGCAGAAATACTACCTCAGTAGAAACTGCATTGGAACAAACGCCCGGGCTTACGATCATTGATAACGATCCGCAGATAAGAGGGGGGAGTGGTTTTACTTTTGGGGTAGGCAGCAGGGTTGCCATTGTAGTTGACGGGATACCTCTATTGAGCGGAGATGCAGGCCGGCCGGAATGGAATTATATACCTGTGGAGAATATCGAGCAGATAGAAATAATCAAAGGTGCATCTTCAGTCTTATATGGATCTTCGGCGCTAAGTGGCGTTATCAATATACGCTCGGCATATCCGCGGAAGAAACCCAAAACGATCATCAATTATTCCGTAGGCTATTATTCTCCACCACCCAAACCTGCGGAGAACTGGTATAATGCGTCGCTTCCCATGTTCACTAACCTGAACCTGCTGCATTCGCGTATTGTTCATAAAAACCTGGATATAGTCATCGGGGGGAATTTTAATATTGACCAGGGTTATATTGGGCCACCACCTCCGGCTGAGGAATTACCGCTGAGCTTAAAGAACGCGCTGCAGATGACGGATACTATCCCCACATTCTCCAATGATGATATGCGTAAGATAAGAGGGAGGCTAAACTTCAATATCAGGTACCGGTCAAAGAAGATCACCGGGCTAAGCTATGGTATTAATGGCAACGGTATGCTGAACAAAACCAATATGGACCTTGCCTGGTATGATGATTCCCTTGGTTTGTATAAGGGCTATCCCGGCGCGGTGTTTCTTGAAAAGCAGCAGTTGTTTAACCTGGACCCTTTTATAAAGTATATAAAAGCCAATGGGGTAAGCCATAGTCTTGTGACCCGTATCTTTCATTCCAATAATGATATTACCAATAACCTGTCGAACAGTGGTACCTTATACTACGGAGAATACCAATTACAGCGCATTTTCAGGAACTACGATTTCACATTTACAGGTGGGGTAGTAGGTAGTTTATCAAAGTCACACTCACCTTTATACGCTTCGAGCGGTTCTGCAGATAACCAGGTGACCAATGCTGCGGGCTATTTGCAACTGGATAAAAAATTCTGGCAATTCCTGAACATTTCAGGCGGTTTTCGTTACGAATATTTCCAGGTCAATGATCAGCAGAGTGTAGTAGCACCCATATTCAGGGCCGGGGCAAATATACAGGTGCTGAAGGGAACTTACATAAGGACATCCTATGGGCAAGGTTTCAGGTATCCCACAATTACAGAACGGTATATCACCACAAAGGCAGGTATGTTCGGAGTATTCCCTAATCCGGACCTGCAACCGGAGACCAGCCAGAATTTTGAAATGGGCCTCAAGCAGGGATTTAAGTTCGGTAATATTATGGGTTACCTGGATATCGCAGGTTTTCACCAGAAATATGAAAATACCATTGAATGGCTGTTTGGTATATGGGAACCCAGTATCGCTACCATTGGCTTTAAATTCCTGAACACAGGTGATACTAGGGTTCGCGGCATCGACATATCATTGGTGGCTTCCACCCCAGAAGAAAATAAGAACTTTGGTGTGACCGCATTGATAGGTTATACCTACGTGGAGCCTATATCGCTTACGCCTGATCTTTATTATGCTCATGAGAAATCACTGACAGGCGGACCGGGCGATTCATTAAGCTATAAGAACAGCAGCCTAAACTCGAAAGGAAATGTATTGAAATACAGGTTCAGCCATATGGTAAAAGCCGATGTACAGTTCAAGATACACCGCTTTGGTGCAGGTATGAGCTACAGGTACTACAGCAAAATGAAGAATATCGATACCGCTTTCGCCCTCATAGAAGATCTTACATCCCAGATAAAACAAATAGCGGATATTAAGGGGGTCAATTGGTGGCAATCGCACAAAGGCTTTAATATTTTCGATTTCCGGGTGAGTTATAACCTTGATGAAAAACAAAAGCTTTCTATAATATGCAATAATGCGTTCAATGTTGCCTATGCTTTAAGGCCAATGAAAATAGAAGCTCCCCGAACTACTTCGATACAGTATGTTTACACTTTCTGACGTCCTATTTATTGAATAATATCCTGAAATAGAATGAGGGTTTCCTTAACTGGCTGCGCAGGTCCATATCGGCGAACATGCTACTTATCGTATCCCTTAGCGCAGGGCTCTTATGTGCTTTATTGATCACGGCATTGAATAGCCATTTTCGGCGGCTTAGTCTTTGCAGGGTATTACTTATCCTGAATTCATTCCCCAGCCTTTTATACAGCACATCATCATATTCACGTTTCAACGTTGCTGCCGAATAATCATTCTGCTCCCGGCATTTTTGTATAGCTTCAGCAGCCAGCATGCCACTATACAGGGCATTGCCTATGCCTTCGCCTGAGAATGGGTCAATAAGGGCAGCCGCATCGCCGGTCAGCATAAAATTATTACCCGACAATACTTCTTTTTCACCTGCCATTGGCAATCCCCAGCCTTGTATCTTGCCCTTAAGTGTTGCATTGGCGAAACGCGGCGCTATTGCAGGATTGTTCTTTATTGCAGCGAGCATTTGCTCACGCAGGTTTATTTTCTTGCTGCGCACCACATCCGATGGTATCCCCACACCAATATTAGCCATTCCATTGGGCAATGGAAATATCCAGAAATAACCTGGCAGTGTTTCTTCCAGGAAATGCAATTCAATGAACTGGTCCTCATTTGGCCATGTAATACCCTCGTAATAGGCCCTGAGTCCTACAGCATAGGTTTTTGCAGAGGTGTTGTTATTGAGCAATGTTTTGCGCACCAAGCTTTTGTCACCATCTGCGCCAACGATCATCGGTGCAGTGATCTCATATTCTACAGATCCGCATGTTACCTGTATACTTACGCCAGTATCGCTTGTTTTTATGTTGTCGATCTTCGCCTCTTCAAATATGCGTGCATAGGGGGACTCCATCTTACGGAACAGGAAATCATCGAATACGAACCTCGTAACCGTGAAGCCTGCCGGTTTCATTTCTTTGCTCCATTGTGGTGTAAAGGGTATGTTAATTCCCTTGCCGTTGGGTGCATTAAAGGTGATGCCCCAAGATGGCAAAAAAATATCCCTGCGGCTATTTATCTCTTCCATCCATGCAGGGTTGGCCCTGTTGAGAACAAGTACGGTCTTCCCGCTACAGGCATCACCGCATACTTTGTCGCGGGGAAATTTATCCTTGTCGATAACAATATGTGGAATGCCGGACTTGCTGAGAAAAAATGATGTTCCCGCACCAGCAGGACCGGCCCCAATTATGATTGCTGAAGTCGCTATTTTTTGAACTGGCATAGTGTAACGGAAAGGTACTTATAAGCTGCTGAAAAATAAAAAGTCCCGCGCTATGGCGGGACCAATAAATTTTTATTGACTTTACTTTTTCATGTACATTACTTCCTGCACCAGTTTTACAGTACGCGGCACATCAGGAAGATAAGCAGCCACAAGGTTGGGGGCATAATGCATATTGGCATCAGCAGAACAGATGCGGCGTATAGGCGCATCCAGGTAATCAAAGGCTTCTTTTTGTACGCGATAACTTATTTCAGAAGATATGCTGGCAAATGGCCACTGCTCTTCGACTATTACTAGCCTGTTGGTCTTTTTAACCGATGCAACGATCGTTTCCCAGTCCAGTGGACGTATAGTACGGAGGTCTATTACTTCGGCGCTTACACCTTCATTAGCCAGCTCTTCTGCAGCACCCATGGCTACTTTCATCATCTTATTGTAAGATACAATAGTAACATCGCTGCCTTCCCTTTTCACATCGGCCTTACCGATAGGTATGATATATTCTTCCTCAGGTACATCGCCCATCTCGCCATAGGCAACTTCACTTTCCATGAACACGACCGGGTCGTTATCACGGATAGCCGATTTAAGCAAGCCTTTGGCATCGTATGGGTTAATGGTAGAGATCACCTTAAGGCCCGGTACATTGGCATACCAGTTTTCGAATGCCTGCGAGTGCTGTGCGGCAAGCTGCCCTGCAGAGCCGTTAGGACCGCGGAATACGATAGGGCATGTAAATTGTCCACCACTCATCGACAGCATTTTCGCAGCATGGTTCACAATCTGATCCAGCGCCAGCTCGGCAAAGTTCCAGGTCATGAACTCTATTATCGGGCGGGTGTTATTCATGGCTGCACCTACGCCAATAGCTGTGAAACCCAATTCTGCGATGGGGGTATCGATCACACGTTTTGGGCCGAACTCATCCAGCATCCCCTGGCTTACTTTATAAGCGCCGTTGTATTGTGCCACTTCTTCACCCATCAGGAACACACTTTTGTCTGCTCTCATTTCCTCTTCCATGGCTTCCCGCAATGCCTGCCTTAATGCTATGCTACGCATAATTATTTTATTTGTAAAAATTTAATGCCTTATGTTTTAAAAGTGCCCAAAGATAGCACTTATGCTTTATTTCTTTGCGGGTTTAAATGTTACCGTACTTTTTGAGCCTTGCTCATTTAGTCCAAGCTTCAGCATAGTATCACTGATCTGGATAACTTCCATTTTTATTTTGTCACCGGCGCCTTTTAGCTTCATTTCATCCAATATCAGTGCACCGTCGTCGTCAAAATACCATTTACAGGAGTCTATATTGCCTCCTCCGAGGTTTACGATAGCTTTGCCGCCTTTCATAAAGTTGAATTCGGTGCTTTGTATAGCTGCATCCTGCATTATTTTAAAGCTGTCCAACTGGGTTTGCAGCTCTTTGCGAAAGCTATCCATATTGTTGGTGCCATACATTTCTACGTTGGCAGCAGCGTCTGTACTTTTGCCTACAGTGTCTATGAAGCTTTGCTGCTGCATAATGATCGTATCCATGGCAGGATTTTGCAATGCTACAGCCTGCCACTTATTGATGATAATATCTTCTTTCTTCCTTTTGCAGGAAAAAAAGCATGTAGCTAATAACAGTATTGTAATGGTTTTTTTCATCCTGTTTTGTTTTTATTGGTTATGGCATGATCAAACGGAAGTAATCCTTCCATTCGCGTGTGGTCAATAAATTTTCAAGCGAAGCAAAATTACCCTGGTCTGTAACACGCGGGTAAGCCTGCTTTAGAAATGCATAGCGTTCCGGGTCATTGCTAAGGCCCTTGGTAAGCATACGCAGTTGTGCGGTGGTAAAGCAATTGTCCAGTTTATCCAGGAGATACTTGAGCCTGTTCTTATCGCTTCTGCCGGTCATTTTGCCATAGATATTCTCGAAATCATCATCAGGTATTGGCTGGGGGCAGCGGCGGTTTATGGCAAGATTCCCTTTTACCGGGGTATTACGTACCGGTACTGGTTCCGGCCCTGGCTGGACTTTGGGTTCAGGCACTGTTTCAGTTTCCGGTTCAGTATAATTATTGTTCGTTTCTAATGGTTCTGTATTGGGTTGTATGGTCCGCTCATTGTTCAGTTCTACATTGTCAATGAATTGCGGCTGGGTGGCAGCGTCCGTATTCTGCTGGCGGTTACTGGCCTGCGTATTGTAGGTATTGTTGTACGTTTTGTTACTTACGGTACTTTGTTGCTGGTAAGTATAGGGGTTGCTGTTCGTAGAGACATAGTTGGCTCCGGGATTATAAGTGGGTACATGGTCTTCTTCAGGCGCATTGCCGGCCGGTATATAAAATTGCTGCTGCAGGTCGTAAAGCGCAAAACTGCTGCCTTTTTTATTGAGCAGGAAAGCGCGCGATCCGTTTTCGGACACTTTTATAGCAAAGCGTTGTGGCGGGTATATGTTCTGCTGAAAGAGTATCTCGATATTTATCACTCCCGGGGCAAGCTGCGGTATGATGCTGTAATTTTTGCCATAGCGGGGTTGCATTGCACCTTCCAGTTTCACATAAAAGGGTGTTTGCTTATCACCCTGTATATATACATATGAAAATTGCTGTGACCATCCTGTATGGGACAACAGGCCACAAAAAAGAATAATAATAAGTGTGACGATATTTCTCAGGCGCATATTATTCCAGTTCTATCAATATAGCTCCCTTTTCCACCGCTGTTCTTTCAGTCACCTTTATGGCTTTTACTGTAGCGCTGCCAGCAGCTTTTAATATGTTTTCCATTTTCATGGCCTCCAGTACCAGCAAGCCGTCTCCTTTGTTTATTTGTTGCCCGGGTGTTACAAGTACTTTAAGCACCATTCCCGGCATGGGAGCCTTCACCGGCTCTGCTTTTTGCATGGCTTTCAGATCCATGCCCATACTGGTCAGTAGTTGGTCTATAGGTTCTTTTATGTTTGTTTTATAGACCCTGCCATTGATCCGCAGTGATATTTCTTTGTTTTTTTTATCTATGCTTTCAACAAGCGCTGTATAGCTCTTATTGTTGTATAATATGCTAATGAGGCTGTTGGCTTGCCATTCACTGTCCCAAATGGCAGGTACATCGTTTATATACAGGTTACCTTCTTCATTTACAACCGAAAATGTATTTTTTTCATTAACTGTTACCTGCAGCATATATGCTAATTATATTTTAATGGTAGCAAAAATAATCAAATAACTATGCTTTAGCGCATTTTGCTCCAGCTTTTCTAAGTTCATTCACCCGCTTCAGGTGATATTTTATGCCGGCTTAAGTCTTACTTTTAGGGCTTATAATCCAGGTTCATGACCTTTAGTAAGAATATACTCACCGCGTTTACGTCTGCATGCTGCATTTTATCGCTTATAATGATAAGCTCATGCGGACCGGGTAAAAAAATTGCTGGAAAACACGTTGATCTGGATACGATACTGGTAACTGCATCGTCCAATCCTATAGATATGTACCGCGCCAGTGCTACACGCGAATGGGACATTATACACACACGTGTGGCGCTATCATTCAACTGGAAGGAGAAGACGGCAAATGGCCGCGAATGGCTTACACTGCATCCATATTTTTATAATGTTGATAGCCTGGTACTGGATGCAAAGAGTATGAATATAGATACTGTTTCATTTGCTGTTAATGTTCCCGGCACGCGCTTATCCTATAAATACAACGATGATAAATTAACGATCAGGTTCTCAAAACAGTTCATAGCCGCCGACACCATACAATTGTATATAGCTTATAAAGCCATGCCCTATGCCGAGCCCGTTGGTGGCAGCAGTGCTATTACTGAGGACAGGGGATTGTATTTTATCAATACTGACAAGGCCATACCCAATAAGCCGATTCAAATATGGACACAGGGTGAAACGGAATCCAATTCTCACTGGCTGCCAACGATCGATAAGCCCAACACACGTTTTACGGTGCAGGTGGAGCTTACCGTTCCTGATTCTATGCAAACACTCAGTAATGGTTTCCTGCAGATACAGCAGCGTATGGCTGGTAATATGCGTACAGACATATGGTTTATGGACCAACCCATACAGGCCTATGCGGTCATGTTCGCTATCGGCAGGTTTTCTATAGTTAAAGATAGCTGGCAGGGCAGGGATGTGAATTATTATGTAGAGCGGGAGTATGAACCATACGCAAGGCTCATGTTTAAAAACACCCCCGCAATGATGGACTTTTTCTCCAATGTTACGGGAGTATCATATCCCTGGAATAAGTATGACCAGGTAGTGGTGCGCGACTATGTGTCAGGCGCTATGGAAAACACTTCAGCATCGCTTTTCGGTGAATTTATGAACCAAAATGCCCGGCAAAATGCCGACCATGATTATGAGGATATTGTATCGCACGAGCTGTTCCATATGTGGTTTGGCGATTATGTTACCTGCGAATCATGGTCTAACCTTACACTTAATGAGTCTTTTGCCAATTATGGGGAATACCTATGGCGAAACTTTAAGTATGGTAAGAACTCTGCTGACCGGCTGGGCTATACCGACCTCTTAAAGTACCTGGCCCAGGCGAGACAAAAAGATCCCCCACTGGTACGCTTTCATTATGCCGACCGGGAAGATATGTTTGACAGGATATCTTACGAAAAGGGTGGAGCAGTATTGCATTACCTGCATGGACTTATGGGTGATGATGCCTTTTTTAAAGCTATGAAGCTATACCTTACCAAAAATGCACTGCACTCAGCTGAAGCTACTCAATGGCGCCTGGCAGTGGAAGAAGCTACCGGTAAAGACTGGAATTGGTTCTTTAACGAATGGTATTACAGGGGCGGGCACCCTGTACTCGACATACGCTATACCTACAATGATGATGCTAAAAAACTGGTGGTAACCGTAGAACAAAAACAAGACAGTGCAATTTATGTACTGCCGCTGAAAACGGTGGTAATAAGCGGAGCAGAAAGGAAACTGGAAGATTGGGATATTACCCAAAAGAAACAGGTATTCACCTATGATTATAAAAACAATATCCGGCCCACTATAGTACCCGACGCAATGCATTGGCTTCCCGGTAAAATACTTGAAGACAAACCTGCGCAACAGTGGCTTACTCAATATATTATAGGGAGCGATTACATTACACGCCGCATAGCACTTGATGCTGCATACCGCGATATCAGCGATAGTGCTGCACAGGTCGTTTTCGACAGGGCTCTCGCTGAGGAATACATGCCTGCCATACGTACACATGCCCTGGCGCTGTTAATGAATGTGACCGACGACCAGCTACAACGCCGCTGGCATGCACAGATAGAGTTCATTGCCGACAAAGACCCCGATCATGAAGCCAGGGCCACTGCCCTTATATTGCTTGGGCATTGGAAGTATGCGTCTGCAAAAAACAGCATGCTGAGCGCGGTATGGGATAGTTCATATAAAGTGGCCGGTGCTGCATTGGATGCCCTTTATAAGGTTGCTGAGGATACGGCTTATCATTTAGCCAAAACTATGCTGGACACGGACCCCAAATCCGAACTGGAATCAGCTATCTGGAACATTATAAGTCAGAGGGCCGATTCCGCCGATTTTGACATATACAAAGCTAAGGTGGCTTATGTATATGGCGGGCAAAAAATAAGCCTTGCATCGAGCTTATCATCTTATCTGGAAAATGTGAAAAGCGATGCCGTATTCGAAAACGGTTTAAAGACCATGACCGGCATGGTGAAGACCGAAAACATAAAAAACTACCGGTATTATCTTGGCTATTACATGTTCGAACTGGCTAAAAGCTATAAAGAAAAGAAAGAGACGCCACTTACCAGGCAGCGCCTGGCCATTGTAAAACAATACATAGAACAGGTAATAAATGCAGAATCAGACCCCGATAACAAGAAAAAATATGATGACCTTATGAAAGAGGTGTTTAGCGATAAATAAAACACTCTTTTCACCATTTTGCTGGACATTTAATATTCCCATTTGTCCATCAAATTGCAATAGGCTTGCCTTCGCGAGATATGACAATTTAATGAAAGTGACTTTCATTTCTTAAGGGTATTTTTAGTACATCTTTCAAAACAAAGGATGTATTAATGTAATAAAGCATAAGAGCCTGTATAACTTGTTAAAAACTGTGGATAATGCAGTATTTCAATCCTAAATTTATAGGGAAAGGCGGGCAATTTTAGCTATATTTGCAATCTGTTTTTTAACACCCGTTTATGGATCAAAACAACCAGGATTTAACCCCTCAGGAAGAGAGTAATAAGATAGTTCAGGTTAATATTGAGGAGCAAATGAAAACGGCTTACATCGACTATTCTATGTCGGTGATCGTAGGCCGTGCCTTACCTGATGTACGCGATGGGCTTAAACCCGTACACCGCCGCGTTTTATTTGCCATGCATGAGTTGGGGAATACGTTTAACAAACCGTATAAGAAATGTGCCCGTATCGTGGGTGAGGTATTGGGTAAATACCACCCCCATGGCGATACGGCCGTATACGATGCTATGGTGCGTATGGCCCAGCCATGGAGCATGCGCTATATGATGGTAGATGGACAAGGTAACTACGGATCGCAGGATGGCGACGGCCCTGCCGCGATGCGTTATACCGAAGCCCGTATGCAGCGCCTTGGTGAGGCCATGCTTGAAGATATAGAAAAAGAAACAGTAGATTTTTCACTCAACTTCGATGATTCCCTGCAGGAGCCAACCGTACTGCCTACGCGTATACCACAATTACTGGTGAATGGTTCTTCAGGTATCGCTGTGGGTATGGCTACCAATATGATGCCTCACAACCTTACTGAGGTTGTGAACGGCTGTATCGCATACATAGACGACAGGGAGATAACGATAGATGACCTGATGAAGCATGTTAAGGCCCCGGATTTTCCTACAGGCGGCATTATCTATGGTATCGATGGCATTAAGCAGGGTATGCATACCGGCAGGGGCAGGGTGGTGCTGCGTGGTAAAGTAACGATAGAGACTACGAAGAACGGCAAAGAACAGATCATCATAACAGAAGTGCCCTACCAGGTAAGCCGCGATGCCCTGGCCGAAAAAATAGGAGCGTTGGTCAATAACAAGGTTATAGAAGGTATAACCCACGTTGCCAACGAATCGAACAAAGAAGGTACCCGTATAGTGATAGAACTGCGCCGCGATGTTGTGGCCCAGGTAATCATTAACCAGTTGTACAAATACAGCGAACTGCAAACCTCTTATGGTATCAATAACGTGGCCCTGGTAAATGGCCGCCCACGTACATTGAACCTGAAGGATCTTATCTCCGAGTTTGTTAGCTTCCGTCACGAGGTAGTGGTACGCCGTACCGAGTATGAACTGCGTGAAGCTAAAAAACGTGCCCATATATTAGAGGGTTACCTCATTGCGCTCGACCATCTTGATGAAGTGATCGCATTGATACGCAATTCCGTTAACCCGGAAGAAGCAAAGAATGGCCTGGTAGAGAAATTCGGCATGTCCGAGATACAGGCCAAAGCCGTGTTGGAGCTTCGTCTGCAAAGGCTCACAGGTATGGAGCGCGATAAGATACGCGAGGAGCATGCTGAACTGATGAAACAGATCGCTTATCTCGAGTCAATACTTGCCGATGAGGGTCTGCGTTACCAGATCATAAAAGATGAATTGCTCGAAGTGCAAAAGAAATTTGGTGATGAGCGCAGGAGTGAGATCCATTACATGGCCAATGAAATGCGCATTGAAGACCTTATTGAGGAAGAAGATGTGGTGATCACTGTTTCTCATTTGGGTTATATAAAACGTACTTCTGCTGCCGAATTCCGCTCGCAACGCAGGGGAGGCCGTGGCGCAATGGGTGGCCGTACCCGGCAGGAAGATTATATAGAGCACCTCTTCATTGCCTCTACGCACCATACGCTCATGTTCTTTACCGAGAAGGGGCGTTGTTATTGGCTTAAGGTGTACGAGATACCCGAAGCGGATAAGAACGCGAAAGGGCGTGCTATACAGAACCTGGTACAAATACCGCCAGATGATAAGATCCGTACGATCATAGATGTACCACAACTGGAAGACGAGACTTATCTCGCGGAACACTTTGTAGTGCTCTGTACCAAGAAGGGCATCATTAAGAAAACCAAACTTGAAGATTTCAGCAGGCCGCGCGCCAATGGTGTGAACGCCATAACGATACAGGATGGTGACCAGTTGCTCGATGTATCGCTTACTGATGGTAACAGTTATATTATGATGGCGGTACGTTCCGGTCGCGCTATATGCTTCCCTGAAGACAAGGTAAGGACAACAGGTCGCGGTGCGATCGGCGTTTTTGGCATAGAGTTGGATGAACATAACGATGAGGTCATTGGTATGGTTTGTGTTAATAAGGATGATATGTCGAAGCAGATACTGGTCGTATCTGAAAAAGGCCTTGGAAAACGTACGCCATTCTTTGATAATAACGATGAGACAGGGGATAAGGAAACAGCATACCGTGTCACCAATCGTGGCGGCAAAGGGGTAAAAACCATCAACCTTACCGAAAAAACCGGGGGGCTGGTAGGTTTGCTCGCTGTAGAAGAGAAAGATGATTTGATGATAACCTGCAAATCGGGCATTACCATACGCATGAAGGTCGTTGATATAAGGGAAGCCGGCAGGGCCACGCAAGGCGTTAAGCTCATAAACCTGGATGATGGTGATGAGATAGCGGCTATTGCAAGGATACAGGAGCAGGACGAAGACGAAGAAGGCGAAGGAAACGAGGCCGGCGAACAGCAAGCCGGGGATGAGGCTGCAAATGAACCTGCCGCTGAATAGAGATTTGTAAACAATTTGAAAGCTTTAATAAAAACAGTTCATGAAAAAGATCATTCTTGTTGCAACATTTGTTTGCTTTTGCGTAGCCGGATGGGCGCAGAAGCAGAACATTGAATCTGCCAACAACTATCTTAGGGATGGTGATTACAGCCATGCCCTGGAATATATCCAGATGGCACTGAAAGACCCATCTACAAAAGATAAACCCAAAACATGGGAAATGCAGGGCGATATCTATATGCAAATGAACCAGGACACTGCCTATCTTTCCAAGAATATGCCCAGGTCCATTGGGGATATTCCTTACAGGAAGGCATTAAAGTCTTACATGAAAACTGTTGACCTTGACCCTTCTTACGAAAAAGAAACCATGAATACCAAGCTCATTGCATGTGCTTTCACCGGTTATATGATCGGGCAGGCAGCATACAGGATGAAAGGATATGATACAGCTTACGATGTGCTCAAAGATGTTATTGATATCCATGAGATACAAGACGGTAAACGCTTTGCATCGAATAAAAAATTTGATACTGTAGCCACCGAAGCTCAGCGCTTAAGGGCCTTTGCAGCTTACAATGCTAATAATTATGATGATGCGGCAAAATTGTTCATGATACTGAAGGATAACCCTATAGCACGTGATCCTAACGTATACCTTGCCCTGATCGACATTTATGGTTTCCGTAAAAAGAATGAGACCGCTTTAAAAAGCATTCTTGATGAGGCCCAGCAATTGTATCCTAATGACAAGGACATCAGGACACAAGTGCTTAACTCCTATATTACAAGTGGCGACCAGGACCAACTGATAAAGAAGCTGCAGGAAGCAGTAGATAAAGACCCCAATAATGCTGATCTGCAAATAAACCTGGCTAAAGGTTACGCGGGAATGGCCTTTCCTAAAGATGACAAAGGGAAAGATCTTACAAAACCCGGTAATTACGACGAATTGGTAAAAAAATCTGAGAATGCATATCTCGCTGCATTGAAAGGCAAGCCCGATAATATCGAAAGCAACTTTGGCCTTGGAGTGCTGTATTATAATGAGGCAGTGTACATCAATAAACAAATGAATGATATACCGGGTAATAACGCTTCGGAACAAAAGCAGATCGATGAGCTTAAAGCAAAGCGCGATGAAATGTTTGCCAAAGCCGTACCTTATTTTGAAAAGACATACAACACCCTGGAGCCTAAAGCCGCCAAGCTGAGCAATGAGGACCTCGATACTTACGCTTCTACGCTCAGGGTACTCAAAGAGATCTATTTCAGGCAAAATAAAGCCGATAAATCGGACGAGATGAAAAAGAAGCTGGAAGCACTTAAATGATAGAAGCAACCTCTGTTACGAAAAGCCCCGGGAACGGGGCTTTTTATATTAGTTATAACTAAAACAATTATTTAAATAGTTGATCTTTTGAGAGTACCTTTGCAAAAATTTTTAGATTTGTCTACTCAAGCTAATAAATTAAATATCGTTCGTTTTGCCCCCCGGAACGGCGAAGGTTTTTACGATACCGTAAAAAAGAATATTGAAAAATATTTTGCAGAACATAACATCAGTCCATACAGTAATACTAAAATGAAGCTTAAGACAGTAGCTATGATAGCCCTGTTCTTTGTGCCTTATATTTTTATCGTTTCCGGTCTTGCTTCCTTCAGTATGCTGTTTTTCTTTAGCCTTTGGTTTATGATGGGCTTAGGGATGACAGGCATTGGCTGTTCTGTAATGCATGACTCAAATCATGGTGCTTATTCTACGAATAAACTTACCAATAAGCTATTGGGTGGTATCGTTAATATTGTAGGTGGCTACGACGTTACCTGGAGGATACAGCACAACATATTGCACCACACCTATACCAATATCGATGGCCTTGATGAAGATATAGATGCAGGTTTCCTGCTTCGTTTTTCACCGCATAGCAAACGTTACAAACTCCACCGCTTCCAGCATATATATGCATGGTTCCTGTATTGCCTGCTCACCGTGCAGTGGGTTACCTATAAAGATTACAGGCTCTTATTCCATTACGATAAACTGGGCTTGTTGCGTAAAGAGAAAACTACACTGGGCCGCGAGTTGGTTAAGCTTAGCCTCTATAAAGTTTTGTACTTCGGTTATATCCTTGTACTGCCCATCATGTATTCAGGTTTTGCGTGGGAAACCGTAGTCGCTGGTTTCTTCATCCTGCATGCAGTGGCAGGTTTTGCCTTGTCCACTATATTCCAGCTTGCACACGTAATGGAAGAGGCAGAATATCCCAGGCCTTCGGATGAGCGTAAAATGGAGAACAACTGGGCTGTGCACCAGGTGCTCAATACCGTTAATTTTGCTCCGAAGAGCCGTGTAATGTCTTGGTTCATTGGTGGCCTCAATCGCCAGATCGAGCACCATCTTTTCCCTCACATCTGTCATATACATTACAAGAAGATAGCACCGATAGTAAAGGCTGCTGCTGAATCACATGGCATACCTTACCAGGAGCAACGCACTTTTATTACTGCGCTTATATCGCATGGAAAGATGCTCCGCTCCCTGGGTGCTTCCTAAAGCATTAAAATAGCTTTAGCTGTTCTGTTGCTTGTTGCTTCGGCGGCAGGGCTTTGCCAAATACAGTACGCCCGCCGTACTTCCACGATTCATTTCTTTCACGTGCTATAAGCTGTTCAAAATTATCATTGGGCTTAAAGTTTTCTTCCAGCCTCAATGCTGCTTTACCCAGGTTCTTTATTGCAGCATTCTTGTCGTTGAATCCTAATTTCGCTTTTTCTACGGCGGTTTGCAAGGTCTGTATAGTCTCGTCATATACTTTCGTAGGCACGGGGAAGGGGTGCCCGTCTTTGCCTCCATGTGCAAACGAGAACCGTGCAGGGTCTTCAAAGCGGGATGGCGTACCGTGTATCACCTCACTTACCAGTACCAGCGATTGCAGGGTGCGTGGCCCGAGCCCCTCAAGCAAAAGCAATGATTCCATATCGAGGCCCTCCTGTTCATAAGCTACTGCCAGTACCGAACCAAGACGCTTGAGGTCCACATCTTTGGCTTTAACATCGTGGTGGGCGGGCATCAGTAAGTTCCGTATTTCTGGTAATATGGCAGCCGGTTTTTCTCTCGCGATTTGGATTATGCCATTGCGGGTACTTGCTGCTCCCTTATCTGTTACATTAATGATCTGCCCTTCATTATGACCGTAGATGAAACTATGTGGCTCTTCGACAAAAGACCTAAGGGCCGGTGAGTGCCAGTGGTATCGGCGGGCCATGCCATTGCCATCATTCATGCCTTGCTGTATTACTGCCCAGTCGCCATTGCTGCTGAGGATAAAGTTGTGTATATATAACTGGTAACCGTCTTGTATGCCTGTGTTATCCACTTTGGCTGAGAGTTTGCTGCTGCGTACCAGCATGCCACCATCAAGGCCTGTCTTTTCTGCTATTTTGAGTAGTTCTGCGGGTGTTTCTTTACTATGTTGTCCCTTGCCACCGCAAATGTACAGACCAAGGTCCTGTGAGCGTTTATTAATAGCTCCTTTCAGTGCGCCCATTACCGATGTGGTAATGCCCGATGAATGCCAGTCCATACCCAGCACACAACCCAGTGCCTGGAACCAGAATGGATCGCTCATGCGCTGCAGGAAGGCTGCCCGGCCATACTCTGTTACTATAGCCTCGGTGATGGCGCCACCCAGCAGCCCCATGCGGGTATAGAGCCAGGCAGGTACCTGGCCATAATGTAGGGGCATATCTGCAAATGAGCGACTCATATAGACTTGTGGCTATATGCAAGTTACAATCGCAGACAAGGATCCTCCAAACCAAGATATCCACATTTTTAAAGTACTTGCTTTAAATAGCAGGCTCTCTGGAAACTGGGTATTTAATGTTGGGCCTGCTCATTATTATGCCGCCTTATCCTGATCACTACCATCTTCGATGTAGGGGTGTTGCTCTTTTCGGCTACTGAACTAATTGGCACCAGTACATTCGTTTCAGGGAAGTAAGTAGCTGTGCATTGTTCCGGTATGCTGTAGGGTATGATAATAAACTTGTGGGCCTCACGCCGTATACCGTCCGTGTCATTAATAAGGTCCACTATATCACCAGCTTTGAAGCCGGACCTTGTAATATCATGATCGTTCATAAAGATCACCCTGCGCTCATTATTCACCCCGCGATAACGGTCATGCAGTCCATAGATAGTGGTATTGAACTGGTCGTGACTGCGGATGGTCATCATCATGAACTCATCATCGGCCAGTTCGGGGATACTTATGCTTGATACGGTAAAGGTTGCTTTTTCTGCTTTGGTAGGGAAGCGTCCCTCTCTTGCACTATTGGGCAGGTAAAATCCTCCCGGTTTGCGTACTTGTGCGTTATAATCTTTGAAGCCGGGTATCACCAGCTCAATATCGTTACGTATATAATCGTAATGCTGCTCATACAGCGCCCAGTTCACTTTGCTCTTGCTGCCAAAAACAGCTTTGGCCAGCCGGCATACGATCACAGGTTCGCTGAGCAGGTCATTGGATATAGGTCTCAATCCTCCTTTCGACATCTGTACCACACCCATGGAATTCTCACAGGTGACAAATTGTTCTTCCCCATTGAGCTCATCTTTATCACTGCGACCGTAACATGGTAATATTATTGCTTCCTTGCCATGTACCAGGTGGCTGCGGTTGAGCTTTGTGGATACATGTACTGTAAGGTCGCAACGGCGCAATGCGGTAGCCGTATATTCCGTATCCGGTGTGGCTGAAAGGAAATTGCCACCCATAGCAAAAAACACCCTGGCTTTGCCTTCGTGCATCGCGCGTATGCAGTCCACTACATCGTAACCGTGATGGCGAGGCGGTTCAAAACCATACACCCAATGCAGCTTATCCAGGAATGCTGCCGAAGGCTTTTCGTAGATACCCATAGTACGGTCGCCCTGCACATTACTGTGCCCACGTACAGGGCATGTGCCTGCACCGGGCTTGCCGATACTGCCTTTAAGCAGTAGCAGGTTCACCACTTCTTTAATGGTATCTACAGCATTCTTATGTTGTGTAAGGCCCATGGCCCAGCAGGCTATGATCTTGTTTTTCTTTTTTAATAGCTCTGCTGTCTCGCGTATCTGCGCTTCGCTGATGCCGCTTGCTTTTACCAGGGCATCGAGATCTTCTGTCTCAAGTTTAGCTATAAGCTCATTGTATCCGCTGGTATTTTTGGCAATGAAATCGTGATCGAATATGCTTCCGGGCGCCTTTTTTTCTGCTTCAAGCAACAGGTATTCGATGGCTTTCAGCAAGGCCATGTCGCCATTTATCCTTACTTGCAAAAAGATATCAGTCAGTTTAGCTTTTATACCCAATATGCCCTTCACACTTTGCGGGTCATTAAAGCCCATCAGCCCGGTTTCAGGCAGGGGATTAACAGATATTATGATCGCCCCGTTCTCTTTTGCCTTTTGCAGGGCCGAAAGCATCCTTGGGTGATTGGTGCCGGGGTTCTGGCCAATGATCATGATCACTTCGGCCTTGTAAAAATCTTCGAGGGTAACAGATCCTTTGCCTATACCCAGCGATTCGTTAAGCGCTACGCCACTCGATTCGTGGCACATATTGGAGCAATCGGGCAGGTTATTGGTGCCATATTCGCGGGCAAACAATTGGTACAGGAAGGCCGCTTCATTACTCGTGCGCCCGGATGTATAAAAGACGGCTTCATCGGGTGATGAAAGATCGTTTAGCCGCCCTGCAATTTTATTAAAAGCATCATCCCAGCTGATGGGCTGGTAATGTGTGGCCCCTTCGGGCAGGTACATGGGTTGTGCCACACGGCCTTTCTTACCTATTTCATAATCATCAAGCTCTGAGAGTTGTTTTACAGAATTACTGGCAAAGAAGGAGGCCGTAAGCTTACGGGTAGTTGCCTCTTCTGCAATGGCTTTAGCGCCATTCTCGCAATATTCAGCTATGGGCGAGCGTTCATCGTCAGGGTCGGGCCATGCACAGCCAGGGCAGTCATAGCCATCCTTCTGGTTCAGTTTGGCAAGGGCTTTCAATCCCCGGGCTGCACCTACTTCCTGGAAGATATGTCGGGCGCTCCAGATAATAGCCGGCACACCGGCCGCCGCGGTCTTGGGTTTGGTAAGCCTTAATTTGCCCGTGAATTCCTCCGGGTTCTCTGCATTCGGTATTTGCTTTGTTTTTTCGCTCATTGACAAGAAGCTAATGGGTTCTCATAATTATCACTCTGGTCTTCCAGCACCTCGGCATCTATACACTTAAAATCTTTTTCCAGCAGCAGGTACAGTTTTTTCCCTTCGCCAATATCCATATTATTATTATAGCCTACAACATCTGTATGTACCCATTCCTCGCGTATGGCATCGGGTACCAATAAAGTTATTCTGTTATCTGCAAATGCAGCCGCAAGTTGGTCTAGCTCTTTGCGGCTTTCAAGCGCATAACGAAATGTGTTCTTACCAAAATGGGTAATTTCTTCAATATAGCCATCCTTACCGAATTTATCCACTTCAGACCTGCTTAACCTCATACGGAGAGAATCGCCTTTGATGCGTATTTTCATAATAACTTATATTATAATTCTTTTTTCGCCGGAATAAATATTAAATCGCTGATCGCGTAAAAAGCCGATTAGGGTTATATCGAATTCTTTTGCCAAAGATACAGCCAGGCTGGAGGGGGCGCCGACTGCGGCTACTATATTTATACCGGCCATGGCCGCTTTTTGTATCAATTCAAAACTTGCCCTGCCGCTAAGCAATAGTATCTGGTTACCAATATCTTGTAGCTGGTTATTTAACAAATAGCCTAAGACCTTGTCAAGCGCATTATGTCGCCCAACATCCTCTCTGAGGATGATGATATTACCGTCAATATCAAATATTGCTGAAGCATGCAGGCCCCCGGTATCGCCAAAGATATCCTGTGCATCCCGCAGCATAACAGGCAAGCTGTATAGCAAAGCTGCTGGCACCTGCATATGGTCGGCAGCGCGGGTATTACTGGTAATGGTCTTAATGGCACCTATGGAAGCCTTGCCGCACACACCGCAACTGGAGCTGGTATAAAAATGACGTTCGAGCCTGGCAATATCGGGCTGTACGCCTTCTGCCAGCGCTGCAATAATGATGTTATCACCATTGCCTTCCTGGCAACCATAGTTGAGATGGAATATGTTATCTATTTCATCTTTGCTGCCAATAATGCCTTCGGAGAATAAAAAACCGGCAGCCAGTTCGGCATCATTACCCGGAGTGCGCATGGTGATCGATATGCTTTTTTGCTGGCGTTCACCGCCAGGGCCATATTCTATTCTTATCTCCAGTGGTTCTTCTGCGGCTAAAGTATCATCGGTTTGCGCAATATCCGTCCCTTTTACTTTCCTTATTTCCGTATATACTACCGATGGTTTTACCATGTCTCAAATTTACGAAAGAAGGGCGATTAATGATTTGTCGGATATCTAATTATTTCCCAAAGAATTTCCGGTCAAGTACTATTGCTGCATGCAGGCGATAATGCTGTATGGCTTCATTGAGTAGTGTATCGCGTATCACCAGCATAAGGTCACACTCATTGTCCGAATCGTAGTGGAGTTTTATCACTTCGCTCAGCGCAGGTTCCCATCCGCCGTCTTCATCTATTTCAAGGGGCCCCACTTCGTCCACTATCAGCCACCTAGGCCAGTTGTTTACCGCATTGAGTAATAATTGTCTGCCATGGCGGTATATGTTGTTGTCAAAGGCACGATCACCCATCCGGGTATGATCGGGACAATCTCCGGGGTCTACTTCAAAGTCAAAATAGTCGCCGCTGGCAATGTCATATAGCTTGCGCTGACCATAAATATCGGGTGTTAAAAAACCTGCAGCTCCCTGTACCTTAGGCAGCCAGTTTTCCAGTATTGTGGTCCTGCCACTTTGTATGGGCTCGCTGAATATGTAAATATTAGCCATTATGCTCTGTCGCTGAAGGCTTTGTACTGTACAATATAAGAAAAACAAATTAGATCTCATATTGTTCCGCTGTAGGGCTGCCTGTGTAAAAAACGTTAAGATTTCCACATTAAGGCGATAGTTTCGTCCCGCAACAATGTTTGTATTAGTTTTACTGCGTTCCTGCTTCAATGACCATAGTTACATTTACGCTTATCATCCTTGCCGGGGCTTTTCTGGCCGGTTTATTAGGTTCGCTTACGGGCCTTGGCGGTGCAGTCATAATTATTCCTTTGCTTACGCTGGGTTTTGGTATTGATCTTAAATATGCTATCGGCACTTCACTTGTAGCTATTATAGCCAATTCATCAGGTTCTGCAGCTGCCTATGTGCGCGAGGGCATCACCAATATCAGGCTGGGCATGTTCCTGGAGATAGCCACTACTGTTGGCGCAGTGATAGGTGCCGTTATTGCAGGTTTCGTGCCCTCGCATATAGTTGCCGTTATATTCGGACTCGTGCTTATTATGTCGGCGGTAATGCAACTACGTAAAAAGCAAGATCACCTGGAACTGGCTGAAACCAGTTCGCTGGCAAAAAAATTAAAATTGAACAGCCATTACCCCACAAGAGACGGGGAGATACACTATGCTATGCGGCGGGTGCCGGGGGGCTTTTTAATGATGATCGTGGCTGGTATCATGTCAGGCCTGCTGGGTATAGGCTCGGGTGCGTTCAAAGTACTCGGTATGGACTACATCATGCACGTGCCGTTCAAAGTATCTACCACAACAAGCAATTTTATGATAGGGGTCACTGCTGCAGCCAGCGCTGTGGTATACCTGCAGCGTGGTTATATAGAGCCGGGCTTGTGCTTCCCGGTAGTTATCGGGGTACTGGCCGGGGCCATGACAGGCTCACGAATATTACTGAAATCGGGTACGGAACTGTTGCGGAAAATATTTAGTGCGGTTATTACCGTGCTGGCACTGGAAATGATATATAACGGGATAACGGGTAAGATATAATGGTATTCTCACGAAAATATTGGCAGGATAAGGATATCCAGTCTGTCATCGGGAAGATGCTCAGGTGGGGTGTGCTTAGCTCGGCTGCAGTAACCAGCCTCGGGGGACTGCTATATATATTTACTGCCAATAAGGAACTGCCGCCATATCATACCTTCCATGATGTACCTGCACAATATAAAAGCCTCCGGGGCATCTTCGCAGGTCTTTTGCACCTCGATAGCTTGTCTGTAATCCAGTTCGGGGTGCTGATCTTGCTGGCTACACCAATAGCAAGGGTGCTTTTCTCCATATTCGCATTCCTGCTCGAAAAGGATTACCTCTACGTGGTTATTTCCACTATTGTCGCAGGTATCATATTCTTCAGCATGATCGGGGGGCTCGCCTAAACTGGCTAGGGGCGCCTTTTCCTGGTCAATGACCAATATCATCGTTTAATATGGTTAAGTACCTTTCTTTTGTATGTTAAAGCATGGAAAATTAAATTGGTACGAGAATTAAACTTACTGGAATATTACAGTCTTAGCTTCCCGGAACTTGCCGATAAGCTGGATAGGGAATATTATGAACCCTACCGGAACATTTGCGAGGATGCGATACACAGCATATTGGAAATGAATAAGACCTTAGGCACACAGTCGCCGGCTAGAATATATACGAACTTCTGCCTGAATCTCGTATTCACTATTAAGCATGATATCACGGAAAGACAAAGCATCACGCTGCCTGCTGCCCGGGCATTACATGCCAAAAATGAGGAAGGTCATGATTGTGCCAATTGTAAAGGCGCCTGCAAAAACCTGGGTAACGAGATAAATGTAAATGCTATTGCTGAGGCCAATAACGTGATCATCGATTCGCTTTGCCGTTTACACAAACTGGCAATGCCTGCTTATTTATACACACAACAACCGGAAGAATACAAAGAACTGCGTTATAAAATGCTGTCGGTCTATTCCGGCCTGCTGGAACTATTCTACATTGAAGAGTCGGTATTGTTTGCAGCCATTCTCCAGTTACAACTGCATCGTGGTAAGCCTAAAGAGGTTGTGCCAGGGTAAGCAGCACCTGTACAAGGCCGATAACAAAGCCGAGTATAGCCCCCACTATTTCCACGAAGCGGAATTCTTTACTCATAATGGCGAATAATATCTCTTCGAGCTTATCTGAAGAGAAAGCGGCTACTTTTTCCGTTACCATACGTTCCACATCTATTTTTTCCCCAAGGTTATCGGCATATTTCCCTATCACCTGTGGCAGCAATTGCTGTATCTCTTCCATCATACCGTCTTTTATCTTTTGCATGGTACTATCGCCTACAAAAGCAGCAATGAAAGGGAGTTTTTCTTTCAGCTTGACCTGTAAAAAATTATCCAGGTGCTCTTCAATGAGTGGATTAATGGCTTTGAGTTGTTCAGGATCCTTCAGCTTTACTGCGATCTCGTCAAAGTGCAGTAGCTCATTAGCTACCAGAGCGCCCAGTTTGGCCGCAAACTGCTGTTGACGTTTCGGAAAAATGCCTTGTATAGTGATACCCAGTATACGCCTTGGCTCCTTAGGGTGAAAAAGCATTTTAATGGCGATCCAGTTAGTGAACCAGCCAATGAATGCGGAAATTATGGGAATGAGATATAATATCATTTGTTATCGCAGGGGGCGAAGATAGCGTATTACGCAATTAAATTAGACCACATCGACCCATGCCCCGGTTTTAAGGCTGTCTATAGCGGCTATTGTTGCACGGGTGGTATTGACCAGTTCGTCAAAAGGAATGATCGGCGCATTCCCGGCTTTAATGCTCTTCATCAGGCGGACAAACTGTTCGGTATGTCCTTTATCCTGCCTCGAGGAGCTTGAAGAAAAGCCATTGAATCCATAGCCTGTCAATTTGCGCCAGTTTTCCATAACAAGGGTGCGTTCCATACTATACACCTCAATGCGCTCTTTATCATAGGTCTTGCTGCCGTTCGAAAAATAATTGATGACTGCATTGCTGCCATCTTCATATTGCAGCAGTATTGATGCATTATCGGTATTTTCTTCCGGTTGTGTACCGATAGCATTCATGCATACGGCCTTTACTTTGCTACCCGTAAAGTAACTGCACAGGTCAATAAAATGGCAGGCTTCTCCTAATATCCGGCCACCGCCCGATGCCATATCATGTACCCAGGAGTTAGCAGGTATAGCACCTGCATTCATAGTGGCAATAATATTCATAGGCGCATGTATATTTCCGATAAGCTTTTTCATTTTTTGTGCCAGCGGTGCAAAACGGCGATTGAACCCTACGGTTAGCGTTGTATTGCTTTGTTTCCAGGTATCGATTATCGCGTCCAGTTCTTCATGGGTCAGTGCCAGCGGCTTTTCTACAAATACGTGTTTGGCAGCTTTCAAAGCTTCAATACTCATATCGGCATGTTGTGCATGACGGGTAGTAATGAACACAGTATCTATATCAGGATCGTCCAGTATTTCATTAAGATCGCTCGATGCTTTGGATATGCCGAACTTTTTGGCAAGTATAGCGGCAGATAATCCGTTGGCACTGGCAATGGTCTTTACTTGTTCATTATTTCTTTTCAGCGTAGGTAATATTACGGCACTTGTAAAATTGCCTGCGCCTATGATACCAATGATGCCCTTTTGTGCACTAAGGTCCTTTTGCTTATAGGTAATGGTACTTTGTTGAATTGTTTCAGCATATTCTATTATAGTGGCTATCCTTTTGGTAGCCGACATGTTGCTATATGCCTGTGCATAATTTTGCAAAGGGATACGTTCTGAAATGAGCGAAGAAACATCAAGCTGTTTGCCGGAGATAGCTTCCAGTATCGCTTCGAAATTTCGTTTTTCGGTCCAGCGAACGAAACCGATAGGGTAGTCATGGCCTTTTTGTTCGTAAGCAGGATCGTACCTGCCCGGGCCGTATGAGCAACTTACCTGGAAGGAAAGCTCTTTTTCGTAAAAGTCTGCCCTGTTCAGTTCAAGACCTATAACGCCTACAAGTACTATCCGGCCTCTTTTGCGCGACATGTTCGCCGCTTGTGCTATAATATCATTGTTCTTATTCGATGCTGTTATGATTACTGCATCGGCACCCGTATCTGTAGTGAGTGAATTGACCAGCTTTACCGGGTCGTTGATGCCGGGATTGGCTGCAATAATACCTTTCTGCGCAGCAAGGGCCAGTTTGTCTTCGTCATAGTCAAGGCCAATTACTTTGCAACCGTTAGCTTTCAGCAGTTGAGCGGTCATCTGCCCGATAAGGCCCAGTCCTACCACCACTACCGTTTCGCCAAAGGTCGGAGCAGCCAGCCGGATGCCTTGTAAGCCGATAGCACCAATTACCGTAAAAGCAGCTTCTTCATCGCTCACATTGTCCGGTATCTTCGCAACGAGATTTTGTGGAACAGATACCACTTCTGCATGGGGCCCGTTGGAAACTACCCGGTCACCTATACTGAGCCCCGATACCCCCTTGCCAATACCGATCACCACTCCGGCGTTGCTGTATCCTAAAGGAATAGGTTGGGAGAGCTTATTGACAACAGTATCTATGGTGGGTTTCAGGCCATCGGTCTTGATCTTGTTCAGCACCATTTTTACCCTTTCGGGTTGTTGGCGGGCTTTACTGATCCACCCGGCCTTACCAAATTCTATCAGCATGCGCTCAGTACCCTGCGATACCAGGCTGCGGGTACTGCGTATAAGCACATATCCTCCCTTTATAGCCGGGACGGGTACTTCTTCCAGTATCGTATCGCCATTTTTGAGGTCCTGGATAATTTGCTTCATACGGGGGGTATAATTAGCAAAGATACCTTTTCGGGTGGAATATGTATGCTGTCCCCGCGTCTTAGAAATTCAGTTCAAATTCGGCTTGCGTAGCCTTGCTGCGCACCATATCCGTGATATGCAGCATAAGTGCTGTTGAAAGTTCTATCTCTCTCCAGTCGCGGCGCTGGTCTTTGGGTAGGAAGGGCTGGAGAATAGCCTTTTTGTGGCCTACATCCTTGGGGCGGTAACGTTTCCGGAACAAATGTTCGTCCTGCCAGATGCTCAGTTGCCTGAAATCGTCCACTTTGGCTATTACATTGCCGCATTGCAGGTTAAGTGTTTCGTTGATACCTTCGAATGGCTCTGTACGTGATGTAATGATGATGTTTATAAGGTCATTGTATTCAGTGGTGATGTTCACTGATATGTTGTCATCGGGTTCGTTAGTATCGGCATAGCCTAGTTGTATTTTATATTTCGATGGCACGTAACCTCTTGTATTCATTAGGTATACAGTAAGGTCAAGCCAATGGCTAAGGTTACCGCAAATGCGTGTGCCTTCTTCAGGGTCGCGGTACCAGTTGCCTGCGTCTATTACATGGCCAGATATAAAATAACTGAGGGATATGGGCTTTTGCTTAGCAGTGATACAACTACTTATTTTTTGGATCGCAGGAGAGTAGGGCCTGTTGTAGCCTACATATACTTGTGCATTAGTATTCTTGATCGCCTGTTTCAGATCTGTAAACTGCTGCCAGTTTATACTGATCGGCTTTTCAATATACGTATTGATGCCTTTTTGTAATGCGGCTATAGCATAAGGCGTATGCGAGGCATGATTTGAGACTATATATAATAATTCAAGACCGGGTTGTTCTATTATTTCTTCAAAAGTATTTGCATGGCTTTTAAAACCATAAAATTTTGCCAGGGCATCTCTTTTTTTAATATTAGGGTCATAAGCAGAAAGAAATACATCGCCTAACTTCCAATATATAAAGTAGCAAATCGAAGAAAAGGAAAATTGACCGCAGCCTACAATAGAGATGAAGCGCTTCTTAGGTAAGCTGATACCTAATACAAGATGTTTTAATACTGGTTTTTGTAATCTGCCCGCTGCCTTTACCACTGATCTCCTGATGCCATAAATTTTAGTAAAGCGTAAAAGCTTCTTAATTTTTACAGCCAGCGGCATTTTTTCTAAGTCATCAGCCATTCAACCTTTATTATAGCCATAGGATAAATCCTGCGCTAATTTATCTTATCTATTGCGAACTAAGTAATCTTTCATGACTTTTAATAATTTTTCGGCCCTTTGTGCGGCTGTTTCAAAACTTTTCAGACGTTTTTTACCATTTTCCACTAGTTTTTGCCCTAAATCAGGATTCTTTATAAGTTTTTCTATAGCATCTGCCGCCGCTTGCGGGTCAAAGGGGTCAAAGTACAAAGCTGCATCCTCGCAGATATCGTGGGCAAAATCCAGGTCTGATGTTAGGATCGGGCGCTCCATGGCCATAGCCTCAGGATAAGCTGCGGTAAAAAACTCCAGGAAAGTGGGGCAGAAGAGGGCATTGGCATGGGTATATAATGCCGGGCAGTCTTCCGGTTTTTGCGGGCCGTGGTTTTTTAGCATGACATCTGCCTGCAACCCGGGAAAGGTATGTTTGAAATCTGCGTGTTTTAAGGTTAAATGAAAAACACAATTTATTTTTCTTTCTCTTAATATAGGAATGAGTTTATTCAGCAGCTCCAGGTTTTTATGCGGATAATATGTGGTAATGTATATAAATGAATATTGAGCTTTCTGCTCCGGCGATGTTTTAAGTGCTTTTTCAAAAGTAGGGCCATAATTATTAGATATTACAGTAATGTTGTCACTGGCGATGCCTGTACTGCGTACTAATTTTTGTTTGGCGAGCTCAGTTTCAAGCCAAAAAATATCACCTTCCCTTTTCACCTGGCGCAGGGTCAGCTTTCTGCGTATGTGGTATTTGATCCGACCCATGAGTGTTGATAAGAGTATTCTTTGAGTATAAGGCGCATCATCAAATAAGATGACATTGGCAAAGCCAACAAGATGCGGGGCTTTAGGATGCCATAATGCCGGCCCGAATACTGTGAATACTATATCGGGTTTTATTTTCTGTTCAAGTGCGGATAGCTTTCTTCCAAATGTCAGCATAGACAATGGGGTATCTGTAGGGCTTTGCTTAAAAGGGTAAAAATGAAAATTAGGTGGATATTTTATATGCTCAATGATCGCACTTAATTGCGCCGACAGGAAGATATGATATTCATGCTCTTCAAATCGCCTGAATTCATCCAACAGCGAATAAGCAACCTGTAGGGCGCCCCCCATTCTCAGGTTGGTAGTGTTAATGATCAGCTTCATTGAGCAGGAATAATTATCATGTTTGGTTACGAACAAATGTAC
The DNA here is from genome assembly GCA_001897835.1 of Bacteroidetes bacterium 46-16. Taxonomy (GTDB): domain Bacteria; phylum Bacteroidota; class Bacteroidia; order Chitinophagales; family Chitinophagaceae; genus MKUN01. The sequence continues at coordinate 50,538 of MKUN01000002.1, forward strand.
ATATAGCAGGTCAGTATTAATACAATACTATCCTTTTCAAGTATTTTTACCCGGTAAATGGCTGGAAACAAAAAAATACTCTTCTTATATGCACATGTGCAGCCATTCTTATTGGCCGGTATCGGCAGGCTGATCGCAAAATATAATGCTGAGGTGCTTATCATTTGCTGGCCTAAAGCAGACATGTCGCCTACCGATATCACAGCGAATGAAAAAATATCCTTCCTCTTTAAGACTGGGGATAACACTAAAACCATAAAAGATGCGATCCTCAATTTTGACCCCGATGTGGTATACAATGTAGGCTGGATGGATAAAGACTATTTGCGTTGGTGTTATATGTTCAAAAAGTTGGGCAAGGTGAATATTATGGCTATGGACACGCAATGGCAGGCTACGCTTAAGCAAAGGATAAACTGTATCCTGGGCAGGTTCATCTTTAAATCGCTATTTTCCTATGCATGGGTGCCGGGACCTTTACAATATAGTTATGCCCGCAGGTTGGGCTTTGACGTTGAGCATATACTTAATAACGTATATGCTGTTGATACAAACCTCTTCAGAAATGTCTACCAAAAGTTTCTGCCCCTGAAGAAGCTGCATTACCCAAGGGCCTTTTTATATGCCGGCAGGCTGGTAGAACATAAATTCGGTTCATTGCTCAGGGCATTCAGTACATTGAGCAAGGCAGAAAAAGCAGGATGGAAATTAATAGTGGCCGGGAAAGGCCCGATGGAAGACAGCCCGCCTATGCAAGCTGAAGATATTATTTATAAAGGCTTTTTACAGCATACTGAGCTAGCTGCCCTGGCTGGCGAGGCTGGTGTGTTTTGTTTGCTGAGTACCGAAGAACCATGGGGCATGGTGATACAGGAATTTGCCGCAGCAGGATTACCCATATTGGCTTCAACGCAGTGCGGTGCAGCACATACTTTTGTAAAAGAAGGGGTAAATGGTTACACCTGCGATGGTAATGATATAGACGGCATAAAAAGACTTTTATTGAAAATGATCGGCAAAGACAGCAGTGAATTGCTGGCAATGGGTGAAAAGAGCATGCAACTTGCTGTACCGGTTAACTCCGAACTGTGGGCCGATACACTTATGAGTGTGCTAGCAGAGGGCAAGGACCAGCAACATCAATAGCACAAATAACACGGTAGCGACTACTGCTGCCTGCCTGTGCATACTGATCCATAATAAGGAGCTTCTATTTGTCGCCACTTTTTCAAACCCTCCGTAAGCCCCCCTGTCTTCAGGCACCGGTTCCCACAGGTTATTTTTGCGGTCAGGATCTACCGGCTCATTGGTCTGCTGTCCTTTATAACCGGTCCTTGCCAGGTAATGGTCCAGGTATGCGGGCCATATCTTATTCCCTATAATGGACTCAAAGGTTGGAAATCCCACCCATATGGTTCTGCGTTTATGCCCTGCAGATGCTGCGAAGATAACGGCCCGTGCAGCTACTTCAGGCTCATATACTTTACCCATAGGTTTGGGCTTATTCGGCAGGCGGCTTTTCACCCAGCCAAATTGGGTGGTATTCATGGCGGGTAGTTCTATCATGGTAAGCTTGATCTTACTGTCATCGTGTATCAGCTCAGAGCGCAATGAATCAAAGAATCCCTGTATGCCATGCTTGGCACTGCAATAGGCCGATTGTAAAGGTATGCCTCGGTATGCAAGCGCGGAACCGATCAGTATAATGGTGCCTTTATCCCTGGGCAGCATTCTTTTTAATGCGCTCATAGTGCCATATACCTGCCCCATTAGGGTCACATCTATCACTCTTTTAAACTCTGCAGGCGCTATGTTCTTCATGGGGGCAAAAACGCTGTTCATGGCATTGTTTACCCAGACATCTATAGACCCGAATGTTTCCTCGGCTTTAACAGCCGCCGCTTCCACTTGTTCCGCATCCGATACATCGGTTACTATGGTTAGCGCCTCAGCACCGGTCGCTTCCACTTCTCTTTTTGCGCCGGCCAGGCCTTCTGCACCACGGGCCAGCAATACTACTTTTGCACCCTGCTTGCCAAACTCCCTGGCCACAACCCTTCCAAGTCCCCCGGACGCACCGGTGACTACCACCACTTTGTCCTGAAATTCGGATGTATTTTTCATTTTATCGAATGTATTTATCCCAAAGGCCATAGCGTTCTTTTATGGAACCCCTGGGGATAGCCAGCGCAATGACCGTGCATCCGGCTATGGTGTCAATAATAGAAAGTGTTAGGGAGGGATTATTGATCAACCAGGGCAGTACCGCAAGGCAAAGCCCGGTAAGTATATTGGCAAACCTGGATGTGCGAATTACTTCTGCCATGCTAATAACAGATACCACTACGATCAATGCACCGCATAGGTGATTTAAGTCGGCTATCGGCGCCTGTATATTGATATTAAATTGAGCAGGTGCAAACATGAGGTATATACCCAAAAACATGGAGGAGAGCAGTGTCCAGGGGGCTCTCATACCCCATACAGATGAGGCGGAAACTTTTACGGGCTTTGCATGAAAATGATGCATGGGTTCTGTACGCTCATCCATCTGTTTGCTAACGGGTGTTCCGCCTTTCCAGAACACAGGCCAGAAACGTTCGCCATTTCTTCTTGCCTGTACTATATGTTGTCCCATTGCGATCACTTCATCAACTTCCAGCGGTATCATGGGCAGCATAACAGCTGCTGCCAACAGGCAATAAGTGCACCATGCACCAACTGTTATGGGTTGCGATATGACCAGGAATATATGTACGAGGCCAAGCGGTATTACCAATATCCCAAAGAAGCACACCATCCACGGCATGGTGCGCCAGCGTGCGGGGCCACCCATCCAGCCCATGAGGAATTCGAACGTATAAGCAAGTGCTCCCAGTGCCGCATCCGATACAGGCAATGAACGCGACATTGAGGAGGTCAGCACCTGCTCACTTTGCGCGCCGAAAAAAGGATCTGTAATATGGTTTATATATCCCAGTTGATACGCAGCAAGGTATCGCGATACCACAAAGCCAAGAAAACCAGTTGCTATCATAATACCCCGTTGTGGCCAGCTCGAAGGATTATAACTCCATCCGTCAGGCGTATTTGCCCCCATCTTCATATAGAGTACCATGCCGGGCATACCGGGTATAAGTATGGAGAGCGACATGACCAGTATCCCGATCATGGTGTCATTCATATAAATGAATGCAGATGGTGCCCAAAATATCACAGGGGCTATACTAAGCCATATACCAATAAGGCAACAGGCCCAAAGGCTAAAAGTATTACGGGGCGATAATGCGCGCAGCGAGAAGAATATCAGCAATGCCCCGCTCACAATATCGTTCCATATGAAAAAATTAACACGATCTTTCAACGGCAGCCATACACTTCTGCCACCTGCAGGCAGTACGGTATTTTGGGCGTAGCTGAAGGTAACAGGAGAGAGCAGCAGCCATATACCTAATAACATCAGCATCCAATATACCCACAAGGTATTTGCATGGTGTTCTTTCAGCTTTTCATATTTCTCCTGCTGATCATTGTCCTTTTTATTGTCTGTGGCAGATTTGTGCGTAGGTCTGCTGACTCCTCTTTGTGGCATAGGAGCATTTTTTGTACTGCGTATCGTTTGCCTGTTATTTTTTGAAGGATCGGGCATATTTTATTACCAGGATCAGGATAATCGGGCAAAAAAATCATGCCTTTAAACTTGCCCGGTAATAATTCGGAAGTTATATATCTGCTTTTTGCAGCAGGGATATCTTTTGAGGAATTAAATAAGGGGCCGTAAGCTTTACAGTTTGCTTAAACTGTCTTCGGCAGCTATATCATGCAGGTAAGTACCATAGCCACTTTTCAGGTATTTGTCACCCAATGCCTTCAATTGTTGCTTGTCAATGAAACCGCAACGGTAAGCGATCTCTTCGATACAGCCTACTTTAAGGCCCTGCCGTTTTTCTATTACTTCTATGAACTGTCCTGCTTCCTGTAGTGAGTCGAACGTACCCGTATCGAGCCATGCAGTGCCGCGGTCCAGCACACCAACTTCCAGTTTGCCTTTTTGCAGGTAGGTCTTATTCACGTCAGTTATTTCCAGTTCGCCACGGTGCGATGGTTTTATGTTCTGCGCTATTTTCACTACTTCATTATCATAGAAGTACAGCCCCGGCACAGCAAAGTTAGACTTTGGTTTCTCCGGCTTTTCTTCGATGCTCAATACCCTGTATTCATGATCAAATTCTACTACGCCGTAACGTTCAGGGTCTTTCACCTGGTAGGCAAAAACTACCGCGCCATCCGGGTTTACTTTTTCTTTCAGTAAAGTACCCATTCCTGAACCATAGAAAATATTGTCACCCAATATCAGCGCCACAGGATCATCGCCGATAAAATCCGCACCCAGTATAAAGGCCTGGGCAAGACCTTCAGGTTTGGGCTGCACTATATATTCAAAACGGCAGCCGATCTCTTTGCCGTCACCAAGCAGTTTTTTAAATGCAGCCTGGTCTTCTGGAGTTGTGATGACAAGTATTTCATTAATGCCCGCCAGCATAAGGGTTGAGAGCGGGTAATAGATCATAGGTTTATCATACACCGGCATCAATTGCTTGCTCACGGCTATGGTGAGTGGATACAACCTGGTTCCTGAACCGCCTGCCAGTATGATGCCTTTCATATTCTATGTGTATTGCTGTTCGTAATATTTTTGATAATCACCCGACGTTACATGGTCAAGCCACTCCTGGTTAGCAAGATACCAGTCGATCGTTAAGCCTAACCCTTCTTCGAATGTTACAGAGGGCGACCAGCCTAATTCATTTTTTATCTTGTTTGCGTCAATGGCATAGCGTTTATCGTGGCCGGGCCGGTCTTTCACATAAGTGATCAATTGCTCCGATGTGCCGGCCTCCCTGCCAAGTTTTTCGTCCATTTTATGGCAAAGCAGTTTTACCAGCGCTATATTCTGCCATTCATTAAAGCCGCCTATATTGTAGGTCTCCGCATTCTTCCCTTCATGATATACAATATCTATCGCCCTCGCATGATCTATTACATACAGCCAGTCGCGGGTATATTTACCGTCACCATAAACCGGTAAGGGCTTATGATGCCTGATATTATTGATGAACAGCGGTAACAGTTTTTCGGGAAATTGGTTAGGGCCGTAATTGTTAGAGCAGTTCGTGATTACAAAGGGGAGTTTATACGTATTACCATATGCGCGTACTATATGGTCCGATGAAGCCTTTGAAGCAGAGTAGGGCGATTGGGGATCATAAGGCGTAGCCTCTGTAAAATACCCGGTCTCGCCCAGCGAGCCATATACCTCGTCGGTGGAAACATGATAAAAGCGTTTTCCCCCTATATCATCTTTCCAGACCGAGCGGGCAGCATTCAGCAAGTTCGCCGTGCCCATTATATTGGTCTGCAGGAAAGCATTAGGGTCTGTTATAGAACGGTCTACATGGCTTTCCGCAGCCAGGTGTATCACGCCATCAAAGCGGTATTGCTCAAAAAGTGCGGTAACCGCACTCGCGTCTGTAATATCCGCTTTTACAAAAGTATAATTAGGCAATTGCTCTATATCCTTCAGGTTCTCCAAATTTCCTGCATAGGTCAGGGCGTCAAGGTTTACGATTTTATAGTCCGGGTATTTAGTGACAAATAGCCTGGCTACATGCGAACCTATGAAGCCTGCGCCACCGGTTATGAGCAATGTTTTAGACATGCTTAAACCAGTTTGAAACTTTCTATGAATTTAGTGGTAAAATCACCTTTCCTGAAATTCTCGTTGCGCATCAGTTGCAGGTGGAAGGGTATCGTGGTTTTAATACCTTCTATCACATATTCGCTCAGGGCGCGCTCCATGGTGTTGATCGCCTCTTCTCGCGTTTGTGCTACTGCAATGATCTTTGCGATCATAGAGTCATAATATGGCGGTATGGTATAGCCCGCATAAATATGCGAGTCAACCCTTACACCATGGCCGCCCGGCGTGTGTAACACCGTAATGGTGCCTGGGCTGGGACGAAAATCGTTATACGGGTCTTCTGCATTGATACGGCACTCTATAGCATGCATCACGGGGTCATAGTTTTTACCGCTGATGGGTACACCTGCCGCAATTTTTATTTGCTCCTTTATCAGGTCATAGCTGATCACTTCTTCAGTAACACCATGTTCTACCTGTATACGGGTATTCATCTCCATGAAGTAGAAATTCCGGTGCTTATCAACAAGGAACTCTATGGTGCCCACGCTTTCATAATTAATGGCTGCTGCAGCTTTTATGGCAGCTTCACCCATCTTCTTGCGCAATTCCGGGGTCATGAAGGGCGATGGTGATTCCTCCACCAGCTTTTGATGGCGGCGTTGTATAGAGCAGTCGCGCTCGCTCAGATGGCATACTGTACCAAACTGGTCACCGGCTATCTGTATTTCTATATGGCGGGGTTCTTCTACGAACTTCTCCATGTAGATACCATCATTCTTAAACGATGCACCTGCCTCAGCTTTCGCTGTAGTATAGGCACGTTCCAGCTCTGCTTCTTCCCATACCACGCGCATGCCTTTACCTCCACCGCCTGCAGTTGCTTTCAGGATCACAGGGTAGCCCATTTCTTTGGCCAGTATTTTGGCTTCATCAACACTTTCCAGCAGGCTCTCCGAGCCCGGTATTACCGGCACCCCGGCTTTTATCATGGTTTCCTTAGCCGTCATCTTATCGCCCATTGAGCGTATCATATCCGGGGTAGGACCAATGAATTTAATATTGTATTTGGCACATATCTCCGAGAAATTAGCGTTCTCTGCAAGGAACCCATACCCGGGATGTATAGCATCGGCATTCGTTATTTCTGCTGCTGCCATAATATGAGGTATATTCAGGTAAGACTCACTGCCCTGGGGTTTACCTATGCACACTGCCTCATCTGCAAAACGCACATGCAGGCTATCCTTATCGGCAGTAGAATATACCGCTACGGTCCTGATACCCATTTCACGACAGGTACGTATGATGCGCAGGGCTATTTCACCACGGTTGGCGATCAGTATCTTCTTAAACAATTTAATACAGTTTAATTGTGTATAATCGACAATTCGGCAATCTAACCATCAATCAAAGATTGATCATGTCAAATTGCCGAATTGGCTAATTAATTCTATGGTTCAACCAGGAATAGCGGCTGATCATATTCAACCGGCGAAGCGTCGTCTACCAGTACTTTTACTATAGTGCCGGTTATTTCACTTTCTATTTCGTTGAACAGTTTCATTGCTTCTATGATGCAGAGCACCTGGCCATTCTTCACCTCATCACCCACATTTACGTAAGAAGGTTTGTCCGGGCCTGCACTGCGGTAAAAAGTGCCGATCATAGGCGATTTTACTGTGATCAGTTTATCATTTGCCGGTGCAGCCTGCGGTGCAGCAGCGGTAGCGGGGGATGCAGATTGTGGTGCAGCAGGTGCCGGTGCAGCCTGTTGTTGCATCATTTGAGGCATTACCTGTGGTACGGCCACATATTGCGGTGCCTCCGACTGGTTTTGTTTGATGGTGATCTTAAAATCACCGTCTTCAACATTTAATTCGCTGATGTTAGATTTGTTAATGATCTTGATCAGTTCCTGTATTTGCTTGAACTCCATATGGAATTTCTTTATGTTTTAAAGGATTATGCTTTCACACGTTCTACGTAGGCACCTGTCTTGGTATCTATCTTTATCAGTTCGCCCGCGTCTACAAACAAAGGCACCATTACAGTAGCCCCGGTTTCTACAGTTGCAGGTTTTAAAGTGCGCGTTGCGGTATCGCCCTTTACGCCGGGCTCAGAATAGGTCACTTCCAGCACGATATTGGGGGGTAACTCCACGCTCATTGGCAAGTCGCTTTCGGTGTTTACCATTACGAACACTTCTTGCCCGTCTTTATACAGTTCAGGGCGTTCTATCATGTTCTCTCCGAGTGTTATTTGCTCAAAGGTTTCATTGTCCATGAAGTTGAAGCCGGTATCGTCTTTGTACAGGAACTGGTAAGGGCGGCGTTCTACACGCACAGGATGAATGGTGTCACCGGAGTTCCAGGTATGTTCTATGGTGCGGCTGTTGTCCACGCCTTTCAGCTTGGCCCACACCTTAGCCGCTGCGCGGGCGGTTTTATTTTGTCCAAATTCTACTACCGAGTACAGGCTGCCATCTAGTTTGATGATAAGGCCGGTACGCATATCTGCTGTTGTAGCCATTTAATTTATTTTGTTTTTTATTTATACGGACTGCAAAAGTAATCATTAAAGCCAAAAAGAGAAAGCTCCCGATCAGGCAATTTTGCCCTTCAAAATGCACTTTTCTACCGGATTATTGCCAAAATCGTATGGAATATAGGCCAAAGATGTGATCTTTCGTGTTATAATAAGATTGGCGGTCTTTCCTTTTTCAATGGTCCCCATGTCATTTTCCAGTTCCATCGCAGCAGCTCCATTTATTGTTATGGCATTGATGGCTTCTTCAGGGGTCATTTTAAGCTGGGTACAGGCTATGGTTAGCAAAAGGGGAACATTGCCCGATGGGCAGGAGCCCGGGTTATAATCGGAGGCAAGGCATACCGGCAGTCCTGCATCTATGATTTTTCTGGCGGGTTGGTACTGTATACCCAGGAAAAAGGCTGCTGCCGGCAGCAGGGTAGCCATGGTATTACTGCCCTTTAGGGCCGCTATCTCCGCATCGCCCACGCATTCCAGGTGGTCCACGCTCACAGCATTATGTTTCACCCCTGCCTGCACACCGCCCGAATAGTGCAATTGGTTGGCATGTATCTTAGGCTTCAGCCCGTATTTCCAGCCGGCTTCCAGTAAGCGCTCTGTTTCCGCTACTTCAAAAAAGCCTTTTTCACAAAATACATCCATATAGTCAGCCAGTCCTTCATCAGCTACTTTGGGTAGCATCTCATCTATGATCAGCTTTATATAAGCTTCTTTATTTTCTTTATAATCAATAGGATATGCATGTGCAGCAAGGAAGGACGCTTTGATTGCCACCGGGGCATTTTCTTTCAGTCTCCTGATCACACGCAGCATCTTTAGCTCTGCTTCAGTATTCAAGCCGTAGCCGCTTTTTATCTCAATGGCACCCGTACCCTGTGCCATCACTTCATGCAGTCTTCGCAGCGACTGTTCGTAAAGTTCATCCTCGCTGGTAGCATTTAATCTTTGTGCAGAATTCAATATGCCGCCACCCCTTCGGGCTATCTCCTCGTAGCTAAGGCCCCTTATCCTGTCCACGAACTCCTGCTCCCTTGACGATGCGAATACCAGGTGGGTATGCGAATCGCACCATGAGGGCAGCACATACCTGCCGCTGGCGTCATAGTACTCATCAGCATACATTTCAGGCATGTTTTCCATCTTCCCAAAGCTGTGGATGAGCCCATCCTCTGCCAGCAGCCAGGCATTTTCCTGGCAGGGTATAGCTTGCATATCACTGCCGGCTATTCGCTTACGGTCACTTAACTGGCAGAGCGCTTTGATATTTGTGATGAGCAGGCGCATAATAGATCAAAAGTAAGCGAAACTGTTGCAAAAAATAACCCCGCTGTCTGCGGGGCTATTTGTACTAATGGTTTTTTACCTGTTCACTGAGTTCATCATTGCTTCCGGGTATCTTGTTCCCGAAGCCACATCTTTAGGAAATATGTTGTCGATCCCGGTCAGTTCTTCTTTACTGAAGCTAACATTGACAGCACCGGCATTTTCCTCAAGGTACTTCACACGCTTGGTGCCCGGTATAGGAAAGATATGATCGCTCTGTGCCATTACCCAGGCCAATGCCAGTTGCGAAGGCGTACAGTTCTTTTCCGCTGCCAGGTCCTGTATTTTGTTTACGATCAGCAGGTTTTTCTCAAAGTTTTCACCCTGGAAACGGGGCGAAAAACGCCTGTAGTCATCCGCAGCCAGGTCCTCGAACTGCTTTATTTGTCCGGTAAGGAAACCTCTCCCCAGTGGGCTGTAGGCTACAAAGGCTATGCCCAGATCCTTACAGGTGGCCAGCACTTCATCTTCCGGGTCGCGGGTCCAGAGCGAGTATTCGCTTTGCACTGCTGATATGGGATGCACGGCATGGGCTTTTCTCAATGTGGCTGCCGATACTTCTGAGAGACCAATACCCCTTACTTTACCTTCTTTTACCAGCTTGCCCATTGCTTCCACAGTTACCTCAATTGGTGTATTGGGGTCCACGCGGTGCAGGTAGTATAGGTCTATCACGTCGGTGCCTAGCCTTTGCAGGCTGCCCTCCACGGCTTTTTGTACATATTCAGGCTTGCCATTTATACCGCGCACGCTGGGGTCCGATGGGTCGCGCACGATACCAAACTTTGTGGCAAGTGTTATTTTATCGCGGTTCTCTTTCAGGGCTTTTCCTACCAGTTCTTCATTGGTATGGGGTCCGTACATATCCGCAGTGTCCCAGAAGCTGATACCCAGTTCCAGTGCCCGGTGCAGGGTTTTTAGCGATTCTTCGTCGTTTCTGCCGGCATAGAAGTCGCTCATGCCCATGCAGCCAAGCCCCAGTTCCGATGCCGTTAATCCTTGTGAGCCTAATTGCTTTGTTTTCATAATATAAAAATTTAAAGCACAAAGGTGAGCAATAATAGAAGCTGCATGAAATAGAAATGCCTGATACCGTTATTGCAGGGGCACAAAGTATTAACAATGAAAATATTGCCGAACCCCTCAATTCATTAATTTTGCAGCCTCATGCGATTCTTGAAGAAGTTACTGAAGGTCCTTGGCTACATCCTCGGCATATTTCTGTTACTTATACTCGTTTTTTGTGGTTATGTGTGGTGGGTGTCCGATATAAAGCCACCTCATGTCGAGGATACTTCGGCAGTGTTTCTTCAAAAGATACATACGGACAATACACTTTATACCATTGGCGACAACTGGATCAGGCATAGCCGCTATGGCCTCTACGAAATGTATGTATCTGGCGGGGCATTTGAGCGGGGCGTTAAGAATGGTAAGTTGTCCCAAAAATTGATCACCGACCAGGAGGAAGCCTTTACACAGGAGATAAAACGTATGGTGCCATCGCATAGTTACCTTAAATTCCTGAAATACGTCATCGGCTTCATGAACAAGAACCTGCCGGCAAATGTTACCGAGGAATATAAAGACGAGATATATGGCATATCCAGATCAGCTTCCGACTCTTTCGACTGGATAGGTAATAATTACGCACGTATTTTGAACTATCATGCTGCACACGATATAGGGCATGCCCTGCAAAATATGATGCTGGTAGGCTGCACTTCATTTGGCGCATGGGGCGATAAAACCGCTAATGGCTCCATGTTGCTGGGCCGCAACTTCGATTTTTGGGTGGGCGATCGCTTTGCAGAAAACAAGATTGTTGCTTTCTACAAACCCGATAAGGGCAATAAGTTCGCTTTCGTTACATGGGGTGGTTTTACAGGCGTCGTTTCCGGTATGAACGATAAGGGCCTTACGGTCACCATCAATGCAGCCCGCTCCGATATCCCATGGAGTGGGGCAGCAACCCCGGTTTCATTAGTGGCCCGCGAGGTCTTGCAATATTCATCCAATATCGACCAGGCCATAGCCATAGCCCGGCGTCGTAAAATGTTTGTATCAGAAAGCTTCCTGATTGGCAGCGCAGCAGATCATAAGGCTATCATTATTGAGAAGACTCCGGACACACTTGACATATACGATCCGGGAAAAGATAATATTCAATGCACCAACCATTACCAGGGCAAAACATTTGAGCATCAAAAGCTGAATGTGGAGCAGAAGCAAAAAAGTGCATCCGTATATCGTTATGAACGCCTGCAGGAACTCATGCAGCAAAACTATCCTCTTACGCCGCAAAAAATGGCTGACATACTTCGCGACAGGCGCGGCTTACACGGTACCGATATAGGAGAGGGCAATGAAAAGGCTGTAAACCAGTTGATCGCCCATCACTCCGTTATCTTCCAGCCCGATAGTCTGCGTATGTGGGTAAGCACCCAGCCCTGGCAGTTAGGCACCTATGTTTGTTATGATCTTAAAAAGATATTTTCCCTCAATGGCATGTACCGCGACCTGGAAATTGCAGATACCACACTCAATATAGCACCCGATACCTTCCTCTACAGCGATGAGTTTAAGCGTTTTGAACTGTATCGGAAAAATAAGATCGCCTTACTGCACAAAAAGCCCGTCGATACAGCAGAGGTAGTGCACAGTAATCCAAATTTATATGATGCTTACCGCATCGCCGGCGACTACTGCCAGGAGCAAAAATGGTACATTGCTGCTATTAATTATTACAATGCGGCACTTGCTCACGAAGTAGCTACGGTAACGGAGCGTGAAGCGATAGAGTATAAGATAGCATCTTGCCGTAAAAAATTAAATAACTGACATAATATACAATAACCGCTATCTTGTACACCGCATAGGATATGGAAGTACATCTACAGGAAAAAATACTCCCGGAACATGAAGTATTGTTCAAAGAGAACAAGATATGTTTGCTTATCCCCACTTATAATAATGCAGGCAGCCTCGCAGATGTATTAAAGAATGTACTCGCTTACACCACAGATGTTGTTGTGGTCAATGATGGCTCTACCGATAACACGGCACAAATACTTGAAGGGTTTAAGGACATTCATATAATTAGTTATTCACCTAACCGTGGCAAGGGCATAGCTTTGCGTACAGGCATTAAGGAAGCCGCAAAGCTGGGATATAAATACGCTATTGCCATGGATAGCGATGGCCAGCATTATGCCCATGACCTGCCAAAATTCCTCGAGGCGATACTCGAGCATCCCGGCTCCCTCATTGTAGGTGCCCGTAACCTCGACCAGGAAAATGTGCCCGGTAAAAGCAGCTTTGGTAATCGCTTCTCCAATTTTTGGTATTGGGTGGAGACAGGTATCCGTTTACCCGATACACAATCTGGTTACAGGTTATATCCCGTGGCTAAACTGGCTAAGAAGAAATATTTCACGCATAAATATGAATTTGAGATAGAAGTGATGGTAAGGGCGGCATGGAGTGGTATCCCTGTCATGAGTATTCCGATATCTGTTTACTACCCACCAGCCGCAGAACGTGTATCACACTTCAGGCCGTTCAAAGATTTTACCCGCATTAGCATACTCAATTCAGTATTGACCATTATTGCCCTGCTTTGGATAAAGCCGCGCGATTTTGTAAAGTTGATCTTTTCAAGGGATGGCTGGCGCAAGATATGGAAGGCTATTTTCGTTAATCCGCAGGAAACCAATAATACCAAAGCGGCCTCAATAGGTTTTGGCGTATTCATGGGCATTGTTCCTATCTGGGGGTTCCAGTTGGCAGTGGGCATACCTTTAGCCATTATGATGCGGCTTAATAAAACCCTGTTCATCCTCGCAGCCAATATCAGCATCGTTCCTTTTATACCATTTATCCTAATGGCCAGTATTATAACCGGCAAGCTGGTCCTCGGGGAACATAATTGGTCTTTGAATATGCAAAATATGGACTTGTCGCATTTAAAGGATGCCGGGCTTACCTATATAATAGGAGCGGTTGTTTTGGCTGTGGTGGCAGGCATTGCTGCCTATCTGATCACTTTGCTTACACTTGCATTTACACGCAGAAAAAAAACAACTTAACTGGCAATGCGCCCGGGAATCAGGTAAAACAAAAATGCGCTACTGCCCGGCAGTAGCGCATCTGTTTTCAGCTTATAAAAAGCTTAACCTAAATATACTTTCAGCGCATTGCTGTAACGCGTTTTCTGTAAGCGTTTGATAGCACGCTCTTTTATCTGGCGTATGCGTTCTTTGGTAAGGTCATATTTTTCACCTATTTCTTCTATGGTCGGGCCGTTGTCGCCTTTCAGTCCAAAATATGCTTCAAGTATTTCCGCTTCACGCACACTCAGCGATTTCAGGATACGGCCTATCTCGGCACGTAGCGAGTCCTTCATCACGTCTTCATCCGTATCGCTGCTGCCTTCAAGCAGGTCGCCCATGGCCACATCTTCAGCTTCATGCACAGGCGCGTCCAGCGAAGTATGGCGTGAGTTGCTGGTGAAGATGTTAGTCACTTCAGTTTCACTCATGTCCAGTATCTCAGCCAGTTCTTCGGTCGATGGTTCACGCTCATTTTCCTGTTCGAAAGCTATGAATGCTTTATTGGCTTTATTGTAGGTGCCTATCTTATTTTGCGGCAGGCGCACCAGGCGACCCTGCTCGGCAAGTGCCTGCAGTATAGACTGGCGTATCCACCATACGGCATACGATATGAATTTAAAACCCTTAGTTTCATCAAAGCGTTGCGCAGCTTTGATCAGGCCAAGGTTGCCTTCATTTATCAGGTCGCTTAATGATAAGCCCTGGTGTTGATATTGTTTTGCCACAGATACCACGAAGCGAAGGTTCGCTTTCACCAATTTCTCCAATGCACGCTGGTCGCCCATATGTATTTTCTGGGCAAGTGTAGTTTCTTCCTCCGGGGTGATCATCGATATTTTGCTGATCTCCTGAAGGTATTTTTCCACCGCCTGCGAGTCGCGGTTGGTAATTTGGGTGGCAATTTTTAACTGCCTCATAAAGAAAAATTTAATTTAAAACACTGATTAATAAAACAAACAAACTCAATGTATATAGACGAGAAACTACCCTGAAAAGTTTGAAGCTTTTTAAAATATTTCCCCACTTTAACATTGCACATTACAACGCACAAAATCTATTCCATCTTTTGCTGATACTAAGCACACAATAGTCTATATAACGCTAAAACCTGCGACTGATTGTGTTTGTGGGCTTTTATGGATATAATTTATGCCTTTATAAGGCTGGGCCACTCGTCAATTTTGGCAGATTTCGACTGCAAAGCTATATCGCATATGTCAAAAATGCTACCTTTGCGCCATCAATATTGTCAATTTTAACATAGTTTATGCACAAGGATCTGTATCAGCACCCTGATTATTATCTCATAGATGAATTATTAACAGATGAACATAAGCTAATACGAGACTCCGTACGGGCATATGTAAAGAAAGAAATTTCACCCATTATTGAAGAATATGCCCAAAAAGCTGAATTTCCCGCACAGGTAATCAAGGGTTTAGGCGAGCAGGGATGTTTCGGGCCTTTTGTGCCGCAGGAGTACGGAGGCGCTGGCCTCGACTATATTTCTTACGGTATCATGATGCAGGAACTGGAGCGTGGCGATTCTGGCATCCGTTCCACCGCTTCGGTACAGGGCTCCCTGGTTATGTTCCCCATCTACAAATTTGGCAGCGAGGAGCAAAAGCATAAATATCTGCCTAAGCTGGCTACTGGCGAACTGATGGGCTGTTTTGGGCTTACAGAGCCTAATCATGGTTCCGATCCGAGCAGTATGGAATCCAATTTCAAAGATGCCGGCGACCATGTAATACTCAATGGCGCTAAAATGTGGATATCTAATGCTCCTTTTGCCGATATCGCTATCGTATGGGCAAAGAACGAAGCTGGGGAAATTCAGGGACTTATTGTGGAACGGGGTATGGAAGGCTTTACTACGCCCGAAACACATGGCAAATGGTCACTGCGTGCCTCTGCAACAGGTGAGTTGGTTTTTGATAATGTAAAAGTACCTAAGGAAAATATCTTGCCCGGCGTTAAAGGACTTAAAGGACCTTTGTCCTGCCTCTCAAGTGCCCGTTATGGTATCGCCTGGGGCGCTCTTGGCTGCGCTATGGACTGTTATGATACTGCGTTGCGCTATTCCCTGCAACGCCACCAGTTTGGCAAGCCAATAGCCGGGTTCCAGCTTACACAAAAAAAACTGGCCGAGATGATCACCGAGATAACCAAAGGCCAGTTGCTGGTATGGCGTCTTGGGGTACTGCGTAACGAAGACCGCGCTACACCTGCACAGATATCGATGGCTAAACGTAATAGTTGTCATACAGCCATTACCATAGCTCGCGAGGCGAGACAAATATTAGGTGGCATGGGCATCACTGGCGAGTTCAGCATCATGCGCCACATGATGAATCTGGAGTCGGTGATCACTTACGAAGGCACGCACGATATACACCTGCTCATCACAGGTATGGATGTTACCGGCATAAACGCATTCAAATAAAGTCAGCAAAAAAAATGTTTTAAAACAGGGCCATATCGGTCCTGTTTTTTTATGTCCTATAATATGGTTGTGCTTATCAGGGGCTTTTCGGTATGCAGCAACCACGTCTGCATCTTGCCTTTACCTTTTATATCCACACTGCCGCGCGCAATGAATTGATAATCTTCAGTTTCATAGGCCAGGTTATACACCGCGTGCTTAAAATTTTCGGTACAGTGTATCTCACCTACCACGCCGGTACTTTCCATGCGGCTCGCCATATTCACTGGGTCGCCCCACAGGTCGTAAATAAATTTCTTACTGCCGATCACACCGGCTACCACAGGCCCGCAATCGAGCCCTATGCGGAAACGTATTGGGCTGCCGTCTTTGGCTTTATAATCCTTTACATGCGCCTTCACCTCCAGCGCCATATTGGCAGCGGCCAGCGCATGATCTGCCCTGGGTTGGGGTAGCCCCGATACGGCCATGTAGCAGTCGCCAATAGTTTTTATCTTTTCAAGCCCATGTTTTTCTGCGATCACGTCAAACAATGTAAATATTTCGTTCAGCATACTTACCAGCTCTTTGGGATCTTTATCAGAAGCAAAGCTGGTAAAGTCGGCCATGTCTATGAACATGACCGATGCCCCCCTGAACTGGTCGGCGATCGGGTGCTCTTTTCTTTTTAATCGCTCAGCAATTTTAGCAGGTAGTATATTCAACAGCAGTTGCTCCGATTTTTTTCTTTCCTTGGCTATGAATACGATCACTACCAACAGCAGCATGATGCCTGCCCCCATAAAAAAGCTGGTATTTCTTTTTTTGGCCACTTCAAGCTTCTGTATCTGTATTTCTTTATCCTGCTGCTCCAGTTTATATTGCGCTTCAAGCTTACCTACTGCTTCAGCATTGGTACCCCGATTCCGCAGCAAGCTTTACTGCAGGTTGGGCAATCGCAATTCCTTTGTCCAGTAATATATTCCGGTCAGCTCTTGTCTTGTTGTCTATCTTTTGCTTACCCGTAGTATCTTCCGCAACACCCACATAGATACCTGCAATATTGATGCGAAAGGCTGCCGTCGCTGCTTTATTACCTAGCTCTTCGTACATCTTCATGGCTTCGGAATAGTGTTCCAGGGCTTCGGTCTTATCATCGTCGTGTACATATATGTTACCTGCATTCCCCAGGTTCCTTGCCATGCCGTTCTTATTCCCTACCTCTTTATATATTTGATAGGCGCGGTCATAATAGGCCAGTGTCTTGGCCTTATTGGCCGTCATCGCTTCCTTATTGCTGACTGATGTGTCGAAATAGTGGGAATAGATATTGCCCATATTACCGAGGTTGGTCGCCATCTTTTCCTTAATGCCCAGTGCCGAGAACATCTTGTAGGCCTTCTCATAATATTCGAATGCTTTGTCATAGTCCTTTTGCCGATAGTATACATTACCTATATTACCTAGGCTGGCAGCCATATCTGTCTGGTCTTTTAGCGCTTCACTTACCTTCAGCGCTTCGAAAAAACAGGACAGGGCTTTTGCATGATCAGCCGTGACTATGTAATTATTACCAAGGGCCAGGTTGGCATATACGCTTCCCGGTTTCCAATCTATTTCTTTTGTAAGGGCCAGGGCCTTCTCTCCATATCGCACACCGGTATCACCGCTTATGGGCGCGTATAGTTCGCTTATTTTACAAAGTATCAGCACCTTGCTGCTGTCATTGATGCCATAAGGGGCTTTACTGGCTAAAGAATCGATCAGGGCATGTCCCTGTTTTTGTGCATGGAGCAGGGGAATTGCATTAAAAAATGCAAGCAACAACAGTAAGGAGTATTTCATATAGATGCCAAAGCATTATAAAGTAAGTTAAAATATCTATCTGTTGCAAGCAGCTATCCATAAATTATTTTAAGCGCTTACGGCTGTTACGGGATTATTATCTTTACATCCTTCAACATTATGCTGCATCAGTTCACATACATACAGGCACAGGAAATAGCCGAAGACTTTGAGGATATAATAGACACTGAGCACAGCAGGGGAGGGCAGCGGTCGGTAATAGACGATGTGATCATAAGGCCCTATAAAGATGCAGCCGCACATGCCCGGCTGGAAGACTATTACGGCAGTGAAGATATACCTCTTGAAGCAGTAGAAGATACCGATGCTCCTTATGTAGTGCTGGTGGTCATGAGCAGCCTCCGGGATGGTACGGTAAATGTTCAGGATATTACTGACTATGTAGCGGCCAATGGTATCAGTTACAATTTCCCGTACTGATCACTTTATTACCGTTTCTTGCCACGGCTTTTGGGTTTGCCATACTTCTCCATCATTTTGTCTTTGTGGCTGATCTTCACATTCACCTTTTTGTTCCTGGCCAGCTTTTCGTGGAAGGCGCCTCCGCCTTCTTCCTTTTTGATATGCTTACCGGTAGATAGTTCCTTCATGCGCACTTTGGGTATCTCGTCCTCGGTAAGCACAGTGGATATCTCAAGTTCATCGGGCAGGGGCAGTATCGGCACCTGGTAGCGCATCAGTGCTTCCACGGCATCCAGTTGTTCCTTTTCCTGCTCTGTGATAAAACTGGTGGCATCCCCTTTTCTGTCCGCGCGACCGGTGCGGCCAATGCGGTGTATATAGTGCTCCGGCACCTCCGGCATATCGAAGTTGATAACATGGCTCACCTCTGCAATGTCCAGGCCGCGTGCTATGATATCGGTAGCGATGATGAAGCGGTAGCTGCCTTCTTCAAACTGTTTAACGGTATTGAAACGGTGGTTCTGTTCTTTATTGGAGTGGATCACGCCCATCTTGCCATTAAAAGCCGGTTCCAGCTCGGCATATAGCGCATCGGCCAGCTTTTTCGTGGCCACGAATACCAGCACTTTATTCATGCTTTCATCCGTATCCAGCAGCAGCCTCAGCAGGTTTACCTTCGTGTAGAAGTTGGGCACATAATAAGCGCTTTGTTCTATATGCTCCAGCGGTGTGCCCATGGGGGCCGCCTCTATGCGCACAGGGTCGTTAAAGTTGTCCTGCATGATCTGTTCTACCTCGGCGGTGATAGTGGCGGAGAAGAGCAGGTTCTGCCTTTTAGGGGGTAGCAGGTCCAGTATATTATTCAGCTGTGTGCGGAAGCCCAGGTTCAGCATTTCGTCCACCTCATCTATCACGAAGCGCTTGATGTTCTTAAGCCGCAGCGAGCCATTGTAGGCAAGGTCCATCAGCCGGCCGGGAGTGGCCACCACCACATCGCAGCCATTCTCTATGGCCAGCGCCTGCGGTTTCATGTTCACGCCGCCAAATACGCCTACTACTTCCAGCGTCATATAGCTGCTCAGTTTCTTCACCTCTTCCACCACCTGCACCACCAGCTCACGTGTGGGCACTACGATGAGTATCTGCGGGAACCTGTCTTTGGCAAACTTCCATAACCTTAAGGCAGGCAGCAGGTAGGCGAATGTTTTACCCGTGCCCGTCTGGGCTATACCGCATACATCGCGCCCCGACATGATGACGGAGAATGCCTTGCGCTGTATGGGCGTGGGATATACATAGCCCATATCGCTAAGTGCATTCAGCAATGGTGTATTGAGGTTCAGTTCGTCAAATGTCATGTTCATGATCCGTAGCGTTTACCCGGGTGTTTCTTCTGTTTCCTGCCTTGCAGTTCTCCTTGTGCCTTCATATAGCTCAAATTCCAGCATGCGGCAATCTATGGTGCTGGTATAAAATTCTATTCTTCGCTTTGCCTTTAGCCCTATCTTCTTGGCAAGGTCCAGGTTGCCGGTGAAGACATACCCGAAGTAGCCCCCGCATTTTTGCTTCATAAAGTCGCCTATGCGTGCATAGGTCTGCTCCAGCTCTTCCAGCTCGCCCAGCCGCTCGCCATATTCCGGGTTCACGAACATCACACCCTTAGCACCCTCCGGCACTTCGGTATCGGCAAAGTCGCATTGCCTGAACTCGATCATATCGGCTACACCGGCAGCTATAGCATTGCGTTTTGCATTAGTGATGGCTACCTCGCTGTAATCGCTGGCTATGATGCGCAGACCGGGCACTTCCTTTATCTGCTCATCCAGCAGGGCCATTTCTTTATCATACACGGCCTCGTCATAACCTATAAGGTGCATAAAGGCATAGTTCATCCTGAAGAGGCCGGGACGTGCATTGGTGGCTATAAGGGCTGCCTCTATGGCTACCGTTCCCGAGCCGCACATGGGGTTAACAAAGGGTGAGGTCCTGTCCCAGCGGGTGGCCATGATGGTGGCCGATGCCAGTGCTTCCAGCATAGGTGCCCTGCCGGGTATCTTACGGTAGCCATGCCGTGCCAGTGAGTCGCCCGATGTATCCAGGAATACCTCCGCATCATCATCCTTCCAGAACAGGTGTATCACTGCGCCCTTCAATTCCGCTCCCGTATCGGGGCGTTTACCCGTTGCCTCGCGCATACGGTCCACTATGCCGTCCTTTACGCGCAGGTTGGCGTACATTTTATTGTTGATGGTATCGTTGAACACATTGCTGGTGACCGAGAAATAGCCGTCGTCGGGCAGCAGGTCTTCCCAGGGATACTGGTATATGTTGTTGTAGATATCGTCGGCATCCCGCGCCTCGAAATGCCCGAGGCTGTAAAGCACCTGGCTGGCACAGCGCAGGTTAAGGTTCAGCCTGATGCAGTCGTTGATACTGGCCTGCAGGCGCAGCCCGGTCACAAAGGTCTCGCCTGGCTCAAAACCCAGTTCCTTCACTTCCTGCTCGAGGTAAGGGGCCAGGCGCTTGTGGCAGGTTATGGTCACATCACTCTTTTCGGTATAAAACGACATAAGGGCAGCAAAGGTAAAGAAATAAAGCCCTGTTCACTAAGCTTGCAGGCTTGCCCGGCTTAGCCCCTTTTGATGAGGCTGATGATGAACAGCAGCACCCATGCACCGCCGGCCGAAATAAGTATGCGCCAGGCGATACCGCCACCGCCTATGCCCAGCCTCCCGGCAAGCCAGCCGCCTACCATGCCGCCCAGGATACCAACAACGATATTGCCCACAAGGCCAAAGCCTGCACCCTTCCATATCTTGCCGGCCAGCCAGCCCGAGATGGCACCGATAACGAGGAACATCAGAACACCCATAGATTGTTTGTTTTAAGAATGATCAACCAGGAAAGTACCGTACATATGTATTGTTAGTACATAAAAATATAATTTTTATTTTTTATGCCGGCTAAAATAAATGCATGGCTTTATGGGTATTTGGTCGCCGCCATCCTGAACTCAAGTACGCTTAGTTGCTTCACACTTACCGCTACCTTGCACTTATTGCAGTTTATTTTGGTCTTGTAGCGACCCTCTTCCGAGCCTGCCTCCATTTTATCCTTTTTGTATTCCAGCCATTTTTTGCCATCCTCGCTGCGCAGGTAGCTTACGGTTATGCCCATGGGCCGCACCACGCGAACGGGGTATAGGTCGATAGTGATGTTGCCGCTGAGGGGCACGATATACTCCTTCACCTGCTCGCCAAAGATGGTATCATTAGCAAAGACCACATGCTTTAGCCGGGCCTGCGATGAAAGCGGCAGGCCCGGGACAAGTAATAACAAAAGGCGGACTGATCTCATTGAACGTTTTTTTGTAACAATGGCTTTGAGGGGCTTAACTAGTCGATACCGGCCAATGCCTTATAAAGATAATTGTTTCATGGCTGTTTCAGCAGCGATTTTTCCCTGTTGGGTAGCTTTCATATCAACAATGCTGCGGAGCTAAAATATGTTTGCCTGAGATAAACGATCAAACCACCTAAAAAAGAACAAAACATGAAGAGAAAATTATTCTTTGCAGCAGCTATTTGCCTGTTACATTTCAACACCCGCGCCACTATGTTCACCATTCACGTAGGCGATTTTGCATTCTCACCCGCAGCAACCCCCAATGTGCATGTGGGCGATACCGTAATGTGGGTTTGGGACAGTGGCAGCCACACTACCACCAGTACCGGCATACCGGCAGGTGCAGCCGCGTGGGACCATGATATCAAGTCAAGCTCGCCCTCATTTATGTACGTGCCCACTGTAGCAGGCACTTACAACTTCAAATGTACGCCCCATGCCTCTATGGGCATGACCGGCTCATTCACCGTAATTGCAGCCGCAGGTATTGCAACTACTGCAGGCGATAAACAGATCAGTGTATATCCCAACCCGGTAAGCGATGTGCTGAACATAAGCCTGGGCGACGAAAGCACAAAAGCCCTGGTAACACTAACCGATATGACCGGCAGGCAGCTAAGCCATATGGTTATAAGCGGGCAAAAACAGGCAGCGATAGCACTGGGCGCTTATGCCAACGGGCAGTACTGGCTGAGCATTGAGCAGAACGGTAAGCGCTTTGTACAGGCAGTACTGGTACAGCACTAATAAAGCATTCATTGCAAATTGATCTAAAGGAGCTATTATTAGCTCCTTTTTTATTGCCTGCTAGAACTTCTGATGGAAGCTATTTTTTAGAACCGGAAGCACTTTGTGTGGATAATTCAGCATTAAACTATTGGCCGTCAGCATGTTCGGCAGTGCTACTGCATGTGGATAGTGCTTCTGCTTTGCTTCCTAATGGGTTCCGATTCGCTTCCTGTTGTCTCTTCCCGCGTCTTTGTAAGTAAGTTTTTTTCAGGGTTATTTCCTATTTTCCTGTCAGACAATTATTTTCTCGCTTTCATGATCATTTCCTACCTGAAGCTCAAGAGTAAGTTCCTGTTGTTAAGGTTGTGTTCGGCTGTAACGTAGTACAGGCGGGATGCATGTGGGAAATAGTTATTTCCTACTATTACCTAATACTTATTTTAGGAAATAACCAGAGCCGTATTTGTAGTCCAGTATAGGGTTTACAATATGTCAAAGAACTTTATTGTCTGCTGGGTAAAAACACAGAAAACGTTGCAAGATACACTCGTTAACAAAGGGAAAGCAAGAAAAGATATCCACAATTTTGGACTATTGGTAGCATGAAAGGATGGTTAGACAATTGTACCTTGAATGCCATTGCAAATGGAGTCTTATTGATACCACCAGATGCCCTTTGGAACATCTGGTGGAACGGGGTGATATGTATACTATGTGCAAATTAAGTCGGAAAAATTTGCTTTTACCATTAGGGAATAGATACTATCATTTTGCGCCTTTTTCTTGATTTGTTCCTTTGCCTTTTTAGCATTAGGCAAATTACTTCTTGCTATATCTGCCAAAGTTTCAAGTATTTCAAAATACTCAAACCTATCCTTCATTACCTCCTTTCTATTTAGACCAGTTCTTTTAATTGTCTCCAACCCTTTTTCACTATTCCCTTTTGCAATGGCAACCTCTTTATTGAAAGATAAAAACTTTGTAGGATTTTCTTTACTAGGATGAATTATCAATGGCTTCTCTAATTTAATATCGTCAGTATGTTTATTAGCTCTTTTCCCGGATTTCTCTAATGGAAAGTAGTTCTTCTTATACTTTTGGTTGCATATTTGACATGATAAAAAAAGATTATCAAAATCATACGCAAGCCAATAATATCCAGGCTTAGATAGTTTATCTTTTTCCTTTTGAATCCATCCGGCTTTGGGTCTGTAGTGCTCAACATCGCCGTGTGATACAACAGTTATTTTTGCTTCACAGAAACAACATTTTTCATTCTGTAACGATTTCAGCTTATCTTTCACCGATTTTCCACCGTATAAACTTGACTTGTACTTGTAAGATAGCAAGTCCTTTTTGCTCATTTTTTTGAGCAGTGCTATTTCGGCTTTGCCTTGCTTTTTTAATATCTCAGGCACGTCAGAGACTTTCTTTTTAATTTGAATCATAGTAGAGGGTATTATTTTTGGGGAAGTCTTTTGCTCGTCTCGCGAATTAATCTCATAGCTTCAATATATTCAGTCGTTTCAGCAACGGGTATATATTCCAACTGTGATTCTATACTTTCTAATTTCTTTTTGTCAGATGCATTCAGGCTGCTTTTCTCTAAAATTTTTCGACGTTCAGACATCATTCTTTCTGCAACCTCCGAACGGGACGAACTTAAGCCAAATAAATCACTAGTTAATATCTGATCAATGCGCCAGTTTTTAATAATGTTTGGATCATTGTGAATTAATACCTGATTTCCCCTTCTTTTTAATAAAACTAAATTAGCATTTTCAGCAGCTTGTACAATTAATGGGCTATGGGCAGTCGCAATAAATTGTGTATTTGGGAATTTTTTCGACAAGTATCTTAATACCTTTCTTTGCCACTTTGGGTGTAAATGCAAATCTATTTCATCAATTAAAACAACTGCAGGCTCAGCAAAGGGATTTTCTTTTTCACGATGATAATGATACATCCGACTTGCAAAGTCAACAATCCACGCAATTAAGCTTTTGTATCCCAAACTCATTTCACTCACACGTACCCACCCAAATGGTGTTTTTACTTCGACAAATCGACCTATTCTATAGGATTTCGATATTCTTAGATCGGTAACTTCCGGCAATATATCAATAAGTAATTTCTTTACCTTTTCTCTTTGTTCAAAAGAAGTCCTTGACTTCGACGTTTTTGCATCATAATCGGCCCTCATGAAAAACTCTTCCACGTTAATTAATGGGGCTTCATCATCGAATAAACTAACACTAGCCGTAGAGTATTTCTCATTTGTAAAAGTGCTTTTGCCCATTTTCCTTGAAGCACCGTATGCGAAGCATAAAAAGTCACCTAGTGCATTGTAGTTCTCATCATTAAAATATATATTTTTAATACTGCTGTGTCCTTGTTCTACGACTAAATGATTAATTTCATTTTTTAGTACTTTCTTAAATCCATTTGCAGCGATCACCTTCGCCTGAAATCTTGATGGCTCTACACCATAAAGGCGCGCCGTATCCCAAGATTCAAACCAATCGTATAGTCCCGGATATAGTTCTGTTCTTCCTTGATCTCTATAAATATTTTTTGGGGATGGAGCTAGTGAAACAAGACCTTTAAGGATTGAAGTTTTACCAACGCCGTTATCTCCCAATATTATGGTCCAATGATGAGGATTGCCGTTTTCATCTGCAAAATCAAGCGTTTGCTTTTTACCAAAACAGCGAACATTTTCTATTGTGAAGTTCAGAAAATAATGACCCTTGACCTCCATTTTTGTGTACTGTTTATTTCTAATGATGGGCATAACAATATTGTTTAGTATAAAATTAATACTGCCCCTGACATTTTCCATATATTTTTCTATATTCTTTGACTATGGTCTTATGAAATTGCAAACCACTATAAAAGCAACATAAATGCATATTGTTTCTTGCTTCATTTCTCGCAAAGACGCGGGAAACAAATCGGGACCAAACCGGAAGCACTGTCCACATGAGCTGAAAGCCATAAAATGCTGATGGATAACACACAAGCTTGAAAAGTGTGTATAACCCGCTTCCGCTCTTTAATATTTACGAAAATCAGAAGTTTTACAGCCACCTGCTACTGCTCACTGCAACTAAACCCTACCTTTGCCCCGATGCAGGAAAAAAATTACACCATCGATACCATACTGGCCAGGCTGAAGATAAAGGCCCTGAACGAGATGCAGGAGGCTGCACTGCAGGCCTGCCTGCACCAGGACGATGTGATATTGCTCTCGGCCACCGGCTCGGGCAAGACCCTGGCCTTCCTGCTGCCCCTGCTGGAGCTGCTGAAAGATGATGTTAAAGGTACACAGGCCCTTATCGTAGTGCCCAGCCGCGAGCTGGCGCAGCAGATAGAACAGGTGTTCAAAAATATGGGCACAGGCTATAAGATCACCTGCTGCTATGGCGGGCATAAGCGGGAGACCGAGGAGAACAACCTTATTGAGGCCCCGGCAATTGTGGTGGGCACACCCGGCCGCCTTTGCGACCATATACGCCGTGGCAGCATCACTACCGATAGCATAGGTATGCTGGTGCTCGA
This sequence comes from Bacteroidetes bacterium 46-16, assembly GCA_001897835.1. GTDB lineage: Bacteria > Bacteroidota > Bacteroidia > Chitinophagales > Chitinophagaceae > MKUN01. The sequence goes on from MKUN01000002.1 coordinate 76,612, forward strand.
TGAGTTTGATAAATCGCTGGAGCTGGGCTTCCGCGATGAGGTGTCCTTCATCATCGGCTCATTGCCCCATATCGGCAAGCGCATACTCACATCGGCCACCGATATGCAGGACATCCCCGGCTTTGTAGGACTTGGGGAACCGATAAGGCTCGATTTCCTGGACCACAGCAATGAGGCATCGGCCGGGCTGGCCGTGCAGATGCTGCGCTCGCAGGAGCGGGACAAGGCCGATACGCTGTTCCGCCTCATCTGCACGCTGGGTGGCAGGAGCAGCATCGTGTTCTGTAACCACCGGGAGAGCGTGGAGCGGGTAAGCGAGATATTGAAGGAGCAGGGCATTGTGAACGAGTACTACCACGGGGCCATGGAACAGCAGCAGCGCGACAGCGCCCTGGCCAAGTTCCGCAATGGCAGCGTGAACGTGCTGGTGACCACCGACCTGGCTGCACGGGGGCTGGATATAGCCAATATACGCTACATCATACACTACCACCTGCCGCATACCGAAGACAGCTATACACACCGCAACGGGCGCACGGCGCGCATGGAGGCCAGCGGCACAGCCATACTGATACTAAACCCGGAAGAGGAACTGCCCGAATACATCACGGATGCCGTAGAAGAAATAGAGCTGCCGGAAAATGCCATACTGCCCGAAAAGCCCAAATGGATAACCCTGTTCATAGCCGCAGGCAAAAAGGACAAGGTGAACAAGGTGGACATAGTGGGTTTCCTGGCGCAGAAGGGTGAGCTGAAGAAAGAAGACATAGGCCTGATAGAGGTGAAGGACTTCTTCAGCTTCGTGGCCGTGCGCAAGATAAAGGCAAGCCATGCCCTGCACCTGGTACAGGATGAGAAGATAAAAGGTAAGAAGGTTAAAATTGCCGTTGCAAAATAGGATTGATCGGGTTGAATAAGTTGATAAGTGTAGCACGTGTGCCGGCATCCCCCCTGTATCTCCCTTTGAAGGGAGCACAGTAACAATATTATATTAATGCCTTATTTTGGGCCAAAATGAACTGATTTGCACTTTTACGATTTTGGATTTGATGACGACCTGCTGGATGGGATAGACTCAATGGGTTATGAATATGCTACACCCGTTCAGGAACAGGTAATACCCCCCATACTGGCCGGCCGCGATGTGATAGCGGCAGCGCAAACCGGTACGGGCAAAACGGCAGCCTTCCTGCTGCCGGTGATACAAAAGCTGATATCCGAGCCGCATGATAAGCATAAGGTGAACTGCGTGATCATCGTGCCCACGCGCGAGCTGGCGGTGCAGATATCGCAAACGCTGGAGGGCCTGTCTTATTACACCGCCATCAGCTCGATAGCGGTATATGGCGGCGGTGACGGCAATCTCTTTGCCATGGAGAAAAAGGCCCTGACCAAAGGGGCCGATATCGTGATCTGCACACCCGGCCGCATGATAGCCCACCTGAAGATGAACTATGTGCAGATGGATGCTGTGCGCTACCTGGTGCTCGATGAGGCCGACCGCATGCTGGATATGGGCTTTTATGAGGACATTATGCAGATAGTGGCTACCATGCCGAAGCAGCGGCAAAACCTGCTCTTCAGCGCCACGATGCCCCCGGCCATACGCAAGCTGGCCAATACCATATTGCACAACCCTGCCGAGGTCAACATCGCGGTATCGAAGCCTGCAGAAAAGATAAAACAAGGGGCCTACCTGGTATATGACGAGCAGAAGATACCGCTGGTGAAATATGTACTGGGACAAAAACAGTTCAGCAGCGTATTGGTATTCTGCAGCAGCAAGCAGAGCGTAAAGCGGCTTACCGGCGACCTGAAACGTGCCAAATTACCCGCCGAACAAATACACAGCGACCTGGAGCAGAATGAGCGCGAGCAGGTATTGCTGGACTTCAAATCGAAGAAACTGAAGATACTGGTGGCAACGGACATACTGAGCCGGGGCATAGATATAGAAGATATAGACCTCGTGATCAACTACGATGTGCCACATGACGGAGAGGACTATATACACCGTATAGGCCGCACAGCCAGGGCCGCCAGCGAAGGCACAGCCATCACCTTCATCAGCGATAAAGAGCAGGGCCGTTTCCAGAAGATAGAAAAACTGCTGGGCCGCCCGGTGGATAAGTTGCCCGTACCGGAGCAATTTGGCCCCACACCCGCTATCCGGGAGGGCAGTGAGCGCAGGGGCGGCAGCGGTGGCGGAAAGAAGCGCTATAATAAGTTTAAGCGGAAGTAGTTTTTCCGGCCGGAACCGTAAGTTACAGCACTATTTGGTTTTAGCTTTTTTCCTGCTGGCCAGCCATGCTTCCATACGCTGCTTTTCGTTGATGGAAAGCGAGAGCACTATTTTCCAGTCGTTCTCTTTATCCAGTTTCAGCACATACTGGTAATCACAGGCATAGAGTGGCTTTTTCTTAGCATCGTAATACTGCCATTTCACCTGCACATTGGCCGCCGTATCGCTCCATTCACGCTTGGTCCAGATGGTTGGCACTGCATGGGCTATACCATACTGTTTATAGAAGCTTGCACCCTGGTTGAAGAAACCTTCCAGTTTGCTGGCCTCGGTGAATACGGTCTGGTGCTCATCATCGAGCAGGGTGCAGGGCAGCATATAGTGCCAGGCAAGGCCTTTGGTATCATACTGCTCCATAGCCTGGGCATAGGAGTCGAAGAAGGTTTGTATATAGAGGAAATTGTCGTTGTGCATTGCCATAAGCTGCAAAATTAACGGCTCCTTGCAGGCAGGCTGTGGTATTTGTGTTATATTTTTTAGTGTTATCCATGCAGCTAAAAAGTAAAGGCTTTTAATAATGGGGTATTTATTCTATTTTTGAGCACAAATTTCCCGCGATTGAAGACCCTGCTGGACAAAAATCAACTGAATATCACACTACAGCGGTTGGCTCATCAACTGGTTGAAAACCATCTTAATTTCCAGGATACAGCAATTATAGGCATACAGCCCCGGGGCATCTGGCTGTCGGACAGGATAGCAGGCATGGTGAAAGCGATAACAGGACAGCAGCAAGTGGACTATGGCAAGCTGGATATCACCTTCCACAGGGATGATGTGCACCAGCATGATATACACATACCCGCACCTACGGATATCAGCTTCAGCATAGAAGGGCGTAACGTGGTGCTGGTGGACGATGTGCTGCATACCGGGCGCACCATACGCGCGGCTATGGATGCCCTGCTGGCTTACGGAAGGCCAAAGAACGTGGAGCTGATGGTGCTGATAGACCGCCGTTTCAGCCGGGAACTGCCCATACAGCCCGACTATGTGGGACAGACAGTGGATACAATAATAACACAGAAAATAAAAGTGTACTGGGCCGAAAAGGACGAGAAGGATGAGGTAGTGCTCATAGACCAATAAAAAAACAAATACTGCATGACGCTTTCTGTAAAACATCTCTTAGGCATCAAGGAGCTTCAACCCGAAGACATAGAGCGTATTTTCCAGACAGCAGATAATTTCAAACAGGTACTGAACCGGCCCATTAAGAAAGTACCTTCGTTAAGAGACACCACGGTTGCCAATATTTTCTTTGAGAACTCTACACGCACACGCATATCTTTCGAACTGGCCGAGAAGCGGCTAAGTGCCGATGTGGTGAATTTTTCGGCCTCCGGCTCATCGGTATCCAAGGGGGAAACCCTGATTGATACGGTGAATAATATACTGGCCATGAAGGTGGATATGGTGGTGATGCGTCATAGCGCCAGTGGTGCGCCATGGTTCCTGGCCAATCATATAGATGCCAGCATCATCAATGCAGGTGACGGTATCAACGAGCATCCCACACAGGCCCTGCTGGATGCGTACTCGATACGCGAAAGGCTGGGTGACGTGAAAGGGAAAAGGGTAGTGCTCATAGGCGATATCATGCACAGCAGGGTAGCGCTGAGCAACATCTTTTGCCTCACCAAGCTGGGCGCCGAAGTAATGGTGGCTGGTCCGCCAACGCTGATACCCAAGCATATCGAATCGCTGGGTGTGAAGGTGGAATATGATGTAAAGAAGGCCCTGCAATGGTGCGAGGTGGCCAATGTGCTGCGCATACAACTTGAGCGCCAGCATAAGCCCCTGTTCAGCACGCTGCGCGAATATGCTCTTTACTATGGCGTGAACCGCCAGATGCTGGACAGCATAGAAAAAGAAATAGTGATCATGCACCCAGGCCCCATCAACAGGGGGGTGGAACTGAACTCGGATGTGGCCGACAGCAAGCAATCGATCATACTGCCACAGGTGGAGAATGGTGTGGCCATCAGGATGGCCGTCATCTACCTGTTATCGGGCAAGCGGGAAGTGGAGTAAGAAGAAATTTGAAAGTAAAAATTATAAATAACAGCAACCTTCCCATAATCGATTGATAGATAAGGCATTCAGCTTTAGTATTATCATTTTCATCTTTTGATCTTAGGGCTTTCCACTTAGCAATCAAATTGTATCTTTGACCCCTTAACCAATCCTTAGAGATATGTCATCAACCTGGTTTCGAAGAGTGAGGAAAGGGATACTGACCAGTACGAATGAGAAGAAAGAAACACCGGAAGGACTATGGCACAAATGCCCTGAGTGTAAAACGACCATTACACGCGAAGAGCTTGAAGCGCATTATTATGTATGCCCCAAGTGCAATTACCACAACAGGATAAACGCTAAAGAATACTTCAAAATAATATTTGACGAAGGCGAATACGAAGAACTGTTCGGGAATATAAGCCCTAAGGACATGCTGGGCTTCGTGGACCTGAAACCTTATGATAAACGCCTGGATGAAGCACAGGCCAGTACGGGCCTGAAAGATGCAATGACCGTAGGCGTGGGTAACCTGGATGGTAAGGGCTTTGTGGTTGCTTGTATGAATTTCAATTTCATTGGTGGTTCCATGGGCTCGGTAGTGGGTGAGAAGATATCGAGAGGTATCGATTATGCTATTGAGCACAAGATGCCTTTTATGGTCATATCCAAATCGGGTGGGGCGAGGATGATGGAAAGTGCCTTCTCGCTGATGCAGATGGCCAAAACATCGGCCAAGCTGACCCAACTGGCCAAAGCAGGGCTGCCTTATATATCTTTAATGACCGATCCTACGACGGGTGGTGTTACTGCATCATATGCCATGCTGGGCGATATCAATATCGCAGAGCCCAAGGCCTTGATCGGTTTTGCCGGCCCCAGGGTCATTAAAGAGACCATTAAAAAAGATCTTCCTTCCGGATTTCAGCGCTCGGAGTTTTTGCTGGAACATGGCTTTCTTGATTTCATCGTGGAGCGCCAGAACCTCAAATACAAACTGAGCCATGCATTGGATTGGTTTACCAAACAATAGCAGGCTGTTTTAGAAAGTCTTAAGTTTATTAAGTGCCCGAAAAAGTTTATATAAAGAACCGACCGGCAACCTTTGAGTATGCCATTGAGGACAGGCTGACGGCAGGTATCGTGCTGACCGGGTCTGAGATAAAATCTGTGCGTAATGGAAAGGTGAGCTTCAACGACAGTTATTGCTTTTTTGACCGGGGCGAATTATGGATCAAAAGCCTGCACATAGCAGAGTATGTAAATGCGGGCTATGCCGGGCATGACCCGATACGTGAACGTAAGCTGCTACTCAATAAAAGAGAGCTGGCCAAATGGGCCAATAAAGTAAAAGAGAAGGGACTTACCATTGTACCCCTTGCCGTTTTCATCAATGAGCATGGTTTTGCCAAAGTAGAGATAGGCCTGGGCAAGGGTAAGAAACTGCATGATAAGCGCGAAAGTATTAAGGAGCGCGATGTACAGAAAGAAATAAAGCGCCACCTGAACCGGTATTAACCACAGTCCCCCAACTACTTTAGCTCCGGCGCCTCGTCATTTGCGATATATATGGTCTTATTACGGACAGGTATATTGATGCCAACGTTCAATATCATTTCGTAGGTACCCATATTTTGCCGGGCTGTGCCCTTATATATTTTCAGCCCGCGGTAACGTGCATAATCCAGCTTATTGGCATATTCGATATAGACATAGTGCATTAGTGTGAGCCTTAATGCACCTTCAAGCCCCGTGTTCCAGCCATTCACTTCGAAGTGCGGATTGTTTTTATTACCAAAGAGACTGTTCTCTACATGCGGCACCATAAAACCTGTACCCAGTTTGCCAAAGGCATCTATCCTTACATTACCTTTTTTATCGGCAATGAATTTCCAGCGTTTCACCATGTTGAAAAGGAAAAAATTGGCGCCATTGTTCAGGTAATAAAAAAAGCCGTTCGCTTCGCTGAAGGTGATAACCTCATCGACCGGCTGACCGTCTTTTTTACCTGTAATATGTACCTGCTGGCCTTCTGAAACGATGAACTTAGGGTGATCATAATTCAGCTCTACGCCCCAGCCCTTATCTTCATTAAACATGTAACCTATCCTGCAATTGAACTGTGGGATGGTGATGGGCTGATGTAAAAGGTTATGGTCCCAACCGCGGCGGTCGTGGGCCGTGACATGGTTCAGCGTGTAGTCATTGCCCAGCCCAGGCTGCGATATTTTTATATTGGGATGGGTGTACCATTCCGTATTATAGCCCCATGAGGCGTATAGGCTTGACTTATATTTCTTTTTCGCCTTAGCAGTTGCTTCGAACGGGTATGAAGCCATACTGCAAATAATAAACAATATTATTACCGGGAAGGTATTGTTTCCTGAGCGCATTGTATTAATAGTGCGCAAAGATAGGGTTAAGGCATCTATATCTCAAAGTAAAATTGGAGCGGAAGAGCGAGGTATATAATTGTGGGGGTATGATATGAGGGTAAGTAAGCGGTACAGGCTATACTATTCCACTTCATCAGTAAAACTGATGCCGTGATGATTGAGTTCTGTCAGGAGGGGACGGTAAACCGAAGGCATGTTGGGGATAAGCACACCTTTGGGGGGATTTATCTTTTTGGTAAGTATCATTTTGGCCAGTATGCCCATAGGTAAGCCAACGGTCTTGGCCATAGCAGAATGCTCTTTGTTTTCACCTTTAAGCGTCATGGTGCTGGTTGTCTTGATCTTCTTGCCTTTGTGTATATACTCGATCTCGTGCTGCATCACCACCATGTCTTTTTCTTCCGGCTTCATTTGCCATTTGTCAAGCAGCAGATCAAGCAGGATATCGGCAGATGAGGTGGTCTTACTCGGAACCAGCTTGTCTTCAAACAGCCCCAGCCATTGTAACATAGAGAGCACTTTGTCATCGCCCGGTATATTGAGCTTGTTGGCTACATGCTCCGGCAATGTGCTGTTGTTCTTGTATGATGCTTTACTTTTCACCCAGCCTGCATAAGTGAGGCTGCCATCATTGATATGATCTTTATCGTCAGTGAGCCCCAGCGCTACGAGTGCATTCCAGCCTTTGCAAAAACCGGGATGCCGTAAGGTAGCCCGCATAAAGTTCTTTACTTCAGGTACATCATAAGATTCGAGATAATGCAGTGAGTCCCTGTTGGGATAATATGCAAGGGGCCCAAGTTCGTTAACCTTGATCTTTTTATTATGGTCAAATATCTTTTCGTAAGGCACGTCAACATATTTGCCATTCAGCAGGTATTTTGCACCATCCTTGCCCGCATTGATGATGTTACGGGGGTTCCAGCTGAATTTATAGTGCCAGGGGTTGTCGTCACTCTCAGGAGCGACAAGCCCACCGCAATAAGACTTGAATGAGGTGATGCTGGCTGCCACACGCTGTATGCTGTGTATGATCTGGCTGGCGGTCATATGATCAATGCCCGGATCAAGGCCCATTTCGCACATGAACATCAGGCCGGCTTCTTTCACGTCTTTTTGCATCTCCCTGATCTCCGGCGAGATGTAAGAAGAAGTAATGAGGTTCTTTTTGTGCCTGAGGCAGTCTTTTGCCAGGTGAATATGCAAATGCGGCGGCATTAATGATATCACAATGTCGGCACGCTTAACCAATGGTTCGCGCTGCTTAATATTTGTAACATCAATTACTGCAGGTTCGGCAGAGGCATAACCGTTGACCCGTATTTTTTCAGCTATAGCGTCCGCATTTTCATCCATAATGATCACCTTCCATTTATTGCGTGTTGCAATAGAAAGCAGGTAATGAATTAAATAAGTGGATGATTTCCCGGCGCCTGCAACAAGAATTGTTTGCATAAATTAATGACAATAGCTTAATTCGAATATCAAAAGTAAGTGGTATTATTGATTAATTTTCTGTGCTAAATACAAATATATTATACACATAGTTAATTATTAATATATTGTTTATGCCTATTATCTGGAAGGGAGAAAAACTAAGTTTGAAAATGCTCAACGCGCAATCTGCTGATACTATGGCCGAAGCGCTGGGGATAGAATTTACAGAAATCGGCGACGATCATCTCTGTGCCACAATGCCTGTGAACAAAACAACAAAACAGCCTTATGGACTACTGCATGGCGGTGCTTCGGCAGCGCTGGCAGAGACCATTGGCAGCGTAGCTTCCTGGCTATGTATAGACCGTGAAATGGAAATATGTACGGGTATAGAGATCAACTGTAATCATGTTAGGGGCAAAACGAAAGGAATCGTTACCGCAAGAGCTGAGCCCTTGCATATTGGCGCCAAGACACATGTCTGGGATATTAAAATAAGGGATGAAAAAGATAAACTCGTTTGTGTAAGCCGGTTAACAGTAGCTATTTTGAAAAAACAAAACAGTACTCTATAAAGCTATATCATTCAACCAGCGCTTTCGAGGAATAACCTGTGCAGCTTAAGCACTTGCGGAATAATGGCCTGCTGCCCGTCATTAATGATCACATGATCGCAGCGATCCATTTTTTCCTCTTCATCCATCTGCTGCGCCATACGGGCCAGTATCTCTTCCCTTGTGCTGCCGGGACGTGTCAATACACGCTGAATACGTAGTTCTTTCGGAGCAGATATGCCCACCATTACATCCATATCTTTATAACTGCCACTTTCGAAAAATATAGCGGCCTCTTTAATGATATATGGCCCTGCCTGCTGCTGCATCCATTTGTTGCCATATGCGATAGTGGCAGGATGAATAATGGCATTGAGGCTGTTTAGTTTTCCCGGGTCTTTGAATACTATCGATGCTATATAAGCCTTATCGGGCCGGTTGCCCTTATAGCTTTCATTCCCAAGCAGCGCCTTTACCTTTTCCTTTACTTGTTCATCGGTTTCCAATAAATGCCCGGCGGCATTATCGGCATTAAAAACAGGTATGCCGAGTGCAGTGAACACCCGGCATACAACTGATTTGCCCGAACCTATTCCTCCTGTGATCCCTACCTTCAACATGGGCCCGGAAATTATTTTACAGATGCTGTATTTGCGCTATCGGTTTTCTTCCTGTGTGCGGCAGTAAGCTCCATGGATACAGCAGAACGCTCAATGGTGAGGAAACTGCCACGGCCTACTTCTATCTGCAGTGTGCCATCTTCATTCACACGGCTTATTATACCATGAATACCGGCAGAAGTGATCACTTTTTCTCCCACGCTAATGCTTTCAGCAAATTTCTTTTGCTCTTTGGCACGTTTAGCCTGCGGGCGAATGAGAAAGAAGTACATAACTGCTATCATGCCAACCATGAAGAGGAGCGAAAAATAAGGGCTTCCTCCGCCGGGAGCGGCTTGCAGCAGGATCGTTTCAAGATTTACAAACATTGTTTTGTGTTATTTGGTTTTAAAAATTATTTCTTTTCGTTCTTGTCCAGCACATTGGCAGTGATATACAACATCTCGGTGCCACGGGTAGTATTGGTGGTCAGTGTGACCGTTTTGTTCTGCGGACCTATTTTGTTTGTGGCATTAAAGCTAACAGTTATTTTGCCATTTTTACCAGGGGGTAATGGCTCGTGCGGAAAATCGGCAACTGTGCAACCACATGAACCTGTGGCTTTACTGATAATGAGCGGGCTTTGGCCGCCGTTCTCAAATTCAAAATCGTACTGTACTTTATCGTCCTCATGAATAGTACCAAAATCGTGGGTAGTATCTTTAAATATCAACGTAGCCAACTGAGCGGCAATGGCCGTATCGGTACCGGAAGCAGTATAAGGATTCTTTACGAGGCTTGCGGACAGAAGCCCTGAGTCGGCAGCGGGGGGCTTGCCTTTATCTACTGCTGTATTGCATGATACCATGCCCGCCAACAGTACTAAAATAACATATGATCTTATAGATGACATAATAGCTGCAAAGTTATGATTTACCATTACGTTCCTGTTTATTTATCTTATTTTCCTTTTGCAGGTCTTTAAGAATATTATCCAGCACGCCGTTTACGAATTGTGCGCTTTGGGGTGTGCTATACATTTTGGCTATCTCAATAAACTCATTAATAGTAACCTTAGCCGGTATAGTAGGGAAGTAGAGGAACTCACACAATCCCATCCTCAGCAGCAGCAGGTCTATCAGCGCCACGCGCTCTGTATCCCAGCTTTTCAGCTTGGGATTTATTAATTCCATGCAGTACTCCTCTTTATCAATGACCGTATGCAGAAGTGCGTGAGCATATTCCCTTTTTTCGGTGGATATGAGATCAATGAAATTAACCCTCGAATTGCTTTTGAAGAAATTGCTCATGAGCATAATGATCATGTCCCTGTCATCTTCCCAGCCGGGGAGTTCATCATTGAAAAAGCCCTGGAGATCTTCATGCTCCAGCATTTGCTTTTCCCATATGAATTGTAACAGTTCTTTTTCTGCGGCCGAATTGCGTTCTTCTGCAGCAATATATTGCCTGTACTGCGAGGTCTTAATAAGCTGCTGGTATATTTTCTTCACCCATTCCTGGTCGATATATTGCTCCAGGTGGGCATCTTTCACCTTTGCGTTAAAGGTGCTGTTGCCCATGATCCTTTGCACCAGTTCATTTTCGGCAATCTTAGTGCTTACATGTTTATCGTCCTCGGATGGCAGATATTTGGAAGAGCGTTGCTGTGCGTCCAGCTGCGCATATTGCGCTATCCTGGTGATATAAAGTATGGCAATGGTAAAAAGGTCGAGGGAACGATTTAATTTATCGTCGAGGATATCTGAGCCAGTTTTTTTAATTACCTCCTGTTCACCGGGTTCCATTGCTGCAAGCACATATAATGTTTGCATTACTTTTACCCGGATATTTCTGCGGCTGATCATATAATTTAAAGACCTGTTTAGCGGCGCAAAAATAAGGTATTTACCCCAATGTAAAGCCGGCACGGCTGCGAATAAGCCGATTTTATTGTAAAGAGGGTACTGGTGCCGATGTTTCCGTCCCTTCATCAACCGAAACAGCTTCAGCGCCCATTTCTTTGGCATTATCGCCGCTGATGATCTTGCTGTACTTCACTTTTCTCCTGAGGAACGGTTTTTCATATAATTCGTATGACAGTATCGTCATCAGGATACAACTGCCAAATGTTATGCCGTAGCATACTATGTTGCTCCATACCAGGTCGTTCTTCGGCACCCATGCCAGTACGGCCCTGATACCGATAACGATAGCTATACCATGATACATATATAAGCCATAGGTAACCTTGCCGAGGTAGTCGAGTACTTTATTGTCGAAAGTCAGTATCGTGTTCTTATTGGCGGCGAGGTTAATGATCATAATGGCAAAGAACACTGCATAAAGCTCAAAAGTGAGGTAGGGTATGGCAATGCCTTTTACTGTAATTATGGCCAGGCTGACATAAGTAATGATCTGTGTATATTTATTGAAGAGGAACTTAAGCACATTCTCCTTTTTGTGGTATAATACCCAGGCCATAATACCCCCCAAAGCCATATCATCGATGCAGAAATACATCCAGAAATAATTGAGGTTGGTAATAAACTTATTACCCGGCTGCAGGTAATGCCATACTTCGAGTGTAAGCCGCATCAGGAAATAAAATGCAATGATGCGCAGCAGCATGGTGAGGATATTCTTGCTGTACTTAACGATCCATGGCCAGATGATATAAAACTGCTCCTCGACACCTACAGACCAGGCCTGGTTGATAAATGGAGCAGGTGCAGCACGGAACAAGGTATCGGCCACATTAGGCATAAAGAAAAGAAAGAGCAATATCTTCAGCCAATAGCTATCGTTTACATGGTCGCTAAGATAGGGGATATGAAAAAATGAAAAATGGGGTAATACAAAAATGCCTATGGCAATGATCATGTAATAAAGTGGCCATATCCTGAATATACGCCTGACATAAAAATTGCGTACTGATATGGTACCGGTCTTTTCTTTTTCTTTCAATAAAAGATAAGTGATCAGGAAGCCGCTGAGCACAAAGAACATAATAATGCCCAATTTGCCGAATACGCCCCCAACGAATGAGTTGGTGTAAACATTATCGAGGCCGTAAATATTCTTGTTTTGCTCTACATGGTGTGCTATTACCCCCAGTGCGGCAATAAAACGCACCCCATTAAGGTTTGGGAAGTAAACTTTGTCTTTTGTAAACATGACTTATCTCTCTGCGGTGAATGATTACAGCACAAACATAGTACTGATCTCAACAAAAGAGTGGTTTTTTGCATGTGTTGACATATCATTAACAAGCGGCTAACTATTCATTATCGAAATAACCAGGTTGATAAAGGCCTTTTGCTGGTCGATAAATACATTGTGGGAAGAACCGTTTACCAATGCAAAATTGTTCTTGCCTGTATGAGTAGCTATATCATCCCATTGCGTTTTATCAAAAAGACCATCCTCATTGCCATATATGCCAAAAACCCAGACGTGTTTGGCATTCATCTCATCGAGCAGTGAGCCCGTGTTCAGGGTAGTATAATGTATATCGTCATAAATACCCCTGACCGGTATGATGTCATTTTCCTTAAGTAATGGCGACAAGGTATCTGCACTCATAGTCTTTAATATCTCATCTCTCTCCTTCGATGAAGCAGCAGGGGTATACAAGCCACAATTAGATGCATGAATGAAGAGATAGCCGGCATAGGCGAGCGATGTCGTATCCATATGCGCCAGCATGTCCATATATCTCAGGTTAGCGGTATCATTACGTTTTTTATATACTTCGGTACAGTTGTGCAATATCGTTTTAAAGGCATCGGGATAAGAAATTGGGGAACTGAGCAAAACCAGTTTTGAAACCCTGTCGGGGTGGTCATATGTATAGAATGTAGCCAATGTGCCGCCCCAGCTATGCCCTATAAGCGCCGCTTTTTTTATGTGATAATGCTCATAGATCACATCAATATCGGAGAGATTCTCTTTCAGGGTGAATTTGGCCCCGGGGAAGTTCTTAGAGCGCCCGCAGCCTCTCTGGTCGTAGACAATAACATAATATCCTTTACCGGCCAGTTTTTGAGCAGTGGACAGCTCGAATGAAACCGAATTATAACCCGGCCCACCATGAAGGAATATAATGGCCGGCTTTGTAGAATCGCCATAAGCTTTGGAATACAGCCTGTTCACCGTTTGCGCATGGAGGCATAATGTGGCAAGCAAGAGCAGTAAAAGACTTGAAACTCGTTTCATGGGTATAAAAATATGCTAAAAAGCCGTACATACCGTATCTTTGCCGCGGTGCCAAACCTCGAGGCCGCAATGGGTAAGCGATTGCCTGTATTGCGGCACAAACAAAGCCTCTGCAATTGCGGGGCTTTATTTTTTACCACGAATTACCTGATCTAAAAGACCGCCCTGATACCGGCGAAACATCTCTTGCACTTATTACAGGGGCAATAACTAAAAGTCCCGCTAAAAGCGGGACTAGTCTTCATGGCTAAAATCGTCTTTCTATCAATTCCGGTGCTTATTTTTTCTATTAATGCATTGCTTCGGATATATCTATCTTTTTCTTCTTGTTGGCCCTTACCATAAGGAGGAAAGGCACACATATGAGAAACAGGATACCGAGGTAGAGGAACACATCCATATAAGATAATACGGCCGCCTGCTTAGACAGGGAATAGTCGAGCGACTGGTATGCACTTTTTAAAGCTACATCAGGCGTCATGCCTTTGGCAATAAAACTGTGCTGCATACCCTCAACCCTTTGCTGCACGGCAGCGGAGTTCGTATTTAGCTTGGCTGCGAGATCATTACGATACACCTGGTTTTGCTGCGACATGAAGGTGGTGATGAGCGCCACACCAAATGAGCCACCCAATTGCCGCATCATGCCGGTAAAAGCGGCCCCCTGGCCTATCTGTTGTCCTTTAAGTGTGGATAGCGAAAGGGTAGTGATGGGTATGAATAACAATGCCATACCTACACCGCGCACTATCAGCATCCAGAAGAAGGCGTCTTTACCTGTATCGGGCGTTAATATCTTATAACCCCAAAAGCTATAAGCGAAGAAGAGGGCCATGCCCGCCGCGGCAAGGTATTGCTGCGGGACGCCTTTTTGTATCAACTGGCCTATCAAGGGCATCATAAAAGCTGTGGTAAGGGCTGCGGGTATCATCAACTCGCCCGACTGCTGGGCATTCCATCCAAGAATGGCCTGTGTATATAGTGGTACCACGAAAGTGGACCCATAAAGGCCAAAGCCGAGGATGAACGACAGCATGGTGCCGATGCGCAAATTGCCATTCTTGAGCACCCGCAATTCTACAATGGGGTTCTTATAAGTAAGCTCCCGCCAGATGAAAAAGTACAGTCCCAGGCCGGCAGTGATCGCCAGTACCACGATGGTAGAACTGGAGAACCAGTCTTCTTCATGCCCGCGCTCCAGTACATATTGTAATGAACCTACCGCGATGGCCAGGAATGCGATGCCCCACCAGTCGATCTCATGCGCTGCTTTCTTTTCTGAATATTTAGGACTGCGCACAAACTGCAGGGTAAGCAGGGTAGCAATGACCCCGATAGGTATATTAATATAGAAAATGTAGGGCCAGGAAAAGTGCTCTACTATATAGCCACCCAGTGGCGGGCCAAGGGTAGGGCCAATGATAACGCCCAAACCATATATAGCCTGTGCCATGCCTCTTTTTTCGGCAGGGTAGCTTTCGGTAATGATGGTTTGGGATGTAACCAATAAGGCACCACCTCCAAGACCCTGCAGGAAGCGGAATATCACCAGCTCACCTATGCCTGTAGCCTGTCCGCATAAGAAAGAGCAAAGTGTGAACAGCATTATAGATGCTGCAAAATAATTGCGGCGGCCAAACTGCTGCGATAACCAACTGGTCATGGGTACTACGATCACATTACCTATTGCATAAGCAGTGATCACCCAGCCGATCTCGCTAAGCGTAGCGCCGAGGTTGCCCTTCATATCGTTGAGGGCCACGTTCACGATAGTGGTGTCCACTATCTCAAGCAGGGCGCAGAAGATGGCGGTAATGGTGATGATCACCCGCCGTGCGCCGTACTCTACCAAAGATCCGTCCTGTGTCATATATCCTGTCCGGGATTAATATTAATTAGTCTAAGTGTACGTCAACGTTCACGTTCATACCGGGACGCAACTGTTTCACCACTTCATCATTCTTGTTTACAAAATCTATTTTCACCGGTACACGCTGCACCACCTTTACAAAGTTGCCTGTTGCGTTATCGGGAGGCAATAAGGCGAACCTTGCTCCTGTGGCAGGGGAGAAAGAACTCAGTTTCGCCTCTATCTTATGACCGGGATATGCATCTACGCTCACGGTAACTTTCTGGCCCACCTTCATTTTGTCGAGCTGTGTCTCTTTAAAGTTGGCCACCACCCAAACACCATCTTCGGAAACGATACTGAACAATGACTGGCCTGCCTGTACGAACTGGCCGGGCTGCACATTCACTTTCGATACCAGGCCATCTTCGGGTGCTGTTATTACGGCATAAGAAAGGTTGAGCTTTGCATTTTCCAGCTCGGCCTGTTTTTGCTTGATGGTCGCATCGGCCACACTTACCTGCTGGTAAGTAGCATTGCTTTGCGAGGCAATGGCACTTGTTTGGCGGGCAGCTGCATTTTTTTGCTCGGTCAATACGTTCAACTGGCGCTCTGCTGTTTGCTTGGCGGCGAGGGCCTGCTCATATTGCTGCTGTGTTACTGAATGGTCTTTTACGAGGTTGGCATACCTGTCATAGTCCTGCGTAGCACGCCACAGGTTCACTTTAGCGGCCTCTATCTGCGCATCGATCGTAGAAACATTGGCCTGTGAAGTGCTGATATTTGCTTTAGCCGCAGTAGTAGAGGCCTGTGCCACACCAAGACTGCTCTGCGCAGTAGCCAGGGCAGCTTCTGCCTGCTCTACTTTTATGGCAAGATCGCGGGCATCAAGCACCACAAGTGTATCACCTTTTTTTACTTTTTGGTTATCCTTCACGCGCACTTCATCTATATAGCCTGATATGCGTGGTATCGCCGGGCTTATATTCGCCTCTACCTGTGCATCATCGGTCTCTTCATGATAGATGGAGTGAATGTATTTGGTGATGCCAAAGGCTCCACCCAGTACAACGAGTACGGAAAGAATCATTATAAAGCGTTTATTATTGCGCTTCTTTGGTGCAGGGTGGTGCTCTGCTGCATGGTGCTGGGCATTATTGCCGTGGTTCATGTTTGCGGGATGCTTTACATCTTTTGTTTGCGTATCCATAAGATCTGCTTATCGTTTAATGCTTGTTTTTTACTGTTTGTTATCGTTCAATGCTCCTGCTGTCTGCAGCAGTTTATTATATGCCACCATCGCATCTACTTTGGCGAAGGTGTAATTGAGTTTGGCCTGTAGTTGTGCCACATCTGCCTCCAGCAGGTCGGTAGTGGTTGCCAGGCTGTTGTCGTATTTGTTCTTGGTTATCCTATAGTTCTCCGTTGCCTGAGCTACTGCTTTTTCATACACATTAATTTTCTGGTTGCTTAGCAGGTAGTCTTCATAGGCCTTATTTATTTGTATGCGCACCTGGTCATCGAGCATATCACGGTTTATCATGATCATGGCTTTTTGTGTTTTGGCCTCGGAAACTTTTGTCCCGGCCTTCCATAATGATGATGGTGAATACTTTAATCCTATTCCGCCATTCAGTGCATTGGTAATGGTAAGCAGATTAGGTATATCAGCAGCAATGTAGCCACCGGTAAGCGCGAGGGATGGGTAGTATTCGCCCCGTGCTGCCTTAATGTTTGCATCGGCAGCCTTTTCTCGCATCGCAAGCGCGGCAACGTCTTTCCGGTTCCCCAGTGCCATCTGTTCCCAATCATTGATATTCCTTGCATCCTGCATGGCTAAAAACGATGTCGTATCGGGAATGAGCAGTGTCTCCTCAGGCAGCCCCAGCAACAGGTCCACATTAATATTTGTGACCTTCATATTGCTTTCTGCATCGAGTAAAGAAAGTTCAGTATTCGACTCCTGCAATTCAACCTTTAACAGGTCGTTACGGGCAATGATACCGTTCTTTTCGAGGTTGGTAAAATCTTTTACCCTTTGCTGTGACTGGTGCAGGTTCTCTTTCACCAGGTCAACTGCCGCTCTTGATTTGTATAAATTGCTGTAAGCATTTATAATATTCAGTATCACTTCTTCACGGTCCTTATCGGCATCCAGTTTGGCGGCTTTTTCCAGGTACTTAGCCGACTGTATGCCATAATGTACCCGTAAGCCTGAAAAGACCGGCAAAGAAGCATTGGCAATGCCATAGGCCACCTGGTTTACCTTAATGTTTGCAGCCGGGTTCGATTGCTCGTTGCCACTGCTTTGCGAATTGCTGTTCAACTTAAGGTCTATCGTAGGTTGCGCCAGCCTCATATATGAGCCAGAAACGCTTACCTCCGGCAGCATGCGTCCCTGTGCATCGTGCAGTGAGAGGGTAGCCTCTTTTACTTTTGCATCACTGAGCTTTAATTGTTTGCTATTCTGCAAACCCAGTTGTATAGCCTCATCGAGCGTGATGCTTCTCGTATTTTGGGCCAGTACAGGGCCGCCTGTTACAAGGACAGCCAGTGTGAACGTTACGATCTTCTTAATGGTCATCTTAATTATTGTACGGTGAGTAGTGATTTGAATAATGTTTTTAAATAAGTACCGAGCTTCTTCTTTAAATATTTCTGAAAGTCTTCGTCTGACATGTCCTTGAGGTTATTATACCGCCGGTAAAAAGCCTGGGATGATGTGAAATGATTGGAAGTGCCGATCATGGTAGCCATAAGCAGGGCTACATCAATATTTTTCCGGAATTCCCCTTTCTTCTGCCCTTCCTGCAATATTTTCTTTACCATTTCCATATTACGGGCCTTCGAATCATAGATGAGCTCACTGATATTTTGCACTTCGAGGATAGAGCGCTCCTGGGCCATTAACCTGTAGAAGCACTGGTTCTTCATCATCTTATCGATATAGCTGTCAATGATCCGCTCCAGTTTTTCGGTAGGACTCATAGCCTCATCATTGATCACATTCAGTATCGTGAGGCGGGTATAGCTGATACGGTAGGCAAAAATTGCCTCGATCAGTTTCTCCTTCGAGCCAAAGTAATAGGATATCATAGCTATATTGATGCCTGCTTCCTGGGCTATATCCCTCACAGAAGTCCCCTCAAATCCTTTAGCTGCAAAGAGCCGCTCCGCAGTCTCTATTATCTGCACCTGCTTCTCGTTATAATCTATGGTTTTTGCCTCTTGCATGACGCAAAGTTAAACAGTCGTTTAATTTTAAACAAACGTTTAATTAAATTTAACGATAGATTTTTCTACGGGGTGGAATAGTAAAAAACTATACCGCTAGCTTATTTTGCTCCAGTGCGACTGGTGGGACTGTTCTAAAAGGCTGTGTTTCAATGCCTGGTGCTGTGGTTTTATAAGGCCGGGATCCTCTGCAACCATTTGTATCGCGGCATTGCGCGTTTGCTCCAGTATAGCCGAATCCTTGACGATATCGGCCAGTTTGAATTTTAAAATGCCGCTTTGCCGGGTACCATACAAGTCGCCAGGGCCGCGCATGGCCAGGTCTTGTTCAGCTATGGTAAATCCATTGGTAGTAGCCACCATGATGCGCATACGCTGCACACTTTCTTTTGACAATTTATTACCCGTCAACAGTATGCAGTATGACTGCTCGCCACCACGGCCCACGCGGCCACGCAACTGGTGGAGCTGGGAAAGACCAAAGCGTTCTGCACTTTCTATCAGCATCACGGTAGCATTTGGCACGTTAACACCTACTTCTATCACCGTAGTAGCTACCAGTATCTGCGCATCGCCACTCACAAAGCGCTGCATGTTGCGCTCGCGCAAGGCCGAGTCCTGCCTGCCGTGCACCATGGCTATTCGGTATTTATCTTCCGGAAACCAGATCTTAACCTGCTCATATCCTGCCATAAGGCTTTCGTAGTCCATCTTTTCCGACTCTTCGATCAGCGGATATACGATATATGCCTGCCGTCCTTTGTTCACTTCGGTCTTAATGAATTCCATTACGCGTGAGCGATGCGACTCATGCCTGTGCACGGTCCTGATCTCCTGTCGGCCGGGTGGCAATTCATCGATTACCGATACATCAAGGTCGCCATACAGGGTCATGGCCAGTGTGCGGGGTATAGGGGTGGCGGTCATCACCAGCACATGTGGCGGCACATCGTTCTTAGACCATAAGCGTGCCCGCTGGCCTACGCCAAAGCGGTGCTGCTCATCAATAACTGCAAGCCCCAGGTTTTTGAACTGTACACTTTCCTCTATTAATGCATGTGTACCAACAACAAGAGGAATGCTGCCATCGGCAAGGCCTTTTAATATCTCTTTACGTTCTTTACCTTTTATATTACCGGTAAGCAGGGCCACCGGTATCTGCATTTCCTCTAGCAGTTTACCCACACTTTCATAGTGCTGCTGTGCCAGTATCTCGGTAGGGGCCATCAGGCAGGCCTGGAAGCCGTTATCCATGGCCAGCAGCATCGACATAACGGCCACAATGGTCTTACCGCTACCCACATCGCCCTGCAGCAGGCGGTTCATTTGCTTCCCGGTTGCTGTATCGTGCCGTATCTCTTTCAGCACACGTTTTTGCGCATTGGTCAGGGCGAAGGGCAGGTGTTTTTTAAAGAAGTCATTGAAATTATCGCCTACTGTATCGAAGCGCAAGCCCTGCTGTATGGTATGCTGCATACGTATGCGGGCGATCATCAGTTGCGAGGCAAACAATTCTTCCCATTTCAGCCTGTATAAAGCAGCCTGTTTATGCTCCTCGCTATCCGGGAAATGTACCCACTTTATAGCCTGTGCACGCTGGCAAAGTTTATATTCACTTAAAATATTTGCAGGAAGTATCTCGGAGATTTCCGTAAGATTCACTTTATCAAATAAAGCGCTGGTAAGTTTGGCAAACGAGCGGTTGGTTATACCTTTTGTCCTTAACTTTTCGGTAGTGGGGTAAACAGGCTGCATGCCGGCAATGGCCGTTTCACTGTTCCATGCTTCTATTTCAGGGTGGGGGATATTATATTGGCCGTTGAAAAGGCTCACCTTGCCAAATACTATGTAACGCTCGTTCTCTTTCAATGAACGTTTTATCCATGACGCTCCTTTGAACCATATGAGATCTATGCGCCCTGTCTCGTCATAGAGTGTAGCCACAAGCCGTTGTTTAGGGCCGCGGCCTTCTTCAAATATATTCACCAATATACCGGCTACCTGTATATATTCGGCGTTGGGATCTATATGGCCTATCTTGCTAAGCTGTGTACGGTCGAAGTAGCGATAGGGATAATGATATAGCAGGTCTTCAAAAGTGCTGATACCCAACTCGCTGCGAAGCAGTTCGCCCCGCTGCGGGCCCACGCCCTTCAGGTACTCTATCGGCGACTCTAATATGGATGTTGTGCTGCCTATAAAACAAAAATAAGGAAGCCGCTATTACTTTTAAGAAATGTGGATTACTTTCCGTCCTTATCTATAGCCGCAACCACCTTAAGATTGGCTGCCTTAGCGGCTTTCATGGCTACCATGATATTGTCCCAGGTAGCTTTTTTATCCCCATTTATCACTACCGTTGGTTCGGCATCGCCCGATTTTGCAGCTATGCGGCTAATGACCGGGCTAAGTGAATCGGGAACGGTAAGCGCAGTGCCTACATAAAAGCGCTGTAAAGAATCGATACTCACCACTACGGTCTGCTTGGCTTTTGTATCGCTTTTGGCACGGGGCGTAGATACTTTTACCACGTTGGGATTGGCCAGGGTAGATATAATAAGGAAGAACAGAAGCAATATGAACAGGATATCGTTCAGCGCCGATGTGTGCGGTTCAGAAGATTCCCTTATGTGTTTTCTCAGGTTCATGCAGCTCTTTTAGCGGGTTGGTTCCTGTAATATGTCTAAAAATTCAACCGATGCAGCCTCTATCTTGTTCACATTCTTATTGATCTGTGCATTAAGGTAATTGTAGGCCACATAGGCGAGCAAACCTATGATAAGCCCCACGGCTGATGTCACCATCTTGGTATATATACCGCCCGCAATGGTCTCCAGTGAGAAACCCTGGTGCTGTACATTAAAGAATAGTATGATCATACCGGCAATGGTACCCAGGAAACCGAACATAGGTGCTATACCTGCAAGGGTAGAAAGTATAGAGAGGTTCTTCTCCATCTGGTACACTTCCAGTTTCCCGGTACTTTCCATCGACTTTTCTATATGGTCAATCGGCTTACCTATACGACTGATGCCTTTTTCCACCACATGCGCTATAGGGCTATCGGTATTTTTACACAATGCTTTTGCAGCCTGCATGTTGCCGCTTGTTATCTGCTCGCGAATGCGCAACATGAACTGCGGGTCGGTTTTGGATGCTTTGCGTATGGCCAGCAAGCGCTCAACAAATACATATACCAGCAACAGCGAACAGAGCAGCAGGGGTATCATCAGCACACCACCTTCGCTCAATAGGTGGAACAGTGATATTTTCTCAACAGGTGCACTCGCAGCATCTGCACCGGCTTTTAGCGCAGTATCGGCTTGCAGTAAAATTGTGAATAACGACATGAGGAAGTATAAACTAAGGTTTTAACAAAAGTAGTAAATACACTCTTTAAAGATAGGTTAAAATATAAAAAATGCCGGAAAGCATTAAACTATCCGGCATGTATAAAAATATGATTAAGCTATTGATACAAGCTCAATTTCAAATGTAAGGTCTTCGCCGGCGAGGGGATGATTGGCGTCAAGGACCACAGCTTCGTCAAGTACTTCTGTTATCACTACAGGGAAAACATTGCCCATATTATCGCTCATATGCAGCTCCATACCTACTTCAGGTATCATATCTGCGGGGAATTCGCTTTTGGGATATTCCATCATCATATCATCATTGCGTTGTCCATATGCCTGGTCTACAGGGATGTTGACCGTTTTCTTTTCACCTACCGACATATCCAATACCGCATCGTCAAAACCTTTGATCACCTGTCCACCACCAACTGTAAATTCCAACGGATCACGGCCTTCAGAACTGTCGAACGTGGTACCATTTGTTAATTTTCCGTGATAGTGCACTTTCACCTTATCTCCGCTTTTTGCTTTTTGCATGAAATTTGCCTTTTTTGTTTATGTGCAAGTTACACGATAATATCAAAAATGCAGGATTATCTTTAGGGAAATTTTTAAAGTATATATGAGGCGACAGGCAGTACAGCTTTTTTTTATCACTATCTTATTATTACTCCATACAAGCACTGGCTATGGCGTGCAAAAAGTTGATATAGAAACCGGTGCGGAACAGCTTGACCGATACATTCCTATGCTTAAGAATAAAAGGGTAGGCTTGCTTATTAATCAAACCTCTGTCATCGGTGACCGCTCCCTGCTAGACGTATTGCTTGAAAAGCACATAAATGTTGTGAAAATATTTGTGCCGGAGCATGGTTTTCGCGGTACGGCCGATGCCGGTGCGCATATCAATAATGCTGTAGATAAGCAAAGCGGCCTGCCTATCATATCGCTGTATGGTAATAATAAAAAGCCTGCAGCAGCACAATTAAAAGATATTGACATACTGGTATATGACCTGCAGGATGTGGGCGCGCGGTTCTATACTTATATATCTACCTTGCAATATGCAATGGAGGCCTGTGCTGACAACGGTAAAAAGATAATGGTGCTCGACAGGCCTGATCCTAATGGCTTTTACGTAGACGGGCCCATACTCGACAAGATACACAGCTCATTTGTAGGTATGCAGCCTGTGCCCGTAGTATATGGCATGACCGCCGGTGAATATGCTAAAATGCTGGTTGGCGAGCAATGGTTGGCGACAGCAAAAAAGCCTGAACTGACCGTTATACCATGCAGCAACTATGACCATACTAAAAAATATGAACTGCCGGTAGCACCATCGCCCAACCTTAAGACCATGGCAGCAATATACCTGTATCCATCCCTATGCTTTTTTGAAGGCACCCCTGTAAGTGTGGGGCGGGGCACCGATAAGCCCTTCCAGCAATGGGGGCACCCTGATTTTAAAGGCAAGACCAATTATTTTTTCATACCTAAGAGCAAGGAAGGCGCCAGCAAACCTTTACTCGAAGGGCAGGATTGCTGGGGAAAGCTGCTGGCTGTAAACGAAAAAGAAGCACTGGATAAAGTAAAGAACGGCCTAAACCTGGAATGGCTGATACAGGCTTATAAATGGTATCCTGATAAAGAAAAATTCTTCTCCGGCTTTTTTGAAAAGCTGGCCGGCACCAGCCAGCTCAGGGAGCAAATAGATGAGGGCCTGACGGCTGAAGAGATCCGCGCAAAATGGCAAAATGATATCGATGCCTTTAAAAAAATACGGAAGAAGTATTTATTATATCCCGACTTCGAATGATATAAACATAGTATAACGGTGCATAAACATTATTTTTGCGCCACTCTTATTGAATAATGCAGGGATTCTTCGTTGGTATTTACGATCTCTTTCAGAAGCGAAAGTTTGTTTGCTGGGCTCTGTTCTTTCTTAGCCTGGGCCTGTGGGCCATCCTGTCGTTTCGTGTTAAGCTGAAGGAAGACATCAGCAGTATGCTGCCGGATAGCAAGGCTATTAAGGCTATGAACGATGTGATCAGCCACACACAGGCCGGTGAGCAGGTGATCTTCCTGATGTCGTTCAAAGACAGTACGCGTACAGATCCTGATAGCCTGATCAATGCAGCCAATGATTTCAGGGCCGAACTGGAACGTAAGTGTGCAAAATGGATAGATACCATTACGTTGCAGGTGGGCGGCGGTTACGAGGAGGCACTGGTAGATATCTTTCAAAACAATATCCCTTTATTCCTTACCGATAAGGATTTTGCACAGCTTGATAGCCTGGCACAACCTGAACGCATCAGGCGCACGCTGGAAAATAACCGGAAAATATTGCTCTCTCCCGAGAGCATTGTATTCAAACGCCTGGTGGCGCAGGATCCCATTGGTATGTCGGGTCTTGTATGGCGCAAGCTGAAAAGCCTGCAATTCGATCCTAACTATGAACCATATGAAGGCTACTTATTTTCTGCAAATGAAAAAAGGCTGACCTTCTTCCTGAAACCTAAATACAAGGCCAACCAGACAGGCCAGAACAGCAAGTTTTTTGAAGCAGTTAATGATATAGTGGATAACTGGGAATCGAAGCATGCTGATGCCCACCTGGTTTATTTTGGCGGCCCGGCAGTAGCAGCCGGCAACGCCATACAAATGCGTACCGATACCATCGTCACTCTGTCGGTCACCATTGTGTTACTGCTGGCACTCACATATTACTTTTTCCGGCGCAAGCGCACACCTTTATTATTACTGGTGCCTGTAGTGTATGGTGGCTTGATGGGCATGGGTATCGTTTACCTGGTGCAGGGCTCAATTTCTGTTATTGCCCTGGGTGCCGGGGCCATTATACTGGGTATCGCCATCGATTTTTCCATACACTTCCTGTCGCATGCCCGCCATGCCAAAGATGTACGCAGTACTATAGCCGAGCTTACACACCCGCTTACCATTGGCAGCTTTACTACCATCGCTGCATTCCTTTCCCTTAGTTTTGTACATACACAAATTCTGAAGGACCTGGGCTTATTTGCCGCGGGCAGCCTTACCGGTGCTGCATTATGTACACTTATATTCCTGCCGCATTTCCCACTGGGCATCGACCACTCAAGGCAAAAGCCCACCGTATTTGATGCCGCAGCAAAACTGCATCCAGAGCGAAATAAATGGCTGGTACTGTTCATCATACTACTAACACCTGTGATGCTGTATTTCGGTGTGCATGTACAGTTCGATAGCGACCTGATGCACCTTAACTACCTCTCGCCACGTATGCAGCAGGCACAGGACGAGGTGAGCAAAGCCAATGCCTATGCGCTCAGCTCGGTATTCGTAGTGGCAAATGAAAGTAACGAGGAAAAAGCCCTTGAAAAACTGGAAAGCACGTCGCCGGCTATAAACTACCTGGTACAAAAGGGATGGGTGAGAAGCAGCTCGGACCCTACATTGCTTTTTCCATCAAAGGCCGAACAAACAAAGCGCATAGCGCGCTGGAACAATTTCTGGACTACGGAGAAAAAGCAGCAGGTCATTAGTGATGTAAATAAAGCGGCTGTTGAACTTGGCTATAATACCGAAGCTTTTTCAGCCTTTGATAATACCCTTAACAGGTCATATCACACACTCGATACATCAGCAGTTAAAGTGCTGAAGAGCTTATACCCCGCCAGCTTCTCGGCCGATAATACCAATCATTATGCTATTGCAGCACTTAAAGTGCCGCAGGAACACCGCAAAGAAGTATTCGACTACCTGGCTACCCAAAAAGATGTAACTATTACCGATAAACAGCAGGGCGCACTGCAACTGGTCAATATATTGAATAATGACTTCAATCACATTGCCATTTACTCGTCACTCATCGTATTCTTTGCCCTGCTTTTGGGCTATGGCCGTATAGAGCTTGCACTTATATCTTTCCTGCCCATGGTGATATCATGGATATGGATTTTGGGGCTTATGTCATTGCTTGGCCTTAAATTCAACATTGTCAATATCATTATTTCCTCGCTCATCTTCGGCCTGGGCGACGACTTTGCCATCTTTACCATGGATGGCCTCGTAGAAAAATATAAGACCGGAAGCAATAAGCTTATCTCGGTACGTGCCGCCGTATATGTATCTGTAGTAACGGTGATCATAGGCCTTGGCGTATTGCTGCTGGCAAAACATCCCGCACTGAGGTCTATCGCATTTATATCAGTCACCGGGCTTGTATGCGTACTGTTCATTTCGCAGGTACTGCAACCCTTCCTTTTCAACTGGTTCATACAGAACAGGGCCAATAAGAAGTTCATGCCCTTTACCTTATGGAGTTTTTTAAAATCGCTCTTTGCATTTGCTTACTTCTTCACCGGCTCAATGGTGCTCACTGTTGCTGGTATTATCCTGACCAGGCTTTGGCCCTTCAACCGTAATAAAGCGAAATATATCTATCATGCTTTTGTGAGCAAATACACGTGGAGTATGATGTATATAATGGGAAACCTTAGGAAAAGGGTATATAATCTGCAGGGCGAGGATTTTAAAACACCTGCAGTATATATTGCCAACCATAGCTCCTTCCTGGATATATTGGTCACTACCATGCTCAATCCCCACCTCGTATTGCTGACCAATCGCTGGGTGTGGCATTCGCCTGTTTTTGGTGCTGTAGTGCGTATGGCTGAGTATTACCCGGTTGCTGATGGGGCAGAGCAGAGTCTTGAACCCTTAAGAGACCTCGTGAGCAGGGGCTACTCTGTTGTGGTCTTCCCTGAAGGTACCCGCTCCTATGACGATCGTATAAAGCGCTTTCATAAAGGTGCTTTCTATATAGCCGAAGAACTGAAGCTGGATATTGTACCTCTTGTATTGCATGGCATTAGTTATTCCATGCAAAAAGGCGACTGGCTGCTAAAAGACGGTAATTGCTCCATATATATCCATCCCCGTATCAAACCCGGAGATGAACGCTATGGCAAAACCTACAGTGAAAGAGCAAAACTCATTGGCCGGTGGATGCGCAGCGAATATGAACAAGTGAAAGAAAAGAATGAGACCCCGGCATACTTCAGGGAGCAATTACTGAGAAGCTATACCTACAAAGGCCCTGTGCTGGAATGGTATTGCCGTATCAAGACGAAACTGGAAAAGAATTATGAGCCCTTCCACACATTATTGCCTGGGGAGGGCAAATTCTATGATCTTGGCTGTGGTTACGGCTTTATGAGCTATATGCTGCACTGGGCAGCACCCGGCAGGGCGTTTACCGGTGTGGATTATGATGAGGAAAAGATCGAAACGGCACAAAACAACTATTTGCGGGATGATAATATAAATTTTGAACATGCCGATGTTACAAGTTATGAACTTGAACCATGCGATGGCATTATTATAAGCGATGTATTGCATTATTTGTTACCTGCGCAGCAGGAGCAGTTACTGGAGCGCTGTGTTACAGCCCTTAATGATAATGGCGTCCTCATCATCCGGGATGGGGTGGCAGAACTTAAAGACAGGCACAAAGGCACCGAGGCAACGGAGTTGTTCTCCACCCGGGTATTCAAGTTCAATAAGGTAGAGAACCAACTCCATTTTATTAACCGTTCGTTTATAGAATCCTTTACCCGAAAACACAATTTGCAGATAGAAACCCTTGATTTTACGCGTTTTACGTCCAATCTCGTATTTGTGATCAAAAAAATTAATGATTTTTAATGTTTTTTTACAACTTTATACCTAACTTAGTAGCTAATATTACAGTCTAATAATTTTAATAAAACAGCATAACATGAAAAAAACGCTTCTATTTATTGCATTAGTATTTGGTGCTGCAAACCTTACATACGCTCAGCAGGTTCATAAAGCTGCCATTGTTCAGAATGACAAGAACGCTCAAATGACGCCAGATCAGCGCATTAGCAAGCAAGTTGAGAAAATGACCAGGGCACTGAGCCTTACCGAGCAGCAGCAGACGAGCATTAAGCAAATAATGAAGTCAGGTTATCAGTCTTTAGAACCTGCAAGAGAAGCAAAAGATCATGCTAAAGCTAATCAAATAAAGAAAAACATCGAGCAGCAGGTAGCTGCTGTGCTTACGCCTGTACAAAAAGCCAAGTTCGACAAAATGATGGCGAGCAAAAAGAGCAAAGGCAACAGCATGATGGAAACGAATTAGTACATCAAGATATACTTTATAAAGAAGCCCCGAAAATTCGGGGCTTCTTTTATTGAATGGAATGTCCCCGCTTATTATACTTATAGATGCTTACCAGCCATAGGCAGGTGCCGAAGCATAAAAGGAAAACGATATGCTGTACTATATCTGCAAAGCTGCCATTTCTCAGGATCAGTTCATGAACACCATCGAGCGCCCAATGCAATGGCGATAACAGGGCCACTTTTTGCATTGCGGGTGAGAGTAGTTCTATAGGAACCCATATACCACCCATGGCCGAAAAGATAACGATGGAGATGGCACCAAAGGGCAGGGCCTGGTTGGTGGTCTTAAATATGGTACCAACAAAATACCCATAGGAAGTGGCTGCAAAACCAATAGCAAAAGCCATAGGTATAAGGGCCATCGGGTGAAGACCAAGATGAAGTGCCGGTAATTGTATCAGCGGCATCACCCATATACCGATACTGCACATTACAGCAAACTGTACTACGCACACCATGGTATAAAATAATATTTTACCCAAAGCCACCGAAATATGGGCCCTGGGTATCAGCTCTATCCTCAGGGCACTGCCTTCCTCGCGCTCACGTATGATGTGGCCGCCTATCGGCACCACGATGAAGAAAATACCGAATATGGCCCATGCAGGCACATTATGCTGCACCGAGTTCATATGATGAGTATATGCCCCTTTATCATTCAGTGCCTCTTCTTTCAGCCCTACACCGTCAAAGACCTTTGCCATACTTTCATCATCGGTAGTACTGCTGTCTTCATTGCTCATCCGGCTTAGTTTCGATACTCGTTTTACCAGCTCATTGCTGCAGGCATAGGTGATGTACTTGTCCAGGGCATAATTGATGGATGTGCGGAATGTGGGTTTGGACACTGGGTCGAAGTACATACGGATGTAAGCGTCGTTCCTATGCTCACGCACGGGCAGGGTACTACCCAAGCCTAGCTTTTTCGACAGGTTATTGGCAATGGTGTTGGCAGAGTTTACCACTTCGGCCGTTGCACCCTTAGGTATCACGATACCTACTTTATATTTCCCTTGCATCAGCAGTGTTTTAAGCTTTTGATCGCTTAAAGGCTGCCCGTCAATACTGTCTATTACGTGGAAGTTTTTGCTCTGCTTCAAGCCGTCTTTTATCTGCCCGGCAAGGCTGCCGTGATCGTTGTCGGCCAGCAGCAGGTCGAAGCGCAGCTCCTGGTAGTCCCGGAAGGGGGCATCCTGCACCAGCGCCATTACAATAATAAGAATGGCAGGCATGATGAACAGCAGCAGCAACCCGGCCAGGTCGCGGCGGAATAATATCCATTCTTTTATTATTGTTGCAAGTGTTTTGCGCATAACTTCTTTAGTCCCTTACCGAATGGCCTGTATAATGCAGAAATACATCCTCCAGCCTGCTGCAGCCGGCAGTCTGTGCCACCAGTTCTTTAGGGCTGCCGTTTACAATAAATTTACCTTCATCTATGATCACTACCTCATCGCATAGCTGCTCCGCCTCTTCAAGCAGGTGCGAGGTATAAAGGATCGTATTACCACGCTTATGATATTCGTCGAGAAAGCTCATTATCATCGCCCTCGACTGCACATCTACCCCGGCAGTAGGCTCATCGAGTACCAGCAGTTGAGGCTCATGCAGCAGCGAGGCTATGATATTGGCCCTGCGCTTCATACCACCGCTATACCTGCCCACGCGTTTATCAGCATGCTTTTCCAGGCCCAGCCGTTCCAGCAGGTTTTGGGCCCGCTCTTTTACAATATTATCCTGCAGGCCATAAAGCCTGCCTATATACATAAAGTTTTCCCATGCGCTCATGTTATAGAACAGGGCTATCTGCTGAGGCACTACTCCTGTCATCCGGCGGATGGCCAGCGTATCCCTGCTGCAATCCATGTCATATATCCGGGCACTGCCGCTATCGGCATCCACCAGCCCGCACAGTATATTGATGCAGGTGGTCTTACCTGCACCATTGGGGCCCAGCAGTCCCATTACCTGGTTCTTCTTCACACTAAGGCTTAGCCCATCCAGCGCAGGGTTCCATGCGCCTTTGTACTGTTTATGTAATCCGTCTATCTCTATGGCAAAAGGCATCGGGGATACTGGTAATTTAATGATAGCCCAGGCTTTTGATGAGTGTATCAGGTAGTTTGGGCAATAAATGTCGTGGCAGCAGGAACGAGGTAAGCTCTGCCAGCTCTTTGAATATATAGTGGCTGTCGGCCGCGGCTCGCAGGTAGTCGGCACCGCTGCTGCCCCCTGTGCCCACACGCTTGCCTATGGTACGCTGCACCATATGTATATGCCGGTGCCGCCACATCGAGAGCAACTCATCTATTTCCAGCAGGGTATCCAGCAGTTCATAAGGCAGGTGCAGCATAGGATAGTCGCGGTACAGCATGATGAAGAGGGCATTCCTGTTGGCGTCGGGGCTGAAGCGCCGCTCGGCAGGGTAGCTGCCATCGTTCATGAACAGCAGGTCGAAGGTTTCCAGGTTGCTGCGCTCCGCATCCTGCAGGCTCTCTTCATAAGCTTTGCGGTAGGTAGCCCAGAAGTTGGCCCCTTCAGCTTCGTGCCAGTACGAAGGGTCTTTTATAAAAGGCATACGTTCCAGCCACCTGTTGATGAGCACCAGGAGCGATTCTTCGCTTTCCGCCTTCTTCACCAGCGCTACATCTGCCTCGTTAAGCTGCGTCAGGTAATAGTTCTTTGCATGTCGTTGTTCAAAGGCAAGGCCCAGTGTAGCCTCGATCATCTTGAACTGTATGCTCTGGAAACCCGATGCCGGCCGCAACAGGTCGCGAAAGTCGAGAAAATCGAGCGGGGTCATCGTCTCCAGTACCGCCATCTGGCCCACGGCCACTTCCAGTATGCGGCTCACGCGCTCCAGGCGGTGCACCGTATTATATATGTCGGGGGTATTGTTATGTATATTGGGCTGCTTAAAGATACCGCGCACCACTTCCAGTTCATGCAGTATCTGCTTGAACCATAGCTCGTAGGCCTGGTGTATGATGATGAACAGCATCTCATCATCGGCCCTGATGCCCTCTTTATTGCTCTCGGGCTCCTGGGCATTCAATATTTTATCAAGCTGAAGGTATTCCGAATAATAGACCGGTTTCCGTTCTTTCTTTTCCATATGGGGGCTGAAATTACTAAATGTTACAGGGCAAGTGAAATGATCAATATCATACTCACTTAACTATCCTGCCAATGCGCATAAAAATAGGGAATATAACTTCTTTTAGCTCATTGCTTTTCCAATGTTTTTCCAGTTGCTCAGCTATGAGGTCCACCGGGCTGTGGCCATGCTTAGCCTTAAAATGTCCTGCGCTCGACCATGTATTCAAATAACCCTTCAATTGTTCCGCTGTCCACCTTACCCTGTTGTAGCAAACCGGCGCCTCCAACTCTTCGAAAGGGAAGGGTATTGTTTGGTAGCGCTCGTCCACATACTTACGCTCTTTATCCCAGTAGAGCCCCAATATGTCCACATAGATATTGTTCACTATCTCGTCGATGGGGCCATTGTCCACCTGTAGCAGTATATAGGTCCAGGCTGCTATTATGGCCCCGTCTTTGGCCACACGCTGCACCTCGTTGTAGAAGGGCCCGAAATCGAACCAGTGTATGGCCTGTGCCACGGTAATAAGGTCCACGCTGTCCGCGGGCAGGCTGGTTTGCTCGGCACGCTCCAGTTTGTATATGATATTCGGTGCCTGCACGGCATTGTCCAATTGTTTTTGGCTGATGTCGGTGGCATATACCGTCTTGAAATGCCCGGCCAGCACTATAGCTACCTGCCCGTTGCCCGTGCCGCAGTCCCAGGCCATATCGAAGCCCTTCACGAGGCCCAGCAAATGGTCATATAATTCCTGGGGGGTATTGGGCCGGTATTGGGCATATCCTGCTGCCTGCTGCGAGAAGATATCTTTAACATTGTTCATCTTGATGCTATTTGCCTTTTTCAATGGTAAGATGGAACTCCCCTCAGCCAAAGAATAAAACCAACATAATGTCATATAATGTTACGGTCCTGCTAATTTCAGCTTTACCGGGTCGTTTCATTTGGCTATGCTTTTGCGCTTGCTTACATTTACAAAGCTAATCTATCCCGTGTATTAAAAAACGTATCGCATTATGGCAGTACAGTTCCTTCCGCAGATCAGCGCCGCCGCGCTCAAAGAAAAACAAGCTTCGCCCGATATCGACGACCTGTACGAACTGCTGGTAACCCCCCTGCACGAGGAGCTCTACAAGCGCCAGACCTTCGATTTTTTCGATGAGCTTACACCCGGCCAGCAACTGCTCATATCTTACGACTATGTGCGCGCACAGGTGGAGCAAGGGGGCTTTATACAGTTGATACAGAATGGCTACATTGGCCTGCTGCCCTCCATGCCTGCATGGCTGCAGGTAGTGGGCGCCCACGAGATGGCGCAACTGCTCGATAATGTACTGAAGATATACGTGCAGCACCGCGATATACTGGGCAAAGAGCGCACCGTGGAAGAGTTTGCCCTGCTGTATAACGAGTTCAAAGAGCTGGAACAATCCGATGCCGATTTTATGCGCCTCAACGAGCCTACCGTAAAGCTCATTACCGGCTACGCCATGCATCACCCGGAGGAGTTTGCCGAAGTGATATAACATTAAGCTCCCCTCTTTAGTTGGCTGGCGCGCGGCAACAAAGAGGGGTGGATTGAGCCAGACAAAAAATGTATTTCCTATAAATGGCACAAGACGGGGTGATTAATTTACTCGTTGAGTCTCTTTTTAATTTACTCGTTGTGTCTCTTTTTAATTTACTCGTTGTGTCTCTCCCTTCAGAGGACACGACGACATCAGGGCCCGTTGCTCCTGATGTTCCGTCAGGGCATCAGGTGCTATCAATAAAACGCCCTTTTGCAAAAGCCTGCCCCGATTATTTCGGGGGGTATTCAAAACTATAACGCCGGGCAAAAGAACGCAGCTTAATAGTAATACGACAGATCCAGCAATCCCTTCATGCCATAAAAATCCCTTGCGCTGCTATAGATATATGCCTCCTCCCGGTCACATATCCCCGCCCGAAACGGGTTGTCATGTATATACTTAAGCTTCTGCTCATAGAAAAGGCGCGAGTGTATATGCTCCGGGTGATTGCCCGGCTGCCAGAATGTGATATCTTCATGTGGCTTTAGCAGCCATAGCAGCCAGTTCTTGCGGCTTTCGTGTTTGTTGTTCGCTATCGCCTCAACCACTTTTGATGCAGTATATTTTTTGAAGTCGCGCAGCGTATCGCTTAGCTCGTTATCGCCGGTGCAGGCCGCTATCATGTGCAGGTGGTTGCTCATGATCACCCAGCCATACTTCAGCAAGCCTTTTTCCTGTTGGCAATATTTCAGGCTATCTATTATGATATCCGCATACTCCCTGCGGCTGAATACATCCACCCATTGTGTTACGGTAGCCGTAATAAAATACAAACCCTGCTGGTCATCGATACGGTAGGAAAAACCCATAGCAATTTTTTGTTTAAATTAACTATATTTGATATTAAATAGTGAATGTACTGCCCGGAGCGGGAACTTGCAATGGTAACGCTATTAAGCTATTGTATTGAATACTGAACTACATACCGATGAATACCTTCAGAGAAGGGGCTTTATCAGTACCACCGGATGCCGCAAGCGAACATCCGGAGGAACTAGTTCTGGATGTGTACCCAGCCAATATAATACAATAGCCAATGGCTACCAAAACAATATAACGAACTGTTCACTATATAACAACGTAACGAACGGCAGGGCGAACCTCATAAGTGGCTACGACAATATTGCTGCTGCCAACTATGCCAATATGTATAACAGCATAGGCAATGGCTACAATAACTTTATAACAGGCAACAGCTACCATAATACCATTGGCGGCGGGCTGAATAACTATATCTTCAGAACGGCTACGCTGCTTACCGGCAATGTTATAGGTGGCGGCGGTGCTAACTGTATCACAAGCAGCTATTCTGTCATAAGTGGTGGCTGCAACAACTCCATCTCCGGTGCTTACTCCGCTATACTCGGTGGTAGTGGCAATACAGACAGCGGCTATAATTATGTCGGGATTTTTGGCTGTAATATCGCTGCTACATGCCCTGGTTTTTTCTATGTTAATGACTTGGTCACTTGTAGCATTCCAGCAGGGAATCCTGCGACATGCGCACCACCAGGCACTGTACCTCCTGGTGGTTTATATTTCGTATGTATTGGAGCATATAAACAAGTTTGGGTTGCATAATTTAAATTTACTGGCATTCGAAAAATGAGACATTTATTTTTTATACTTTCAATTTGTTTTTTCGCCTTTTTGCAAACTGGCTATACACAAATAATCACATCAATTGCAGGCGGAGGCGCTACATTGGGAGATGGGGGACCTGCTATACTTGCTAAAACAAGTGGACCTGCCGGAGGTTGTTTTTGATAAATTTGGTAATTATTATTTTTGGCAAAGTTTAAGTGCCCCACGAATAAGAATGATTGACACTGCTGGTATTATTACTACTGTTGCAGGAAATGGGGTACAAGGATATTCTGGAGATAATGGGCCTGCAAATGCGGCCAAAATATATCCTCAGGAATTCGATGTTGATTCGGTAGGCAATATTTACATAGCAGATCGCTATAATAATAGAGTACGAAAAGTAGATGTGAGTACCCATATTATTACAACAATAGCTGGAAACGGAATTTTGGGTTTTTCTGGGGATGGAGGTCCGGCCCTTCAGGCCGAAATAGATCCTTTAGGAATCTGTGTAGATCGAATTGGAAATTTATATATCATCGATGGGGGACTTAGAGTAAGAAAGATAGATACGGGAGGTACTATTAACACGATTGCTGGCAGTGGGAATGCTGGATATAGTGGTGATGGTGGGCCGGCACTTAATGCGGATTTAATGATAAACTATGGCATTGAAATAGATACTAATAGCAATATATATCTAGCATGCGAAAGTAGAATTCGCAAAATAAATCTCAACACCGGATTAATAACAACTATTGCAGGAAACGGAAATGTAACATATATAGGAGATGGCATGCATGCAGATTCGGCACAGTTCAGTGCCTTCAACATAGGTATAGATTTAGCAGGAAATGTATATATCGCTGATATCGGAAATGATCGTGTTTATATGGTTGGTACTGATAGCATATTCCACAAAATTGCAGGAACAGGTGTAGAAGCCTTCGGCGGAGATGGCGGTAATGCTGATACTGCAAAATTATTTAATCCTGAGGGGATTGCTGTAGATAAGTGTGGTAACGTATACATAGCAGATGATGCCAATAATCGCATTCGCAAAGTCACTTACGATTCTACTTGCAGTTATTCCAGCCCTGTTGACACCACCGATACCACTACGGCCATACACAGTATAGCTACCGCAGGCAGTATCAGTATATACCCCAACCCGGCAAAGCAGCAGATCACGATATCGGGCGGTGGTGATGTACGGGAGGTAATGATACTCAATACCATCGGCCAGGTACTCATAGCGCAAAAGAGCTACAGCAATAAAGCAGTAATAGATGTAAGTGCACTGGGCACAGGTATCTACTTTATAAAAGTTATAGACAGCAGTGGGGCAGAAGTAGTGAAGCGGTTCTTAAAAGAATAAGGAGGTCTTTTTACATCTTCTTTACCCCTTGTTCTCTCCCTTCAGCTCATAATGGCAAGCCGGTGATGATGCCACGCTCAAATTTTAAAAATAACGTATTCCACCCGGAGGCTTGGCAACCTTCATTGCATACTTTGGTGCCATGGTCAATATGTTGGCAATCTTATTAATCCTTTAAATCCCGCCTGTCCCGATTTCTTTCGGGAGCTCAGGCAATTTTCCTCCTCATTTCTTCGTACCTTTGCACCTCCAAAAACAGGTTAAAATAACATTTTCCTTTAATTTTTGGTTTTGACCATTAACTTTTGATATAAAGCATGATATCAGTTTCTAATTTATCGCTTCGCTACGGCAAGCGTGTGTTGTTTGAGGATGTGAACCTTAAGTTCACCGAGGGCAATTGTTATGGCATCATAGGTGCCAATGGTGCCGGCAAATCCACCTTCATGAAGATACTTTCAGGTGAGATAGACCCCAGCACCGGCAGGGTAGAGATATCCAAAGATCAGCGCATGAGCGTACTGAAGCAGGACCACTACCAGTTCGACGAAACATCTGTCCTGCAAACAGTTATGATGGGCAATTCAAAACTTTTTGAGGTGATGCAGGCCAAGGATGCCATTTATGCCAAAGAAGATTTTAGCGAGGAGGACGGCATAAAAGCAGGGGAGCTCGAAGCCATCTTTGCCGAGATGGATGGCTGGAATGCCGAGAGCGATGCTGCCACGCTGCTCAGCAACCTGGGTATTAAAGAAGACCTTCATTATAAACTGCTTAAAGAGCTGGATGGCAACCAGAAAGTGCGTGTGCTGCTGGCACAGGCCCTCTTTGGCCACCCCGATATCCTGCTGCTTGACGAACCGACCAATGACCTGGACCTGGAAACCATCAACTGGCTGGAGAACTTCCTGGCCGATTATGATAAGATCGTGCTCGTAGTATCGCACGATCGTCACTTCCTCGATACGGTCTGCACACACGTAGCCGATATCGATTTCGGGAAGATCACCATATTTACCGGCAACTACTCCTTCTGGTACGAATCCAGCCAGCTATTGCTCAAGCAGCGTACCGATGCCAATAAAAAGGCAGAAGATAAGATACGGGAGCTGCAGGAGTTCATCGCCCGCTTTTCGGCCAATGCCTCTAAATCCAAACAGGCCACCAGCCGTAAAAAAGCCCTTGATAAGATCAAGCTCGAGGATATGGTTGCCTCCAACCGTAAGTATCCCGCCATACTCTTCAACAACCAGGTACGTGAGGCCGGCGACCAGATACTGGAAGTGAAAGGCTTGGGCAAAACAGTGAACGGGGAGGTCTATTTCAAAGACATCAATATCGACGTGAGGCGAGGCCAGAAGATAGCCGTACTTTCGCATAACTCATTGGCTACTACAGCATTTTATCAAATACTTGCAGGAGAAGATAAATCTTTTGAAGGCGAATTTAAATGGGGCGTGACCATAACGCCAACCTACCTGCCCGCTGATAACCACGATTTTTTTGAGAAGAAAGACCTCAACCTGATCGACTGGTTGCGCCAGTACTCCGAAGAGAAGGACGAGACCTTTATCCGTGGTTTCCTGGGTCGCATGCTCTTCTCCGGCGAGGAGACATTGAAGCAATGTAATGTACTGAGCGGTGGCGAAAAAATGCGCTGTATGATCAGCCGCATGATGATGCTGAAGGGCAACGTGCTGATGTTCGATGAACCCACCAACCACCTGGACCTCGAGAGCATTACCGCCCTCAACAATGGTATGAAAGATTTTAAAGGCACCATCCTCTTCACCACGCGCGACCATGCACTGGCCGAGACCGTAGCCGACCGCATACTTGAACTTACCCCCAACGGCCTCATTGACCGTGAAATGGAATTCGACGAATATGTGAGCAGCGACAAGATCAAAGCCATCCGTGCAGAGATGTATGGTGAAGCGCTTGTATAACATATTGAGTATACTGGTATGGGGCAGGGTAGCAAACCCTGCCCTCATTATTATGAACCAACAAGGCTAAAGATTATATTTATCCGTACAAACCTTCTTATATGATCGCTTATAATCCGAAGGACTGGCTCATATTTATTTTTAAGGTACACCGCGCCGATACCATACGCCAGCTATTTCCCCTGCTGCTGATGGTAGCCATTTATTCAGCCGGTATAGCCTGGTGGGAGTTGACCTATTTCGGCCCCGAGCATAGCTGGCTGAAGAACCTGCCTGTATTGCACAGCCTGCTGGGCTTTGTCATATCGCTGCTGCTGGTCTTTCGCACCAATACTGCGTATGACAGGTGGTGGGAAGGCCGCAAGCTATGGGGCGCCCTGGTAAATAACAGCCGTAACCTTGCCATAAAACTTAATGCACTCCTCGACGGGCAGGATACAGATACCCGCAGCTTCTACCGCCGCATGATCCCGCTTTATGCCAAGGTACTGATGGCGCACCTGCAGGCAGAGCAAACCCGCTGGTCGCTCGATGAAAAGGAACACCCGGAGTTTGCCACCATCGATATGAGCAAGCATGTGCCCAACCAGGTAGCCCGGCTAATGATCAGCAAAGCTGTGCTGCTGCACCGTTCCGGCAAGATAAGTGGGGATGAACTCATCGTCATCAACGGGGAGCTGCTCTCTTTTACCGATATCTGCGGGGCTTGCGAACGCATCAAGAATACCCCCATCCCTTATTCTTACAGCGCCTTCATCAAAAAGTTTATATTTTTCTATATCATGACATTACCGCTGGGCCTCGTGTTCCAGTTGGGCTACCTGGTAGTGCCCGTGGTTACCCTGGTGCTGTATGTACTGGCCAGCCTCGAGATCGTGGCCGAGGAGATCGAAGACCCCTTCGGCACGGATACCAATGACCTGCCTATGGATAAGATATCGGATAACATACAGCGGCACATAGCCGAGCTGATATAGAAGATCTTACCTGGATGCAGTGAGTGCAGGAGCCGGGGTAAACTTGATGACCGTATGCGTTGCAGGCTTCAATGTGCGCAGATAAGTATATATAGCGGCAAGATCTTCCGCCGTCATATGGCTGTACATTGTCCATGGCATCCAGGTATTGAAGGTGCCCGGGCTTATGGACGGAGACTGGTAACTACTGTCTGCATAGGCTTTGAAACGATTTACGAAGGCTTGTTCGCTCCATGTGCCTATACCTGTTCCTTCATCGGGTGTTATATTAGCAGAGCGCACCGTAGAGCCATCGGGTAAAGGGAACTCGCGCCCACCGCTGAAGGCCAGCTCTTTGATGATCTGCCCCTGTTTCACCTGTGTATGGCATTCCACGCATCCAGCAGCATTCACCAGGTAGGCACCATAAGCCAGCTTGTCACTCGCCGGTGGCCGTGTTTGAGGAGTAGCTTTGTGCGGAATGGTATTAACTATAAAGTTCATAGGGAAATCGTTTTGATGCTCCGGTATTTTATTCTCTACAGGCTGCAGCGTACGTATATAGGCTATGATGCACTTGATATCTTCCGGATCCATGCTGCCATAATAGGGGTAGGGCATTACCGGGAACATAGCCTTCCCATCTTTATCCACGCCCGTAGTTATGACCCGGAAGAGCTCGCCATCCGTATAGCGGCTAATACCTGCCGGTGTTATATTGCGTGAAGTGTATGAACCGGGGAAGCCATATTTCTGGTCAAAGAGTTCACCGCCTTTGCCCAATGTACCCGGCACCACGGGACCAGAGA
This sequence comes from Bacteroidetes bacterium 46-16, assembly GCA_001897835.1. Classification (GTDB taxonomy): domain Bacteria; phylum Bacteroidota; class Bacteroidia; order Chitinophagales; family Chitinophagaceae; genus MKUN01. The sequence goes on from MKUN01000002.1 coordinate 116,142, forward strand.
ACTTGCTCCAATCGCGGGAGGAGTGGCAGTCCATACATACGGTAACACTATTGGCGAGGTAGCGGCCACGTTCAATATTTTCGGGGGTCATGGCCACCTTCATATCGGGTGCGGGGCCTACATTGGGCAGGGCCAGTTTTACATAAGTGAGCAAACCGGCTACTGCTATGATGACGAGCAGGACCAAATAACCTAAAAACTTAAGGACTTTACGCATAGAGGCAATTTTTAATAGTGGATGACATTAAAACATGCCTCTAAAGTATATATATGTATTCATATTTGCAATAGGGTTATAAAACAGATCATTTACTCATAACATTTACCGGGCTTAGGGTTGGCAATATGATGCGCGATGCGTTGGTGGCCTCATGGTACACTTTAATGGTGGACTTTATAAAGTCATCATCGTAAGCGCGGTATATATTAAGGAACTGCTGCGGGTTGCGATCTACAAGGGGGAACCAACTGCTTTGCACCTGCACCATGATGCGGTGGCCTTTGCGGAATACATGCGCCACATCGGGCATGGTATATTTCACCTCGGTCACTTCGCCGGGCTTGAAAGCCTCCGGATCGGACAGGCTATTACGGTAGCGGCCACGCATCACCTCGGCACGCACCAGCATCTGGTAGCCGCCCATAGGGTAGTCTTTGCCATTACCGGCGCCATCCTTTTTATCATCATAGCTGAAATCGTCGGGGAACACATCTATTAGTTTCACAATAAAATCGGCATCGGTGGTGGAGAGCGACACAAAAAGGTCGGCTATTACGGGGCCGCCTATAGTGAGATCATCGGTAAGGGGGCCGCTTTTGTAGACCAGTACATCGGGGCGGCGCGCTGCAAAGCGCTGATCGTCATCCATATACTCGCGGGTACGATCCCAGTGCACGCCTTCGGCATAGGGCACAGGATTGGCAGGATCGCTAATATATTTGTCGCTGGAGTTCTCCATCTCCGGTATCACAAGCGACAGACCATTATTGGGCTGCAGGTAGAAGGAGCGGTTCTTCTTTTCCTCAGGGGGCCATTTATCGAAAGTATGCCATTCGTTGGCACCGGTAAAGAATATATTGGCTTCCTTAATATCGGTTATATCTCCTTTATTTTCAAGGTGATAGCGGAAGAAAGGCTCCTCGATGTGCTTTTGGTAATATTCAGCCGTTTTGCTGCCAAAGCGTATATTGCCCAGGTATTCGCCCGTGGTCTTTGCCCAGGCGCCATGGCTCCAGGGGCCCATCACCAGCCGGTTATTGTTCTTCGCATCTTTTTCTATGGCTTTGTACAGGTTCCAGGCACCGTAACAATCTTCCGCATCGAAAAGGCCGCCAACCACGAGGGTAGCCGTGCCGGGGACAATATGATCTACGAAATTGCGGGGGTTGCGCTTGTACCACCATTTATCATAATCGGGGTGGGTATAAAGGTCTTTCCAGAAGGCTATGCTGTCGCCCATGAGCTTGCGGAAGTTGCGCAGGCTGCCGGTCTCGAGGTAAAACTTGTAATTATCTTTAGTGCCGTAGTGCTCAAAACCTTTTACGCCATGCCTGGTAGGTTCGGGGCGGGGCTTACCAAAACCGGAGTAAAAACTGAAACCATCCATGATAAAGAAGGCTCCATTGTGATGAAAGTCATCACCTGAAAACCAATCAGTTACAGGCGCTTGCGGACTTACTGCTTTAAGGTTTGGATGACCACAAAGGGCGGCCATAGTGCTGTAGAAGCCAGGGTAGGAAACGCCGAAAACACCTACATTCCCATTATTATTTTTCACATTATTCACCAGCCAGTCGATGGTATCATATGCATCGGTACTCTCATCTATAGCGCCTTCTTTCTTGTCGGGGTTGTAGGGGCGTATATCCACAAAATCGCCCTCGCTCATGTAGCGGCCGCGCACATCCTGCAGCACCATGATATAACCGGCTTTGAGGTAATCCATCCAGTAATAGTTCCAAAAATTTTTGAATGAGTCCTTGCCATAGGGGGCTATGGAATAGGGGGTGCGGCATATGAGTATGGGGTGCAGGCCCTTGCTGTTCTTAGGGCTGTATATGGCGGTATATAACTGCTTGCCATCGCGCATAGGTATATAGAGCTCCTGCTTGGTATAGTTGCGCCGGGTCCATACAGAATCGGCTTTGGTACTGCTGACCTTTGCTTTGGTCTTTGGTTCGGCGAAGGAGCAAAATGCAGCCAGGAGCAGGATGCAGGTAAGGATATGTTTCATATATATACGCTGAAAATGAGGTTTTAAAAGTAGGGAATTTGAGGGAAAATCTTTAAGCCTGCAGGCATAAATACCCGGCTGGAGCTTACCCGGCCTCTGCTTGCGGAGTTATTAAAAAGCAGAAGTACCCTACAGGACAAATATAATTCATTAAGTTGATTTTCAAATGATTAGGTGAATTTATCTCTATTTTGTTACTTCCGGTTCACTTCCGGGAGGGTTCCGGTTTATTTCTGCCTGCTTCGGGATATTTCCGGTAGTCATTATTTCCTGTTGCGAGAGGGGCTACCGGCCGAAAAGCAAGCCAGGAAAGCCATATGCATGATAATAGTTATTTCCTGTTATTACCTGATCTACTTTTGAAGTAAAGCCGGAGTGCTCATCATTCCATGCCGATTTTTTATCCTGTATGGTATGCGCAGCGGCGGAGAAAAGCCAAATGCCTATGCAAGATACGAAACTGACGGAGGGGCTTCCAAATTTTAATATCCACATCCAGGATCAACTAAGCTAATAGCTATTATCTTAGTTGCCTGAAATATACCATAAGCTATGAGATCGAAGATCATCGCGGGCATCCTGGCCCTGGGGCTTTTTGCCGGCATCAGCAGCCATGCCATGCCCAGGCACCGCAAACACAGGGGACATCCCAAACACCGGAGCTCGGCCCAGCATAAGCATAGCCATGCGCACAAGCACAGTACGGCCCACAAACATAAAAGAAAGTAGCCTGAGGCACCAGGGGTAGCAGTAGCAGGGAAGCCGACCACTTTTTGCGACGCTACATTGCTAGGAGCAGCAATAGGGAATATGGCTAGAGGTGCTTCTGGATCGTTATTATTCTACTTAACATAATGTTAATTATAGAACAAAAAGAAAAACAAGATAAATAGCGGTTACATAATCTCCTTACAGTTAAGCAGGTTTAAGGCATCGGGCTATAGTCTATTATACTTGATGCCTGGGATCCTTGAATGCCTTCAGAGAAGGGTTTTATTAACAGCACCTGATGCCCTTCGGAACATCAGGAGCAACGGGGGCAGTACTTAGTTCTAAAAAGGAAATACCCAGAAACCATCTCTGAACTCAGGGTACTTGAGGACTTCCTAACTGTAATCTTAGTAGAACGGTAAATCCTGTACTGATTTACATTCTATAGTAAAGAACAGGTTACTGACAGCATTTCTTGATATCAATATAGCTTTGACATCAAATTCCTCTTCCTCTTCAAAGTCATCAAGCATATTCGCAATATCTGCTTTTGTATGCTTTAGTGTATTGTGTACTAGCTCAAAATATACATTAGCGATTCTATTGCCCACTTGTGTAACCTTATCCAATGGCCATATAGTTATATCGTAGATTTTCTGATTATTGTAAGTCTCCCCTATATGCTTAGACAGGGAATTAGCCAGTTCAATTGCTTTAGATTTTGTAAAGATTTGCTTGTCTGACATAGTTCAAAGTTTCCTCCAATATACACACATATGTCAAAAAACAAACTACCTCCTGCTACTCAGGTGATCAATGGTGCATTGTACAAAAGGGTTAAAGGCTATACGCAGTATTACATCAATGAGTCAGGTGATGTATGGGGCATCTATGAATGCCAGCTACTAAAGGTCTATATGGTTCAAGCTACAAGTTACCGGTATTGCTACCTGTACAGGTATGGTAAGAAAGTACCTAGGGCGCCTGAAGTTACTACTTCAGGAAAGGCACAGAAAGCTATCTGAAGGCCGAAAATATGTTCATCGAGGATAGCCCAGGTACAGGTAGTGACTATAAGAATGGCCTGCAGAATGGAGTTAAGAAACACTCATAGCCGAAGATCCTACGGAACTTCTTAAAAAAGAATAGGTACAACACTTTACAGTGAGTTGTTAGGTTAGTTTATTTCTTAAATATTTCATTGACTTCATTTCTACCAATAATGGCAATCACTTTGTTTACCGAACTCAGTGAACTCCAAAACAGCATCAAAATGATGTAATTTAACGCTATATAAATTAGAGGCACTAATGAGAATAAAATAACTAGGACTACAGCTTTGACTTCGATATTGGGTTCCAAAGTGTATTCTAACAATTGTTTTCCAGGAGGATTATTAGAAAATATTAAGGCCAAAACAAAAAATAACAAGCAAATCAAAAAGTTTAGAAAAGTGAGAATTATATAATTGTACTTTTTTATCAAATATGGAAATATTAAAAACACATAAAAGTAAAATAATACGGAAAACTTCAAGTAGTATAAGATGAAATTATGTATGTAGTTTACACACTCCGGTTCCTTAAATTCTTCAGCAATTGCAGTAAGCAACACCATTACCACACAAAAGCAACCATTATAGAAAAAAGCAGGGAAAAACCTCTTAGAGACAGTATGTTCTTCATGTGACCTATGAATAAAAAAGCTTGAGACATTAAAGCAGATTAAGTTTATTTTTTTAATGCCTTTTAAAAATAACCGGTAAGTCCAACGCTTTATTCTTTGTATCCTTCGGCTAGCTTCTCCTCGAGGAATTACCATCCTAGAAAATTCCTCAATCCTTGAATTATATAAAATAGCTAATTGCTCCTTGTATTCTAGATGCCCCTTTAATTGAACTGCTCCTTTTTCAAAGAAAGAAAACAGGGCAATGCCACCAAAATAAACCTCAGCTAAGAGAGCAAAAAAATGGGAATAGTGATAAAAGTTCATGTAAATATTTACTAGGTTATTTCTCCTGCTTTTTCAAAAGCCTCCTGAAATAAATCATCCAGCATTATTGATGTGCTAGAATCATTAAAGCTAAACCAGGCAAGGTAATTATGGATATCTTTTTCATATCTAAACATTGTCTTATCAAAGACTGAATAATGGAATTCATTTCCTTTATTATCCAATCTGTTTAATAAAATAGCACCTGCAGCTTCATTTAATTGTTTAAATCTGATATTTTTTCCCTCACGCTTATATTCCTGTAATAGTAAATATGTTTTGGACCTTGGATTGGGGTCATGGATAAATAGAATATTAAGTTCAATTCCGTCCCTACTTAGGAAGTTTTTTAAAGACTCAATATAATTGGGCTGATCACTTACATTGCCGTCCAGAGATCCAAGTAGTAAATTAGCTGAATGTCGTGTATTCTCAAAAAGCGCGGACATTGCTACAGAAGCATGATCAGCACCGGCATTAGGAAGAATATCCGCGGATTTTTCTGCTGCCTTTACCTTAACTAATTCAATGAATTTTTCGAGCTCATTCATTGTAAAATAACGTTCAAAAATGATACCATAGTATAGAATCTGTAGCCCTAAAGCTGCCTGTTGATGCACAAAAAAATAAATATTGTTTTAAAATACAAGACTTTAGCAAATATTTTATATATTAAATGTCCACTAACTTGACATAATCCATTTGTAATCTCTAGGGGTTGATTAATACTACGTGACAAAATGTCCAATCAGTATAGAAAATATCTATAAGGTAGCCTTTTCGGGTAAATAGACATTCTTTATCGCTCTCCTATAGGCAAGCAACCTTGCAGTTTGCACCACTAACGGCTGGCGCACCGGGTTAGATTAACTGTAAATAAAAAGGTGCAATTAAGCACCTTAACAAGATTTCGATACTGGAGCTTATTTTATAAGCTTCTCAACAATAGCCAATACAGTAGCTATTATTTGTGCGATAATCACGATTAGCTGCTGCATGGTTTTCTTGTCCATCTTCTGCATGGATTTGAAAATTTGAAAGCCTTCGATGCCGCCAGCATCTTAGGCTTTTTTGTTGCCCACACCGCGGGTAAATCCCATCCAGCATCTCGCCAGTAAAATTATCTTTCTCTTTCACACTACAAATATAACGCAAATAGTATATCGAAAGTCTCAACAGGCCACGCTGCCACTAGTGTTCGTTCTATAATTGACGTATCGTTAAGTACTTGTGGCTTTACTGAAAAAGTATGCCACTGCGATACTCGCGCCTTCGGTAGCATAACGCAGAATTATAGAACAAACGTCAATGACGGCCACCGCAGCGATCAAGGTTTAAGATATCCACATTTTACATCTCCTGGTACCAGTTAGGTGCCGGGAGTTTTAATTTTGTTACATGCAGGTACCGGGCCCTTTGTATGCCAAACTAGAACAGATGCGCTTTTTTGGCTACATTTCAGACAAACAGTACTCAATGATCGTGGCTGCCATAGAAGACGAACATTGCAGGGTAAAATATGATGTGATACATGGTAAGGATGGTGCTCTTAGCATTACCTGGGAGCTGAAGCTTACGCGCCATTTTGATATAAGCGAAAATCCTTAGCGGGAAAAGATGCTTAAAAAAGCAGTGATACAAAATTCAATAACAGATCTTGCAGGGCCTATAGCCCAGCTCTTTGGCTTTTGCTTCAGTTACATTGGCTATCTCGTGGCTGCAGCGCTGCAGGCCGTGACAACTGAGGGAATTGTGGTAGGCATAGGCACTACGTGATTCGCAGATGTACACCTGCGGTTGTTCCTTCTTCTTAACCGGCTGCTGCGGAGCGGGCTTAGTGACGGGCTCTTTCGGGGTTTGCCCCTGGATGCCGAGGGATAAACCAATAAACAAGAGTGTGCTTAGCAGCTTTCTCATATAAATGGCCTTTCAACAAAGCTATTGGTTAACCTATTAATAATCAAGGGTGAAAACACCCACATATGAAGTGGTTGGTGAGCGAACAATCACCCCGACCATTCTTTAAGCGGATAGATTGCGTCTTCCCCGCAATAACATCTGTTTGAATGGTCACGCCGAGTTGTTAGCGGGAACGAACATCCCCCTGGCCCCCTTCGGCTATACGCGGGCTTCCGCACAAGGGGGAAATATTTCGTGCGTTTTGGCCCGCGCACAGAGCACCCTTCGACATGGCTCGGGGTGACAGCTATGATGTTAGTGTTACAAAAAGGGGGCTGTTTTGTTAGCCACGAACGAACATCCTCCTGCCCCCCTTTCGGCTATGCGCGGGCTTCCGCACAAGGGGGAAAATATTTCGTGCGTTTTGGCCGGCGCACAGAGCACCCTTCGACATGGCTCGGGCTGACAGCTATGATGTTAGTGTTACAAAAAGGGGGCTGTTTGTTAGCCACGAACGAACATCCCCCTGACCCCCTTCGGCTATACGCGGGCATCCGCACAAGGGGGAAAATGTATGTGGCCAGTGTACAATAATGTGTGCAGGCAACCGTTTAATGGAGCATGAAATCGTTCACAATCAGCATGTTATCCGCAGTTACCTTATTATGGGCCAGCTCCTGCAAGCGGGACAAGTATTACCGCTGCGAGTGCCAGAGCAGCGACAGCACGGCACTATACGAGATAGGCCGCAGCGATGCGGACCATGCCTATGCCCTATGCAGGAGCAACGAGGACAGCAGCACCAGCTGCATTATGTGGGTAATGAAGTAGCCCGGCCCGGTATTAATTGATAATGAACTTATCGGTGGTCTTCGTTTGCCCGGCGAGGATCTCGTAAGTGTACATACCCGAGGGCAACTGATCGCGTGCTATAAGGATATTGCTGAACTGATCGCTTATGGTGCAGGTACGCATGAGCACACCGGCTACATTGTAGATATTGAGGGTGCCTGTGTGCACACCGGCGGGCAATGCATAGCCCAGGGTGGCGGCATCGTGCATGGGATTGGGGGCCATGCTGTGCTGCATGCCGGCAGGCTTCTGTGCTATATTCACATTGGTGGTCCACTGGCCCGGCAGGTCATAAATATCTACCGAAGCATATTGCGGATTGGAATGCGCTTTGTTTACCATCAGCTTCCAACTGCCATTGATATCGAATGCGCGCACATATGTACCATCGGTATAGGTTTGCAATACAGTGCCGTCTTCGTTGATGAGCCTGCACGTGTAGCCCGTATTGGGGTACAGGGCAGTGCAAATAACGACAACCTCTATCTTGTTATCATTGTTGAAGAGGTATTGCGAGGGCAGGTAAAAATATGGATAGCCGAAACCCGCCGGGATATTGGTGGGTATGGTGCGGAACAGGGAATGATCATCGTTAAAGAGCAGGAGGTTGTGACTGAGGGTATCGATCATAATATACTTGTCGCCATAGTCTTCGAGCCTGCAGACGTTGGCAGAGGTGTAATTGCCCTGGTATGTATGCTCTAATGTGCCCTGCGCATGGGCGGTAAGGGATAATGCAGATAAGATAATAAGTGCTGCTTTTTTCATTGCTTTTGTTTTTTTGTTGCCGGAAAATTAATATACAAAGTGCAATGAAAGAAGAAACTACAGCCACAAAAAAGCCCGGGTATGGAAATACCCGGGCCGTGTTATATCTGTATCTTTTAAAAAGTATATAATAATCTTAAAAAAGCATGCCAAGTGCTCTGCCCTACTTTGTGCCCAGGCTGAGGTTGAGCATCATATCGTCCTGGCCGGGCAGGCCGGGATCGGTGCGGAGGTAGCACTCCCCACCCTTCTCATAAAAACTGTAGCTGTGCTGCGTACTGTTGCCTGTAGCTATCTCGGTCACGGTGAGGTCGCCGCCTTCTTTAAAATCGTAATAATTACCGTTGACCGCGAAACGCTTGCCGGCAAGGAGTAATGTGGCTTCTTCAATAGTCATGATCTGTGTGTTTATTATACACCATATAAAAAATGTACCGCGAATACCTCTTTATCGCTTTGCCGCATCGCCTACACCAATAAAGGGTATAGCACCAGAACCGGTGACATTGGGCAATATACCGTTCCATTTTTCGATGGCTTTCAGGTTGGCCTCTATACGCCGAAGCTCTATAAGGTCGGGTGAAATGTTCATTTTTTGCAACCTCAGCGCCTCGGCCTGTGCCTGTGCCGCAGCAATTGTCTGCTCGGCCTCCACCTTTATACGGTCCAGGTCGCGTTTGGCCTTCAGGGCGTTCTGCTCAGCAGTCTGCTTGGCCTCGATGGCCTCTGTGAATATCTTGGAGAAGTTGAAAGAAACTATGGAGAAGGCATCGACCGAGATATTGGACTGCAGCAGCCTTTCGCTGAGCGTTTCGCGCATGGCGGTGCTTACCGCGGGCCTTTTGGTAATAAGCTCTTCGGCTGTGTAGCGGGCGGTTATAGCTTTCACCACTTCCTGTATGGCGGGATCTATGATGCGTTCCTTAAACTCGACACCGATGCGTTGGTAAACGACGTTGGCCTTGCCGGGTATGATGTGATAATTGAGCGCAACAGACAAGGCTACATCCTGCAGATCGGAGGATGCAGATGCAGCATCGGTCACGGCCTTGTGTATCTTAACATCCATAATGACCACCTCTTGCATGATGGGCACCCTGAAGTGCATACCCTCACCCAGTACATTCTTCTGCACGGCGCCGAAGTTGAGCACTATGCCCCGCTCCCCTGCCCCTATCTGTACCCAGGGCTTCAGCAATAATATGAGTACCAATATACCACCATAGATAATTATCTTTTTCCAGGGGCCCCTGTTCATGCGCCGCTTAAGGGCATCGAGATCTACATCGTACATAAGCTATGTTTTTATGATCGTTACTGAATGTTATATAAATTCTGTAATAACTACAAAATAAGCTATAAGAAGCGCAGGAGCGAATGTGTAACAAGTTTATGTAAAAAGTGCTGTGTAACAGGTGCGAGAAAGCCTGCCTGCGCTACTGCACCACCGATGTAAGCGTGATAAAACGAAAGGGGCCGCAGGAATCGGCGGCTATATAGCTTACATATACACTCTGCGGAAAATGCAGGGTATCGATATAAGTATTGGCAGGAAAAGAGAAAAAAAGATAGCTGCTGTCGCCATTGTCCAGTTTCAATATATAACCGCCACAACAGAGGCATTTACGAAAATCCTGCCCCGTGATGGTGGCATGTATATAGGCATTGCGGTTTTTGTGGCAGGAACAAAATGCGATGGCAAGGAGCAGGATGCTAAATACCTTTTTCATAAGGAACATTTGAATAATAAAAATACTGAAGTGCGGGGGAACGGCCGTGTTTTTTTAAGTATTTTTAATGTTCTCAACGAAGTAAAATGCGCCGCAAGACCATCGTATTCATCCTGTTTTTGGTAGCTACAATAACGGTTGCCGTATTGGGCTATATGCATATCCTGTCGCCCACGGTGAGCCGGAGTGCTGTATTTGCTGCGCTGGCCGGCTATATCTATTACCGTTTCTCGGGCAAAAAAGAAAAGAGTGAGACGATATATGGCATCACGGAAGGCGACGAGGAGATCAAGTAAAAGCACTCCGCCGGATGCGATCATTCAGGCCCTGGCCAACTTATTCCTGTAGCGGGAGATCTGTACCCAGTGAATGATGAATAATATAAGCCATGCATCGGACTTAAAATATCCTATTGGCTTTAAGACAAAAAGAATATACCCAAGAACAAGCAGGTATGAGGCCCAAGCCAACAAGCCGGTAACCATAGCTGTATCAAGAGGCCTGTCATCCATCCCCCTGCGGCTAAACTCAACATGCAGCGAGCGTGATAACTGAACAATGACATAAGGCAATACAAACAGGAAGCCCAGCTGTGGCAGCAGAATGAACCAAATGACACGGGGCTGTACTTTGCGAGCGGCTGCCGGAAGCATCTCTACCGTTTGCCAGATGGTATGCAGGAAAGAGAGTATGACTACACTAAGGATAACGCTATGGGTCATATACGAGCTCAGGCGCATATGCGACAGGGAGGCATTATGGACATTCTGCAAAAAAACGGTAGGGAATTGAAGATGCGAGGCCAGGTATGCGTATAGCTGCATCGCTATAAAGAATAAAATATATCGCAATTGCTTTTTCATGGGGCGATGTAACAGGCCTGGTATAAATATATAAAATCTTCCCAGTAGTGAATGATAAGACGGGGAATAAGATGAACCCATATAAGATAGCCGGTAAAAAATCGCTTTAAGAAAACTTTAACCATTGTTATTCTGCTGTTAAAGCGGGGTTATTTTATTGTGGCGGGGCATATGGAGTATTACTTTAGCATTAAGAAAAAGATCGCCATATGACAATGAATATCGACATTGTAAAAAACATTTACGTAAGCTCCTTCGCCAACACTACAGCATGGGAGGATTTTCTGAACCAACTGGAGACCGGGCTGGAACTGATATCGCACAGGGATGAACTGCCTACGCAGGACCTTGCAGAAATGAAGGCCGCAAACATAGCGCTGGAATATAACCGCGAACTGATGCTCTCTTACCTGGGTGTATAAACAGGCACCTTCTTCTCTTATACCCGGTAACGCAGTCGTAATGCTACCGGGAATGCAAATGTGCTGAAGCTATACTTTTTCTGCTCTTTTATACTCCTTATATTTTTTATTCGCTGAGCTGCATACGGCTCATGTTCTTATAAAGGCCCTCTTCGATACGTACCAGCTCCTCATGGGTACCTGACTCAACTACCCGGCCTTCATCGAGCACAATGATCTGATCGGCATTGCGTATGGTGGACAGCCTGTGTGCGATAACAAAAGAGGTACGGTTCTTCATCAGGTTTCCGAGGGCCTCCTGCACCAATGCTTCGGACTCGGAATCGAGCGAACTGGTGGCCTCATCAAGTATCAGGATAACGGGATCTTTGAGTATGGCGCGGGCAATGGCTATGCGCTGGCGCTGGCCCCCCGATAGCTTGATGCCGCGCTCCCCTACTACGGTCTGGTAAGCCTCGGGGAAACGGGAGATGAACTCGTGGGCATTGGCCTTTTTGGCGGCTTCTATTACTTCCGCTTCTGTAGCATCGGGCTTACCATATATGATATTCTCGTAAATAGTACCGCCAAAAAGATGCACGTCCTGGGGCACGAGGGCCATCTGCATCCTGAGCTGGGAAAGGGGAATAGCCGCACCCGGTTTATCATCGAAAAGCAATTGACCGCTATCGGGTTCGTAAAACCTTAATATGAGCGAGGTGATGGTGCTTTTGCCAGCACCACTGGGACCGACTATGGCTACCTGCTGACCATGTGCCGCTTCTATATTGATATCTTTTAATACGGCAACATCTTTACGGCCGGGGTAACTGAAACTGATATTGCGGAAAGACACCTTGCCTGAAAGTTTATACTCCTGCTTTAACTGTTCATTTACAATATGCACATTTTCAGTACTTTCTCTCAAAAGTTCGCGTACACGCTGCGTAGCCCCTATGCTCTTCTGTAACTGGTTGTAGAGATCGGCAAAGTTGGCCAATGTGCCACCAAGAAAGGCCGTGTAAATAATAAATGCAGTAAGATCGCCATAGGTGAGATCGCCATGCAGCATGAGCCGAGAGCTATACCAAACGATCAAAATAACGGTGCTGAAGAGGCTGAAGAGGAGCAGTGAACTAAAAAGGGCCTGCTGTATACCACTCTTTAATGCCAGGCGCACGGACTCGGATATGCTGCGTGTAAAGCGCCTGAGCTCATACCACTCATTACTAAAAGCTTTAACATTAGTGATGCCCTGCAGGCTCTCCTGCACCACGATGCCCGATTCGGCCAACTGGTCCTGCGCTTTGCGGGACAGGGCCTTGACCCGGCGCCCAAATACGACCGCAATGACGGTAGTGAGGGGGATCATACAGAGCATTAGCAGGGTGAGCTTAGGCGATATAAAAAGAATAAGGCAGATACATATCACAAAAGTGAGTATGCCCCTTATTATCTGCGGTATGATGGATATAATGGTATCCTGTATCTGGGCCACATCAACGCTTACCCGGTTGGAGAGCTCGCCTACCCGCCGCTGGGTAAAGAACTCCATGGGCATTTGTATCATATGCTTATAAATATCCTTACGGATATCGGCAATGGACTTTTCGCCAACGAGCGTGAAGAGATAACTGCGGAAAAAGGCTACAAGCACCTGGAATATCAAAATGCAGAACATTGCCGCCATAATATAGGAAGCCGGTATGCTCAGGGGGCTATCGCCACGGGCGCTATCGATAAGCAGCTTGAACATATAAGGAAAAGACAAACTGGCCGCACTCAGCAAGCCAATGAGCACAAGTGCCCCGAAGAACTGGGCGCGGTATGGTTTCACATACCGGAACAAAGCGAGGGCCTCTTTTATGCCTTCCCGGTTGAGCCGGGACTTGGGCAGGTCTTGAGTTATATTACTATTGCGATGACGAGCCATTGTATAAATCCTGTCCTTTCTATGTTTTAAATATAGGGCAAAATAAAGAGGCTTTATTTAACGGGGCAATATTAATTCGGTAAGGTGCAGAATATGGCAGGTGAATGTACACTGTTACACAGGAATTTGGAAAATCTGTACGCATAAAATAGCTATCTTTACCACGTTCTGAAAATAACAATGTAAGGCTTTGTCAAAAGTGCTGTTTTATATATCGCTGCCCTTTATTTACCTGTTGTCCATACTGCCTTTTCCTTTATTATACCTGCTGTCGGACGGGATGTACATACTGCTCTTCTATGTGGCCGGCTACCGGAAAGCAGTGGTGCTGCAAAACCTGCGCAACTCATTCCCGGACAAAAGCGAGGCCGAGATCAAAGCCATTTGCAAAAAATACTATAAGTACCTTGCCGACCTGTTCCTCGAGGTATTCAAAACACTTACTATCAGTAAGGCCAATATGATCCGGCATTGCTGGTTTGACCCGGGCACGAAGCAACTGGTAGAAAAACTGGCAGCTGAAAACAAGAGTTTTATCATGGTGCTGGGCCACCTTGGCAACTGGGAATGGGCAGGCAATACCTTTAGCCTGGAACTGCCCCACCAGCTATACGTTATCTACCACCCCCTGAAGAACAAGCAGGTGAATGACCTTGTGTATAATATGCGTACCCGCTTTGGTACAAAACTCATTGCCATGAAGGATACCTTCAGGGAGGTATTATCCAAAAAGAACGAGCTTTTCTCACCGGCATTCATTGCCGACCAGACCCCATCATCAGCAGAGAAGGCTTACTGGACGCGGTTCATGAACCAGGACACGGCTGTGTTTCGCGGCCCGGCAGCGATAGCCCGCAAAACGGGTTACCCGGTAGTGTATGCATCGATAAAAAGGAGAAAAAGAGGTTACTATGAGCTCTTTGGCGAAATGGTGACCAGCGACCCTGCAGCAATGAGCGAAGACGAGATACTGGAATTATATACTAAGAAACTGGAGCGGGATATCATGGCGCAGCCCGAAGTATGGCTATGGTCGCACAGGAGATGGAAACACAAAAAGCCTGAAACGGTATAACAATTGGCACAGGAACAGACACAGGAACAAATACGCAGCGGCAAGGAACTGATACTTGCCACGAAGCCCTTTGCCAAAGAAGACAGGCACAGGAGCTGGCTCTACCTGCTCTCTACCCTCTTACTGCTCATTTGCGCATGGGTGGGCACATTTGCATTTCCCTGGCTGGGTGTGAGGCTGGTATTCAGCGTGATCACTGCACTCATTATGGTGCGGCTTTTTGTCATCTACCATGATTTCCTGCATCACACCATACTGCACCGCTCACCACTGGCCACTATTATTATGGCCAGCTATGGTGTGCTGGTATTGGTGCCCCCAAGCATCTGGAAGCGCTCGCACGATTATCACCATAATCATAACTCCAAGCTCTTCAGTGCCAGCATAGGCTCCTACCCCATAGCCACCCGGGCCAAGTATTTTTCGATGAGCAACAGCGAACGCAGGATATACCTTGCGGTGCGCCATCCTATCACCATTATCTTCGGCTACTTCTCTATGTTCATGCTGGGCATGTGCCTAAACTCTTTCCTGAGCAATCCGCGCCGGCATATCGATTCCATATTTGCACTGGTGCTGCATTTTACGATCGTTGCACTTGTCATCATACACTTTGGCTGGCTGGTATGGCTCGTCAGTATTTTCATACCTTTTATGATATCGTCCTTTTTAGGGGCCTATCTTTTTTATGCACAACACAATTTTCCCGGTGCGACCTTTGCACGTAACGAGGAATGGAAATATGACCGGGCAGCGCTTGAGTCATCGAGCTATATGGATATGAGCCCCTTTATGCGCTGGTGCACAGCCAATATCAGTTACCACCACATACATCACCTCAACGCCCGCATACCTTTTTACCGCCTGCCTGAAACGATGGCCGCGATACCTGAGTTGCAACATCCCAAGGTTACATCATTACGACCCACAGATATGATGAAATGCTTTCGCCTGAAAGTATGGGACCCGGAAGCGAATAAAATGATCGGCTTTAAGGAGATGGGGGTGGAATAGTTTTTATCTATCATTTGTGCCTATACTGCAATACCTATTATGCTTTGCAAAAGCCCCCACATTATCGTAATTTTGAACAAATAATGATCGCATGCCTCATTATCATTCTTTAGGAAATATACCACATAAACGCCATACCCAGTTCCGTAAACAGGACGGCGGTTTATATTCAGAACAGTTATTCAGTACCGAAGGCTTTTCATCAAATTATTCGCTCCTTTATCACCTGTACCCGCCAACAGGTATCATCAAAACAGAAGAGCCTGTTGATGTATCGCCCAAAGCGGGCTCTGATAACATATTGAAACACAGAAGCTTTAAGGGATTTAAGATCAGTCCTGAGGCTGATTATTTAGAGAGCCGGAAAGTGGTGCTGTTCAATAACGATGTGCAACTGAGCCTGGCTGCCCCGCAGGCTGGCTTTAGTGATAATGTGTTCTATAAAAATGCCGATGCTGATGAAGTGCTTTTTGTACATGAGGGTAGCGGGACACTAAAAACTCAATACGGTCAGTTGCCCTTCGGTTACGGCGACTACCTGGTAATACCAAGAGGCACCATATACCAAATAGATTTTGACAATAAGGATAACCGGCTGCTTGTTATAGAATCTTTCAGCCCGGTAACATTCCCCAAAAGATACCTGAGCAAATACGGCCAGTTGCTGGAACATGCGCCGTATTGCGAGCGAGACCTGCGCAAGCCACAGGACCTGCAGACGATAGATAAAAAAGGTGAGTTCCTGATACAGGTGAAGAAAAAAGGCCTGCTCTACCCTATATGGTATGGCACGCATCCATTTGATGTAGTAGGCTGGGATGGCTACGAATATCCCTATGCGCTAAGCATACACGATTTTGAACCGATAACCGGCCGCGTGCACCAGCCGCCGCCGGTGCATCAAACCTTTGATGCGCATAACTTCGTGATCTGCTCCTTTGTTCCGCGCCTTTTCGACTATCATCCCCAATCGATACCCGCCCCTTACAACCACAGCAATATAGACAGCGATGAAGTGCTGTACTATGTAGACGGTGACTTTATGAGCCGCAAGCATGTGGAGCGCGGTATGATAACCCTGCATCCCGGCGGGATACCCCATGGGCCGCATCCCGGTACTGTGGAGAAAAGCATAGGTGCGAAAGAAACCAAAGAACTGGCTGTGATGGTAGATACCTTCCATCCCCTGAAAATGACCAGCGATGCGCTTGGCATAGAAGACGACAGTTATGTAATGAGCTGGATAGAGTAAGCTTTGTATGATGACAGATCCCGGACATATAAGAATTAAGCCGCTGTTGCGCATGCTGGCAATGGCCGAATGGAGTTGAATATAGCAGCGGCCAATAAAAGCCGGCTGCATTAAATGTGCGTTATAAATTTTTTCAAACTCATTTTTAAAAGTAATTCAACAATGGAAACATTAACAACAAGCGCTAAAATGAAACTGGCGCAGGATTTTCTCCCCATCAATGGTACCGACTATATAGAACTATATGTGGGCAATGCCAAACAATCGGCCCATTATTATAAAACAGCATTTGGTTTCCAGAGCGTTGCTTATGCCGGACCGGAAACAGGGGTACGCGATACAGCCTCTTACGTATTGCAGCAGGGTAAGATACGCCTGGTACTGACCACCCCGCTCAAATCGAGCAATCCTATATCGGAACATATCTTTAAGCATGGCGATGGTGTAAAAGTGCTGGCCCTATGGGTAGATGACGCTACCAAGGCCTTTGAGGAAACAACGAAACGCGGTGCCAAGGTATATATGGAACCAAAAACCATGACCGATGCGCATGGGGAAGTGCGCATGAGCGGTATCTATACTTACGGTGAAACGGTACACATGTTCGTGGAACGGAAAAATTACAATGGTATCTTCCTGCCCGGGTATGAAAAGTGGGAAAGCGAATATAACCCTGCGGATGCCGGCCTGCTGCATGTAGACCATTGTGTGGGCAATGTAGGCTGGAACCGGATGAACCCTACCGTGAAATGGTATGAGGAAGTGATGGGCTTCGCCAATATCCTCTCCTTCGACGACAAACAGATCAATACCGAATACAGTGCCCTGATGAGTAAGGTGATGAGTAATGGGAATGGTTATGTAAAGTTCCCGATAAATGAACCTGCCGAAGGCAAGAAAAAATCGCAGATAGAAGAATACCTGGAATTTTATGAGGGCGAAGGTGTACAGCATATAGCCGTAGCTACAAAGGACATATTAAAAACCGTTACTGAGCTCAAAGCCCGTGGCGTAGAATTCCTCAGCGCCCCACCCAATGCCTATTACGAAGAACTAAACACCCGTGTAGGTGCTATAGATGAAGAGGTGGCGGCCATACAAAAACTGGGTATACTGGTGGACCGGGACGATGAAGGATACCTGTTACAGATATTCACTAAACCTGTTGAGGACCGACCAACACTGTTCTTTGAAATAATACAGCGTAAAGGTGCACAAAGTTTCGGTGCGGGCAATTTCAAAGCTCTCTTTGAAGCTATAGAGCGCGAGCAGGAAAAACGCGGTAATTTATAATCTACAAACAAAAACAGGACATTGCCATCTTAAGCTCGTCGAAAGATGGCAATATTTTTGCTACATACATGCGATGGATGCAGGCAAGCAGGAACGTGAGATCCTAAAAAAAGCCCTCAACGAATGGGTGGCAAAAGGCTTGCTGAGTGCTGAAAAAGCCCGTGAACTTGAAGATACCATTGTGCCTAATGATACCGGCCTGCAACAGGTAGCCCGGTATTTTTTCTTTATCGCCCTATCCTGCATATTACTGGCATTCTCGGCCATCTTTATTGACGACAAACTGCTGGAGAAAGTGAAGAGCTACTTTGCATTCAGTAACCTTGCCATTGCGGGATTGATGCTTGCTATATCCATCAGCTGGTTCTGGTACGTGGTAAAACGCAGGCAAAAGTTCAGCGACATATCTTACGAGGTATACATGGTGTTAGGTGCACTTGCAGCATTGTGCACATTAGTTTACAGCTTCAAGGATATAGGTTTCGGAGGTAACTATACCGGCTTCCTGGCTGCTTCTTTCCTGGTACTGATGGTGCTCTCACTCCTTTTAAGATCACAGGCGCTATGGCTGGGCTGCATACTGGCCCTCATGGGATGGTTCGGCGCTTTTAGCACCCTCTATGATGCAAACAACCTATTCCTTGGAATGAACTATCCTATACGTTTCTCTGTCTTTGGGCTACTACTCATTGGCTTATCATTTACTACGAGGCGGATAAAGGCCACCAGTTTTGTGGCACGCAGTACTTATATAGCTGCAATGATCATATTCTTTACCGGGTTGTGGGGTGTATCTATATTCGGCAACTTCGCCCACCTGGAACAATGGTCGCAGGTACGGCAGGTGCATGTACTGGCCTGGTCGGTCGTCTTTGCAGCAGCAGCAGTGATCTCATTTATTGCAGGCATTAAATATAAAGATGACTTTGCCCGGGATATGGGTGTACTTTTCCTGCTGATCAATTTTTACACCCGGTACTTCGAATACTTCTGGGACTCAGTGAATAAAGGCATTTTCTTCCTTATACTTGCAGTATCCTTCTTCTTTACGGGCAGGTGGATAGAAAAGAAAAAGAGAACGAATGGCAAGATACTTCCTTGAAGTAATGTATAATGGCACAGCCTTTAGCGGTTCGCAAATACAGGGCGAACAGGCCACGGTACAGCTTGCCCTCAACAATGCACTAAGTACGATACTGCGCGAACCTGTGGAAACATATGGCGCCAGCCGAACTGATGAAGGGGTACATGCGCTGGGCAATTACTATCATTTTGATACGGGCAAAGAACTCTGGGCCTCGTTTTTTTACAATCTTAACTCCATACTACCCGGCACCATCGCGGCAAGGAAAATATTCCAGGCCAATGACAGCGAGCTGAATGCCCGGTTTGCAGCACTTACACGGCGCTACCGCTACCGTATATACAACAGTAAAGATCCCTTCCTGCTGCAACGCGCCTTATACTTTCCCTTCAGGCTTGATACGGCACTACTGCAGCAGAGTGCAAAGGTCATCATGGAGTATGATAATTTCGAGACCTTCTCGAAGCGCAATACCCAGAGCAAGACCTTTATTTGTAAGATACACCAATCGTATTGGGAAGAAGTTGGTAAAGAACTGCACTACGTGGTAGAAGCCAATCGGTTTTTGCGTGGTATGGTGCGCGGGCTTGTGGGTACACAATTGCAAGTGGGGCGCGGCAGGATGAGTATGGAACAATTCCGGGAGGTTATAGAAGCACGTGATTGCACCTTAGCCGATTTTAGTGTAGACGGGCATGGACTGTATTTAGAACATATACAATACCCGGAAGACGTTTTAACGGAATTATTTGTGTAATGCTATCCGCCATACAACCTTAGTTTCACCATTTTTATCGTACGCTTCAGTTTGCTTTCCTGTGCCAGTTTAATGTCATGCGGACTGGGTTCTTTTTCTTTTACATAGCCGCCCACACTTATACCTTTGTCCAACAGGGCCCTGTAAAAATCATTGCCGCATTCGTTGTTATGAAAAACGAGGCGGTGTTCTACCCCACCCGGATATTTATTTGCAGCCCGGTCTTTAATATCTTTTTTGTGCGATACAAACAATGCGGCGAGGTTCACATGGTGTTCGTTGCTAATGTTATCCGGCATCCTGAATACTAACTCCGTCATTCTGTAAGATTACTTAACTCTAATATACAGAAAGTGAAAGAAAATCCAGTGCTTTGGCGGGAGTGATTATGCACTGAACATTTTGGCAATAAAGAATGCGGCGGCGGCGGCAATGGAACCGATAACAGCAACCTTAAGAGCTCCGGCCCAGGGTTTTTGCCCCGTTACCCGTGCTTTGAAGAAACCGAATATGAAAAGACAGATCACCGTTATGACCGCTGACCATTTGAGCCCATCGAAGGGATGCTCCACGAAAAAATATGGGGTCAGCGGCACGAGGCCGCCTACTACGTATGAAATACCTATATTAAAGGCACTATTGCGTGCCCGTTTGGGATCGGGTTTGTCCAGGCCCAACTCATACTTCATCATAAAGTCTATCCACTTCTCTTTATCCTTGGCCATCTCATCGGCTATCAGGTCCTGGGTATCTTTACTCAGGCCCATCTCTGCAAATACATCCCTTACCTCCTGCTTCTCACGTTCCGGCAGGTTATCCACCTCGTAAGCCTCGCGCTTCAGTTCCGAGTTGTAATGGTCCACCTCGGTGCGCCCGGCAAGATATCCTCCCAGGCCCATAGCAATGGCACCTGCAGCTATCTCGGCCAGCCCAGCCGTTATCACGATATTGGTACTGGCCACAGCACCACTCAAACCAGCCGCAAGCGCGAAAGGTACGGTCAGCCCATCAGACATACCGATAACGATATCCGTCACCAGGTCGCTGCTTTCAAAGTGCTGTTCTTCGTGCTTATCGTGCATTAAAAATATTGTTCGAGGCTCTGTTTAATAATACCGGTACACTCTTCTACCTGGGCCCGGCTAATCACTAACGGCGGGGCAAAACGTATCTTATCGCCATGCGTTGGTTTTGCCAGCAGGCCATTCGCCTTCAGTTGCAGGCAAAGGTCCCATGCTGCTTCTTTATTGGCATGGTCTATCACTATTGCATTCAGCAAGCCTTTACCTCGGATGATACCAATATTCGGGTGATTGAGTGCCTTCAATTGCTCTCGAAAATATTCGCCCTGCACTGCTGCATTCTCTGCCATCTTTTCATCCTGCAACACCTGCAGCGCTGTCATGGTCACCTTACAGGCCAGGGGGTTACCGCCATAGGTGCTCCCATGCTCGCCGGGTTTTATTGTGAGCATGATCTCATCATCGGCCAGTACTGCCGAAACCGGCATAGTGCCCCCCGACAGGGCCTTGCCCAATATCAATATATCCGGACGCACATTTTCATGATCGCAGGCCAGCATTTTACCCGTGCGCGCTAGACCGGTCTGTATCTCATCGGCAATAAATAATACATTGGCTTCTTTACAAAGGCTTGCGGCCTTGCTTAAATAGCCATCTTCGGGCACCACCACACCTGCCTCGCCCTGTATAGGCTCTACAAGGAAGCCCACTACATTATTATCCTGCAGGGCAAGTTGTAAGGCGGGTATATCGTTGTAAGGAACAATTTCATAACCGGGGGTAAAGGGCCCAAAGCCTTCACGTGATTGGGGATCGGTACTGAAACTGATGACGTTGATGGTGCGACCGTGAAAATTATCGGCGCATACAATTATTTTGGCTTTATTGTCAGTCACGCCTTTCACCATATAACCCCATTTACGGGCCAGTTTCAGGGCAGTCTCAACCCCTTCCACGCCTGTGTTCATAGGCAGCACCTTGTCATAACCAAAATAGCGGGTAATATACTCTGTATATTCAGCCATCAGTTCGCTGTGAAAAGCCCTTGATACGAGCGTTAATTTCTGTGCCTGCTCTATGAAAGATGCAACTATCGCAGGGTGACAATGCCCCTGGTTGACGGCAGAATATGCCGAAAGGAAGTCGTAATAACGTTTATCGTCTACATCCCATACATATACGCCTTCACCGCGGCTCAACACTACGGGCAGCGGGTGATAATTATGTGCCCCGTAGCGCTCCTCCCTATCCAGGAAATACTGTGTCCTTTCTGATACGTTCATAACAGTTAACATGTGCCAAATTTAGGCATTTGCGGGTAGAGTTTCGATTTATACAAATTATACTTTTACACATTCTCTGCTGATTTGAATCAATACCAACCTGGCTATAAAATGTTGATATCTTTATTTGCTTTCACTTTATAAGCCTTAGTATCTTCATGCCACGAGACCAATACACTAAAACATAAGGATATGCCTCAAGCGACAGGAACATTTGAAGTAAAACTGGAACTACAAACTGACCGGGAAATAGCCGGGCTGGCCAGGATGACCATTGACAAACAATTCCACGGTGGACTGGAAGCCAGCTCACAGGGCCAAATGCTGAGCGCAGGCACCGAAACAAAGGGTTCTGCAGCTTATGTAGCTATAGAGCGGGTGGAAGGAATATTAGAAGGGAAAAAAGGCAGTTTTGTATTACAGCATACTGCTACCATGAACCGTGGGGAGCCTTCATTGAAGGTAAGCATAGTACCCGATTCCGGAACCGGTGAATTGAACGGCATCAGTGGTACCCTCTTAATCCGTATGGAAGAGGGTAAACATTATTACGACCTTGATTATAGCATATAGCACCTGTGGGGCTTGTCACACCTGTTTTGTCCAAGAGATAATGGCCTAGAAACGCCGATCCTTAAACAGGCACACGTTTTGTGCAGGGTATTGCGGGTTTGAGCTGAAATTCTACTGGTTCAATACTCATTTTTGGTAATAAATGGCTACATTAGAAGCTATAGCAGTCGGCAATTTGCTATATGTATGCATTACACGCGCATATGACCAGGAAATTTATCAATACCTTAGTTTTCACTGCCTTATTATTAAGCAGCAGGGCCGCCTTTGCCCAGGACAGCAGCCAGGCAGGCAATGATTCGCTGAATGCCGTAATACTACAAGGCTACCGGCAAAGACTGGCCGATATAGAACAACAACGCATAGCCGATTCTATCAGTAAGGCAGAACTGCAATTACAATTCAACTCGCTGAAGACCACTGATAACCTGAAAAAAGAAGAGTTGCAGAAGCAACTCGACTCCCTGAATAAGAACGAGGCCCGCCGCATTGCACAAAAAAAGGCCCAGATCGACTCGATGCGCCAAACGGCAAAGTGTTATGCCGTTGTGGGGCCACTAAAAGACACCCTATTTTATATATACAACCGCTTAGGCAGTTTTTCGGCAGCAGACAGGGCTACGGCGGTCAGCCAGCGGATAAAAGTACTTGCAGAAAATTTTGGTTATAGCAGTGACTCCTTAAAGCTTGCTCCATCAGAAAGCACAGTGGACCTGGTATATGGTCAAACCATCATTATAAGCCTATCGGAAAATGATGCACTTTGGAACAACAGCAGTAAAGAAGCGCTGGCCCGCAGCTACCGAAAGGAAGTGAATGATGTAGTAATACGGTATAAAAAGGAAACTGGTATTATAACACTGACAAAAGAGATAGGGCTTGCAGTACTGGTACTGGTGGTCATAGGGTTACTGATCGTATATACCGGGCGCCTGTTCAGGTGGACGGCGGTAAGGATACAGGAGCAGGAAGGAAAACTGGTGAAAGGCATACGCATCAGGAACTATACCCTCTTTGATGCCAAACGCGAAGTGCAGGCCCTCCTGACCCTGAACACTATAGTAAAATGGATCGTTTTTGCCCTGGCCATTTATATCACGCTACCTATATTATTTGGCATTTTTCCCTGGACCAAGAATTTTGCCGATACCTTATTTGGTTATATACTGAATCCTTTAAAGAAAATAGTGCTGGCTTTCTGGCACTACCTGCCCAATCTCATCACTATTGCCGTAATTATTTTTGTATTCCGTTATGTACTTAGGGGCATACACTTCCTCAAAACTGAGATAGAACACGGCAATCTGCACATCCCCGGTTTTTACCAGGATTGGGCCAATCCCACTTACCAGATCATCCGGGTGCTGGTGTTCGCCTTTATGGTGGTGGTCATTTTCCCCTACCTTCCGGGCAGCAATTCACCAGTGTTCCAGGGTGTATCGGTCTTCCTCGGTTTCCTCTTCACTTTTGGTTCTGCAGGCTCCCTATCCAATGTTATAGCGGGCCTTATACTCACTTATATGCGCCTCTTCAAACTGGGTGACCGGGTGAAAATAGGAGAAGTAACCGGCGATGTTATCGAGAAATCGCTGCTGGTAACCAGGATACGCACCATCAAGAATGAGATCATATCCATTCCCAACTCTACAGTGATGAACAGCCATACTATCAATTACAGCAGTGATGCCCCAGATAAGGGCCTCATCATACATACTACCGTGACCATCGGCTACGATGTGCCCTGGCGCGATATGCACGGGGCATTGATAGAGGCAGCCAACCGTACCGGGCTGCTGATGAAAGAGCCCGGCCCTTTTGTGCTGCAAACCAGTCTTGATGATTTTTATGTATCCTATCAAATAAATGCTTATACCCGTGAAGCCCAGAAGCAGGCAATTATTTATTCAGACCTTCACCAGAATATACAGGATGTTTGCAATGAGAAAGGCATAGAGATCATGTCGCCTCATTACAGGGCCGAAAGGGATGGAAATACAAGTACAATTCCGCCGGACTACCTTCCCAAAGATTATGAAGCACCCGGTTTCAACATTAAACTGAACGATAACGGGCAAAAGAAAGAAGGATAAAGAATGAAAAAGACACACCCCGTACAATTGAACGAATTACAAGCCACCGCGATCTGTGGCAATGATATAAGCTCCTCCTGCCTGTACGTTTCAGCCCTTACTATTTTATATGCCGGCCAGTACGCGTGGATATCACTGCTTATCGTAGCGCTTGTCTTACTGTTCTTCCGTAAAATATATGGAGAAGTAGTGGGAGCGATACCGCTTAATGGCGGAGCTTATAATGTACTGCTCAATACAACAACCAAGCGCATGGCCTCCTTTGCCGCAACACTTACGATACTCTCCTATATGGCCACAGCGGTGATATCTGCAAATGAGGCGATGCATTATCTTCATGACCTGATAAATGGACTAAATGTAACAATAGCAACGGTGGTTTTGCTGGGCATATTTATGGGCCTGGCCATATTAGGCATCGGGGAATCGGCAATGGTAGCCGTCGTCATATTCATTATACACCTCGTTACCCTCTTCTTCCTCGTATTAACGGCCATATGGTTTGTATTCAATCATGGATTTGAGACCCTGAACCTTAACTGGAACAGCTCGCTAACATTAGGCCGTAATTTTTCGAAGGCCATTTACTTAGGCTTTGCCGCAGGCATGCTGGGTATATCCGGTTTCGAAAGCTCTGCAAATTTTGTTGAAGAACAAAAAGCCGGCGTATTCCGGAAGACACTGCGTAACATGTGGGTGGTTGTCAGCTTTTTTAATCCCCTGATCGCGTTACTGGCTATCTGTATTTTGCCACTCACCGTAGTTGGGGAGCATAAAGAGGCCCTGCTCTCATTCCTGGGACATACCACGGCTGGCAACTGGCTGGCCATACTCATATCGGTAGATGCCACGCTGGTGCTGAGCGGTGCGGTGCTTACTTCTTTTGTTGGGGTTACCGGGCTGGCCGAACGCATAACGCTGGACAGGATATTACCCAATTTTTTCCTGAAGAAAAACAAACGCGGCAGCAATTACCGGATCATTATTACCTTCTTCATACTTTGCGTATCGGTATTATATGCCACAGGGGGTGACCTGGAAGCACTGGCTGGCGTATATACCTTTTCATTCCTTGCGGTAATGGCACTCTTCGGTACAGGTAACTTGCTGCTGAAATTCAAAAGACGAAAACTGCCCCGCCCTGAACGGGCAAAAGGTTTTATCGTGATCCTGGCCATTACGATGGTAGCCATGGCCTTCATCGCTAATATCAATATGAATACAGACGCCTTCTATACCTTTTTAAAATACCTTGTACCAGCCGTATTATTTTTTGCCATAATGCTGAACAGGGCGCTCATTGTAAAGTTCCTGATAGAAGCATTCGAACATTCCTACAACCCTTTTCGTAAATGGGCCATTATAACAAGACACTACCTGAATAAACTGCACAAAAAGATCAGCTCACAGGAATTCGTGTTTTTTACAAAAGGAGATAATGTGGCCATACTGAATAAAGTGATGCAATATGTGGAATCGAACGAAACCACGAAAAAACTAAAAATAGTTACTGTAAAAAAAGAGAATGAGAATAATGAATTGCTGATAAAAGACCTCACGGTACTTGACCGTGCCTACCCTGCTATCGATATAGAGTTTATAGAGATAGTAGGCGTTTTCGGCCCGGAGATCATAGATGAGCTATCCAGAAAATGGAATATCCCTAAGAACTTTATGTTCATAGGCTCTCCCGGCAATCGTTTCTCATATCGTGTAGCGGAGCTTGGTGGTGTGCGCCTGATCATGTAAAATAATTAGAAGCAATGAAACATTTCCTGACATACGAGATATTTCATGTTAAAGGATATACGCTGACCACGTGGAACCTGATCATGTGCGCCGTTATTATACTGGCAAACATCTTCATCATCAGGTTCATTTCTTTTGCCATCACCAAGAGATTTGTACGAAAGGGAGATGCGCATGGAAGGCGATTTACCATCATACAATTGCTCAAATATGTATTGTGGACCATTACATTGGTAATGGCCATAGAGGCCCTGGGGTTTAATATCACCATCCTTTTAGCCAGTAGTGCCGCCTTACTGGTAGGCCTCGGCATAGGTATGCAAAACATATTCAAGGATTTTATGTCGGGCATAGTGATATTGCTGGAAGGCAGTGTGAAGGTAAATGACATAGTGCAGATACAGGACGATGTACTTAAGGTAAGGAAGATATCGTGGCGCACATCCGAGGTAATAACAAGAGAAGATAAAGTGGTGATCGTGCCCAACCATAAGTTTACTGAAGAGAATGTGATCAACTGGACGCACAATACCACCCCTACCCGCTTTTATGTAGAAGTAGGTGTGGATTATACTTCGGACATTACCCTGGTGGAGCAATGCCTGCTGAAGGCGGTAGAAGGCCATGAAGACATCATACATACGGATGAGTACCTGCCCTTTGTCCGGTTCACCAACTTCGGCGATTCGGCACTGATGTTCCAATTACTATTCTGGAGCGATAACCTGTTCAGGATAGAAAATACCATGAGTGCAGTACGCTTTGAGATAGCACGGATATTCAAAGAGAACAACATTACCATACCATTCATGCAGGTGGTGATACACCAATCATAAAAAAGGAGGTCATAGCATGCAAGAACTGATCAACAAATACATGTCGGACCCGGTAACGGGTAAACTGATCACCATAGTGATCGGTATCGTTGTAATCTGGGTCATCATAAAAATATTGGGCAATGTAATACCCGGCAAAATAAAAGACAACGGCATCCGGTACAAGACCAAAAAGGCAATAACATTTACAGGTTATATAATGGTGATCCTGCTGATACTATTCACTTATAGCAACAAGTTGGGTGGAATCACCGTAGCATTTGGTATTGCAGGAGCCGGCATCGCTTTTGCATTGCAAGAGGTGATAGCATCGTTCGCAGGTTGGCTGGCCATACTCTTTGGTGGGTTCTATAAAACCGGCGACAGGGTGCAATTAGGGGGTATAAAAGGGGATGTGATGGATATTGGCCTGCTCAGAACTACCATCATGGAAACAGGGCAATGGGTAGATGGCGACCTGTATAATGGACGGATCGTACTGGTAGCTAATAGTTTTGTATTCAAGGAGCCGGTTTTTAACTATTCAGGTGACTTTCCTTTTTTGTGGGATGAGATCAAAGTGCCCATACAGTATGGCAGTGATTATGAAAAAGCAAAAGAAATACTACTGAAGGCAGGTAACGAAATAGCAGAGAACCTAACTGAACTATCGAGGAAACAATGGGAGCACCTTCAGTATAAGTACCGGCTGGAAGATGCACAGATATCGCCAATGGTATCGCTTGTGGCAAATGATAACTGGGTTGAATTCACGCTTCGCTATGTGGTTACCTACAATAAGAGAAGATCAACGAAAACAAAGCTATTCACCTACATATTAAAAGAGATAGACAATACAAAGGGCACGGTAAATATAGCCTCAGCTACCTTCAATATAGTTGGTGCGCCCGGGCTAAACGTTAACCTGCAAGATATTAGTAAAACCGGTAAAGAGTAAGACTAACCAAGTGCTACCGTAGTATCCGCAACACTGATCTCAGGCTCTGCGAGCTTAGCCGGCTCATGAGCGTTTATCTTATCCAATTCAAGTACGGTATGTGTGCCATCCTCTGCCCGGTGAAACATAGGAAGGAAACGGGCGCCATAAACCAGCTCGGAAATATGATAAGAAGTGCGCTGCTGTACGGTATTGGAGAAATGATCGTCAAATGCCTTAACCGCTACGATCAATTCCAGCCTGGCCTCAAGAAAGTCCTCGCGGCTATAGCCAAAGAGCGGGCTCTGCTCATCAAGAGGATGCACTACGGTCCAGCTAAGGGCTAAAGAGTTGACCTTGCTGAACTCAAGACCAAGGGGATAGAAATGAGTAAGCTGTTTTCCATTTTCGGTAACGTGTACCGCAGCGGTCACCATAGCCTCCGCATCGGTAAGGTGGTTGTTCTTAAACGTGGCCATCCGGAACATCAAAGCCCGTCCGCCTTTGTAGGGGGCCACCAGCGCATTATGACTGAAAAGCAGATAGGCGCGCGGGCGTGTAAAACGGCCATACAGGAGACCGGTTACCATTGCAAAGGCCAATATACCTACAAATGCCTCTATAGAAGCAACGAAACTTGTCGTTATGCTATTTGGGGCTACGTGACCATAACCTACGGTCGTAAGTGTCTGCGAACTAAAAAAGAAGGCATTAAGAAAGCGCTCAAACAACGGCGTATCGGGATTGATACCTGCCAGTTTATCAACACCAATAAGGAAATATATGGTAGCAAAAAACAGGTTGACAACCGTATAACACAAGATGATAAACAGCCAGAATTTATTACGTGGCATCCGCAGCATAGTATGGTACAGGCTGATGCGCTCCCAGAACGGACGGCCGGTTTTGCGCAGGTTGGTAGAACCATCTTTATTGGTCAGCCTGCCGCCCTCTACATTACTGTTGGGGCCGAAACCGGAGTTGTCGATGTTATTTAGCTTTATCCTGCGATGCGTTGCCATCGGTACTATGTTTTTGCAATTCCAGGCGCAAAGCTGCCAAAGCAACAATAGCGGTAAGAATACAAGCTAAAATTAGTACATTTTTATCGCTAAAATACATAGACAGGGCATAATGAAATACTATAAAGAATAAGAAAAAAACGATGAATTTAATAAGCCAATTGCGATAAGGAACTATATCCCTAACAGATACTTTCAACACTTTGGCAGTATGATATAGATAATAGCCAGCCTGCAGGTAAGTGCTGATAGTAAATGCCAGCGCAATGCCGGGGAGGCCCATTAACAGGTATAAAGGGTACATAAGTGCACAGGCTACCAGCAGATCGGCAATAGCGCCGGTGTTGATGATACGCCCTTTGTGCCTGTTTTGCAATACTGTTGTGAAGTTATAAGCCCGCAGGGGCACCACAAAAACAGCTGCCAGGAAGATGGGGACAGAATCTTCATATTTATGTGTAAAGACAACGCTAAAGATCTCGTAACGAAAGAACAGCAGGAAAAAAAAGACCGGGAATACAATTGCAGAAAGCACTTTGGCCGAATATTGCATCAGTGCAACCGTATATTTATCATCATTTTTATTTGCAGCAAGGTCTATTAATACTGCGCTGCCTACGGCACTTAAAATAATAGGCAAAAAGGGTATGTCATTAGCGCCATTAAAGTATATGGCGGAAAGAGCAGCAGCAAGAAAGAGGGAAATAAATATCTTATCGATCCATTTAAAGGCAACCTGCGAGACATCATAGAACATCATATGTAACCATAGCGAGCGTGAATCTTCGAGCGAAATAGCTCCATGTACTTCGCCGGGTATTTTACGGGCACTAATGACAGTAGTAATAATGTAAAACAATAAACGCAGCAGGCATATGATCAATAAACCAGTGAACAAAAATGGGAAAGACATACCTACCTGCATCGCATACCAATGCAGGACAACAAATGAAACTGCATATACAATATTGACAAAAGCTACTGACCTGACATTACGACAAGCTATAAGGAATGACTCTAAGATAGTTGAACACACATAAGCAACAAGAAAGAAAAAAGAAAGCGTAAAGCCGGAAATCCCGGAATGTACCTGCATAGCTGCGAACAAAAATGCAGCTGCCAGTACCCACAACCCATATAAAACAAAGTATTGACGCTTTAAACGCCGGAACAAACCAACAATAACACCGGGGGTATATGTGAGCATAAATGCATTGATGCCCGCACCTGCAATGGCAGCCATCAAAGGTAACTGCAGCCAAAAGCTTACATACTTTCCATTGACCGAAACATCAAGCTGCCGGGCATAATATATCGTGGCCAGTACACTTGCCAATGCAGGAAAAAACCTGATAAGGAAAATGAACAGGGACCGGCCGAACAATGAATTACTGTTTGCTTTTTGCAAAAGCCTCACATTCTGTCCTGTTTAATTGTTTAATAACTGAAGCCGGGTTGCCTGCTATCACGCAGTAACCCTCATCAAAACTCTTAGTAACGATCGCACCTGCTCCTACTATAGTGAAATCACCAAGGCACACACCGGGCAATATAATGGCTCCCATGCCAAGCCAGCAATGCCTGCCTATCTTTATCCCATCACCGGGAATATAGGCATCGTTATTCACAAGGTCGTGGTTAGCAGAAATGATCCCCACATTAGGACCAACGTTGGTATGATCCCCGATCGTAATGCCATTTTGCGCATTGATATATACACCGGGAGAATCGCCTGGAAAAGTCCCAATGCCGCGTACCAGGCGTTCAGGACAGCGAATGGTACTGGTGTGATGCACCGCCCAGCCGACACCTGAATTTTGCCTCAATATCCTGCGAAACCAAAAGTCTGCCAGGTAAAAGCCAATACTCATTTCATTCCTTAAGCGGAACATTTTTCTTATGAGGTATGAGCCATTTTTACTCATGCCTTGTCCGCAGCCGGGTCTTGCTGTTTTCTGAATAATTGATAAATAGCGCCAAGGCACACGCCCAAAAGCAGTATACTGCTTATAAGTGCTATCTTATTACCTGCCTGGAATGTCTCAGAGATAAAACGGAACTCTATCTTATGCTGGCCCGCCGGTACTTTTATACCCCTTAGCACATAATCGGTCCTGTATATAGGCGTTTCTTTACCATCTACATAGGCATGCCAGTCTTTATAATAAATATCGGAGAACACCGCAAAACCTTCCCTGTTATTAGCTGATTCGTAATAGATATTATCAAGACCATACTTTGCAAGGCGCACATAAGCAGCACTATCTTTTCCAAAATTGCCATTACCTAGCTGGCCCTGGTATTTTGTGCGCAATACAGCTGTATTAAGTGGCTCAAAACCACCTGATTGGGCCGTATCGCCGAGCTTGCCCGCATTCAATGCATCCATTTCTGCATCGGCAGTGGCAGCCCACTTTATATCATTGACAAACCAGGCATTACCACAAGCTCCCGGATTGCGCTGCACACCGGGCTGCCCTCCTTTTACCGGGAAGATGAAGTACTTGGTATTGAGCATGTTCAATACCTGTGCATTAACATTACCCGTATTGAAATCCATCTGCCTGTCTATGAGATCCTGGTATATCTCCATCTTGGCCGGGCTATAACCGCCAATGCACTTATGAAAATAGGCCTGCATAGCATCGTTATATACGCTGCGGGTAATATCAAGCACACGATAATAAGGGTCTTTATCCTGCATCACCTGTGCATCAACTGGGCGGGGCTGGAAGTTGGCTTCATATTCACTCTCGTCCTGGTATTTGTCTTCGGTCAGGTAATTGGCGTCAACACGCATGATATCCACCGCCACCAACACGCCCACGCCAATGATCAGTACATTAGCCTTTACCATATTCTTAATATACGCCCATATCAAAGCTGCTGCTAACAATATAAATACAGCACTGGTCAATGCACTCTTCATGGCCAGGGAACTGCGGTCTTCTTTCAATGCGTTGATGATCTCAGCCTGGTAACGCCCGTCGGTAACAGGATTGGTATAAGAAAAGAACATGCTGCCGCCAAATGCCAGCAATAAACAAAGACCCGCTGTAATACCTGCTGCGATCTTCAGTTTTTTCCAGAGTTCCTCTTTTGAGATATGGTCAGCAGCGATCTCATGTAAAGCCCACAGGCCCATCAAAGGGAATAATAATTCGGGTATCACCAATACCATTGTCGGTGTACGGAATTTGTTGAGCATTGGCAATGTATCGAACAAAAAATAATTTAACGCTGCAAAGTGATCGCCCCAGGACATCATTATAGCCAATGCGCATACTGCAACGATCCACCACTTATGCTTGCTTTTAATTATTAACAGCCCTAATACGAAGAGGAAACAAACTATAGCACCCAGGTACATCGGGGCGCCCAGAAAGGGCTGCGGCCCCCAATACATAGGCGCTCCGCCTATCTGCCCGCCAGTTATCTCCGAAAGCTTAGGTGCCGATTCCACAGGCTCATCAGATGAACCGCCATAGAGGTAAGGTATCATCATACAAAAAGTTTCGCCCATGGCATTACTCCACCTGAAGGCATATTCTTTATCAAGACCTCCGCTCTTTTTACCCTTATCGTGGCCCGACAATTCACTTGTGCCCCCGCGCATTGTTTCTTTAGCATACTCGGCTGTGGTGAGCAGGTTAGGGGCCGAAGGCCCTATAGCCACTATGGCAGTGAGCAATGATATAGCCGAAGAGATAAAGAACTGTTTAAGATTTTTTTCTTTTATAGCAGTAACAAACATGCTGATGACCATGAACAAGATGATGACCAACAGGTACCACAAAACCTGGAAGTGTGCATCGCCCACCATAAGGGCCAGCGATATGCCTAAAAGAGGGATACCCGTCCACCACTTAGACCGGTATAATAGTAGTAAACCGGCTACCACAGCAGGCATGTATGCCACTGAGAACATCTCGGTCTCGTGGCCGGCCAGTATGATATCAATATTGAATGTTGCGAAGGCATATGCGATACTGCCAATGACCGCAATCCATTTATTTACTTTGAGCACCCTCATGAGTATGAAAAAGCCCAGCATTGCCAGAAAAAGGAAATGTGCCGGCTTGGGAAAGACCTTTACGATGAAATCCTGGATAGGATAAATAAAATTGTTGGATTCAGGCACATAATAGGTGAACGTAGGCATGCCACCGAACATACTATTGCTCCACATTACATTCTCACCGGTTTTATCATGCCACTCTTTACCCTCGTGCGACATAGCGATCCAGGAGATGGTATCACCCATCCTGAGCTTTTTGCCCTGCAAAGCAGGGTAACAGTAAAAAACGGCCAAAGCAATGAAACCTGCAATGATCAGTATATCAGTTGTATATTTTTTAACATCGAACTGCATAGTATGCGCTTTAATGAAACAAAAATAGCGGTTCTAATTTCTTATGAAAGTTTAGTTTTAAAAATAGCACCGATATACTCTTAAGATAAGATATATTATTATTTCCTGTTGCCCACAATCACATTTTACAAATCGACATACCTTCAATAATTTGCTTATAAGGGCTTACATTTGCGCCTGTAAATATGCTTTCAAAAGAATTAATGCTAAAGGCCTACCGGCTGATGATGACAGCGCGTGCCATGGCTGAAATATATGATGCCAACCGGCAGGTATGCAAATATGTACATAGCACATCGCGGGGGCACGAGGCCATACAACTTGCCACTGGTTTCCTGCTGAAACCCTGTGATTTTGTGAGCCCCTATTACCGCGATGAAAGCATGATGCTCGGTATGGGTTACCGCCCTTATGAGCTGATGCTGCAATTGCTCGCCAAGGCCGAAGACCCTTTTACGGGTGGCAGGGAATATTATAACCATCCCAATATACGCCGCGATAATTATCCCAAAATAATACACCAAAGCAGTGCAACGGGCATGCAGGCCGTGCCTACCACGGGCATTGCGCAGGGCATAAAGTATATAGAAAAACAACAACTGATAGACTACCCTATTCCACCAGTTGTCATTTGTTCGCTGGGCGATGGCAGTGTCACAGAAGGCGAAGTAAGCGAGGCATTACAGTTTGCCGTCCTGCACCAGTTGCCGATCATCTACCTGGTACAGGACAACGACTGGGGCATATCCGTAAGCAGCGATGAGGCCCGGACTATGGATGCCTATGAGTTTGCCGCAGGATTTAAGGGGCTTGAACGTGTACGGCTTAACGGCAGCGACTTTGCCGACTCCTATAAAACAATGGAATATACCATTGACTGGGTGCGCCGGGAAAGAAGGCCCATACTGGTGCATGCCAAAGTACCGCTGCTGGGACACCACACCTCGGGCGTGCGTAAAGAATGGTACCGCACCGCAGAAGACCTTACCAAACATGAGTTGGATGACCCCGGACCAAAATTGCGCAAAGCACTGCTACAGCAAAAGGGCGTTACAGAGGCAATGCTTGATGCGATAGAAGAAGAAGAAAGGGAATTTATAGCCCGTGAATTTGCTGCGGCAACGGCGGCGCCGGAGCCTGATCCGGCTACTGTGGGCGACCATGTATTTGCACCCTGTCCTGTTACAGAAGAAAAAGGCAATGTAATGCCCGAAGGACGCGAAAAAGTAGTTATGGTAGATGCGGCCCTGCATGCGGTAGAAGAAATATTACAGGACCATCCTGAAGCACTGTTTTACGGGCAAGACGTAGGCAAAAGGCTGGGCGGTGTATTTCGCGAAGCGGCTACCCTTGCTGATAAATTTGGTGATAACAGGGTATTCAATACGGCCATACAGGAAGCCTATATTATTGGCTCAACGGTGGGCATGAGCGCACTGGGGCTTAAACCTATAGTGGAGGTACAGTTCGCTGATTACATATACCCGGGGCTGAACCAGTTGGTAACGGAGATAAGTAAATCGTGCTACCTGAGCTGTGGTAAGTACCCGGTTTCCTGCGTGCTGCGCGTACCGATAGGTGCTTATGGTGGTGGCGGGCCATATCATAGTGGTAGTGTGGAAAGCACACTGGCTACCATAAAGGGCATCAAAATAGCTTACCCCAGCAATGCCGCAGATATAAAGGGTATGATGAAGGCTGCCTTCCTCGACCCTAACCCGGTAGTAATGCTGGAACATAAAGGCCTTTACTGGAGTAAAGTACCCGGAACAGAAGACGCAAAGACCATAGAACCCGGCAAGGATTATGTGTTACCATTGGGTAAAGGCAAGGTAGTACTGGAAGCGAGCGAAGAAGCGGTAGATAATGGGGAGTCGCTGTGTATCATTACCTACGGCATGGGGGTATACTGGGCCAAAAATGCGGCCAAACAATTTCCCGGGCAGGTGGAGGTGATAGATATACGCAGTATATACCCCCTGGATGAAGAGCTTATATACAATACGGTCCGCAAACATGGTAAATGTATCGTCCTCACCGAAGAGCAGTTGCGTAATTCATTCTGCGAAGCATTGGCCGGGCGTATAGCACAAAACTGTTTTGCTAATCTCGATGCACCAGTTCAAACAATAGGCGCGCTGGACCTGCCTGCTGTGCCCATGAATATGGCACTGGAAGCAGCTATGTTGCCAAATGCAGATAAAGTAGCAGAAAAGATAGCCCGGTTGTTAGCCTGGTAATGCAAGCCCGGCTTACAAATAATTGTAAAAGGGACAGGCATTGAACTTATTCAGTATCGCTATGTATAAGCGTATCTTTTCGGTGCTTCCTGTGTGCATACCATGCAGTAAGTTTCTCATACAAAACACTACCGCCTTTGAGCAATGCTACAAAAAGGATGAGAGGTATCAATAGGCCCATCCAATTACCACCGGGACCTGCCAAAAGGATATTAAGCATAGTAGGCTATTTAGATAGTACAATTTACGAAAAAACATCAAATAATCCAAAATAACTGCCTACCAGCAAACGATCTTATAAACCTTATGGCTATCGCCAATAATGAGCTTTACAAAGTAAACAGCACTGCCCGGTCGGCCCAGTGAGATATGCGTTGTATTGTTGTAAGCAGCGGCAGTAAAAGTATTTTTATAAATGAGTTTGCCAACCTCACTGGTGATCGCTACCTGCATTTGCGTACCGGCATTAGCAGCCCAATCGATATATACATTGCCATCGTGTACCGGGTTAGGGTAAACAACAGCTTCCTTGTCTTGCAGCCAGTCGATACGGCGAACAGGAGAATAATATATCCCCCCGCCGGTCTTTGTCCATTTTAACCTGTAATACACAGAACTGCCATCTGCCACTGTCGGGGTATCGATATAGTCATATGTTGGCGCTGCCTGGTGCAATGCAGCCACGGTGTTAATCGCAGAGAATATGGTATCATCATACGAACGTTGCAGTTCATATTGTGCAACTACAGTATCAATGAGTGAATGCCATTCAAGTTTAACATTGTCGTGGTTTATTTTAGTGGCAGTAAAACCAAGATAGTCTGTTGCTATATCAAATGTTCCTGCGGGGCCACCATCATTGAACCAGAATTCCGAAAAGGTGTTCACATTCACCTCTGCATAGTAGCCTTTATCATAGGGAACCCATTTCACAGCATTATGCGGGTAATAAGTATATGTACCTGTATTGTCGGTAATGCTTCCGTTCTCATTTGGGCCTTCATATTTGGTGATACCCAGCGAATAAGCATCTTCAGGTTTAGAGCAGGATGTACACACCGTATCATTGACCACCGCAAGGAATTCGCTATCCAGAATATATAAGCGCAGCCCTACATCCCCTACGGCTTGCTGTGCAGCCGAAACAGTATAGTTACGGGGAAAGAGATATTGTCCGGCTGCATTGTTGGCCACTTCCTCATGGCGGTACATGGTCATGCCTGTGCTACCCAGGTCCTGGTTATTCGCCTTCAGCTTACCCAATACCCCATCCGCCTGTATAAATGCCAGCCATTGGTTCCCGGCCACACTTTGTATCACTGGTGCTGTAGTGGGACCATCATATATGGGGGCATTGTTGTCGAAGATATGTATATCATCCACCGCGATGCCTTCGCGAGTAGTTCCCTGGTCGGAGTGGAAACTAAAACGCAGCATTAGGGTATGCTGCCCGGCAGGTAATGGTATCGAAGCCACATGCCATCGGGTATTGTTCTCCAGGTTCCAAAGCTGGAGATCAGGCTGATTATACCAGTTAGTCCCTTCGCCGTTCAAACCCAATAATGACCAGCCTACCCCATCGAAAGAATATTCAACGATCGCGGCATCGCATAATGTGCCCCCGCAATTCTCAATATCCGAGGCCATGCTGAAACTGAGCATAGGCCTGGTCAAAGACGAAATATCAAAACATGGCGAATATAGGAACGAGGTTTCCAGGTTGTTGTATAAACCATTAAGGTTCGTTTTCCATGCCTTTATACCACTGGCTGCTTTATGTATCTTAGGCGAAGCCGGTGTGCCATATTGCCATGAATTATTTATCCCTGCGCTATACCAAAAGCCATCACCGGATTCAAAATCCTCAAGATACGGGTAAGCAGTAACCAGGGGCTCATTATGAAATACATAGTTTGCAAGGGTGTCATTTGCCTTATACCCGTCGCCCGCTGCAGCCAGCCAGACATTTAATGTGTGCGTGCCTTGCGATGCCAGTGGCATCGGTTGCGGGAAGGTATAAACGATAGTGTCTTTAGCGGCAATGGAGGCTATTGTATCTGTAACTACAGGCCCGTTATCTAATTGATAAAATACGGCGACCGTATCCTGAACCTGGTTGACACTATTATATATCTTTACGGTAAGCGGTACTGAGTTTCCTAAACCACATTCCCTAACCTGCGGACCAACAATACCCAGCAACTGCACATCGTGCTGTATGAGGTATATCCTGAAGTTATCGATGCTCATGCCATTCCCATAACCTTTCATTGCGATCAGGCCTGAATCGCGCTGACCAAAACGTACTTGCAGTGCAGAGCCAAAATCACGGGAACATGCCTTCATAGCATCAGTAAGCGACAGTGTACCCGAGTTATATACCAGCCCGGGAATAGATGAAGTGTCGTAATCCTTTATCAATATCCAGGGAAGATTATCATTGTCAGCGGCCCTTGCCCATACCTGGTTGCCTGCAGTAAACTTCGGTTTACCTGCTATGCGGTAATCATAATCTATCCTTATCTCGGCAGTAGCAGTATCATATCCTGAAAGATTGAAGGTACCTAACAGGTAGTTTTGTGCGCCCGGCATGTTCAGGTTAACATCCATGCTTACAGAACGGTTACCACTTATGGTAATGCTATCATTCACCAAACTCCTGAGGCGGGCTGTATCCGGAGCGGTATTGGCATAGTCCCAATGCTCATCGGGCGAAATGCCCATTGAGTCGCGGGTGATGGTAACTGCCGGCATTGTTTCAAAACCATCCGTATATGGTGTGTTGAGCGCAACAGGGTCGTTCCTGAGTTGCTTGATCACTTTACGTGCGGTATCGTTTTGTGATACCGGATCGGACTGTGTGGTATTTTTTATAGCAACCTCGATATTATAAGTACCCAATGCAGAAAGGTCAAAGGAAGCCGGAATAGAAATGATCGTATCACTGTTTGCCGGCAAAGTAAATGTTCCATTGTACGATTGCCAAGGCCCGGCATCAAGACGATAATATAACTGGTAGGCTGTGCATGCAGCATCATCCAGGTTACGCAACCTCACTCTCAGGGCCACAGCATTCCCTAATTCGCTATTGGTGAATATTCTGCCGCTGCCGGGGCTTACTATTTCCGAAACCATTAGATCACCGTCACTGAAATTTCCGGCACAGCTGCCGCTATCGGGTTTCCTGAATACCGCAATGCTCCTGTAGCCACCAATGCCATCAATGATGGGTCTTACCGCCACATAGTAAGTGCTATCGGTTGCGAGACCGGAGAAAATATAATCGGTTGCTGCAACTGTATCTACAGAGCTCATTACCGGCCCGGCTTTACGCATTATTTCATAGGCGGAGGCATTGGGTATCGCAGCCCAGTTAATACGGATATAACCGGGACACTGAATAGAATCGAGTTGAACAACAGGCAAGGGATTAATAGCAAATGTTCCCGAAATAGCTATTTCCGCAGTATTATTCCTTGATAACTGCATTTTGCATTTACCCGAACTGATATTCGGCACGAACCAGGTATAATACCGCTGGCTTGCAGGAACGTTATTGTCGATTACAGTCCAGTTATTACCATTATCCGTGGAATATTGAAGGGTAAATGAATTTGGATCATCTGATGCATCCCAGTAAATACGCATAGAGTCATTGGCAATGGCTGTACTTTGCGATATCGGGTAACTAAGCTTTATGCCTGTAGGCACAAGATCGTAGGCCAATACATAATCCTGGTCCCCGGCAGGTTGACTATATCCAAAGATATTTGCGGTATAGGTTCCGGCTGCCGGGGCATTAATGGTAACCTGCTCGCAATTATTCAGGTGGTCCTCGCCCTCCGTTGCATTGTTAAGGATATTGGCAGGGCTTGGATCCAGTATTAATGGTTTGTGAATAGTATTGGATGGTTCCTGTACGGTAAGATCAAGATCATTAATAAGCTGTTTGGCACTTAAAGGGCTTGCAGCCGCATCGTGCCAGTAGAGCATAACTTTTAGTTTAGCTGTATTGGGAGGAACAGTAATAGTTACAGATTGCTGCCCCCCGGCAGTAATGGTATTGGTTACATAGCGGTTACTGTCCAGTGTTAGTAATGAACGATAAAGGTTCAAATAACCGAAGCCAAACCTGTAGTCGGGGCCGGGGTTGCCAATATCGGTGGTGCTGTTAAGTATCAGTGTCTTTAACAGGTCGGAACGGGGGTTTGCATTAGCATGAAGTTGCTTATAACGCTGCGACAAGAGGCCAAGGGCACCTGCTACCTGCGGCGAAGCCATACTGGTTCCCCCCGCGGTCAGATACTCATTAAAATCTATTGTGGAAAAAACATCCACACCATTCGCAGTTATTTCGGGCTTCAGCCTGCCGTCGTTTACAGGGCCCCGCGAACCATCGCTGGCATTTACATACCATTTTGTAGTACTGGTAACTACAATATTATTCTTAGCAGGCTGATAGCCACCGGTAACGGTAGCAAACCCCCCTGGATAAGGTGGGCGATTAAGATTACCATCGTTTCCGGCAGCAAAAACATGTTGTACCGTGTTGTACTGCAGCTCAAGCTCATCGAGGAATTGCGCATAACTGTCGTAGGTGCCCGAATAGCCGGTATCACCTACAATTATTGCATACGAATTGTTGGTGAGCGTCATATTATGGTCCTGCAGGTAAATACCCGTATTAGCCAGTATATTGTCATACAGGTGATCAACGATCGTTGCATGCGGGGCCATCCCTTCCGCTTTCGGGTCAACAATGCCTGCACTACCAACGATACCATTAATATGTACCCCATGGTGCGTAATAGGTGCCGGGTTGTAATTAATTATCCTGTCTTTTAAGTCGGTATGAAAAATGGCGGATACATTATCCCCCACCCCTATGGTCACGCCATCGCCAAGCAGACCATAGCCACCCATTGCAGTAGCTGCATTGGCAATGATCGTATGCTCGCCTGCTTTCGATTCTTTATCAAGCGGTTCGTTCGCGGTCACAGGATTAATATATTCTATTCCGTACCAGGAAGCCAACTGTAACATATTAGCTGGCGGGATGGAAAATACATATTTACCGAACTTTTCGAGATTGCCGGGTACTTGCCTGGCGCCCAACTGCCGCGCATATGCAAGCCCCGGTGCTATATCAATGTCTTTAAAAAATGATACGAGTACGGTCATATTTCCACCTGCATAAGGCAGCTTATTCAATATAGCAGGCGATACCTTCCATTGCGGCTCAATATTTATGATGCTCCCTAATGATGCTGTTTGCAGGCCTGCCAGAGTAGCCGATGGCTTGATAATAGCGATATAAGTATTATCGCCAACATACCGCTGTATACCTGCTCCTGATCGTGAAAAGTCTTCAACCTGGGTATGAGTCGGCAAATTATGGAACTGTAGTAAGACCTGTATGGGCCTTGCATCGCGCAAACTGGTGGCACTATCGATCCATGCCTTTGCATTATCAATAACATGAAGCGTAACATGATTTAAATGAATTATATTTTCCTGGTTATGCTGAGCTCCTGCAGGCACTGCGTAAAGAAAAAAGGGAAAGATGAAAGAGATATAGTATAATAGCCTGTTAGTCATGAATCGCATAACAATATCTTGTGCCAGTTAGCAAGCAGGTAAACCTGCTTTATTATTACAAGTTACTGATTTTTGGCGACATACAGTTCTTGTTCAATAGCTAATATCCGGGATATTTTACGCTAATCTTCATTGACTATCAATTTGTAACCCGAGCCATAGGCATTCAATATCCCTATGTCCTCATCCTCTTTCAGCAAGCGGCGTATCTTGCTGATATATACATCCATACTTTTGGCAGAGAAATAGTCATCATTGCCCCATATCTTGTTTAAGATAACAGAGCGTGGTACCAGTTCATTCCTGTTTTGTACCAATATATGGATCAGGTCCGCTTCCTTTGAGCTCAGGCGTTTCGTCACGTCATCAATAGTAAGGGTCATCTTTATATAATCAAAAAGATATTCACCAATCTGTACCGATTTGATAACAGGAACAGTCTTGTTCTGTGTTCGCCTGAGGATGGCATGTATGCGGAGGTATAATTCCTGTGTGCTGAAAGGCTTTGTAATGTAGTCATCAGCACCATTTTCAAAACCATGTATCTTATCCTCGTGCATAGACCTTGCTGTAAGGAAAATGATCGGCACATCGTTATCCACCGCGCGTATCTCCTTTGACAAAGTAAAACCATCCTTTACCGGCAGCATTACATCAAGGATACAAAGATTGAACTGTTGCTGCTTAAATGCATCAATGCCGTCCTTACCGTTACGCAGCCATACGGTTTCAAAACCTTTATTGTCAAGGTTCTCTTTGAGCAAAACTCCAAGGTTTGCATCATCTTCAACAAATAGTATCCTTGTCATAACGTTGTTTTTAAATGTCTTGGAAGATATATTGTAAAGGTGGTACCCATTCCTTTTTTACTTTCCACAACAATATCCCCTTTGTGCGCATTTACGATATACTTCACATAACTAAGTCCAAGGCCAAAACCCTTAATATCATGACGATCACTTTTATCTCCCCTGTAGAACCGGTCAAATATATACTTCTGTGTATCGGCCGACATGCCAATACCATTATCTTCTATCTTTATTGCGATCTTATTCTTTATATCGTAAGTGGATATATTGATCTTTAAGTCGTCTTTACGGTATTTTATAGCATTGTCTATTAAATTGTAGAAAAGATTCTTGAGCAATTGCCTGTCGCCTAAAATATTTTTATCAGCAGTGAAATTATATACGACAAGCCCCTTTATTTGCTCCAGTTGTATCTCGAAAGAATTAACGGTTTCGCAGATAAGCTCATTTATATTCAGCCTGTCGGGGTATATCCTGATATGGTTATGTTCTATTGTGGCCAGTTGGAGTATCTGTTCAACATTCTTTTCCATGTGAATATTCTCCTCGTTGATGATACCCATGTAATACTCACTATTGGCCTTCGCATGTCGCCAGTTCTCTATCGCCAGGTTGATGTTAGTTATCGGCGTATTGAATTCATGCGTGATATTATTGATAAACATGTTCTTCATTTCCGATAATTTCTTTTGATTAAGTATCGTCCTGACAAACCACATATACGATAAGATCAGTGCAAGGACGATCGCAATGGAAGATATCATTACCCACATCATTGACCTTATGGTGTGCCTCATTGGGTCTGGTATATAAAGGAACAGTTCATAAGGCTTATTAAAATTGTCCCCGAGAAAGCTGAATTTTATAGCCCTGGCTGACAGATCCCCTGGTACGCTGCCATCTTTCAGGTATTCAAATGATGATGCTCCCGACCGCTTTATTCCTAATTCATATACCGTATCACAGTCATTTTTCACAAGCGCTTTACGTATCATCGAATCGAGCAGGTCGGGGTTGATGATCTCATCAATGGTCTGCCGGTTAGATAGGGCCTCTTTATAGTTTTGGGCATTTATATCGTGTAGCTTATATGAATTGGTATCGATCTTTTTAACGTGGGCACTGCTGATCGCAAACTTGAATTTCAATAGGATATCTACAGTAGCCGGTATATCGAAACTGAGTGAACTGCTTTTGAAAAACGACGTATCCTTATCGCTAAAAAATACATTGTACATATCCAGCGTATCTAAATAACCCTGGGGCGGGGCGAT
Organism: Bacteroidetes bacterium 46-16; assembly: GCA_001897835.1. Lineage (GTDB taxonomy): Bacteria > Bacteroidota > Bacteroidia > Chitinophagales > Chitinophagaceae > MKUN01. Next base: position 159,784 of record MKUN01000002.1, read on the forward strand.
GAATTGATCATTAACGCATTTTTGCTTAATAATGTAGATGCCCTCATTTCCTTTAAAGTATGCTTTTGAGTTAAAATAAACGCAGTATGCATCATCGACCACTTGTTTGATGGCAGCATTCACATCGGTCTTAAGACTTTTCTCCGTAGCTATCCTTTGCAGGCGTATGTTAGTCGTTATCCAGTATAGCTGTACACCAATAAGGCCGGCGATAACAATGCCGACCAGGAAATACAATGCGTTGGGGCTGCGCAGCCAATTGGTTTTCACAATATAAAAGTATGTCCCTTTAAGCTATAGGTACAGGTTTTAGCCATTTTTAAGTTTTTTTAGTTGTAGTTATCTTTTGTTTCAGATAATTAGCCATTCTTAAGTTAGCTTGTTTTTTTCAAATGATAGCTTTGAATAAAAAAATTATGAAAAAGACTACTACACTTATTATCATGTTGCTCTTATTATCCGGTGCACTGTATCAGCCAGCAAATGCCCAATGGTCGCCTGCTGGAAAAATGGGCAGCGGACCTATTGACGGCTGCTTCAGCTTTAGTATCAATGGTAAGGGTTATGCAGGCGGCGGTGCTAACGGGAACAAGTTTTACCAATATGATACCACTACCAATGCCTGGACATTGAAAGGCAATGCACCGGGCAATAAGATAAGAGGATGGGCATTCTCATTTGTGGTGAATGGTAAGGCTTATGTTGTTGGGGGTGATACGACCGGCAGTTTTACCGAATGTGCAGAAGTGTGGATGTATGACCCGGATAGCAATTCCTGGACACAAAAGGCCGATTTTGCCGGGGGGCCAAGGGATGCCGGCTTTTCATTTGTCATCAATGATACTGCTTATATAGGTTGTGGATTTGACGGTGCAGGTGTATGGAATGACATGTGGCGCTATAACAGCATGACCGATTCATGGACCGCGTTAAACGCAGTACCCTTCGGCAATATGTTGTTCCCCGCTACTTTTGTACTTAATAATAAAGGTTATGTAGCTACAGGCGAAGTAAATACCGTGTCCAGTGCCTACGAAGTGAATACCTTATGGATGTACAACCCAGCCGGCGATACGTGGACGCAGAAGGCGGATTTTCCGGGTACAGCCAGGCAAACATCATTCAGTTTCGTACTGAATGGAATGGCTTATGTTGGCGGGGGGCAGGCCGGCTATGTAAATGTATATACTGATATGTGGTGGTATGATGCAATAACTGATAGCTGGTCAGCAGCAGGAAACACACCCAGTTCATACCCCGCATGGAGCACGTCTTTCGCCATCGGGAATACAGGCTATATGGGCACAGGGGTCTATTTTGGCACGAGCTCATTAATCGGAACTGACAGTTTTTATAAATACAAACCAGTAGTGGCCAGCGCTCCTGAATTAGCAACCAATGCTATTGAAGCGGGCGTATTTCCTAACCCGGCCACTGACTATATCAATATTACCGGAACTATCAATAATAAAGATGTCACTGTGCTGGATGTTACCGGTCGCGTGGTCAAAACATTCAGCGCAGGATCAAAACAGCAACTATACATTGGCGACCTCGAACCGGGTATATACTTGCTGAAATTAAAAACCGGTGTCAAGACAGCAAATATTCGTGTTATCAAGGAGTAATAACTCATAGGTAAGTTTAAAGCAGAAGCCCTGTATTTACAGGGCTTATTTTTTTGAAAAGAAAAAAGCCATCCCGCAGAAGCGGGATGGCTTTAATGCTATTCAAAAAGGATTACTCGCCTTCTTCAGCTTTCTTCATTTTTTGTTTCAGTTCAGCAAGTGCACCCAGGTCGCCAAGTGTTGGTTTTTCAACCTTGCTCTGGATATTCTTAACTGCTTTCTTAGTTTTCTCGGTTTCAACAGCAGCATCTTTCTTCGCAGCTTCTTTCTCTTCTACTTTGCTCTGTTCCCAAACCTTAGTATGTGAAACAAGGATACGCTTATCGTTACGATCGAACTCGATGATCATGAACGGAAGCACCTCATCAGCTTCTACATTGCCGCCGTCTTCCTTACGCAGGTGACGTGCCGGGGCATATGCTTCAAGACCATACTGTAGCTGCACTGTAGCACCTTTATCGTCTTTCCTTGTCACATTGCCTTCATGAACAGAACCTATCGGGAATATTGTTTCGAATGTATTCCAGGGATCTTCTTCAAGCTGTTTGTGGCCAAGAGAAAGTTTGCGGTTTTCTTTGTCGATGCTCAGGATAACGATTTCTATTTCATCACCTACCTTAGTGAATTCACTCGGATGGTTGTAACGCTTGATCCAGCTCAGGTCGCTGATATGGATCATACCGCCAATACCTGTTTCCAGTTCAACGAATACACCATAAGGGGTAATGTTTTTCACTATACCTTTATGACGACTGTCGATAGGATATTTATTTTCAATTGTTTCCCAGGGATCTTCAGTGAGCTGTTTGATAGACAAGCTCATTTTGCGCTCTTCTTTATCCAGGGTCACTACAACAGCTTCGTGCTCGTCACCCATTTTAAAGAATTCTTTCGCATTGATAGGCTGTGAAGACCATGTGATCTCAGAAACGTGCACAAGGCCTTCTACGCCCGGCATGATCTCAAGAAATGCACCATAGTCCTCTATATTCACAACTTTACCTTTTACCTTGGCACCTTCCTTGATGTCTTCAGGCAGGTTATCCCAAGGATGAGGAGTAAGCTGTTTCAGGCCAAGGCTGATACGTTTTCTTTCGTCATCGAAATCAAGCACAACAACGTTGAGCTTCTGGCCATTTTCCAATACTTCGCTCGGATGCGTTACGCGGCCCCAGCTGATATCGGTTATATACAACAGGCCATCAACACCACCAAGATCGATAAATGCACCAAAGTCGGTAACATTCTTAACAGTACCTTCCAGTACCTGTCCTTTCTCGAGCTGGGAAATGATAACACTGCGCTGTTGTTCAATATCGCTTTCAATAAGCGCTTTATGTGATACTACTGCGTTACGGATCGTTTCGTTGATCTTTACAACTTTAAAATCCATTGTTTTGCCTACATACTGATCGTAATCGGTAACAGGCTTAACATCGATCTGCGAACCTGGCAAGAAGGTCTCAAGGCCATATACATCAACGATAAGACCACCTTTGGTCTTTGAAGTAATGGTACCCGTAACCACTTCCCCGGTTTTGTAGAAGTCAACGATCTTCTGCCATGCACGGGCCTGGCGGGCAAGCTTGCGGCTGAGGTGCAGATGACCATTGCGGTCTTCTTTTTCAACCACCATAACCTCAACTTCATCACCGATCTTTACCTCTGGTAAGTCACGGAATTCGTTAAGAGACACAAGGCCGTCTGATTTAAAACCGATGTTAATGATCGCATCAGTTTTAGTAAGCCCTACGATGCTGCCCTGGAGCAGTTCCGACTCTGCGATCGACTTGAAGGTGCTGTCATACACTTGCTCAAGTTGTTCGCGTTTTTCTTTTGAATACGATGCTACATTGCGTTTGTCAACGCTCCAGTCAAAGTCATCGTGTGCTGTAGTATCCACATACTCCTGTGTAGTTGTTTCTGTGGCTGTGTCTGCTGCATTATCGTGGTTAGACGTTTCTGCAGTTGTTTGTACGGACTCATCCTTTGATGTTCCGGCTGTTTCTAATTGATTTTGATTTTCTTCCAAATTTTGGTCCTCCTTTTTTAGTAGATTTTTTGGGACTGCAAAGATACGTTTATATTATGAAAATAATCGCTGAAATATATAATTTTCATTGTAATTAACCATTAGTTCACTACACACATAAGAAAATAAAATACATTAGGATATAGCAAGTTGCAATGTTAAGCTGGAGCTATACCCTATCCTCCTCACTGACATTACTGCTTTAGTGCTATAAAATAAACGGGCCGCATATAGCGGCCCGCATTTATATGAAATTTGAGTTTTATCTTATAAGGGTTACTTCCCCTATTTTGGATACCTGCTTGCCATCACACTTGAACTTGACGATGTAGTAGT
>MKUN01000003.1 GCA_001897835.1 Bacteroidetes bacterium 46-16
CATCTTTGTGTCATCAAAGCAAACAACATGAAAGCAGCATATACAAACAAGGCCATGAACATCTTTGTGTCATCAAAGCAAACAACATGAAAGCAGCATATACAAACAAGGCCATGAAAAACATCATATTCTTTGCAAGCATACTGTCTTGCTTCGTTCTGGCCATCGTCATCTAAGCACGACACCCGGTACACCAACCATGAAATATATTTAAGTCCTGCCTTTGGCAGGGCTTTTTTTATCCCTGTTGGCCAGGTGTCGTGAAAAATTTATTTCTTAACCAGTCGTTAAGCAGTTCTAAAGGCGGGGTTAACAAGGCCTGAAAATTTTGTAAGGGCTGGTTGTCGCCGCATCTTTGTGTCATCAAAGCAAACAACATGAAAGCAGCATATACAAACGACAACGCCATGAAAAAGATAATACTGTTCGCAGGTATACTTTCCTGCTTCACACTGGCCATCATCTTCTAAGCAGCCTCTTACCACCATATACCATGAAATGCCAGTCCTGTCATACAGGACTTTTTTTATATCCCCAACTCAAGGTACACCGGGCAATGGTCCGAGTGCTTGATCATCGGGTAGATCGTTGCCGCTTTTATATTGCTTTTTAGCGGCTCTGTCACATTGATATAATCTATACGCCAGCCCTTGTTATTATTCCGGGCATTGGCCCTCAGGCTCCACCATGTATAGTGATGCGGGTCGGGGTTCAGATGGCGGAAGCTGTCCACAAAACCGTTCTGGAAGAATTTGTCCATCCAGGCCCTTTCATCGGGCAGGAAACCCGATGAGTTCTTATTGCTCACAGGGTTGTGTATGTCTATTGGTTTGTGGCATATATTATAGTCGCCGCACACAATGAGCTTTGGCCTGCTTTGCCTCAGTTGTCCAAGGTAGTCGAAGAACTCATCCAGCCATTGATATTTATAGCCCTGTCTTTCTTCCCCGCTTGTTCCGCTGGGGAAGTAAGCATTGATCAGTGTGGTATCGCCATAGTCGGCACGGATCACGCGGCCTTCAAAGTCGCTTTGCATGATACCGTTGCCATAGCTTACCTGGTCCGGCTTTATTTTAGAGAATATAGCTACACCGCTGTATCCTTTTTTCTGTGCCGGGAACCAGAAGGTCTCATATCCCAGTTGCTCAATAAGCCCGGTATCTACATCTTCTTTGTTCGCTTTTATCTCCTGCATGCATATTACATCGGCAGGGTCGGTGCCCAGCCAGTCGATAAATCCCTTTTTTATAGCGGCGCGAACTCCGTTTACGTTATATGTTATAATGCGCATTTTACTGTATTTGTGCTATAGTGCTGTTGGCCCAGTCGGCCACCATTTTTGCCTGTTCAGGGCTTAGTTTAGCATCTTTATGTATCCATAGATAGCTATCAAGCGGCATCCATCCTTTGGTAACCGCCTTTACTGTTTTTTGCAGCTTTTTTACCTGTTTTTGTTTGCTGTAAGTGCCGAACTGTGCAAAGTTCAGTTCGCCCCGGGCCTCGCTGATGTGGTGGTTAAGCCACCAGGCCACCGGCTGCACCTGATTGTACCATGGGTAGCGGGTGCTGTCGCTATGGCAGTCATAGCAGGCTACACGCATGATGGCCTTTACGGTATCAGGCATAGTGTATAATGCTTCTATGTGCTGTGGTCCCCGGGCAGCTATATTTTTTGCCGGGCGTATGAACTGGATGATGATGAAAACCAGGACAAGAAAAATAATGATCTTTTTGAGCATAAAAAGGCGGTATTATTATTTACTTAATAGCCCCGGAAAAATTTTCCGGGGCTATTAAAATAAGCATTTTTTGGTTTCGGAGGCCTGTAGGAATATTAATGTAGTGTTTCCTTTAGCCATTTAAAGAACTCCCTATGCCATGCTATGCCGTTCTGTGCATGCAGCACCCAGTGGTTCTCGTTGGGGTAGTAGAGCAGCTTGCTCTTAATGCCACGCAATTGTGCAGCCTGGAAGGCTTCCAGTCCCTGCTCTATAGGCACACGGTAGTCTATACCGCCCTGAACGATCATGATCGGGGCATCCCATTTGTTCACAAAGTTGCTGGGATTGAATTTGTCGTAGCTCTTAGCTGCAGCACTCTGCCAGTAAGGCCCGCCTATATCCCAGTTGGCAAACCATAATTCTTCTGTAGTGCCATACCAGCTCTTCAGGTCAAAGAGACCATCGTGGGCTATGAATGATTTAAAGCGGCCCTCATGCATGCCGGCCAGCATATATACGCTATAGCCACCATAGCTGGCGCCTATACAGCCCAGCCTGCTTTTATCTACATAGCTTTCCTGCGATACATCATCTATCGCGGCCAGGTAGTCCTGCATAGGGGTGCCACCCCAGTCTTTACTTATTTCCTCGTTCCATTTGGTGCCAAAGCCCGGCAGGCCATGGCGGTTGGGGGCTACGATGATATAGTCGTTGGCTGCCATGAGCTGGAAATTCCAGCGGAAACTGTAGAATTGCGATACTTCAGATTGCGGGCCGCCCTGGCAGTAGAGCAGGGTAGCGTATTTTTTATGCGGGTTAAAGTCGGGTGGGTATATTACCCATGTGCTCATTTTCTTGCCGTCTTTCAGGGTCACTTTACGCATTTCTATCTTGCCCATCTTGATGGAGTTATAGATATCGTCGTTCTCGTGTGTCACCTGGTGCATACTGCCATCCTTGCGGTTCACGGCATATATTTCGTTGGCATGGTTCATGTCGCAGCGGGTCACGATCATTTCATCCTTGCCTTCGCCTACTATACCGGTAATGTCAAACTGGCCATCGGTTGCCTGGCGTATCTCAGGCTGCGTGGTTTGCTTTATGTTGCTCGGTATGTATGCCTCGAACAGTTGCTTTGTGCCTTTCCATGGGGCAGCGAAATAGATATTGCCGTTGTTCACCCAGGTAAATCCGTCTACGGTGCCGTCCCAGTTATCGGTTACATTTATCTTCCATGCCGATGAGGGGGCGTCAAGTTCAGCAACCATTATGTTGTTCTTGTCCGATTCGTAGCCGTCATGCGCCATGCTCAGCCATGCTATGCGCCTGCCGTCGGGGCTGAAGGCAGGCTGTGTATCGTAGCCGGGCATGCCTGCCGTCCAGTTAATGGTGCGGTGCGCTACCACATCATAATAATACAGGTCGGTATTGGTGCTTATCGCATATTCTTTCCCGGTCTTTTTCTTGCACACATATACCAGCCCTTTGCTGTTAGGCCGCCATACCAGGTCTTCTGCCCCGCCAAATGGTTTCTGCGGGCAGTCATAAGGTTCATCGGCCATGATGTCTATGGCCTTGCCTTTTTTTACATCGGCAATGAACACATGCGAATACTTACCGTCTTCCCAGTTGTCCCAGTGACGATAAGAGAGGTCGGTATATATCTGCACTGTAGTCTTAGGCAGGTCCGGGTACAGGTCTTTACCGAGCATTGGGGTTACCATCACGTCTTTTGTAAAGGCTATGTACCTGCCGTTGGGCGATACTTTTATGTTTTCGGCATCCTGCAAGCCATTGTAAAACGACTTCCACGTTCTGCCATTATCCATACTTACGAACAGGGTTTTACCGTCACTGGCATACCATGTGTTATTATCCCGCTGCACTATATCTTTCCCTTCTGCTACTTTATATTCTTTCTTTTCACCCGTAGTAGTGTTGATCACATAATGCGTAGTGCTGCTTTTTTCCGTGTGCCAGTCATACTGCTTGGCCGCATAGTATATGCGGTCACCATTTGGCGATATTCCTTCACCGCTTACGCGCTTCAGGCTCCAAAGCATTTCAGGTGTCATACGGCTTTGTGCATTTACACCAAGCGAAGCCAGTAATAAAACTGGTATTATTATATTTCTCATATCTTTTGCTTACAGTTTGGCAAAATAATCATTTTCTCTTTTGCTCGTTATCTTTTTCCTGTTCTGCTCCCATCCGGGGCTTCTTTTTAGGTTCAAAGTCTATCCCGTTCTCCCACCCGGCCTTAAGCAGCACATTGCCATGGTAGGGTATCACCATTTCAGGCTGCCTGTGGGCCAGCAGGTCGCCGGTGTCCCATTTACCATTCCCGTTGGCATCGTCTATGATCAGCATAGTATAGTTGCCGGGCTGCAGTAAGTTCAGTTTCACTACCGTGTCGGTCACGGCTTTCATATGCACGGTATCTTTGTCGCTTTTTATGAGCAGGATGTAGTTATTGCCCAGGTATTTTGCAGGCAGTTGCACATTTAGCTTGCCATAATCGTCCTCGTTCTTGGTGCGGAATACATATTTTGAGGGCATGGCTTCATTCCCTGATGTGTCTTTTATAAATCCTTTTTTCAGCTTCAGGGTATATACAGTGTTCTCTTTCCATTGGGTGTTTACCAGCAATACATCTTTTCGCACACTGTCGCGCTGCACGTTTATCGCCACACTTACATCTGTAGTATCCAGGTACAGGCCTATGTGTTCCGGCGTTACACTGTCTATCATATTGTTACATTTTATGGCTATGGGTGTTGTTATGTCTTTTGTTCTTTTGTTTTTATCCGTTGTGTCCACATCCGGGCTGTAGCTAAGGTCTTTTTTAGCTGCCGGTTTATCATTGAGTGCTGCCATGCGGCTATGCTTCAGGCTATCGCTTCCGGCTCTTGCTGTATCCACAGCTTCCGGGAAAATGCGCAGGTTTATCGGTGCGGCATTCGTATCGCCTGCCTGCACCGTTTTTTCTGTAAAGGCTATCCACTCGTTTAGCCCGTCATACATGAGGTTGTTATTGGCATCGTGCAGTGCGTATATCCTGAACTTCCTGCCGGGCAGCCCTTTGATGGAAAAATGCCCGTTCTCCACTCTGCCTACATATAATGGCTTTTCCCTCAGTACGGCACTGTCGGTCTTTGTACCGTTGTAAAGAAGCACGTAGGCGCTGGTGTCCGGCATGCCGGTAACGGCATTGATCACTTCGCCGCTTATTTGTAATGAATCGAAATAACTCCCCGTGCTGAAGGTGTATGTATAATCTTTGAAGGGATTGCCTTCATGTACGTCCTTTATAGCATTACCGAACGATATACGATAGGTGGTATTATCCTGCAGCAGGCTGTCTGCTATTTTTACCGTTACTTTTTTGTAAGCACCGCCTACATTCATAGGTATCGGTAGTATGGGTGATATCACCACTTCTTTGGCAGCATCGGTCACATTCACAAATTCGTTGAAGCGAAGTTCTATTTTGTTTACCCTTGTATTGAGTATTGAATCTTTGGGGCTTATCGAAAGCAGTTTAGGCCCTTTTACGTCTTTTTTTCCACCGGGCAGGGTAGTGATATTGGCACAGCCGGTAGCTAGTATAGCTAAGGAAAATAATACAATAAGGCCGCGAAAACCATTCATTTGTGCCCAAAAATAACACATAAGCGCTAACCTAACCTATTTTACCTTTAGTATGTCTTTTATACTGTTGCGGCAAATTTGCATAATCGATATGCAAAAATGTCGTATGTTTGTTGTACAACGTCAAAACTCTTAGTTATGTTATTTTCAATACTCCTGTTTATCAAATTTTTATTCGTGCCCGCACCAAAGACCGAGGCTGTTCCTCAAAGTATATATGATTTTAAGGTTGAATCGCTTACAGGCGGCACTATCGATTTTTCCGCTTTTAAAGGCAAGAAGATATTGATCGTGAATACGGCGTCCCAGTGCGGTAATACCTTCCAGTATGGCGAACTGGAGAAGATATCAAAAAAATATAAGGACAAATTGGTTATCGTAGGTTTCCCTGCAAACGATTTTGGCCACCAGGAGCCCGGCAATAACCAGGAAATTGCAGAATTCTGTACCAAAAATTACAGTGTTACATTCCCTATGGCTGCTAAGATATCAGTGAAGGGCAATGATATGGCACCCATATATCACTGGCTTACAGAAAAAAAATATAATGGCTATAAGGATAGCGAGGTTACATGGAATTTTCAGAAATACCTCATTGATGAGCATGGCAAGCTGGTAGATATTTTCGAGCCGGGTATGAGCCCTATGCGCAGCTTCGTAATCGATGCCATAGAAAAATAATAACATATCGTATGATAGGAAAGGCCCGGTAATTCCGGGCCTTTTGTTTTAATTTTGCTTATGCTTACTAGAGGTGTGATATTGGTTATGGCAGCATTCTTTACATTTTTCCCTGCGGCTAAAGCGCAACCCGTTCCACAAAGTATTTATGATTTTAAAGTTGACGGACTTACGGGTGGCACTATCGATTTTTCGGCTTTCAAGGGCAAAAAGATACTTATTGTCAATACGGCTTCGCATTGCACGTATACACCCCAGTACGAGCAGCTTGAGGCGCTTTATAAAAAATATAAGGACAGGCTGGTTGTCGTTGGCTTCCCTAGCAATAACTTCTTTTTCGAGGAGCGGGGCAGCAATAAAGAGATAGCTGAGTTTTGTAAAAAGAATTATGGTGTGAGCTTCCCCATGGCAGCCAAAATATCGGTGAAGGGTAGGAAGCAGGCCCCTATTTACCGTTGGCTTACGGATGAACGCTACAACCATTTCAAAAGCACTTCGGTCAAATGGAACTTCCAGAAATACCTGTTGGACGAAACAGGTAAACTGGTTGCAGTATTCTATCCCAATACCCCGCCTGACGCGCCTGAGGTGATAAAGGCAATTGAGCAATTATAGAATTTTATTGTTTTGAATTTCTACTTTTGACCAAGGATGAACTGGAAGGCATTCAAATATGTATTGCCCCTCACGCTTTTTATGCCTACATCAGCTTTACGACAACCGGCTGGCTGGTATGGGTAACGGTATGGGTAGCTTTTGTTTTGGTACCACTCCTTGAACTCCTCATGCCACCCAGCCCGCGGAATATTGATGAGGCTGAGGAAGAGAGGATCGCTCATTCCCGGGTTTATAATATCTTTCTCTACCTGTTGATACCGCTGCAGTTTGTTGCAGTATATGTTTTCCTCCGCTCTATGGGTGATATAAACATCAGTATTGCGGACAGGCTGGGGCGCATACTGGCCATGGGCATTCTCTGCGGTGTCTTTGGTATTAACGTGGGCCATGAGATAGGGCATCGCGTAAGCAGGCTCAACCAGGTACTGTCGCAAAGTATGCTGATGACGTCCCTGTATATGCACTTTAATATAGATCATAACAAAGGCCACCATAAAAATGTTGGTACTCCCCTGGATCCGGGTAGCGCACGTTATAATGAGTCGCTATACCATTTCCTGTTTCGCATGCAGTTTGGCACTTATCGTGTGGCCTGGACCATTGCTACGCAAGAACAAAAAAAGGCAGCGCAGTCTTTTTTACAGAATAAGATGTTCCTCTTTACTATGGTGCAGCTTGCTTATTGTGCTGCCATCGTTTTGCTGTTTGGCTGGCAGGCTTTGGCCTATTATAGCCTGGCTGCAGTTGGGGGTATCATACTCTTCCAGGCGGTGAGCTATATACAGCACTATGGGCTCAGCCGTAAGCCAACTGGTGAGGGACGTTATGAACGGGTAATGCCCCGCCATAGCTGGGACAGTGACCAGGTACTTGGACGGCTTATCCTTTTTGAACTCAGCCGCCACAGCGACCACCACTACCTGGCCAGCCGCAGGTACCAGGTGCTCCGGCACCATGATGACTCGCCACAGCTACCTACAGGCAGGCAGTATGTTGCTGGCAGCTATACCACCCTTGTGGTTCGCGATAATGAACAGGAAAATAGATCAGTTAAAGCAAGTATAAAATGAATAACATTGGGGTACTTTTACTCGCGGTATTGACTATTACCTTAAACTCATGCAGAGAACATGCAGCTCATGAGCCGCATACGCTTATCGATTCTATTCAGCAGCAGGGTACTAAGCTTGCTACAACCGATACAGACAGCATAGACACAGATGCCCTTGATTACGCAAACTATTATATCCTCATCCTGGATACAGGCTATAATTATTACCAGCTCGATAAAAAGATGTATGCATTAAGCAGGGCGCTTTCCTTACCGGTGGATACTGCGAACAGGTATTATGATGAGGAAAAACAGGAGATCGTATTGTCTGAAAATGACGATGATGAAATGTACCGTGGACAATACTTTCCACGCAGGTTCCCATCCATTGCCCTGAGCCTTGAATACCTCGATGTGTATACGGATACGGGACATGCGTCCGGCAAAAGCCTTGCGCTCTTAAGCGGGATATTTGAGCATAAGCCCGGGGCCGATTCTGCGTTACAAGCCATAAAAAGCGCAGTGCCGGCAGCCTTTGTGTTGCCTGCCAGGGTATATGTAGGATGTATGCACTAAACTTATCCTTGAGATAGAGGCATCCTAACCGTAAACGGGTGTGTATTTAATCATTACTTCCTGCGACATACGTTTGGTGCGGCTCTTGAGGAAAGCAATGACCTCTTCATCATTCTTAAAACGGTTGCCGATATTGACAAAGTGCCTGGCCAGCAGGTCGTAGCGCTTTATCATCAGGTAAAAGAATACATGCAGGTAATGTATGCCGTCGAAGACCACTGCATTGTTCTTTGCATATTCATCCACCGTGCTTTGAAAATATAGCGGGTATTCACTGAAGTGCATAGCCGGCTTTTCGTGGTGCGGTATATGGTAACCATCGTTCCAGCACTGGTGGTTGTAAGTGGTGTTAATACAGGTGATACTGTTCTTATACGAATTGCCGGGATCGTTGGGGTCTATAAAGGCGTGCTGTGCCCAGTTGCCCAGCATCATTACCACCCTCGATATCAGGAAGGGAGATATGAAGACCACCACGGTGGCCGGCCAGTTGATGAAGCAGAGGCCTATGCACATGAGTATGAACAGCAGCTCGCCGCGCAGTGAGCGGTAGAGTAATTTCTTCCTGCGCTTACGCACAAAGTACATGGACAAATGATAGATGCCCGTGAACAGGAACACCCCGAAATAAGTAAGAAAGCCCCTTATGGAATCGCGCTGGAAAGGCATGGTACAACTTTCATCATCGGGCAGGTTGTTCTCGGCATGATGCATACCCAGGTGGTGGGTGTAGTAGGTCTCTGGGGTTTGCCCGAAGAAGGGGCCAATGACCCACGGATGATAATGGTTCCAGAAACCATACTCTTTCTTAAAGAATGGCCTGTGGCTGGTACAGTGCATCATCAGCAGGAAGGGGCCTTTGAAAATGGCATTGTTGAGTATGAAGTAGGCGGCAGCTGCGCTCCACCAGAGCCATAGGGGTATGCCGGGTATATAAAGCAGTATGGCCAATGGTATCAGCGTGAAGCTGATGAGCATGGTAAAGTAAATAAAGGGCAGATCGCGCTTATCGCGGATGAAAGAAAGAAAGAACTGATCGAGCCGGGAGAATTTACGCTCCTTATACACGGGGTCCGTTATAACATCAAATGGCTTCATATATTACAAGAGGGGGCGGGCACAAGATAAAGAATTTATAGATAACAGCTTCCGCAAATAAACAGTCCCGCAGCCTGCGGGACTGTTTATCAATATTTTATGCGCTTTATTGAATGTGCTCCTGTATCTTCTTTTCGTATACATTCTTAGGGGCTGCGCCTACGTACTTATCTACTACCTGCCCGTTCTTTATAAAGAGCACGCAGGGCATATTGGTAACGCCATAGGTGAGCGACACCTCTGGGTTATCGGCCACATTGAGCTTACCGATCTTCACTTTACCATCATACTCCTGTGCCAGTATATCCAGTGTTTTGCCAACGCCTATGCAAGGGCCGCACCATGGCGCCCAAAAATCCACTACGGATAGTTGATCGTTCTGCAATACCTCGCTCTCGAAGTTTGCATCGGTAAAGGTGATAGCCATAAAATGCAGATTACATGTGTTGCTGTATCTTTTTCTCAAACACGTTGCGGGGTGCTGCACCTACCTGCTTATCCACTACCTGGCCGCCTTTTATGAAGAGCACACAGGGTATGCTGGTAACGCCGTAGTTGATAGAAAGATTAGGATTCTCATCCACGTTCACTTTGCCTACATTCACCTTGCCGTCGTAGTCTTTTGCCAGTGCCTCGATGGTTGGGCCGAGGGCCAGGCAAGGGCCGCACCATGGCGCCCAGAAATCTATTACTGATAATTTATCGCCGTTCAATACTTCTGTTTCAAAATTCGCATCTGTGAATACTGCTGCCATTTTTTTGTTTTATTTTATTGTTATTTTATTCGGTTAAGCAAAGTTCCTTCAAATATACGTAGCTACCTAATAGACGCAGCAAATAGTGATATAAGCCTATCCCATATATTCACCCTTTATCCACAACGCCGTTTCTTAAAAGCCTTTTAAAAGAAGCCCTACAGCACTTCCACGTTATGCTGTATCTCCTCATGCTCCTGGAGGTAGCCTATCAGTTCATCATTTAGCTCCAAGCGTATGTTGTGGGTTTTCAACCGGGTAACGAGGTTCTCTTCTTCGTCGAATACCTGCAGGATGAGCTCGGCATTGCCCGGGTGGGTCTTAACGTTCTGTTCTATAAAGCCTGCAAATGCGGCATCAAGTTTTTTGAGGGGCAGCATCAGGTGCACCCGTTTTGTCAGCTTTTTGCGTACCTCATCGAGCAGCATGATGCTCTGGATATTGAACTCCATAACGCCTGGGCGGTATTTATGTTCCTGGTACACGCCCTGTATCATCAGCTTCTGGCCATTATCTATATAAGGATTGTACTGCACATAGTTGTTCTCCCAAAATACGATCTCGGTATTGCCGCTGTAATCGTTGAGCACCAGCTTACCGAACTTACTGCCTTTTTTGGTGGTCATGTGCGCGGCATCGGTAACAAAGCCGGCTATGCGCACCACCAGGCCCTTACGGTTCTCTATCTCGCTGATGGGGGTGAGGCCATAGTGCTTCATCTCGAACTTGAAGCCATCCATGGGGTGTGCGCTGAGGTAGATGCCTACCACATCCTTTTCCCGTTCCAGTAATTCGGGCAGTATCCAAGGCTCGCATTCGGGCATCACGGGTGGCTTTACATCGGGCATGGTGCTGGCGCCAAAGAGGCTATTGCTGGCCATGGATGTGCTGGCCTGGTACTGGTTGCCAAAGCGTACCAGCCTTTCGAGCCCGGTGACAGGATCGGTAACCGGGGCAAAGAAATACTGTGCCCTGTGCATCTCTTTAAAACAATCGAGCGCACCGGCGAGCACGAGGCTTTCGAGTGATTTTTTGTTGACCGTGCGCTGGTTAACACGCTGTATGAAATCGAAGACGCTTACGTAGGGGCCATTGGCCTCGCGCTCCGCTATAATATCTTCGACGGCGGCCTCGCCCACACCTTTGATGGCATTGAGACCGAAGCGCACCACGCTTTCCTTATTCACCGAGAAGCCCTTCAAGCTCTCGTTGACATCAGGGCCAAGCACCTGCAGGCCCATGCGCTGGCACTCCTCCATGTAGAACTTTATCTTGTCGATATTGCCCTGGTTGTTGAGCACCGCAGCCATGTACTCGGCGGGGTAGTGTGCCTTTAAAAATGCCGTCTGGTAGGCTACGAAGGCATAGCAGGTAGAGTGCGATTTGTTGAAGGCATACTGGGCAAATGCTTCCCAGTCGGTCCATATCTTCTCCAGCTTATCGGCAGGATGGCCCTTGGCGGTAGCCCCTTCAATAAACTGGCCCTTCATCTTATCGAGCACGGCCTTCTGCTTCTTACCCATGGCCTTGCGCAGCACGTCGGCATCGCCCTTGCTGAAGCCTGCCAGCTTTTGCGAGAGGAGCATCACCTGTTCCTGGTACACGGTGATACCGTAGGTTTCGCCAAGGTACTCTTCCATATCGGGCAGGTCGTACACAATGGCTTCTTCGCCATGCTTGCGCTTTACGAAGTTGGGTATGTAGGCCAGCGGGCCGGGACGGTAGAGCGCGTTCATCGCTATAAGGTCATCGAGCTTATCAGGCTTCAGCTCGCGCAGGTATTTTTGCATACCGGGACTTTCGAACTGGAAGGTGCCGTTGGTATCGCCATGCTGGTATAGCTCGTATGTCTTTGCATCATCGAGCGGGATGGCATCGATGTCTATATCTACATTGTAATTTCTCCTGATGAGCGCAAGGGCATCTTTAATGATGGTGAGGGTCTTGAGACCCAAAAAGTCCATCTTGATAACGCCTGCGTTCTCGATGATATTACCCTCGAACTGGGTAATGAGCAGGTTTACATCCTTATTGGCGCATACGGGTATCAGCTCGGTAAGGTCTTTGGGGGCTATGATGATGCCCGCAGCATGTATGCCTATATTGCGCACCGAGCCTTCGAGCTTCTCGGCCTCGTGCAGCACTTTGCCCTGTATGGTATCGCTGTTGTATATCTCCCGCAGCCTGTTGACCTGCTCCATCTCCTCACCACCCAACCCTTCTTTGGTATCGAGGCTGTTATCGCCTTTGAGCGGGGCCTGCAACAGGCGCTTGAGTGATATGCCCGGGCGCTCCGGCACCAGCTTGGCCAGGCCATTGGCATCGGGCAGGGGCAGATCGAGCACGCGGGCCACATCCTTTATACTCATTTTGGCGGCCATAGTGCCATAGGTGACGATATGCGCCACCTGGGTCTTACCATATTTATCCACCACGTAGTCGATGACCTTCTGGCGGCCCACGTCGTCGAAGTCGGTATCGATATCGGGCATGCTCTTACGGTCGGGGTTGAGGAACCTCTCGAACAGGAGCTTGTACTTAATGGGATCGATATTGGTGATGCCGATGCAGTAGGCCACTACCGAGCCGGCGGCAGAGCCACGGCCGGGGCCTATGAACACACCGAGATCGCGGCCGGCGCGGATGAAATCGCTCACGATAAGGAAGTAACCCGCAAAGCCCATGGTCTTTATGGTAAAGAGCTCGAAGCGGATGCGCTCTTCTATCTCGGCATTGAGGCCATCTTTATAGCGTTCCTTAGCACCCGTCCATGTAAGGTGCTCGAGGAAGGCATCCTGGTCGTCATTGAACTCGGGTGGCACGATGAAGTGGGGCAGCAGAATGTCGCGCTCCAGCTTCATAGGCTTTATCTTGTCCACGATCATCTGGGTATTATCCAGGCTCTCGGGTATATCGCTGAAGATGCTGTGCATCTCCTCCGTTTTCTTGAAAAAGAACTGATCGTTATAAAAGGCAAAGCGGCGGTCCTTCATGCTCACATCGTCGTCGCTGAACTCCTTCATGCTGGGCGTGCTCTGCTTCTCGCCCGTGTTGATGCAGAGGAGGATATCATGGGCATTATAGTCCTCCTGGTCGACATAGTGGCTATCGTTGCTGGCTATGATGGGCACATTGTACTTGCGGGCAAACTTCAGGAGCACTTCGTTGACCTTAATTTGCTCGGGTATCTCGTGGCGCTGCATCTCCACATAATAGTCGTCGCCAAAGAGATCGAGCCACCATTTGAAGACCTTCTCGCCCTCTTCCTCGCCCTTGCGCAATATGGTGCGGGGCACCTCGGCAGCGAGGCAGCAGGTGGTGGCAATGAGGCCCTCGTGGTATTGCAGGATGAGCTCCTTATCGATACGAGGGTACTTGCCGTACAGGCCCTCGATATAGCCGAGGGAGCAGAGCTTTACCAGGTTCTTATAACCCACCTCGTCTTTAGCCAGCAGGAGCTGGTGGCAGCGCTGGTCCTTATCGTCTTTGCTGAATTGGCGCTTATGCCTGTTCTCGACGAGGTAAAACTCGCAGCCGATGATGGGCTTCACCTCCGGTTCAAGTATGTCTTTACCCTCCGGGGTCTGGCCTACGACCTTGGTTTTCTTCCAGGCCTGGGCCACGAACTCGAAGACGCCGAACATATTGCCGTGGTCGGTAATGGCCATAGCGGGCATGCCGTCGGCACGGGCCTTATCGAAGAGGCGGCCAATGTTGGAGGCCCCATCGAGCAGGGAGAACTGGGTATGATTATGGAGGTGTGAAAATTTCATCTGCACTTTGCCTTTCGCGTCTTACAAAATAACTAAATAATGAGGGGGTGCTTTCCTTTACTTATCCACATATCTTAATTGCTGAATGGGGGGATTGTTACATTATTTTTTTTAGTTATTTACTCGCAGCAAGATGATTAATTGTAAGGCACTCCTGAGTAAGTTCCGGTTTTTATTTCCACTTTAGTTATTTCCGGTTTGGGAAGGTCGGATTGGCCGAAAGCCTTACCGGTGGCTTCATATTGCGTTTGGGAGTTATTTCTGATCGTTACGTGTTGGTCTTTTCAAAGGCGACCAGGAAGAGTTCTGGTTGTTGCCGGTTCCCGGAAATAATTACTGAAAAGCGGAAATAGATGGACGGTTCATAGTTTATTATTTTGTTTGATAAAGGAGATCTTTTAAAACCTCTTTTATGCGTATAAAGATACGAAATGAGGGGAGGGGTTTCCAAATTTTTGTTTGTTGGTTCGCAAGCGGGACGCTTGCTCTATTTTGGGTCTATGCGAGACGCTTAGACCAGTCGGAGGCCTGTTACGCTGAAAGCCTTGCTGGCGGCTTCATATTGCGTTTGGGAGTTATTTCTGGTTGTTACCGTTTTGCCTCACCCTCCCGATAGCTATCGGGACTTCCAAAGGAGAGGTGACGTGTTGTAAAAAGCGGAAATAATGGATGGTTCATAGTGATCGATTTTTTTAAATAAGTACTGCAAATTAGGAGCAGCTTTTAACCTTTGCAAGATACGAAATGATGGGAGGCGTTTCCAAATTTTTGTTTGTTGGTTCGCAAGCGGGACGCTTGCTCTATTTTGGGTCTAAGCGAGACGCTTAGACCAGTGGGGGGACCAGTCGGAGACTACGCCGAGCAGGGGAAAGTTCAGTTTTATTCTTATATTTAAGTATTAGACTATGCCTAAAAGTTTGTCCTTATCAATTACTCTTGTAGCATTGTGCACCAATTTGAACGCACAAATAACGCTTACTGCTTCCCTTGCAAATCCCCAGCCAGGAGACACAGCAGTGTATTACAAAAGCATCGGTAATCCGGGACCGGCCGGGGCAGGGGTCACATGGGACTTTAGCTCATTAGATACAAGCAGCCGAAAAGTTGTTGCCTACTACGGATGCCAACCCAATCATTCAGTATGTGCAGACTCATCAATAGGTATTTTTGTGTGGCATTATTATTTGAATTACGACATGGATTCATTGACCGATATGGGCTGGGATTGCAACTGTAATGAATCGTTTTCAATTATTAACCCCAAGCAATTGCTGCATTACCCTTTGGACTACAATGGCCCTCATTATGCAGACAGTTTTCAATTCATCCGTACCAGCCAAGGGGGATATTACGAATACGGTATTGGCGCAGTGGATATATCGGCTGACGCGTACGGCACACTCATTTTACCTGATTCTACATATCCCAATACGTTAAGGGTAAAAAGGAGAGAAGAGTGTAAGTATGACTGGACCTACAATAATATTGGATCGCATAATATATATACTAGTGTAGATGAATACTATGAATGGTATTCTGAAAGCAGCCACACTTTCTTATTGCAATTGAAACTTCACATTTCGACTACTAAGGTAGATGAACTGAGCGATAGGCTACATGTGGATATCCACCCTAATCCTGCAAATGATCTATTGAATATTGATATAGGGGCTGATAACGGGGAGATTAAGCAGGTTGCCATGGACGATATCATTGGAAGACCGGTAGTAAACTATGCCGGAAACCATTTGGGCAACAAGCTGGTTTTAGATGTTTCAGATTTGCCGCCCGGAAGTTATTTCCTCCGCATAAAAACCCAAAAGGGTGTAGCCATAAAAAAGGTGTTGATTGCCAGATAATCCCTTACTGGTTTCTATGAAAGTACCTTAAACCAGTGGTGTTGGTTTCGCCAATCTGGAGATTGGGTTCCGGTGCGACGTAGTCGAAGACTACGCCGAGCGGGCAAAAACGGACTTAGAGATGTAGCTGTAGGATATAGGCATTCTCATTATTGTAGTTAACAATTTGCATGGGCACTTCAACAAGGCTATCGTTTATGATGAATGAAAAGTGATTGAAGCAGCGGATGCTGTCGTTCAATACACTGCAATCACCCCTGTCATTTCCATGTGTGTAGGATTTGAGCTTGTAGACTTTATGGTGCTGGCGAAGAACAAGCTTGAATTCTTTTGCGCTGTCATCGCCCAGGAAAAAGTTGAGGCCTTCGGTATAGCCATCACTGTGAAGCCAGTTGCCGGTATACGCCGTAACAGGGTTTGTGAAGTTATCGCCATTATTATAGATGTACAGGTCGGCGGTATCGGTAATGTTGTCCCAGTTTACAAAGTGGAAACGATCTATTATTTCGGTTCCACACGCGCATGTAAGTGGTGCGCTTTTTTTCTTTTTGCATGAGGAGCTTCCAATGGCCAGCAGGGCGATGATAAAAATAAAGCTTATAGGTCTCATCGGTTTAGTTTTAATAAAGATAGCAAAAGAACAACCAACAGCAAGACATTTATTGAGTACCTACGCCCATTTTTGTATATTGTTATCGCAAAGCACCGATCAATGAAACAAATAAGTCTTATCCTCCTGGCCGCAATATTTGGTCTTGGCGCCTGTAAGAAAAGCCAACGTGGCCCGATCAGTAACTCAAGGTTCAACAAGGCCTATATGCTTGTAGATAAATTCAGGACCTTTTACCGCAATGATGTGCAGGATTCTGTAAGGGACGATGTTCTCGTACAGGCGGGTTTTGAAGATAGTACCCAGACTGATGATTTTGGTGATAAGGTAGGTAAAGTGCTGCTTGGCGATTTTGAAGTCCCGGAATCACCAGCACTATACGGGCCTTATACCTACCAGAAATTTGACCTTGGTATCTCAGAATTCACCAATGCCAACTGGACGGTAATCAGTAAAAACGGTGCAAATGATCTTGTTTATGATGATGGCTCACTCTCATTTTATGGAGACACATTGCCAAGGATAATAGACAGGAGCCAACCACTGACCATTAGGATAAACCCAACTATAGCTCCCAATGCCGATAGTGTTTATATCGACTTTCGCAACGGCCGAGATACAATGGTAGCCGTATCAGCCGGGGATATAACGTTCAGCCCGGATTTTTTATCTGCTTTTTCTGCCAATACGAATTGGTCGGCACACATTGCTATCTTACTGGTGAACAGACATGATGTGGTACTGAACAACAGACGCTATACGATTTCCAAAACCCGAATATCCGAGTATGCAGTAAATGTGCGGTAAGCGAGGTAAGGAGCCTTTAGCCCTTCATAAAGGTAATTACTCCAAAGATCGCCTGTTGATATGATTTTACTTTGGCCCAGCGGAGAAGTCTTATACCTTAATCCCATTGATGTCCGCAAATCGCTTCACTACTGCGGTGACATACCGTTTCAGGTAGGTCTCATTCAGGAACACGTTCGACCAGTTATCGAAGCGGCTGCACTGCACGCCGAGGTAAAAAAAGTACATGGCGAGGCCCAAGGTGGGCAGTAACCTTCGCTCTTCGGCCGATAAAGAGGTAACAGATCCATAACCCTGCAAAAAGCTTTCTGTTTTTTGCTTGCATTCATTTTCGTCGCGCTCTACGAATTGCAGGGTATAGTAGGCGACATCGAGACATAGCCAGCCATTGCCGCAAAAATCGAAGTCGAAAAGGGTAATCTTGTCATGGCTATCGATGTTCATGTTGTCGAACCAGATATCCATGTGTACTGCACCATATCGCAGTTCAGCAGTTTTGAACTTTGAAAATTCATGGAGCAGATACTGCTCTGCCTTTTTCATAAAATCCATTTCTTCACCACCAGGCAGAAAGGTCTTTATTAGCTCAAAGGGATCGGTGAACAGGCTGGATGCTGTGTAGTGCACACGATCCAAGCCATAATTTTCTGTGGCATTGTGCATTTGCGCCATCAGTACCCCGGCTTCATGGTGCAGCTCTGCGCTGTAGTTATGACGTTTTTCGCCCTTGGCATAGCTAAAGAGAACAGCATAACGCAGGCCTTCGGGTGCATCGAGCTCCTGTACCAGCTTGCCGTCTTTGTCGGGCAGGGGCTGCGACACGCTGATGCCGCTATCGGCCAGGTGTTTGATCAGTCTCAGTTCTTCGCTTATCCCTGTTTTACTGCGCCAGTTGCAGCTATATACCCGGAGCACGAACTGTTCTGAGGCTGTAGTGATTTTGTAGGTATCGTTTACCCCTGCTTTTATGATGCGACAAGCGGCCTTATCGAGGAGATATTGCTGCCCCACGAACTGCGCAAGGTGCGGGGCCGAAAGGGTGGAGTTGCTAACCGGGAATTGTGCCATCGGGTGAAAATACAGATAAATAAAATCCGGGTAGGTCTTTGTTTCCAACAGACCTAAACCACCGGTGTTAGATTCCATTCATCCGGCCTAAGACTGAAACCCGGTTAGGGCAGGTCAATAGCACTCGTATTTGAATACTATGGTACTATAGCCGGGGGGGCTACCGGAATTGTGGTAGGTTAGATTGATGTAGTTAACTGTGCCGTATGTGTTCAGGTGCGGATCATAAAATATGGTGTCCTTCCCATTACGTATGCTACGGCTCACCAGATTTTTACTCAATACCGGGTTCCCGGTATATATCCACTTGGCCTGCCTGTAGGGCTCGCCTTTCAGGGTCCAGCCATTGGTGTTGGGGATATACTCAAAATCGGTTACGGTATTATCGACATAGTTAACAGAATGCACCATATTGCCGTCTCGCCAGGTGTAAAGGGTAGAGTCGGTGGTCACTATGCCGGGTATCCCATCTTGCATACGGTGCACTACCGCTGATGTCATTTCGTTGAGGTTGTCGTAGGTATAAGAGTAGTCGAAGATCTTGATTGTATCGTATGGCGCAGTTCGGTTGATACTGAAAGTACGCACCCTATACACTATGCCGTCACCTCTATAGTAACGGTAGACGCGGACAGCGTAGTTTTCATCGACATAGTCGTACCAAAGTGTGTCGTTATTGTAAATGTATTGTATAAAACCGTCCATTGTCATCTGGCCTTTGCTATTGTATATGTAGCTGGTCCAGTTTGTATCGTTGCTACTGCCGATATAGCCAATGGCAGTGGGCCGTGCACGGTACACATCACATGCAGGGCCGAGAATAGCCGAGGAAGGAATCGTGCTTCTTTTGTGGCATGCAGTTAAAACAATGAGGATTGCGGCTGAAATGGTTAAAAGGTGTCGCATTGGTTTAGGTTTTTATGCAAGGTACCATGATAGACCAATACCGCGTATTATTTTAAGTCATAAGATTGCAAAAAAAACTTCTTGACTTAAGTCTTTTTGGGGTTGGAAGATCAAACCAGTGAGGCTGGTGTGGTTGGCAGACCCCTCCTAAGGGAGAATTAATTTTCTTTACCAGCCAGTTTGCGGAACATCTTTACTATTGCGGGTCTTTGCTTTTGCTTGTTTTTCATGGTCTTTTGCAGTCAGTCCGATCATGAAAGGGGAATTATTCCAAAGATCGCCTGTTGATATGGTTTACTTCAGCCCAGCGAATGATGCTGTATTTCTGTAACTCAGTTACCCAATATAATTCTGTGCCCTCAGGTACCTGCAGAAATACGCTTTTAAGGGAGTCGTTAAGGTCGGTAAACTTTAGCTGATCTAAGGTGAGTAACCAATCCTGCTGCGCAGTGCTGTCCATATCAAAGAGCCATTGACTAAATATTACCTGTTGCCGAACATAGTCGTAATGCACATTGGCTTTCCAGTGGATGGAGTCGATATATGGCTTGGTATTGAGGTATGCATTGAGCGAATCGGCTTTTGACAGGGGGTAGGGTACTGCATAAGTAAAGTACATGACCTTTTTGAGTTTCAGACCCAGGCGGTTGAACAATGTGAATACAGAATCGACAGGAGTGCCGGCCGTGATGCCTGCTGCAACATCGCCCTTTACAAGCTCAAATGGTTCCGCGGTTTTCTTTTTACTGCATGCGGCTATAAGTAAAAGAGCCAGAGCAGGCAGGATCAATTGTTTTATTATTTTCACTACGCGATGTTTTTGTCTAATAGCACTCATACCTAAACACATAAGCGGTATGAGTAGGCTCGTTGCCAGCGCTGTGGATGTTAATGTCAATATATTTTAAGGTGCCGTATGTGTTAAAATGAGGATCATAAAATGTGGTGTCCCTGCTATTGGTGACTTTGCGCCTGAGCTGGTTTTTACTTAATACAGGCATGCCAATAGTGTATATCCAGTTAGCCTGCCGGTAGGGCTGCCCCATTAAGCCCCAGCCATTGGTATTGGGTATGTAGTCAAAATCTATCACGGTATTATTTTCATAATTAACAGAGCGTATCATATTACCGTCCTGCCAGGTGTACACTGTTGAATCTGTTGTTACTATACCGGGTATGCCATCTTCTACTCTATGTGCCACTGTGAGGATCATCTCATTGAGGTCGTCGTATGTGTACTTATAATCGTAAGTTATCACAGTATCAAGAGGCGTTGTACCGTGTTTCACATCAATGACATGCACATTATCGACAATTCCGTTTGGTTTATAGTGCCGCCATGCATGTGCGTCATATCCCTGGTCGGAGTAATCGTATTGCAATGTATCCTGTAAGTAAATGTACCGGATGTCTCCTACAAGTGTGATTTTGCCATTGTTGTCGTAAGTATAGCTTGTCCAGTTGGTATCTATTGAGTTGAAATAGCCAATGGCTACAGGGCGGGCATGATACAGGTCGCAAACGGGTCCTTCGACGGCAGATGTGGGATATGTGTTTTTTTTATGACAGGCCGTAAGTGAGAAAAACGTAACAATAGTAATAAATTTCAGGAGGTTCATCGGTTTTAGGTTTTTATGCAAGTTAACTTCATTCGGCCATAAGGACAATACGGACAATGTCATAAGATTGCAAAAAAAACTTCTTGACTTAAGTTTTTGGGGTTGGAAGATCAAACCGGTGAGGCTGGTGTGACAGGCCGGCCCGCGTCCTAAGGGGGAATTAATTTTCTTTACCGGCCAGCCTGCGGAACATTCTTACAATCGCGGGTCTTTGCTTTTGCTTGTTCTTCATGGTCTTTTGCAGCCAGTCGATGGCGCCCTGGTCGGAGACGGTTTTGAGGGTGAGCATATCCTGTATCATACCGAGGACGAAAACGTGTATCTCGTTACTGCCTGAGCGGAGCAGGGCCATGGTACCGAGCTGGGGCTTGGCGAATACTTTTTTGATCTCGAATGTACCGATGAGCTTTTTGAAATCGGCAGCGGCGGGGCTGCCATTGCCGGTCCAGTTGCCGTCCATAATGCCCATATCGCTGTGCAGTATCTCGTAGCTGCCTATATCCTGTCCCTGCCAGGTGAGGGTAAATGTTTCGTTCATGAATGATTGCGGTCGATCTTTCTTCCCGGTGGCGAAAATAAATATTTGCGGTTGAAAATGTTTGTTGTTTTTGGGTTGAGGGGCTGCGTAGTGGTTTCCGCTTATGTGAAATAGGGAGCCTTACCCGACAGCAAGGCGCGCAAGTATTTATTTACCCGTTTTTGAAAACGGTCTTTTTCAAGACTCAGCATAATACCCGCACCGGCCAAAAGGACAATTAATAATGAAGGAAAGCGCCATGACCCCATTATATAACCATCGAATACCATAAAAAGGATGAGGAAGAAGACGGACACATATAGCCACTTCCTGCGCCAGGGTTTGAATATAATACTCATTTGCATTTTACCTTCATTAAAACGAAGCAAGGCCATATAATTGGCAGTGCGGAATTCAAAGAAGTCCCTGTAACCGGGTTCCCTGAAATAAATCGCATAGGCATCTTTGTATAGCTCCACGCTTATTTCTTCCGTTGCCAGGTCGTGGTCAAAGTCATCACCGGGCAGGTGTCGCTGCGTAGGTGTATTGTCCTTTAGCTGTGCCCGGAGGAGCGGCTCAAGGGCGGCAGCGTCGCGGGTGATGGGGTCGTGTTTTTGCATAGTTATAAAGTTAAGAAATGTGCATGAT
The DNA here is from genome assembly GCA_001897835.1 of Bacteroidetes bacterium 46-16. Lineage (GTDB taxonomy): Bacteria > Bacteroidota > Bacteroidia > Chitinophagales > Chitinophagaceae > MKUN01. The sequence goes on from MKUN01000003.1 coordinate 21,959, forward strand.
GAGTAGGGTTGATTCAATAATATATTCTAAGCCTGAAAAAACAAAAAGCCCCGCCATCCGGCAGGGGCTTTTTGAAAAAACGGGGGAATTATTTTACCACCTTGAAAGTAGCGGTACCTTCTGCAGTGTGTACATTCATTATGTATATGCCTTTGCTCAGTGCGCTTACCGGTACTACGGCTTTGGCGCCATCGCTGAAGGTATGGCTGTATACGGTTGCACCGTTGATGCTACGGATGCTTATGGTCTTGTCACCGCTTACGGTTTCCAGGCCCAGTACGTTGATGTTATCAACAGCAGGATTAGGGAAGAGGCTGATGCCGTCCAGTTTGCTATTCACATTTACTACTGCGGTAGCAATATGGCCATCGAACACAGTACTGTGCTCTTCGAATATGATGTTAGATATAGACTGGTGCTGGGCATCGAGTGTAAAGGTAAGTGCAGGGTTAGATTTGCCCGGTGCATCGCCAAATATCTTGTATGTACCATAAGCAAGGTTAGGGAAGCTGAACTGACCAGCAGCATTGGAATAAGTGTATGCAACAGGCACATTGGCATCTGTAGTCAGGATCAGTATCTTCTGGTTCAGCGGATCGCCTACGGCAGTTGATTTATTGGCACCCTGCAATACGTCGCCGCCTACGAAAGCGGGACCACCGGGATTAACGCCGGCTATCAGCTGTATATTGGCTGTAGTGTTGGGCATAACCTGTGTAGCGCCTGACCAGTTGAGGTTGCTGGTATAATAAGTAGGCAGATAGTTGGCATAGTCGGGTGAGAATGAGCGCTCTGCAGCTTTTACCAGCAGTGTATCGAAAACAGCCGGTACATTGAAAGAATAATAGCCCATGCTATCGGTAGTAGCGCTATCGATGGCAGTAAGTATGCGTGTGCCGTTCAGCGCATCCCACTGCTGGTTGATGAGGTAAACTATTGCAGCAGTATCGCCTACAGCGGGAGCGGTGCTGGTAACCATACCGTTAATGTAAGCAGGGGGAGGAGGGGGAACGCAAAGGGTGAAGTCGGCAGTGATGTCAGCGCCTGTGTAATTGAAGCCCTGGCCCAGGAAGTATGGGGCACAGTTCTCGTTGGTACTTACCAGCATTCCTGTATTGTTAGCTACCCATGCAGGCACGGTGATAGTATAGTTGCCGCTTGCGTCGGTAAGCGCGGAGTCGCTCCATGTATTGGCGAAAGTATCCTGCGCAATAATCAGCTGATTAGCTACGGGCAGGGCATTGTTGTCGATAACAGTTCCGGAAATAGTTGCTGCCATGGCTGTAGCGCTGAAAAAGCCGCAGATGGCAAGAAGGAGAAGTTTTCTCATGTGTTTGTTGGTTAAAATGTTTAAATATGAGTAATAAAGGTGGCTTTTGCAGCCATTGGTATATATGACGCAAGGTGGAGGCAGTTCGTTAGTGCGCATACAGGTTTTTTTGACATTGTGTTTTTTGTTATTAAATGAGCGGGAACAATGGCGGTAGTGGAGTAGCCCGGTGCCCCGCAAAGAATCGATATGGTATTATTGACCTGACCTGATGCTGTGTATCATTTTCAATGCCCTGAAGCGCAGTGAATCGTAGAACATGGCAATGCAGAGTATGCCTGCCGGTATGTAAAAGGTATGGTAGCGCAAAACAGGGAAAATATAGCCGCCCAGTACACCACCGAGCAAAAAGCAGAAGATAATGACGATGCGCAACAGTACTCTGCGCCGCAGGGCAAAATGCTTGTGGCCCTCTTTTAAGACAGCCGACAGGTCGATACCGAGGTCGGTGAACATGCCTGTGAGGTGGGTTGTGCGTACTACGGAGCCTGATATCATGGTAACCAGGGCATTTTGCATGCCCATAGCAAAGAGCAGGCTTCCTGCGAAGCATTCTGTTTCCATTGGGGTCTTGTGAAAGGAAGCACCCAAAGTACCTACCAAAAGCAGTATGATCATCTCGGCCACTATGGGTACGGTAAAGGCATAGCGGGCATTGCTGCCTACGCTCCTGATGTACCAGGCCGAAGTAAAAGCGCCTAAAAGGAAGAGCAATAGCCATAGGCCAATGGCGAGGGCCGAGGGCAGGTCGTGTTGCGAGAATTTCTCAGCCATATATGCTGCGTGGCCGGTAACATTGGTGGTGAGTACATAGAAGCCAAGCAGCCCGGAAATATTGACAAAGCCCGCTGTGAGGCAGAGCAGGGCTGCCAGCCGCAGGTTGTGCCTGTAAGTTCTTTTCTGGCCGGTGTGGCGTAGCATATAAAGAGAAAAAAGCAGGTGAAGGTAATCATTATTTAGCGCTAAGACATCAATGAACGCAAGCAATCAAGGTGCACTATAGCGGAACTGTGTTGAGAATGGTTATAATTCTGTATATCTTTAATATTGTCTAACTACGGGTCCGTAATGATAAAGGAAATCACAGCGCTCATACCCCCGGCTATCATTAACTTCGCTCTTGTTGCGGTCTTCTCCCTGCTCATAGGCCTGGAGCAGCGGCGGCATCATATTAAGAAAGAGTTCGAAAGCCTGTTCGGTACCGACAGGACGTTTACTCTTATCGGCATCCTGGGCTTTATCCTGTATGTTATCAGTCCTCAAAATTTGTGGCCCTTTCTCGGTGGCGGGGCGGTTATAAGCCTTTTGCTGGCTGTATTTTATTTCCAGAAGATAAAAGTGCAGCATAAGTTCGGCATCACTTCCTTGGTGACAGCGCTTATCACCTATTGCCTGGCGCCGCTTATCTATACGCAGCCTGCATGGCTGAGCTTATTGATCGTGGTGCTGATACTGGTAATAACAGAGGTGAAAGAGATGCTCTTTGCGTTCTCCAAAAAATTTGACGACAACGAATTCATCACACTGGCCAAGTTCCTGGTGCTTGCAGGGGTCATCCTTCCCCTGCTGCCAGACAAGCCCATTTCTGCCGACATCAATATATCGCCCTATAAATTCTGGCTGGCCATTGTGGCGGTATCGGGTATATCCTACTTCAGCTACCTGCTCCGCAAATTCGTTTTTCCCAATTCAGGTATCATACTCACCGGTATATTAGGCGGGCTGTACAGTAGTACCGCTACTACGATAATATTGGCAAGGAAAAGCAAAGAGTCGCCCGAAAATTATCGCAGTGTGAGCGCGGCTATCCTATTGGCCACTGCAATGATGTACCTGAGGATATTCCTGCTTGCACTGTTTTTCGATGAAAATATAGCCTTGCAACTGGCGCCTTATTTCGCAATATTTATAGCATTATCATCTTTAATGGCCTTTCTCTTTTTAAGGTTCGGGGCTGGAAAAGAAGCAGTGCCGGCAGGGATGCAGACCCCGGACACAAACAGTAACCCGCTTGAGTTCAGTACTGCCCTTGTTTTTGCGGCCCTTTTTATCTTTTTCGCGCTTATTACGGGTTTTGTGGTCGATCAATATGGCCGAGGGGGCATCAGGCTGCTCTCTTTCGTGGTGGGGGTTACCGATATAGATCCCTTTATACTAAACCTGCTGCAGGGTAAATGGAGCATTGCCGATACTTATCTTGTTATGGCCATGCTGAATGCAGTGACCAGTAATAACCTGCTGAAAATGATCTACGGTCTTTCCCTTGGGGCTAAGACCCTGCGGCGAAATTTGGCTATTGGTTTTGGAGTGTTGATCATTCTTGGCTTGTTTATGTCGTTCCTGGTGAGCTAATGGGCCCTGTTCGGAATAAGGGCTTATTCATCGAGCTGCCCGAACTTTCCCTGCCTGAAATCATCATATGCCTGCTGTATCTCTTCTTTAGTATTCATCAGGAATGGGCCATAGGCAACTATGGGCTCATCAATGGGCTGGCCACTCATTACAAGGAGCACACTGTCTTCTTCAGCGATCAGCGCGACAGTTTCACCATCGTTACGGAACAG
>MKUN01000004.1 GCA_001897835.1 Bacteroidetes bacterium 46-16
GAGTTATCCTTTGTTGATTATTGTAGTAATATAATACAAAAAATGGTTTGTCGCGTGACCTTTAGTTTAACCAACGCTTGACCCCACCATGATGGGAGCAAGTACCTCGCCTGTGTTGACTAAAACTGTAACTGCCATCCCGGCATTGTGCCGTTGCGCCTGTCGGTACCGCATCGTAATGAGTCGGTGATTGAACCGTCCGACCGTCCGAATTCTGGTAATACCTGACCGGCTCGGTAGGATGGGCTTGTCGGTTTGCAATATGATCAGGTTCCAGGACTGATAAATTCCTGGTGAACTTTTTTGTGACATAACCCTCCTGGCCATTCACGCTTACATGACACCAGCCGGACCTACAATCGTCCAGTTCAAGCGTTGTGCCTTTGGGTATTTGTAATAGTACCGTTCCCGTTTCGCCGGGACGTGATCTCAGATTTAGATTGCTTGTGGTGATGACCTGTTGTGCATTTAGGTCTAGTACCTGGATAAGCATCCATGCAGCTAGCAGTAACTTCCTCATAAACAAATATTAAGAATTAGCTATGGGTGTAAAGGAAAGAAATTAGAAATTCATCCGCAACGTGAAAAACACCCATTTTTTGTCCTGTTTAGATCCAGGCTGTCCGTCATCAGGTTATATTTACCACAGTATTCGTTTTATATATCTGAGAATAAAAAAGCCGTCCTGAGAACAGGACAGCCCCTATAAACCCTATCACTATGAGCTGCGAATATAGGCCATCCTGTTTACTTAAACGAGGCTTACTCACCAGGTTGCGGTTCAATGGAAAGAGTATGCGCTGCAAGAGAGCAAATAGAGTAGGGTGATTGTACCCCTTTGAGCATGATACTAAAAAGGTCAAATGACCTAATGGCAAATTGGTCGGCCACACGCCTATAGCTATTTCAGGCAGTATCATGTACCGCGTCGCTTGCCAGGAGGGCTTTAGCGACCCCTTATGCTCAAAAGAAAGTGCTTTATCTGTTTGGGAGAACCGAAGAGCGAATCATATGAATAAATCGCAACTGTGTCTCCATTATTGTAGATATAGAGATGAAATTTCGATGTATCTATCATTGGCCATCTTGCATAGCCTTTTAAGCCGGTAGAGAGCCTTAAGGCCAGGTAAAGGCAGTAATAAAATTCAAAAAAATTTGTAAGTTTTTCCCTATATCATGATTTGGTTTATTGGGACTGGCCTGTTCGCAGGCCGGCTCTTTTTTTACAGGCAAATCTCATAAAGCCCTGAGCAAGCGGGCCGCATAATGAAGTGGTAAAGGGCTTTGCTGTATCGCTTTCATGACCAGGTCAAGGTCATACAGCACTTTTCTAAAACGTACTTGTACGGCATCTTCGCTGATATCCACCAAAGCATAAGTTGCCGCCCAACTGCCTTCCCTGGGCTGTCCCACAGAACCAGGATTGACAATGAGTACCCTGTCCTTTCCCTTACCGATCTGTCGGTAATAAGAAAAATGGGTATTGGCCGTAAGGAGCAGGTCCGTATGGATACCCTGTACAGCATCCGCTACGGTCGCGTCCGGCAGGAAGTGATACAATCGTTTATTGTTGTTCGCACCTATGCCATGCCCGCCGGAAACAGTTATCGTTTTACCGCCTGATTGTACAGGCAGGCTAAAAGTACGTGGCAGGGACCGCAGGAACGATAAGTCATTTGCCGTCATTTGGGTGAGCGTATAGGCTGCTGCCATCTGCCCCCATACCTCTTCTTCCAATGATCCATGCATAAATGGGAATGCTGTCCGGCCTCGCCCGATACCTTCGTCATGATTGCCCTGAACACAAGGTATGCCGGATTCCCGGAGCAGGTCTGTCGTTTCCTTGTTCCAGACATTGCCATTCACAATGTCCCCAAGGCAATAGATCATATCAGGCGACTGGGTACGTATATCTTTCAATACCGCTTCCAATGCAACCAGGTTGCCATGTATGTCCCCAAAGAATGCCAGTCTCATCTTCCGGCCTATTGTTTAACGGGTACGACCATGATAGGTATGACCGCATGCCTTAGTACCTGCTCCGCGATACTGCCTACGAATAAATGGGCCAGGCCTGTCCTCGCATGTGTACCGAGGACGAGGAGGTCAGCCTTCCATGTCTTTGCAGTCTCCAGGATGTCTTCTACAGGCCGTCCTTCCGGCATGAACTTCATCAGTTCTTTACCGTTGTACATCTTCGCCAGTTGTTCCAGCGTTTCCTCCGCCTCTTTTTTCAAGACCAGCAAGGCCTGGTCGGGCAATATGCCCGCATCAACATTCCCAATGGCTTTGGCATCATCTATCACATATACCAAAGCTGCCTGAGCCTTTAGCTGATGTGCCAGGGCAAGGCCCTGTTCTGCTGCCTTCATGGAAGGCTCGCTGCTGTCCACAGCGATCAGTATCTTTTTGTATGTCATGGTTTCCCTCCGTATTTCAATTCATAATCAATGATCGCTGTTCCGATGATCTGTTTCCCGATGGCGGCGTCCTGGAACTCTTCCACCAGCACCTCTTTGCGCTCAAGATGTTTATACTCCTCGAAGAAGTGCTTTAACTCGGAATGGAAGTATGGGGGCAGTTCATGGATGTCATTGATATGGTTTACGCTCACATCATTTGCCGCGACCGCCAGTATCTTATCATCTGCCTCTTTATTATCCAACATGCGCATAACACCAATGACCTTGGCGCTAACGATACATAAGGGCTGTAGCTCTACCTGCGAGAGCACCAGTATATCCAGGGGGTCGCGGTCCTCTCCCAATGTCCTGGGGATAAAGCCATAATTCGCGGGGTAGAATATAGAGGAGTACAGTACCCGGTCCAGCCGCAGCATACCGCTTACCTTGTCCAGTTCATATTTGGCCCTGCTGTTACGAGGGATCTCTATAACGGCTTCTACAAGGTCGGGCAGCCCGGTGCCAATGGAGAGGTCATGCCATGGATTGAAATGCATAGTCTTTATATTTTGGTTAGTATGATGCCGATAAATGCCGCAGAAAGTCCCGCGAACAGGCTGCCCAGGGTATAGATGCCAAAGGTGCGGTAGTCCGCTGCCTGCAGCAATTTGATGTTCTCATAGCTGAACGATGAAAAGGTCGTAAAGCCCCCGCAAAAGCCGGTGGCCAGCATCAGGCGCCAGCCGGGAGAGAACCAGGCAAAACGTTCGGACATGCCATAGAACAAACCAATCAGCAGGCAGCCCGCCACATTAGCAATGAAGGTGCCATAGGGAAAATCGGAGGGAATGAGTTTGGTAAAATACGAGGCGGTGATAAAACGGCATACACTGCCAGCCAGGCCCCCGATCGCTACTAAAAGAAAACTCCTGTTCATATTGTGAGATTGAACAGGAGTCATCAGCCATTAAGGCGGTTGGGCAAGGGAAACTCCATTCCCTTTTACCGCACAAAAATAGGGATTTTTCTTTTGCTTTAGCAAGTATGGTTATAAGGTCAGGGTCTCATCCAGATAGCGGATGTTGTGAATTGCAGGTATTAGTTGCAATATGAGTTCCTGCATTGCCGGCCATAAGAGTTCAAAAATGGCCTTTTTGCTTTCTGGTACGTCCTCTCCCTGCATCCCCAGAACATAGATCACAACCTCCGGCACTTCGAGTGCAGTGCATATCTTCCTGATTGTCGAGCTCTTTGGTTTCTTATAACCATTCTCGATCTGGGAGATGGAGGTCTGAGATATGCCGATCAGTATGCTCAGGTCAGTTTGCTTTAGCCCCCGAAGGGTCCTTACGGTTTTTATAGCAGTTCCTATATCCATTAATAGTACAATTCAAGTTAAAGGTCCTTCCGGCCTAAGCCGGATACTTCACCGTTGGTCCTTACCGGCAAAACGAACATTCATGGCTTTGGTGATCTTTGCCTGCCATTTTTCTGCGACCGCAGTAAGCGTTGCTAACTCAAACATCCCGTCCTCTATTTCAGAATAGATAGTTACATCGGTTTCGCTTCGGTCCTTCATTAAAAAAGACAATTGGATCTTCCGTATGTACTCTTCAGTCTTTATTTGTTCACCTTTTCTCAATTTGGAGACCTGTGTGGTCAGTTTTTTGACCTTACAATCGATGACATTGTCCAGGTCGATGATGTTAGATGTTACCTCATCCGCTTTGTGTACTATAATAAAATGCCTGCTGCTGTCAAGGGCCAGTATCTTATTGTGAAAGACCTCTTGTTCGCTGATGTTTAACAGCAGCTCTTTTATCATTTTATTTAATGTATCATTCATTTGGCCCTTACTTTTCCCGGCCTGCCTTTTTGCCCACAGGACCAGTAAAAATATTATGAGGGTAATAGCTGTGACAATAAGTACAGCGTGTAAATGTATCGTACTCATTTAGACGTTTTTTGTGTTTAAGGATGGATGACAATGGGGTTCCCATGGCCGTTCAATAAAAGATCTTTAAAAGCTTGCGGGGTCTTACCAAAACCAATGCTTGGGGTATAGATCTCTTAAGTGGGGAGAGGTGCAGTTATGTTCAACAGCCAGCATGAATAGCCTGGCAATAGAGACGACACAATGATGAGAATAGAACCTGGCCAGGATATGGCAGGCATCGCTGCCGTTTTCCGGTCCATTTGAGGTCCTTGCAAATGAATTTGTCAGATCTCTTTGCGGTCCAAGCAGAAGGTCATATATATTGCTGCCGTTGAGAAAGCAGAACCGGTCATTATCAGTCGAGGCTAGGTGCGAGAAACTACTCCTGTTGTTAATATCATTTATAGAATTTGACGCTGGCTCATGGGTAGAGATCCCGATGCAGAAAAGCAAGAAGGTAAATAAGACCTTTGAGGAGCGCATGTTGTAAATATAGTAAATACGCCTCAAGGCACAATAAATATTGGGATAAGTGGGTATGTGATATTTAGATAGTCGCAACAAAATCCAACGCTAAAAATAAAATACCTTTTTGTCTTTTATTTAAAGGGACTTACTTATCTTTGCGAAGTAAACAGGAAAAATGTTCTCGAAAACTTGTGAGTATGCTATTCGTGCGATGATCTTCATCGGGCAAAAGTCAAAGGACGATAACAGGGTTGGTATCAAAGAGATCGCGAAAGGGATAGATTCCCCTGAACATTTTATTGCCAAGATATTACAGGACCTGGGCAGGAAAGGGTTAGTCCAATCCATGAAGGGCCCAAATGGCGGTTTTTACCTGGACAAGGGATCACTAAAATGTTCAATTGCGGATATTGTAAAAGTAGTAGATGGGGACAAGCTATTCACTGGTTGTGGGTTAGGTTTAAAACAATGCTCCGAGACACATCCTTGTCCCATACATCATGAGTTCAAATCAGTAAGAAAAAATATACAGGTGATGTTAGAAAAGGCAAAGCTGGGTGAGTTCACAGAGGAGCTTGAAAAAAGTCTGACATTCCTGAAGCGATAAATTTTTTACAAAAATAGAAGATAAAAAGGTATTAATATCCATATAATGAAATCATGTAACTTTCTTGTGCGATCCCTGTTTTTTTGGGGGATACTTTTAAATAGTTTCAATGTATCTGCCCAGCAGACAATACCTTCCGATTTTTCTTTAGGATCAGCTACGGCACTTATTTGGCTATTGTTGATAGTTCTGCTTATTATCTTTTTTGTCGCTATGGTATTAAGACAAAAAGTAAATGGGATAAAAGACATCTATAGAAGGAAGACAGATGAGGATGTTAAGCGTGAGTTGCATGCACAAACCCATAGCCTGAATAGCGATCAGATCACACAACTTACTAATTATAAAAAGCGCAATAAAGGTAATGCCACGATAATTTCTTTTATTCTAATAACGACTGCTTTAACCTTATCACCCGGAACAGCCACATGGGCACAGGAAGTTAATAAACAAGCTGATTCTCTTCTAAGCGAAACGGGAATTATCATTACCATTATTCTTTTACTTATACCTATCCTCTTTGCCATCATTTTTGTGACGATAAAAGTGATCTATGCATTTGACCAATCGAAAAAGACGCAAAATCTCGAAGATGCCGAAAAACTTGCTGCGTATCTGCGTTCTTTACCAGAAGAAGAAATAAATACTTATTTGAAAAAACGACAAGCAGCGCTGGATTTCAGATTAAGTCATAAAGAGCTATCCGGGTTACTCTCTGCAGACGATGAAAGGGGGCTATTGCAGGTGAACAAACAGGCTGGGCTTCCTATAGTGGCTCTTAAGAAGAAAGCATTACCACGCCCCCATATTGACCCTGAACTTTCTCGTCTGATCTTATGGTATTTAGGCTGTGCTACCTTTTGGCTGTTGTTTGGAACAACCATTGGTGAATATGTGGGTATTAAATTCGTAGCTCCTGATGCCGACCATATAAGCTGGCTCAGCTTTGGGCGTTTACGTCCCGTACATACCAATGCAGTATTCTGGGGATGGGCATCCCTCGGTATGCTCGGTCTGGGTTATTATATAGTGCCGCGTGTCAGTAATACGAAGCTGTCCAATATGAAATATGGCTGGTACGCCCTTTGGCTGATAAATGCTGCTGTTGTTTTGGGCACAATATGTTTGATGACTGGTATCAATAATGGTGGCGGTGAATACCGTGAATATATCTGGCCGGTAACATTGCTTTTTGCTATCGGTGTTGTATTAACGCTCATTAATTTTCTACAAACCATCGCAAAGCGTACAACAAAAGAAATCTATATTTCTAACTGGTATATAGTAGCATCCATCATTTTCGCAATCGTTATTACAGTCGTAGCCTATTTACCTTACTGGCAAAATGGTTTAGGTGAAACGATCATACAAGGCTATTATATGCATCAGGGTGTAGGTATGTGGTTCATGCTCTTCACTCTTGGAATTGTTTATTATTTTCTACCACAGCAACTCAATAAACCTATTTACTCATACAGTTTAGGCATTCTAGCTTTCTGGGCACAGATACTATTTTACACGCTTATAGGTACTCATCACTTTGTATTCAGCGCTATCCCTTGGTGGCTGCAAACAGTGGCCATTGTAGGAAGTGCGGGTATGGCAATACCGGTCATCGCGGGTACTACCAATTTCATTTTGACCTTTAAAGGCGCATGGTACAAAATAAAAGATAGTTATACACTCCCATTCTTTCTTGTGGGTATTGTATTCTATTTCACAGGTTCTATGCAGGGAACAGCCGAAGCATTCCGCAGTACCAATTTGATATGGCATTTTACAGATTTTACCGTAGCCCATTCACATCTGACCATGTACGGTATTATCTGCTTCTTTTTATGGGCAGGCATGTATGCTGTCATCCCGCGACTTACCGGCAAAGAAGCACCTCAAATCACAATTGGTGCACATTTCTGGCTGGCACTTATTGGGTTGATGTTCTATACGATTCCGTTGATGTATGGTAGCACCATGAAAGGATTGCTTTGGGTGCAGGGCAAACCCTTCCTTGAGGGAGTGGTGCTAATGGCACCGTATTGGTTATGGCGGGCAATAGGCGGCAGCCTGATGTGGCTATCCCATTTATTCTTTGCGTATAACATGTACAAAATGCTGTCAAGAAATGATGAGATGGATGTACGGGAAATAGCCATTCAGAAACTGGACGATTCAACTACATCAGCTCACCCAATCGTATAAATATCATAAGACAAAATGGAACTATTCGATAATCATAAAAAGCTATTCGGTCTCGCTACGTTGTTCTTTGTGGGGCTTACCATACTAGTAGCGGTCATGCCTGCTATCAGAAACCAAAATAATAATCAGCCGTTACCAAACGCTCAGGAACTAAGTCCTGAAGCCGTAAAAGGTAAAGCTATATTTATAGCAAACGGCTGTGTAGCATGCCATACGCAACAAGTCAGAGATCTGGACATGGATAAGATATGGGGTACACGTCCCAGCCTTGCGGCTGATTATGCAGCTATTCACCGCACAGATGTATGGCGCAACACAGCAACTTTAATGGGTACAGAAAGAACCGGACCTGATCTTACCGATATAGGCAACCGCCAGCCAAGTAAGGACTGGAACCTGGTTCACCTCTACAATCCACGGATTGTTGTAAAGGAATCCATTATGCCTGCCTATCCTTGGCTGTTCACTATTAAGGAAGAACCATCTAAATCAGATATCATAGTTAATATACCTGCCAAGTTCTTAGACGGAAAAAAAGGTAAAGTGGTAGCAACAAAAGAAGCAATCTACCTGATCGCTTACCTGCAATCACTCAAACAAACCAAGTTGCCTGATGGTACTGTTGCACCTGCCTTTCTCTATAAGAAGGAAGAAAATAAAACTATACAAGCTGTAGGTTCAGAACCTGATGGGAAAGCCCTATTTACAGCTAACTGTCAAAGCTGTCACCAAGCGAATGGCGAAGGATTGCCGGGAGCATTTCCGCCCTTAAAAGGCAGCCCGGTTGTATTAGGAGATGATCTTGAAAAATATGTAGACATCATTGTGAATGGATATGATGCGCGAGCAGAATTTGGAGTAATGCCTCCCGTAGGAACCAATATGCAGTTTACAGAACATGACATTGCTGCTCTGATCAACTATGAACGAAGTAATTGGGGCAATAATGGCAAAAAAGTAACCCCCGAGGAGATAAAGAAGATAATTGATGTTGTAAAACTTAAAGCAGCAGAATAATGAAAAGAATAATTCTAAGTGCATTCCTATTATTCAACACGGTGGCAATATTTGCCTGTCCTGTGTGTGAACGTAATCAGCCAAAAATACTAAGAGGTATCACTCATGGCGCAGGCCCTGAAAGCAAATGGGATTATGTAATTGTATGGATAGCGGTCATTATTGCCACGGCTACGCTTATTTTCTCTCTGAAATGGTTGATACGCCCTGGCGAACATTCGGGACGTCATATTAAACGATTCATTTTAAACAACGAATAAGATGAGTGATAAAAGCACCATATTCATCTTTATAGATGATGAAACAAGACCTGTGGCTGAAGTTCAGTCTCCTGTTAGTTTTGAACTGGACACACGCAAATTGACAGATGGAGATCATATGCTTAAGATTGTCAGTAAAGACCCAACCGGCAAAGAAGGACTCCGCAAAATCCCTTTCGAAGTTCGCAACGGGCCTGCCATTGCTATCGAAGGCATAAAAGAGCATGCAATAGTAGACGGTGTATTACCACTTATGATCAATGCTTATGGAAAAGGCGATCAAATATCTTTCCTGATAGAAGGTAGTGAAACGCCGCAAAGTATTCCCTGGTGGGTGTGGACACTAATTATTGGCTTTGGAGGATGGGCACTGTATTATTTGTTCACTTATTTTTCAAATACGATAGGATAAAGCCATGAACGAAAGAAAAGACATAACTACATTACCTGATATTAAATTACTGGTAGACACATTTTACAGGAAGATCAGGGAAGATATCTTGTTAGGGAAGATTTTTAACGAAGTCATCAAAGACCGATGGCCAGAACACCTGGAAAAGATGTATCGCTTCTGGCAAACAGTATTAATGGGGGAGCACACCTATTATGGGAGTCCATTTCCACCTCATGCAAAGCTACCTATAGAACAGACCCATTTCAACGCATGGTTAAGACTTTGGAATAGTACAATTGATGAACATTTTACAGGAGCAAAGGCGGAAGAAGCTAAATGGCGAGGAGACAAAATGGCCACGATGTTTCTTTCCAAGATTGAATATTATCGTAATCACTCTTCAACACCACTTTTATGAATACGACCGTTGAACAACCTGTTGCTGTCGCTTGCTTGTTCACGTGGATAGGTTTCGTATGCGCCATCAGCTTTATGGAAGCGTGGCTGAAGTTCAGAGCACCCGGTGTAACACTTCCTATAGGATTAGGTATAGGAAGACTGGTATTTGCGGCGCTTAATAAAGTGGAATGGGCATTTGCTATTGTGGTAAGTATCAGTGTTCTTATGCACAGCAAGTTCATCTTTATAATGCCTAATGTTTTATTGCTGTTTATAATTCTCATTCTTATTCTACAAACTGTATGGTTATTACCCGCATTGGATGCCAGAGCGGAATTATATATCCAAGATAAACCTGTGACCACTTCCCATCTGCATATCTGGTTTGTTGTTGCAGAGCTTATTAAAGTGACCGGGCTATTCATTATTGCTATATCATTTTTTAAACAATCATAAATATGGAGCAGGAACAGATTGTAAACGCCATCATAGACAAATACAATTCATTAGGTGAAAATCCCGATACTTACCTTAAAGGCTTGTTACAAGAAAAGCCTGTCAATTATTGGGATTATGTGCAAGTAGACACATTGTTATCATTACAGAAACCCCATACTGATTTTGCTGATGAAGAGATATTTATCATGTACCATCAGGTAACAGAACTGCTGTTGAAACTGATGCTCCACGAGATAAGGCAGATCGTAAATGCTGATAAGATAACTGAAGTTTACCTGATCGGGAAAATCAGCCGCATAAACCGTTATACAAGAATACTCATTACATCCTTTGAGGTCATGAGAGAGGGCATGGATTATGATGATTACAACATTTTCCGTTCAGCATTGGTACCTGCCAGCGGGTTTCAATCTGCACAGTTCAGGCTGGTAGAGATCTATTGCACCCCTATTGAAAACCTTATTAATGAAGAAGGGAAAAGACGTTTGTCTGCTGAACCGGACATGGAAGAATATTTTGAACATATCTATTGGAAAGATGCAGGTCTGGATCGTGTTACTGGGAAAAAGACCCTGACCCTTCGCCAGTTTGAAGATAGGTACCTGAAGGGATTTATAACGCTGGCGAAGGAGGTCAGGGGCAAAACGATTGAGGATATAGTTAAGAATATGTCCGGTATATCAGAAGCACTACGCGATATACTGCGGGAATTTGATCGTCTATATAACATAGAGTGGCCATTGGTGCATCTTAACACAGCAAAGCACTATTTAGACAGCAAGGATGAGAACAAAGATGCCACAGGTGGGTCTGAGTGGAAAAAATACCTCCATCCGCAGTTTCAGCAACGTAAATTTTTTCCTTCGCTATGGTCTGCTGAAGAACAACAAAAGTGGGGAACTAAAAAATAATCACATCTAATTTACTAAAACTATTAATATGAACATTTCAAAAGACAACATTATCGGTGCTGTGGTAGCAGAAGACTATCGCACAGCCAGCATATTTGAACAAAGCGGTATTGATTTCTGCTGTAATGGAAACCGTAGTATAGAAGCCGCTTGTCAAGAGGGTAAGATAGAAACAAAAGAGCTGCTCAGCCGTTTACAACAAACGGTAGATGCCCTTCCACGTAAAGAAGATGCAGTCAGTGATTATAAGTCCTGGCCAATAGACCTGCTCGCTGATTTTATAGAGAAAAAGCATCACCGCTATGTAAGCCAGCAAATACCTGTCATTCAGTCCTTCCTTGAAAAAATTGTAAAGGTTCACGGTGGCAGGCACCCTGAATTGGCAGAGATCAAAACGCATTTCGATGCATGTGCTGGTGAATTAACTGCCCACATGAAAAAGGAAGAATTAATGTTGTTCCCATTTATTCGTAAAATGGTGCAGGCTATATCCGAAGGGCATAAGACGCTGTCTGCGCCTTTTGGCACAGTCCAGAATCCTATAAGGATGATGATGCATGAGCATGACCAGGAAGGTGAACGTTTCCGGAAAATAAAAGAATTAAGCAACCGATATGCAGCCCCTGTAGATAGCTGCAATACCTACCGGGCAGCCTATGCTACTTTACAGGCATTCGAGGATGACTTGCACCTACATATCCATCTGGAGAATAACATCCTGTTCCCAAAATCCATCGAGCTGGAACAGTCTTTTGCTTAATGAATAAGCATAAATTTAGTTCCTAAAATACCAATTATGAACAAGCAGCCATCTCAGCGCAATTACGATACGCTCAGCGAAGCAGTGGATGACCTTATTAAAAGAGGCTATACGACAGATTTTTTATTGCAGAAAGAAAAGGAGTGCCTGTTATGTAAAGATAATTCTCTGGAACTGTCGCCAGAAGATTTTACTATTGATGAAGTATATCGTTTCGAAGGCATAAGTGATCCAGCAGACGAAGTATTGTATTTGCTATTTCTTCACCTAACTACAATGTAAAAGGGGTGGTCATTAACAGTTTTGGAGCAGATTTTGGTTACCGCGCTTCCAAACTCGTAGAACATTTGAATAAGTATGTTAAATAAACATTGGTATGAAAAGACATGATAGCTTTGTGGCATTTTCCAGGGAGCACCATTTTGGATTGCTCTTTTGCTGGAAGATAAGGCAAGGTGTAAAAATGCACATTCCAACAGAACGAATACAACCTTATATAAAATACTTCTGGGAAAATCACTTGCAGCAACATTTTAAAGAGGAGGAAACCTTGTTGTTTGCAGTATGGCAGGGTAGCCTGATCAACCAAGCCCAATCAGAACATCAACATATCCGGCAACTTGTGGAAGACACAACCCTGAAAGGTTCATTGCGGGCCGAAATGTTTACCGTGCTGGCAGATGCAGTGGATGCTCATATCCGCTTTGAAGAACGGACATTATTTCCTCATCTGGAACAAAACTTGCCTGCTGATAAACTCAATTTCATAGGGAACCAATTACACATTTTGCACCAAACTCGTGAAAAAGATGAATACCCGGACGAATTTTGGATTTGATTAGTTATGATAAATGCTTACGACACTATTCGCATAAAGATATTCTGGGGGGAAGAAGAGTACGTTATCAGTACCTATAGAAACGAATACCGCTCCCTGATGGAGCTCGTAAATGACAGACTCTATCCTGATGCTTTCGGTGAATGTGGCGGGATGGGAAGATGTGCTACCTGTTTGATACATTTGGGTTCTGCAAAGGAAATTCCGGGTATGGAGAGAAACGAAACTTCCACCTTATACAAACGGGGTATTACAGACCCATCCATACGCCTAAGCTGTCAAATTCTAATCGATGTTTTATTACATAACCGCACGATCACTATTCTTGATAATAATTGATCTCTTATTTGCGGGATTTAATAACTTGTCTTGTGTACACCATCCATCTTTTTGTGCGAACAGATCCACTAAATTTCTGCTCTCTTTCTTTAGTAGTACTGTAGTATTTTACAATATCCATTGCGGTGATTTTTCCTTTTATCATTGTATCGTCATTGGTATCGGTAACAAGTAATGCATCAACCCCTAATTTACCCATCAGTTGTACACAGACATCCAACGCTTCATTTTCATCAATCAACGGGTATTGCTCATTACCTATGACCGGTTGCAGCAAATCCCTTATATGTGCATGCATCAGCAAATCTGGATGATAGGAGTCTGGAGTAATTATACCTCTTCTACGGATCTTTTCAGTCATGATACTACCTTCCATTAAGAAGAATGACACGAAATAGGCAGCCACACAAGCAGCAACAAGTGGTAATAGTCCATTTGGCTGCCCTGTTGTTTCAAACGCGAATATTATTGAAGTGAGCAAAGCTCTCGATGCACCTGCAAACATAGCTGCCATGCCTATTAATGCTGTTGTGGCAATGTTTATCCCTAAAGATGGAAAGAAAAAAATAAGTGCATTTCCTGTTAATGCACCCAATGCGCCGCCTATTGTAAATAAAGGGGCTAAGGTACCACCTGATGTACCACTCCCTAAGGAAATGACCCATGAAATGTATTTAAGCAGGCACAGGGACAACAAAACAGTCAGTGGTAACTTGCCAGTGAGCAGATGCTGAATATTGTCATATCCAACCCCCATCGTATAGGGGGCAAAATATCCCACAACGCCTACTGCCACGGCTCCAATTGCTGGCCACCACATCCAGTGTACCGGCAGTTTTTCGAATAAATCTTCCACAGCATATACAGATTTCGAGACCAGTGAAGCGACAATGCCAATAAATAAACCTATTCCTGTATAAATGGCAAGGTCGGTACCGGAAGGCACGGGAATATCACCCATAGCAAAGACAGGTGCGCTGCCAAATAGCCAAATATGCATAGCAGCCCCTGTAACACAGGCTGATGCGACAGGTATTATAGAACGGGCGGAAAACTCAAATAGTAGTAATTCAATAGCTAATAATACTGCTGCTAACGGGCTGCCAAATATTGCTGCCATACCCGCGCAGGCACCCGCACTCAGCATAATTTTCCTTTCTGCAGCAGAAATATGCATGACTTGCCCTGTAAACGAACCAAAGGCTCCCCCAGTCGCAATAATAGGGCCTTCAGCACCAAATGGGCCTCCTGTACCAATTGATATTGCCGCAGACAGTGGTTTTAGCAAGGTAATCAGTGGAGGTATCTTACTTTCATCTAGAATGATCTTTTCCATTGCCTCAGGAATTCCGTGCCCTCGAATAGCTTTTGAACCAAATCTTGCCATGAGCCCTACAATCAAACTGCCAATAACAGGGATTGCGATCACTATTATCCCAAGATGGTTACCAGCAGGACTTGCTGATTTGATCGAAAATTTCCCGTAAAACGAAAGATTCGTGATCAACTCTATGAGATACACTAACCCCTTGGCTATAAACCCTATTACAGAAGCGTTTAGTATTGCTTGAAATGTGAGGAACACAATGCGTCTGTCAACTCCCGGAGTGCGAGATATCTCATTTTTTCTGTAAATCGGGTTCATAGATGGCGCTAATGGAATACTTTCGTCTTTTCGTTTCATTTTGTCGATTTCTATACAAAAGTATTGCAAAAGCAATATTTTTTCCAGAAAATATTATTTAATGAGTAAATTTATAATGCCAAAGCAATATTTATGAAAAAAACAGACTGCAATTTAAAGAGCTGCTTTTTCTGCCAGGCATGTTCAAAAGAATGGCTGGAACTTACACATATTAAAAAACAAACGTTTCTATTCAAAAAGAATGAACAGTTGCTTTCTGAAGGTTCTGGTGTAACCGGTATATATTTCATGCTGTCAGGGGCCGTAAAAGTGCATAAACGATGGGGAGAAAAGGAACTGATCATTCGTTTTGCCAAACAAGGGGATATTTTGGGGATAAGGGGGTTTGGCGATACCGTCTATCACATTTCAGCTACGGCCATTACAGAAACAATGGCATGTTTCATTCCCGAAGATCATATACGGGCAAGTCTGCTTACCAATCCCATTTTATCGTATAAACTAATGCAATTATATGCAACCGAACTCAATAATGCGGAACAACGCATGAGTGATTTAGCCCATAGAGATGTCAAAGGTCGTATTGCTGAAACGCTCATCATGCTTCAAAGTGTATTTGGTGAGAACAAAGATCATTTTTTGTATTTGACCCTCTCAAGGCAGGACATTGCAGCATATGCCGGTACTACTTATGAAACAGTATTTAAGATATTTACAGATTGGATTGCATCGGGATGGATCAAAACGGATGGCAAACGTATTCAGATAAAGGACAAAAAAAGTTTGCAGGCGTGTATTGTTTAATACCATTCAAAAAAACAAACTAAAGAGAGCTACAATTTCACTTTTAAAAAGATGATATTTTATGATACCAGTTATCAGGATCAAAAGAGCTTATGAAAAACCACTTAAAAAAGATGGATACAGGGTTCTCGTTGATAGATTATGGCCAAGAGGAGTAGAAAAAGAAGAGCTTGAACTCAGCGAATGGGCAAAAGATCTGGCACCATCTGTTCATCTTCGGAAATGGTGGGGACATGATCCTGCTATGTGGGTTGAATTTCAGAAGCAATATAGAAAAGAGCTTCAGCATAATAGGGCTGTTGATAATTTTGTAGAAAATCATAAGGATAAAAAGACAATAACCCTAGTTTATGGTGCAAAAGACGTAGAACATAATCATGCTATAGTTTTGCAGCAATACATGGAACAACAATATATTTCCTGATGGTATCTATTGTGCACACTAATTTTTATAGAAGACAGTTCGGCAGAGGGAATAAACCTTTTCGAGCAGGAAGTGTCTGTTAGATTAATTGTTGATGGCTGACATAAATTATGCGACTTGTCTTACTATTATTTGTTAGCCGCTTTTCTATTTTGCGTAAGACACATTAGGCAAAACGGGTCTTGGCAAGAAAATACATGTAAAACCTAATCAAATAAAGCTACTATCCCATCATTTATGGATGTTCTGCTCGTCTTACTAATATTGTCTATTTAAAGCTGACAAATACACCTTGTTCATTTAACCCCCGTTATTTCAGTTTCTGCTTCGCAAGTACTGGCAGGTCTCTATGTGTTTGAGTAAAAGGATATGCCGGATCTTGTTGATCAGGGCCATCTTTCCCTCTATGAATTAATAGCTTGTATAGAATGATACCCACTATTTGAGAGTTTAGAACTAGATTTTACCATTGTGATTAGTCAATGCATTGCCATTTAAGTCTGAAAGGCTGAGATACACCTCAAAATTCTACCGACTAATATTTTGGATTATTAAAAAGAGTGGGTTTACAAGGATAGTTACATTGACTTATAATATTTATCATTTATGGCTATTCACTTAAGAATTTCTTTGGCTAAGATAAGTCTGATATTGCGTCGAAGACTTCAGCATATAGCACTTCCCTCCAACAACAAACCCATCCAATTCATGCTTTAATGTATAGTCTGCTAGGTCAGCGATATTATTTATAAATCCCCGTCCTTTGAAATTCAAAGAGGTATTGCACAAAACACCATAACCTGTGAGCGTCTTAAAGGCGAGAAGTAATTCATACAAATGAGTATTGCTTTCATAAGAGACTGTTTGTATGCGGGCTGTTCCATTGACGTGAGTGACAGCTGGTAGGGCATTGGTAGAAACAATGTTTGTGTAAAGCATAAATGGGCTAGGGTGGCTGCAATTAAACAATTCCATAGCATCTTCATCTAAACAAATAGGTGCGATTGGGCGAAATTGTTCTCGCTGCTTGATATCATTTAACCGATCTCTAGTTTTTTCTTTGAAGGGAGAAGCAAGAATTGACCTATTTCCCAAGGCACGGGGACCGATTTCATATTTCCCGTTTACCCATCCAATAATAAGGTCACTTGCAAGCATTTCAGAAATCATCGTATAGTTTGTTTCACACTCATCGAACGAAGATACATCGAATGGAGCTTCGACATTAAATTCTAAACCCGAGTAAACACTCCAATTTATCTTTGGATTACCAGTAAAATGAAACTGTGCATCAATCGCAGTTCCGATTGCAGATCCTGAGTCATTAGCGACTGGTGGAACAAATATTTCAGAAAAAAGATCTGCTTCTCTCCATTTCGTATTCCAGTCGCAATTTAAGCCACACCCCCCGGTAATAAGCAATGGCATGTCTCTTTTCAAATTTAGTTTAGCATACTGATAAAACCGGTCGAATATTCTATCGCTAACTATTCCCGCAAAATTCCTAAACTCTGTATCATCTAAGCCAATATTATAGTGGCGATAATGCCTTAAATCTTCACACTTTTGAGGTTTAAGGTGAATACAATCTTGCATAAGAAATGCAATTATTTTTTCCTCTTCATCCGTAGGTTTACTTCTCTTAGAAAATGAAGCTAATGCCATGAGTTTACCAGCGTCAGAAAATCTTGAGAACTCTGCTGCTTTTTTATCAAAAGTAGGGTCGGCTAAACCATAGAGCAAAGCATATCTATGTCCGGGTTCAGGCATAACATCAGCTAGCTTTGTTATATTTAATTGAGCATCTATTTCGTAGAAAGAACCAATCACCCCTTCCCAAAGTAGAGCATAGCAAGACGTTCCCTTGGGAAGATTTGACATGCCGACGGCACAAAGAAGATGAGAACGTTCGTGTGAAGACGAGAAGTAATCAATAGTCCTACCTAAAAAGCGTTTCTGACTAACTATAATGTCGCTATTATTTAAGCCATGATAACCTGCAAGAAGGCGACGTTCAGACAAAAGTGTATCGTCGGGCCACCACCCACCTCTACAAAGGACATCCGGTGTTTCTATAAGGCGATTGAAAATGCCGAACGTATCCGGTGTAGATAGGGACGAGTGACGATAACGAGAGTCCTTCTCAGCCTCAATTGAGGCAATCAAATGACCGTCTTCAAGATAAGCGAAAGCGCCATCATGGCCTGGGTTGAAGGATAAAATCTTCATAGGATAAATTGACTTGGACTAAAATTGTTGAGGGAAAGTTGTGACTGCACAACATTTTCTTGAGAAATAGAAGCGACTTTATTTGCTGAAACGGTAATTTTACTGATTACAGTTGCAGTTGGAAGGCCGCGATTTCTAATTCGTCCCGCCAGTTGTGTAGAACGAGAGACCCAACTATTAATATGGAACGTCATAGGAAGATGTGGAATAGGGGTCGGCTCCCAGATCGCACGTTTATGAACTAGGTTGTCGTCAACCAACCATCTAATTTCATTTGGAGTCCATTCTATTGCAAAACTGTGACTTTCTTTCGATGCATCAAATCCTAGATCAATATAGGTCGGAGTCCCTCTATAGCCGTAGTCAAAGCTTGCTCCCTCATCACCTGGATTATAGAATACGTTTACCAAGAGACGGCTTGGTCTATTTCCTGCGATTTCAATATCTATTTCCTGCCTCGGTGAGTTGCGATGCAAAAATAATCCTGTAACCACTCCAGGAACATTAGATGCCTTGATTGTTGCTTCAAATCTGCCGAACAAATAATTTTCCTTGCTGCACAAAGAAGCAGCAGTATAATCACGGACGCCGACGAACTCCCTTTTTACAGTAAGTACAGCTCCAATCCCTGGACTAAAATTGATATTTGAAGGACGAAATAATGCTAAATTATCTGTGAATGTATCTTGTCTTAAATGCCAGAGTTCTGGATCATGAAATTGCAAGCGATCGGTAATTTCAACAAAGGTTTCAATATTTATATATCCTTCCTCAGTCGTAGGTCTAATACCCTGCCACCCTGTACTATGCTCAATAACCCAAGGTGAATTGTCACGTTTGGACTTACTAACAGTTATATTCTGCTCACTATTACCGACATCGTTGATTATTAGCCTTTGACCAAGGTCTTTCAATAAAGGGTAAGCACACGCAGGTGGCGCACACCTCAAGTGTTCACAAATTACTCTCCACTTATTTAATTCCTCTGAGTGAAGCACAGTCAAATCAACATTTCTTAGCTTGTCTGTAATACTCGCAAAATTCTTATCGGAAAGCGAGTCCTTACCTTTCATAAGGATAAACTTTGCTTTCGGATATTGAATAAGAAGCTCTTTAATTTTTGAGTCTAAGGCACCTATGTTCACATAAGCGTTAAATATTCTGTCTTCCTTTCCGTTAAGAAGATTGTTCATTTCAGTAATCGGCAGATCATTCAAATCACTACAGCATGTGTACCCGAGCATAGACAAAGCCATGGCAAGCGATGTGCATCCGGTTCCTTCAGAACCAAAAGCAAATACTGGCTGTTCCATTGGACGGATATTAAATAACGATGACCTTTCACTATTGATCGCGCCAATTTTAGTAAGGCTAGGAAGTATTGAATAGGAATTTGTAGACTTAGTGTCTCGACGTTGATTAATAATAGATTCCTTAGAGGCGAGAACGTTTAGTGCTTTAAACTGGTGATTTATCCAAAGGTCAATCGGGCCGTAACATGGTAGTAGGTGAAGAAGTTTCTCAGCCCCCTTTTTTGACAGAACATATCCAGAAAGGTGCCAAAGTCCTCGTACTGGCATAAATACATTACTTGACAGGATAGTCTTTGGTGCACCATGCTTCACTTCAAGGTAGGACAAATAAAGAATATCAAATTTGCTATTTATGTTACTTTCTGAAAAAACTTGGTTCCATACCTTGTCTAGATACCTAGCAAAACCTGAATGAAACCATACATCATCTTCGAGGATAAGGACGTATTCCTCATTGCCGGTTACAACTTTTTTCCAAATATTGATATGTGATCTAGCAACTGCATATTCAGCTCGACTCATCCGAATAGGGATATTTAGTTCGACGCGTGTGGGAAGTGCGAGCGGTTGCGGCTCGACAAATAACTGGTCTTGAAGAGTGTAAAACGGATATATCTCGGCATCCTGTAGAGGGTCTTGTGACAATTCCCGACCATCAACAGCAACGTGCCGTTCAGCAAGACTTAGTAATTCGGTACCCGTATGGTCCAAAATTTGCCTGAGCTCTTGTTGCATCATAGACCAACGTCCAGGTTCACGATTCAGATTTATAACATAGATTTTCTGAATTCGAGGACATTTTCCTGGACTACGGGTACCAAATGTTTGACATTGCCGCCTAGGCAATAATCTGCGCAACTTGAGTCGCAATCGGAAAATGTTGCGAACAATTGCTCGTTGTGGCCGTAATAAATTCATTGCTGCGTTTGCTTTGATGCCAAATAAGCTTGCTGATTCGATAGCCTCCAATTTCTCTTATCATTCCGGTAGCTAAGTGGCCATTTGCTAGTGGAGATGTCCTCCCAATTAGGCATAACAAGCAGTTCTTCCTCAGGACACTTTTCATTCGCTAGCAATTCAAATATAGATCTGGTTAGATTACCCGGTCCAGTACTAGCTTGAACTTCAGGTAGCTCTCCATTTAAATCTTCCTCTAGAGATATCGTTGCATTAAGCAGCATGCGCTCTACAATAGGATGTTTGCTCGCAGCGATTAAAGGGGTCGTGTTGAAGTAAAATATCCAACTCAATTTATTTGCTCCATGTTTTGTGAAAACTGGGGGTGAAACCATCTGAGCAGTTGTAATATCATAGCAGAATGGTTGAAGCTTCAATCTCCCATCTGTAAAAAGATGATCAATAGAACCTCCGTGATAAATGTCGTCAGCATCAATATAAAAGCCGCCTTCTACGAAGATATAGCTATATCGGAAGTAGTCCGATTTCATTGAGGGGTGGTAACACTTATCAAATGCTTTCTCAAATCTGGAACCTAGGCGGGTCTTGATAAATTCTCTTGCAGATTTTTCGTCGAAAACCTGAATTTCATACCCTGATTGTTCAAGTTTCCTCCATGAATCCATACACGCTTTAACGTCATGAGGTAATTGGTCGAGGTCGTCCCAAAATTGCATTATCCGTTTTGGTATTTCTACTAAATATTCTGCACGTGTTTTATTTGGAGCAGTATGATGTTGAACCAAATCACGGACAAAATTTGAGCGATGACGTTCCGCTATTGCCAATAAATCAATTTCTTCAGGTTCATCAATATTCATATAGTGATTTCGATTTAATGTATTGATACGCTGTATAAATATAGCACATGTCTATAATAATAAATAGTCCTTTCTTACTAATGGCTTCATATAGCGTCAGACGAATGAAAGGTCTGAAAAAAATAATCATTTTTTTGTTTATACACAAACCAACGTTTATACCTGAACAAAAACTGTCAATAACATCTTGATTTCATCCTTCGCTGTCTTCTAAAGCTTTGCTATTCGCTTAAGTTTTATCATAAAATTATTGCTCATATGTTCGTTGCCGGACTGAAATCTGTTCAAAGATAAGCGCTGGTTTATTTGCGAACTGCCTTGGGCCTGATGGCAAGATACAGCAACATTGACATTGCGCATTGCAAAAATGTTTCGCTATTGTTTCACCATTGTGTAAGCTCTTTTGACGAGGAGGGTAGACGAAGTTCATCGTTCGAATCCATTGTGGATAATAAAAAAAAATAATTTTGGCCCATATATCAATTACAGCAAGGCCCGACAAACGCATCTACCCGATCAACCTGAAGATATCCACAAAAATGATCGGCTGACAATACCTAATGATACCTTTGTGAGCAAATAAGAATTTTCTAAAAAACCTGTCATTATGATATTCATGGAAACGAGCGGAAGTATTATCGGCGGCATAGCCGAGAAAGTAACCACAATAACCGTATTGGGCATATTCCTCAATTACTTCATGAAAGAACTAAAATCACTGCAGTCCTTACGGGAGCAAGACAAGAAAGAAAGCGATAAGAAGTTCGAGCAGATATTTAACAGGCAATACGAGATAGAGCGGCAGAACATCGAAGCGATCTCCCGCCAATCAGACACCAATCTCCGCCTTACGGAAGCGATCAATAACCTCAGTGAGCGTATCGAGAACATACGGGATTAGTGTTTTGGTAACATTTAATTTATTTTGAAATTAACAATAATACGTTTAATTTAGAGTTATATCTATAACTATCATTAACTAATAACCTACCTTATTATGAAAGAAGGCCATGCACTTCTGACCGATATGATCCTGTCCTCAGCTATATCCCTGCTGGCGATCATAGTTATCATTGCCTATTACCGGCAATTGTTCCGTACGTTCTTTGCAAAGGATAACTGGTACGGCAATCCATTTTACATAAGGATCACCTCCCTCGCCATTGTCGCGCCGGTGTTCAAGTCCGTACTGTTCCAGTTCGTGCTGGCCCCCCTGCTGTTTGCGATAAAGCTCGGCGCTTACCTGGCAGGCGTCCTTCGGGAATACCTGTCAGGGATCACCATATCCCCGGGGCAGGACCATGTTAACGAACTGCTCAGCCAGCTCAACGATTTCTTTAGTTCCCTGGATATTTTCAAGATGATCCTGGCGGTTGCCATTGTAGCCTTACTGAATCTGGCAGCCAAAAAGAGCTTCCATGATGAGCGTTCCGGTAAATATGATGCGTCGAACATGCCGGAGTACTATAAGCACCTTGTCGTCCTCCTGTTCTTCATCGGCAGCAGCCTATACATCATCTTCACGGCCCTTGTGGCCCTTCCTTACCTGGACAAGAACAAGTATGTCTCCGACATATCCCCGAACACATTCGATTCACTATACCAGAACACCGCTTTGCCGGATAACATAACGGAGATCAAAAGCCTTTCCGGCGACAGCCTGCTTGCCCCTTACAAAAGAGATCTCAAGGACCTTTCCGGGCAGGACGTGGTGCAAGGCAACCCCTCGCTCAGCGATGCCATTACACACAGCCTTTCCTTCATGGACTACCTCGACAAGACACGCAATGATTTCATCAGGATGTATGCTGACTATATAAAGGCCTACAGCGAGAAGAAACAGGAAGCCCTGAACAACATCAAGGCAGACCTTGCGACAGCGAAAGCGTCTATCAACGGCTATCTACTCGAAAGCTATTTCAACAGTCTCCAGTCCTGGTACTCCGCGACCATCAACCGGAACGCCGACTTCCGTAAATATATAAGCGGCAGGTACAAAGACTATGAACAGGCCGTAGAGACCTATGGCAGGACCGCCCTGTCCGATATCAGGACCAAGTCAAGGGACACCTTCTTTCTTAAAAGCGGGGGCAGTTATACACCCAACTATGGGGATAACGAGCTTATATCGATGTACAACGACCTGGTAAGCCAGTTACAGATGCAGAACTATGGATTTTACAGCCGGCCGTTACCACCCAGCCCCGGTAAAGACTGGGGTATCATCGGCGATGCCTCCGCATGGTTGCTGAAACCCAATTCTGTGGATGTGGTACTGATCATTGGCATGTTCGGCTTCGGGATATTCGGCGCAGCCATCTCCAGCTTTATCCGTAATAAACTATTCATAGCAGGTTCTGATGTAACTATCTCCGTCCGCGAGAACGTGATCCTGATCCTCATCAGGGGCCTGTCTGCTGCCATCATCGTATTCCTGACCACGAAAGGAGGCATCGCCCTGGTGAACAACGGCAGCAATGACCCTAACGCCTATATCCTTTTCTTCTCCTGCCTTGTAGGTGCGGTGTTCAGCGAAGAGATATGGGACTGGGCCAAAAAATTACTGCTGAAAGACCAGTACCCGAAAACATCACTTAGCCAGACCGATAAAACAACCGATCAAAAATAAATATTGTAAAACGCCTAAAACATATCATGTATGTCCAACACAAACGAAGCAAATGCGCCCGACAATGCCTGGGCTAAATTGACCAGGGTACTCCTTACCCTTTTGTTCTCCCTATTTGCAATAATGCTGTTCTGCGTATTGTACGCCATCTGGCCCCGGGCCGACGGGCAGACAACCGTTCAACTGCAATTTTTCGGCCATCAATATGGCATAAGCCAGGAACAGCAGTATTTCCTGCTGATGCTATTCGGCGGGGCACTGGGTGCGACCCTGCAGGTCATTATTTCCTTCACTGCCTTCATCGGCAATAAGGCATTCGTACCCTCCTGGATCCCCTGGTATTGCCTGCGTCCACTGGTCGGTGGTGGGCTGGCCGTTATCTTCTACCTGCTGATTCGTGGCGGGCTCATGAGCTATGCTCCCCCGCAAAGCCAGCCGGCTGTATCCCGGGTCATAACAACAGATAGCTCAAAAGCGACCACCGCGGATAGCCTCGGTGATACAACAGGAAGCAGGAACATCAGTACTTCCAATAAACAGGCGATGAATGCCGGGCAACAAACGAATACTCCCGTTCCGGCTACCCCCATACCCCTGAACCCCTTTGGCCTCATGTCCATTGCCTGCCTGGCGGGACTGTTCTCCAAGGTGGCCTCCAAAAAGCTGGAAGAAGTATTCGAGACCCTGTTCAACGTCAAAGCGGAGAACAAAGTACCTTATAAGGACAAGCTACCGACCGATCCGCAGCAGGAACAGCCGGCTACAAGTGCGGCACCCGTAAACAATAACGATGCCACGCATCCCGATGCCGATATCCATGACATACTTCCTGATGCAGACACCAATAATACCGATGAATCACAACCACAAGGCTAAAAACACTATTATATGCAAGCACAGACCAACAAAAGATACCGGGTGAAGACCGCATTAAGACTGCGGAGCAGCCCGCAGATCATGAACGGCAATATCATTACCGTATTACCGCCCGATACGATCGCTACCGCCACGGACAGCCCTTCAGCACCCGGTTGGGTGGGCGTGAGCGTAACGCTAAGCGGTAAAGAGCTCAAAGGCTTTATAAGCGGTTCTTATATCGAACTGCTGCCCTTCGACGAGCCGGCCCCCGTACACATCGAAAAGATAGCGGCGGTACACATGCCGGAGCGGAAGGGTACCGTCAGGGCATCGGTGAATGGCCGTGCCTATGCGCTCAGCGAGCCCGATATGCCACACCGGGAAGCAACAGCGGACGCCCGTACAAAAATAGACCAGGTATACCGGATACTGGATTTCCTCGACGTGGAACATAGCCTTCGGTACCAGCCCGGCAAAGGAGTTACCTACTGTAATATCTATGCTTATGACTTCTGTTGCCTGTCCGGGGTGTATATGCCCAGGGTATGGTGGAGCGGTAAAGCACTGGCACAGTTGGCACAAGGTATTCCTCAGCCTGTTAAATATGGAGATACGGTCAATGAACTGAATGCCAACAGCCTGTTTGACTGGTTCCGCGACTTCGGCCCGGACTTCGGCTGGGAAAGGATATTTGATACCGACGAGTTACAGCAAAAGGTGAACGAAGGGCGTACCGGCATCATCGTAGGCCAGCGTACGATACTCTCCCGTTCCGGTCATATCGTAGGCGTCATCCCGGAAACCGGTGCACACCAGGCCGTGAGGGCCAATGGCAGGGTGAGCATGCCCCTGATGAGCCAGGCGGGTGTCAAGAACAAAAAAGTATTCTCCAGCCAATGGTACCTGTCCGCAAATTTCAGGCAGTACGGTTTCTGGGTACATGATTAACGAACAAAAAAACAAACCACACTATGTCACAGGGAGCGCTTACAGCCGCCTATCTTTTAAAAGCAGGGTCGAAAGACCCCATAAGCTTATCCATAATCATCGGCAATGCCCAGCCCGCCGCGATCACTACTTTACTGCTCGATGCAGATAAAGTGCTCAAGAACAGTGACGGGAAAGGCAATTACGCAGGCAGTTTTTCACTGCAACGCCTGGGCGGTAATGAAGAACTGGACAACAAAATGCTCGTGGTGAGTACACTGATCGAGCATATGAATACCGTTGCCGGGCAGGCCGTCACGATCATCATCGATGGCGGTATGCAAAAGGCTACCTACCAGCTCCAGGCAGAGCAGGTAGCAGCCGGGCTTTACCGCTTCAGTGCCAATATATTTTTCACTACAGATAACCCCTGATCATGCTGAAACGATCATTGTTACTTGCTTTTATCTCTGTTCCCCTTGCATTGCAGGCACAGGACAGTACCTATGTCCTGGACCTGCTACGATCTCCCCTTTCACCGGGAGCAGATCTTGTAGGCACTGCTCCTGCGGACATCCAAAGGCCCACCGACCCTTCGGCCTTTATGGTCTCCGTCCTGGACGCTACGGATAACCTCTCCGCACTTCCTTCCAACTACGCTGTAGATATAGCCCCGGCCTGGCTGTTCACTGCGAGGAGTATAGACTATTCCTCATATAGCTCCAATAAATTGACCGATAACCTTTGGCAAAACTTTGTTTTATCAGCCGCCATAAAAAATGTACATGGGGACAGTCTTAAGTATACGGACATTGGCTTAGGCTTTAAAGTGTCCCTGTTCAGGGGATACCTCGACAAACAATTAGACAAAGCTATAACTGCAGCCAATGAGATACTGAAGACATTGCTAATTGATGAGACCGAAGCAAGACAGGCCTGGTTGGCAAGCGACGAATACAAAGTTTTGCTAGAGAAAAAGAAGAACAAGGAGATCAGCCTGGAAGCCTTCCTCCAGGCAGTAAAAGCGCAGAACGATAAAATAAGCGATAGTGCCAACAAGCTGATATCGGCAAAAAAGGAAGCCCTGGACAGCCTGGCAGCATTGTCAGCGCATACTGTTTTCAAACGGTATGGATTTAAAATGGACTTTTCCGGTGGACTGTCGATACGATATCCTGACCAGGTATTCAACGATGCAAGGATAAATAAAGGCGGTGCCTGGCTGACGATTGGTTATGAATGGGAGGCAGGACTGTCCGCTTTGGGCATATTACGATACCTCTATCATCCCGACCAGGTATATGCTGATGAACAACACGTTCTCAAGCAGGGCGACCTCCAGAGTTTCGATGGCGGCCTGCGGCTGTTGTACAACAAAGGAGAAAGCCCTTTTACGGGGGGCGCAGAAATTATATACCGGAGCGTTCTGAACTATAAGGACATTCCTGCGACCTGGCGGTTCACGGTCAACCTGGATTATAAGCTGAAAAAGAATACCCTGCTCAGCCTGTCTTTAGGGAAGGATTATGATGGTACCTATAACAAGGACGGTAGCCTGTTAGCGGCCCTGAACCTCTTACTGGGTTTTGGCAATGGCAGGCAATTGACCAGTGGCAATAACAATTAAGATATAAACGATCACGCTAAACTTAAATATCATGGCAACAAAAAAGATAGTTTCCCGCAACAGGATATATGGCTGGGTACCCGATATTCCCGATAAGCGCGACTTCATGTACAAAGCACCCAGGCATGTACTAAAGGCGCTCCCGGCTAAAACAGACCTGCGGCCACAATGCCCACCGGTCTATGACCAGGGGCAATTAGGTAGTTGTACCGCCAATGCGATAGGGGCAGCCTTTCAGTTTGGCCGGATGAAACAGGGAGAAGATAGTTTTATGCCGTCCAGGCTCTTTATCTATTATAACGAAAGGGTCATGGAACATACAGTAAATACCGATAGTGGTGCGATGATACGGGATGGTATCAAGGTAGCCAATAAACTGGGGATATGTCCTGAAAGTCTCTGGCCCTATAAAGTGTCCCGGTTCACACAAAAGCCCCCGGTCAACTGTTTCAGAACGGCGCTGAAGAGCCAGGTGCTCAGTTATATGCGGCTGGACAATACGCTGGATGAATTGAAAGGCTGCCTGGCAGAAGGCTATCCCTTTGTCTTCGGCTTTACGGTATACGATTCTTTTGAGAGCAGTAAAGTAGCCAGGACCGGTAATATGCCCATGCCTAAGTTGGATACCGAGAAGAACCAGGGCGGGCATGCCGTGATGGCCGTTGGCTATGACGAATCCAGGAAGCGCTTCATCATACGCAATTCCTGGGGAAGCGACTGGGGGCAGAAAGGGTACTTCACCATGCCCTATGAATACATAACGGACACAGATCTCTGTGACGATTTCTGGACCATACGTATAGTTGAGTAACAATTCTTTTAATAACCTTAAAAAACAGATCACATGGCTAACAAACATCAATTGGAGGCAAAGGCCAAATATTACATGGCACTTGCCACGGATATTGGATGCTTTATAAAACCCAGGCCAACAGCCTGCATGATGTAAGCTAAATATCGGTCAATCCATAACAGTTACGCGAAAGACATCTTTTACAAAAAATACTTGGCATAAAAAAGCGTGTTTTCACTGTTTTTTGGATAATCGAAGTTTATTAGCTTGCTATTTAACCTTTATACTAACTATTAAAAACTATTTAAGCCCATGTCAGATGCTCCTTTGTTTGAGACTCTTAAAATTGCTATCGTTGATGATCACAACGTAGTGAGGGAGGGGATTGTTTCCTTAATGAGCACATACCCGGAATTTCATTTTATAATTAGCGCCCGTAATGGTCGTGAATTGCTTAATAAATTGGATGGCGCAAAAGAACTTCCCGATATATGTCTGCTGGAAATAAATATGCCGGATGTAAACGGATATCAGACCATACAGCAATTGACAAAACTATATCCCCTGATAAAAGTTTTGGTCCTTACGGCACATGATGATGATTTCAGTATCATGAAGATGATGCAATTGGGTGCCAATGGCTACCTGGTAAAATGTTGCCAGCCTGAAGAGCTATATGAAGCAATGCTTACCATATACGAAGAGGGACAATACTTATCCAATGAGGTTATTGCTGCTACTAATAGTGCATATAGAAGCAAGCTCATTCAATTCAGGAATTACCTGCTAACTAAAAAAGAGGTGCTATTTCTCCATTTTTGCTGCACAGAACTTTCTTATAAGCAGATTGCGGATAAAATGCATATTAGCCCAAGGACTGTTGATGATTACCGAATTAAGCTTTTTAAAAAGCTAAAAGTAAGGACGCGTGTAGGTTTAGCAATTTATGCCGTGCAATCAGGTATAGAGGCTTTCTATGAATCTATGAACACTATGGGATAGATCGTTTAGCACTATCTCTTCAATAAATTTTTACAGCTATTTCTAGTTAAACCAAATTGAAGGGCAACAAATACCGTAAAAATACGGGTTGATGTGCTTTAATATTCCTGCTACTTTTCGAAAAAAAATATTCCTAACTATTTAAATCAAAAAAACTATGGCAGACCCAACAGATGCGCTCGTTGCCTTAATGGAGAGCCTCGACGCGGCTCAGGAGCAGGCTTCGTGCGTCACACAAGACCCATTTATTAAACTCGGCACCGGCCACGCGCCCACACTTGATTACAGTATCCCGCAGAGTACTTGTTTCAGCACTTACGGGGCTATCAGGAAGTTCGTTCCCCTGGAAGCATTCAAAGACTGGACAAAGATGGTGCCTAAGAACAACTTCTTTGACTATATAGGCAGAATGAGCCCACAACAGATCAAAGACCTCCTTGGTATCGATTACCTGAATGGACAACAAGGAAGGGCAGATTTTGCACCGGCATACGGCCCTGCCACAGGAGTTGCTACAGCTACTCCTGTATTGCATGCTTATCCCGTGGCCAATGCTGCAGCCCCTGTTTTTGCTACAGCTAATAATGCGGCGATCCGGACAGCTTTCTTAAGTATGAAGCCTCCATTAGTAGCGAAAATGGCTTTTAGTTTGAACAGAGCTGCTGCGGCTGCTACAAATACCCGTATTGCTACCGCAGTGCCCGTGGCACAAGCGCTGCCTGTAACAGCTGCACCGACACAAACATATATGCCTCCCCTTACCGCGGGGCCAAAAATAGTTGATGTAAAGGCGCTCGACGCAAAAAAAGTGGTTGATTATGTTTCAGGTGCCAAGTTGATGCCCGTTGCTGTTAAAGGTGGCGTAGGTGGGGCAGTAACAGGTATCAGGTGGGTGTCGAAGCCACATAAACCAGTTCCTTTTTTTGCGATTATAGAGGAATACAAAACTTGCAATTACCTGGGTAACTATGGCGCCGGAAAAACAGCGAAAACGTTTTCACTTTTGCCTGGTGAGCGTACAACAATCAGCGTAAGAACTTATCGTGATTCAAGTACTACTCACGCGTATTCACAGAACATACTGGACAGCGTTTCAAAAAGCAGTGCCACCGAATTTCAAAATTTGCTTCAGCAAGAAAGTGGTCAGACAAATTCAGACTTAGATACCTACGGTGGTTCTTCCACTGAAGAACATGCAAGTGACAACAAGTACTCTGTTTTTGACTCTATGTATATGCAGCAGCAACATGCCCAAAATTCGTCAAGTGGCTGGAATCTTGGTGGACACTTAGATCTGAATATGAGTATATTAAGTTTAGGTATCGGTGGCGGCGGAGGAAAGAGCAAAAGCGATTCATTGTTGAACTCCAATGGATTCCAAATTGATACCTCCCTTGAGGGCGAAAATGTTGATACTACTTCTGATACAACCGACTATTCACATACTGGTATCAGATCTTCGAACGCCAATAGCATACACAGCGCTCTTGATAAACACGTCGAACAATCCAATTCGGCCAGGCGAGTGGATGTTAATACGTCAACGATAAGCACAGCGGAAGAAGGAGAGGAAGATACTACTGTGCGCGAACTCGTAAATTATAATAAAAGCAGGGTGTTAAATTTTGTCTTCCGTCAATTACTACAGGAATATATAACCATTACCTATCTCAAGAATATTAAAATAGCTTATTGTAATGGTTACCCTGAAAGTGTGCGGATAGTAGATCTTTGCAATCTTGAGAATTTACTGCAGGACATGGTAAAGCCTGAATATATTGCGGAAGTTCGCTGGGTATTGCTGAAGCACTACTGTAAGATACTTGACTACGAAGATAACCTGATCGATTTCATTGAACCAGTAGTGGTGGACTATGGTGATTGTCTGCCTAACCCCTTCCTGGGTGGCGGCGGATCTTCTGGCTTGACCAGCCCATCGAGCCCTCCAGGCCTTGCACAAACTGAAGAGAAATTCTGGCGCGTCAAAAAAGGCCTGTCTGAAACCTATACAGATGGCGACCTCGAATTTACCGTTGACGGCGTGATACTGAAAGTTGATAAACAAACCCTATTCACTTCATCTCTCGTAGTCGACGCGCTCTTAGGACAAGGTGAAGCATTGGATTGCTACAACATGAAGACCCAAGAGAACGATGCAACAGCCAAATATCTGGAGAACCTTACCAGACTGCAACAGATATCCACGCTTGAAGCCATCACTGATCCTACGGATAAGGCGGGTTTGTACAACAAGATATACAACCTTTGCTGTCCGCCGGTTACGCAGGTACTGCCTGTAAGTGCGGCCAACTGTGGTTGCGGTGATTCGCCATGCTAATGCTTAATATGCTTACAAGCTGTCACGCAAAAAGCGTGACAGCTTGTATTATTTGCAATTATATTCTGTAACTTTATTAAAATAGTTCACCATGGCAAAGAACTATATCCCTGCCGACTTCAGGGGCAATGCCGACCAAGATTTCATAGACCGCAATCACTTGAGCTACAAGGGCAGCAGTGGGGGCAAGGATGTGTATGTATCGCCCGACGGGGATAAGTACTACTTCCCTCCCGACAATGGTGGTGATGATAACGAAGATAGCGGCAGCAGCTGGCTTGATGTGCTGGGCGACTATGTGACCGATGGCAGCAACAGCAATAGCAACAATGGCAACAGTGTGCTGAATGGCGGTGGCTACAAAGGCTATGGGGCCCGCGGCAATAATTGGGGCCCGAGCCCCGGCGCCAATAACAACTATGGCAAAGGCGACTACGCCGACCCCAATAACGACTACAGTGGTGGCTACACCGATCCCAACCGCGATTATGCGGGTGGCTATACCAACCCCGACCAGAGCTGGGGCTATGCCGACTCAGGCTCTAAATACTGTGCGGGCAGTTATGCCAACTCGGGCCAGGTGTATGGCGTGGGCAACTACGCAGGCAGCAATACCGGCAGCAGCGTGGTGAACAGCCCGGTGGTAAATGACAGCTACGATGCCAAAGGCAGGCGCAATAGTGTGACCGATAATAATAGCCTGCTGGACAGGAAACCGCTACCAAAGAAAAAGAGCAAGCGTGATATCAATATTGAGAACTATACCGCAAAACGGTCACAACCCTTATTGAATGTGACCGACGATATTGTAGTTAACAATGTCGATGTGCTGGACCCAAGCAGCAAGTACAGGTATTTTGTGAACCCGGATGACCAGGTAGTTAACGGCCAACCTTATGTCAGTAATAATGATTTTGTAAGCAGGCTCAGTAATTTTTTTAATCCGGATACGGATCAACTTAATTACAACAGGCTAAGTGACAGTACAAAAAAATCTATTTTAAATACTGAAGACTTGACAATCTATTTGTATAGAGACAGTTCCACAATCGGAGGTGGAAATTTGTCTCAAGGTGATCTTCAAAAAATAAAGAATGAGCTAATGAAAATTTATAGCTCAAATGGAATTTCTCTAAATGTCATTTTGATAAACACTGTTTACGAAGGTGATGCGCTTAAACAATTATGGAGTACAGGTAAACTTCCGCTTAATCAGGCAGTAATTGATTTTACATCTTATGGTAGTGCACAAAGCGGTGCTTTAGGTCAAACACGTGCATGGTTTTATCATCCTGGTTCAGGCTATTCTTCAGTTGATATTAAGGAGGTTAATTGGAACTATCAATACTTGCCTCAACAACAAGTGAATACGAAATACAAAGAGTTAGCCTTCTTAGCTGCTCATGAGCTTTTACATTATCTATTAATGGCATCTTTTTTCAGTTTCGGTTATGGAGAAAATGATGAAATTGATATTCTTGGTGAAGATAAGGATGAACCATTCAAAGGGCATATTAACATTCCAAGGAGCTTAAATTACTATATTTATCATCCTGGCGATAGAATAGAGAAAGATTGGGAGAAAATATTACCTGAAGACAAAGCAGTTATAAACATGTTTACTTCTGATCTAAAGCAACATAATCTCAACCATAATACTATTAAAAGCGATTTTGTTAAAAACATTCTCAACATAAGAAAAGCCAATCGTAGACTTAAATAGCTATATGATGTCAGTCCAAAAACACCTAAGGTTTTTTGTTTTATTGCATATATGCGTTTGCATTGGATGTAAAGAGAAGCACAGCAAAATTGCGCTGCAAGCCAATCACCGCATTTATCAATATTTATCCTGGTACTATAATGACCATATAGATTCACTAAAGAATAATCTTGTGATCTATGATAGCGCTGCATTGAAGAGTTTAGATTTATCGTTTTATTATTTTTCAGATCGTAGAGTTGAATCTAAGCATTGGAAGCTAGGTGTAATGATAACTAGCAGTAACAATAATAATTTTGTTGTCTTTTCAGAGCGTCTGCCAAGGCATCCCTTAAAAAATGGGGCTATTGTCATGCCCTATGTACCACATTTGATTCAAAATGTACAAATCAAGAGCGAATTTCTTGGGAGAAATGTAGATGCATATCAAATTGAACAAATTCCATCAGCTACTATACTGAATGACCTATTAAACAGTCTTCCAGTGCACATAAAGGCTGGACTAAATAGAATTAGTCTCGATAGCTGTTTTGTTTTGTTTTTCAAACAGAAAAAATTACGAGCACTTCGGGAGAAAGATATTTTAGATAGCCTAATCAACAGTATGGAGTATAAAGAGCTGCATACTCAATTTGCTTCTGTTGAAAATCCTCAAAAACTAAAAAAAGACATGATTGCAAACTATAGACGGTTAAAGGATTTTCAAAAAATAACTGATAAAAGTTTTGGGTTACCTAATTTTTTCTTTTACAGAGACTGGGAAAATACAATTTGGCTGATAACGGTAAATGAAGAATTCAAAGACTATGAATTTAGTGTTCGTTACTATAATACGCTTCTTAGCAGTGGCACCAATATGCAAATACGAATATATAGACTAGTGGACGTTCAATAAATGGAAGAACTATACAAATGATTTGTTTGAAAAATAAATATTACTCGATATTTGCCGTTATAATTTGTGTTTTATGGGGCTGTGATAATAAACACAATTCTATACCCAATAATTACTCATTTTACGATATGTCAAATTATTATGTCAAACAAACAAATAAAAACTATCATTTTGATTCAACCACAATGAACCCATCAGGTTTTCAGTGCAGAATGAAGGCAGCTTCTTTGATAGGGGAAATTATTTGATTAACACTTTTGACAATGATGATGATAAATAAATTCATTTTTTTTGTTTCATCGATGACATCGCTGACACTCACCGGCATTGATAATGTCTTGGCTCAAAAAATTGTTGCCACACAAGTGTTATATGATTTCAAAGGAGTTACTTTATATCCTTTCATCTACAATGTGTATGATATAGTCGCTGAAAATATTCCTCGTAAAAACCTCTCGCTTGAGTGTGACGGATTATTTATAGAAAAAAAAGATTGTCGTTATGTTCTCCAGGTAAAAGATACCAGCGCTAAAAAGATTTTAGTATATAACAATAAGATTCTTTTCGACTCATTAAGTGTATATATAGATTATGGCTTTAGTCCATTTATTTTGACCCTAAAAACTGATGACAATGATATGGGGCCTAAGTATTTTTTTGATTCCGTGCAAATTACATGGACCAGGTATCCAGCTCCTTTCAATATCGACAAAAAATTCTCTGATTACAATTTGCATGTAAAAGATGTTCAGTATACTGTCCTTTCATTTAATGCCGAGATAATCAATAAAGAAAAGCATTTTCACTACAAAGAGCTAATTCATGGCAACAAGTTTACGGAATCTTTCAGGGAACACCTTAGTGACTCCGGTATAGTACCATTTATGAGTAAGGGAAAACCCAATAAAGAATCCGAGAAAATGCTAAAAGTCACCGACGCCTGGCTGCTTGATGCATATGGACACATACACAAGGCAGAAGATATGATATTAGGTTTCAACTAACAGATAATTAAGCGCTATGAGCAACCCCATATTAGACAGCGAAGTTTTAGGCATGGCCCATTTCAGCGAACCGGCCAGGCCGCAACAACGCCCCCTGCGTAAAAAACAACGCCCTGCAGCACAGCAACAGCCGAAGTATATACAGGTAGTGCCTCAGCATCCTGTATTCCCCTATAATGTAGACCAGCTACAGCAGCCCGGCAGCCATACCTATACCATATGGCTACATGCTGCTCCCGCCTGCTATCGCCTGATGGATGCAGAGAACATTAGCAGGCATATAGAACGTATATATGCACAGAGTGGTGTAAATACCATTGCGCCCCGTTTCATTGCCACAGCACGCATGCAGCAGATCAGCGCCCTGCGTCAGGCTGGCCAGCTCACGCTTAACCAGCAACTGGTGCAGATAAAAAACGATGCGGGCGATACCGATGCAGGCATCTTTAACGAAGACCTTGGCATCGTAGTAAATATTGCCCCCTTCCTGGAGCTGAATAAAGAAAAAGAGGGTGGTGACCTCGACTACCAGCTAGGCTATACCATAGCCCACGAGATACTGCACAGCCTGCTTTGCGAGATAGAAAAATACTTCCAACTGCAGCCCAGCGATTATGAGGCGGCAGCCCGGGTGCATGGCGCAGATTATAACGGTAACCCCTTTAACCTCAGCACCGCAGGCCCCGATTGGTTCATAAACCACGTGAACACTGATGCCAACCTGCTGAAAGCCGGGCGGGATGAAGCCGGCAATAACAACGATGATGCCATACCCCACAGCAATGATGAAGAGCTGTACACAGCAGCCGAGATGATATTGCCCGACCAGGTGATGGCTATCAACCGCTTCATCACCAGCGTCAACATGAACGTGACCGACCCTAGGCACTTTTATTATTGGGAGGCCTCGCGCGAGCTGATCATCAACTACAGGAGAAGAATTTGAAAATAAAAAACCTTTAAAACAATACTACTATGGCAAGATACCTGCCGCTGGACCGCGACGGCAACCCCGACCAGGACTTTATAGCCAGCCACAACCTGAGCTACGATGGCACTACCGAAGATGGTGTTGCCGTATATGACAACCCTAATGGTGACGTATATTTTGTGCCCGTTAATGATGAGGGAGACGATGACAGCAACTCGGTAAGGGACAGCGGAGATAAGAGCGGCTGGCTAAGTGTGCTGGGCGACTATGTGACCGATGGCAGCAACAGTAATAGCAACAATGACAACAGCGTGCTCAATGGCGGAGGCTACAAAGGCTATGGCGCCCGCGGCAATAACTGGGGTGCAAGCCCCGGCGCGAATACCAACTATGGCAAAGGCGACTATGCCAACCCCAATAACGACTACAGCGGTGGCTACACCGATCCCAACCGCGATTATGCGGGCGGCTATACCAACCCCGACCAGAGCTGGGGCTATTCCGGTTCTGGCGAGAAATATGGTGCAGGGGCTTATGCCAACTCTGGCCAGGTGTATGGTGTGGGCAACTATGCAGGCGGCAATACCGGCAGCGTGGTGAACAGCCCGGTGGTGAATGACAGCTACGATGACAAAGGCAGGCGCAATAGCGTGACCGATGAACTTATACTGAATAAACCAAAGAGCAAAAAGGAGAAGCTGGCACCGCAGGCAAGGCAAAATGCTACTACCCCCCGGCCCTCATATGTATCCATTTCAACGGAACTGGCAGGGCCACAGCAGCCCTTGCTCAGCAGCAGCCTGCCCGATATTGCTGCCGACAATACATCTGTAACGCCGGTGAATAATGCCGTACTGGATGGTAGCTATCAATACCGGGGTATTAGTCCCTACCAACAGCAGGTGAATGCGGTGGGCACCTATTATCCTTACATCCCCTCACCGGTAATTGACCGGGCTACAGTATTGGATGGCAATTCGCTGAAGCCGTTCAAACCCGGTACTTTTGGACATGGGCGTACTAGTAAAATTGATAAATTGAGAAATAGTAGGATCAGTGGTGATAGTTTGGATATATTTAAGAGTAGATATGCACCTATTGATGAGGAGAATGGATTTAATGTCACAATGGGTGCGCAAGTCAGTAGGCAAAGGTTAGCTATAGGTGCTAATTCAGACAGAGAGGTTAAAGTGACTTATAGAGGAATAGGTGTAGAATATTCATTCCCGGACAATTCAACAAGTATCTATGTGTCATCATTAAAGATATCGGAAACAGGAACAGATTTTTTTGAACCAATATTAGGAGGTTCAAAAATAATAAATGAACGAGTGGAATTCACAGATGTGCGAATGCCAGATGGTAGCATTAAAAGCGATTTCCCATATTATACTTATGAGTTGATAGAATCACTAACATTTCTTGGCAAGAAAGCTGTAAGAAGAATAGTGTTTGATATAGGCGGCAACGTTTTAGATGATTCTTATAGAATAATATATATCGCAAATTACGGGAAGGAGTTAACTAAAGGGAAGAGCAAATTTAATATTGGCATTGAGGCTAAAGTGCAATGGATAGGTAATTGGGAAAACACCCCCGATACATATATCGAATATAGAGACAATAATTACTACAATCAATTAGGGGAACACATTACCCCATTACTTAAAACTTTTCTGTATTCTAGATAAATATGAACGATGATTAAAAATTTCAAAACAGTACTTATCTTATTCTTCTTTTCCTTGGGTTGCAAAAGTACAAGTGTCAATTATAAGGATTATATTCAAAAAGCTGAAAAGCTTTTGAAACTCAGAGATACGGCTGAGGTGATTAATATTTTAGCTGATGCGATTCATCAATACCCTGATTCAGCATTAGCATATCGGTATAGGGCAACTATATACCTTTATAATAATAAATACAACAAAGCATTAACTGATATTAATACATCAATAAAATTGAATAGCTCTGACGAAGAGAATTATATAATCAGGTATAAGATTTACGAAAAGCTTGGTGATGTTGTTGAGCAAATCGCAAGTTTAACTGCATATATCAAGGTTGATTCAACTAATAAAGAAGTATATAATCAAAGAGGCCTTCTATATGAATTTATTGGTGACTTGGATATTGCTCTTAGCGATTATAATAAAGCCTTAGCCATTGATAGTGATTTTTGTATTGCTCACATAAATAGATCATTGGTCTTTGCCGATTTAAAACGATTTGATCTTGCTTTAAACGATTGTAACACTGCAATACATCTATGCCCCAAAGAAGCATCAGCATATTTTCAAAAAGGAGTGGTTTTTGTCCATTTAAAAGAATACCTAAAAGCATTGGAAAATTTTAATAAAGCCGACAGTATTCAACCCGCTGATAAATTGACATTGTTCAATAGGGGTATTGCATACTATTATTTGAAAAAGATGAATGAGGCCTGCCGCGACTGGACAACTGCGGGGAATTTAGGAGATGAGGAAGCAAAACAGTATTTAGAAAAATATTGTAAATAAATAGCAGGAGTTTGGAGATATTTATGAGGAGATATGCACCTATTGATGAAGAAAGAGGAATTAAGACAGCAAAGCATGCCCTGATACGGTTAAGTTCTCTATAGTGAATGATTTGTGGTCTGAAAAGAGATAAATTAATAAGTTGTAAATAAACAATTAAGTCATGAAATGTGTGCGTAAACTGTGTTTTATTTCATGCGCCATTTTGCTTTTTAGTTGTAATGCGGAGCCTGAAAAATATTTGATAGCACGCGGTTTTACGGGAAGGGTAAATATTATTTTCAATCAAAAAGATGGCAGTCCTGTGAAATATGATAATAAAGCAAGAGTGTATGACATCCCATCGAACGGGCTGTTGTTAACCCAGTTTACCAAAAATGATGGGTATATCAATCGTAAATATTTTCTTAAAGAAGATAATGGGCAGCTGATGCCATTGAAGAAATTCGATGCTGACGAGATGGAAAAGGCTACGCCTGCGTTAAAAAATGAGACTGGCATATACCTGGATGGCATTTCAGGTGTATACGGTAATAATATTCCATATCAGGAATTTATAGTTTCCAGTTATAGTGGCCTGCATAATTATTACACAAAGGGATATATGGATAGCTTTGATGTCAAGGTAAGGGAAGCTATTGGTCATTAATTTTTAATTTTATAGTTGATCTAACTGAGGAGTAGAAAATGTATATAGCTTTGTATCCTGATGCCGATGAATTCTCTCGAGGAGAAAAACTCCTAATGACCTGTATTCTCATCTCATAATGACGACTTTTCAACCTCTTGTTTCCTGCATTATGCCCACTGCCAACAGGCAGCGTTTCATTCCTACGGCCATCAATCTGTTCCTGCGGCAAGATTACCCGGAGAGGGAGCTGGTGATAATAGATGATGGAGAACACTCAATTGCAGACCTGGTGCCTGAACAACCAAATATCCGCTATGTACGTCTTGATGGACCAAAGTCTGTGACCGGGAGAAAAAGAAATATAGCCTGCGGCGAAGCCAAGGGCGATATCATCGTTCACTGGGATGATGACGACTGGTATGCACCAGACTGGGTGAGCCTGCAGGTAAACATGCTGCAGCAAACCAAAGCCGATATTGTGGGCTTGAGCAAACTTTACTTTTATGCCCCCGATACCGGTAAGTGCTGGCGCTATGCTTATTACGGGGCACGTGAATGGGTGGCAGGTGCTACCATGGCTTACCGCAAAAAGTTTTGGGAAAAGAGGCCCTTCAAAGAGATACAAATAGGCGAGGACAATGAATTTGCCTGGCGCTCAGGCGGTAAAGTATATCCCCACGCATACCGTGATGGTTTTGTCTCTATCATTCACAACCGCAACACCAGCCGTAAGCAGACCAGCAACGAGTATTGGAATATCTGTGGTTTTGAAACAATTAAGAACGTACTGAAAGATGACCTGGTTATATACCAGGAGTTGTTTCCGACCACTCGTTAATTAGAGTACAACCTTAAGCAAAGTATAGCCATCCTGCTCTTCTGTGCTATTGAGCGTATATTGGCAGGAACTGAGCCCATTAGAAAAGTCCCTCGGTTTTTTCAATGTTTCCAGCATATTTGCCCTTAGTTGGGTATCGAGGCGTGGCCGCATATGCGGCAAAGATTTAAACCAGCCTTCCCTGCTTTGTATGGGTATATTACGCTCCACAAACGAGCGCCTGAAGCAATCGTCCTCTCCTCCCCAGCCATAGTAGTCATTATAAAACCCGTTCACCGACCACATTTGCCCCACCGATAACAGGTTGCTGCCCGACCAGTAAGTATTATAAGGCAGTCGCCACCCAAACGATTCAATATGTGTACCCAGGTGAGTAGGTTTGTCCGGGAAGCTTAAGTCTACTTTGCCGGCTATAGCCAGTGTATCTACATCCTGTAAGCATACAGCATCAGTTTCCCGATAGCAATGCAGGAAACCTATATTGAGCAGCTTGGCCCTGTTGAATGCTTTGGTATCGTCTTGCTCTACAACAAGTATCTTACTATCTGGGAATAATTTCCTGTAATGAGGAATGAATCTTTGCAAGTGATTCTTCCTGTCGCGGTACGGTACTATGAATGTAAGTCTATAATCAGGCATCTTATGATCTTATCCCTCGGTTATCTCCTATATGTCTAACGTATCCCTGCCGCAATATTGCTGCAGAGTACCCCATCCTGTAATAGACCCTGCCTATAGCTATCTCCGATTCCCATGGGCGTCGCGGTATAAAACGGGTATGTTTTGCAAATGACCCAATGACTTT
Source organism: Bacteroidetes bacterium 46-16 (assembly GCA_001897835.1). Lineage (GTDB taxonomy): Bacteria > Bacteroidota > Bacteroidia > Chitinophagales > Chitinophagaceae > MKUN01. Next base: position 40,703 of record MKUN01000004.1, read on the forward strand.
GTAGTCCTCGAGGCGCTTTACAGAGAAGTTGAATGAATACCCATGCCACATGCCTTTATAATTGCGGCTCATAAGGTCATAGACACCATTGCCGGTTATCTCTACGGGGTGCCCATTCACATCATTATGTTCTCGCAGGTAGCACATTACTATTTTGGGCTTTTGTTCAAGCACTTCAATACTGTCACTGATAAAACCCTTTCGGTACACCAGCCAATCATCTTCCATTTGCAGGCAATAAGGAGTGCTTACGTTGCGCCATAATGCATCCAGTGCATTTATCTGACCTTGCCTCTGCTCCGGGCACATCCATTGTATATCCGGATATTTTTCCTGCAACTGCTGCATTGCCATTTTTTGGTCTTCGTTCATATTCTCCAGTCCGTAATCCTCATGGATGAAAAAATTGGATATTGGATAGTCGTTATACTCGTAAAAGCTATCCAGGGCCTGTTCCAGCAGGTCGTAACGGGCATATGATGTCAATATCACATCAACCATTTTCAAAAGCAAAAATTGTCCGATATTGAAATGAATTTATCTATTGCCTGGCTTATGTTCGACATTGAAAAATTTTGTATCATTTTTAGCAGCTCTCGAACAGAATATGAACTCCATTGTTGGCAATAGCTTGATACATCAGGGTTAGAGCTGACGCATATGAGATCTACCTCCTTAGCCAAGGCGTCGATTTCCTTGTCAGTACCAACATTGGTAAAACTCTTTGCTGACTCAAGGATAGGTTTAACTATCTTTGACCAAATGTCGCTGAGTTGTTTGATTTGGTTAGAGTCCATATTTTTAGATAAAAGCGAAGCCGCAAAATCATCGGCCATTACTTTTAATCCTTCCAGCGTTAATTTCTCGTCTTGTATCAAAACAGCTATCTTTTGAATGTTATTTCAAGGTACATGGTATTATTGAAATTATTTGGGGCAGAAATAACCGTATTTTTACGGGTTGTTGAGATAAATAAAAGAAGTTACATTGGCTAATCATTGCTGAGAGAGCAGTTACAATTTCTAATTGATGTTTCATGGATTTCACTATATACTCAAGATCTAACAACGACCACCTATATGATAGAATGGCGGAATTTTTCCCAGCCGGGACCCCAAAAATAAAGTGCATTAACTTCCAGGAATGGCAGGATGCAAGCCGTTATATCTATTACATCATTGATAATGCTGAGACAGATTGGATATTTAATGTTGATATAGATTGTTTCCTCTTCGACTGGGAAGGTGTGATCAAGTTATATAAATACATGCAGGACAATGACATTGTATATTGTGGCATGCGTGACGGCGGTGTGCATCCTGGGCGTAGTTGGAGTTGGTGTAACATAAACCCCTTCTTTAACATTTATAACGCAAAGAAAATCCGTGAACTCAAAGCACAACAGAATTTAACCTGGAAGGCGATTGAACAACATCAATATTTGCCTGAATATGAAAAGTTAAAACCGGAAGGACTCGGAGGAAATATTAATAATGCAACGGGAGAACCCTTTCATGGCTTGTTTTATTGGTTGTTCAAGGTAGCCAAAGGGTATTTTATGGAACCGGTTGTATTTAAAGATGAAATTACAAATTATCTGTTGGGGGTTGATGGGAAAGAGATATTACTTCACTGCTGGTACAGCAGAAACTATGACCATGATGAAGGAACCAAAATTCGAATTGACAAGTTGTTTCAACTAGCACAAAAAAAGCGTAATGAGCTCTCTATAAAAGATTAAAATAGTAGGTATAAAAAACCGTATTTTTACGGGTTGACGCACAATAGCAAGCGGTTTAATTTTGTAGCTAAAATTATCCTGGTAGCCGAAAAAGGATTTAGAGTAGGCACAATAATACTGCTATGCTGACTGAACAACAAAAGGATTTTATAATCGGTGAAATCACACAAAAGGTCAATAAACACATTTTAAGAACATTTCTAGGTAAGTTCGCACTGCGAATGATCATAAACCAGGTAGATTCATTGCTATCTCAATCATTGCCACCGGATATTTATGACATATTAAGCAGTTCAACGGATGGCTTAAGTAATGAGGAAATACAACATTTAAAAGATGTGTTACCTTCATACATATTAAGCAGGATACATAACCCTATTCTCCATTCTATACTCGCTGAAATAATAGACGCTTTTGTGGACGTTCTTGTTCAGGCCTTAAATAAGGGCCAATCATTGCCTAAAGCAGCATAATCTATTTCTTACAAAGACTATTTATGCTAACAGAACATCAATACGGCGATGCGGCAAAGTTAATTGCCTGTGATGTACCGTCAGTAAAAGCTGTAGCTCAGGTAGAAGCAAACGGGAACGGATTTTTGAAAGATGGCAGGCCCAAAATATTATTTGAAGGCCATGTCTTCTGGAAACAACTGCTTAAGAATGGTATTGATCCTCAAAGCATTCAGGTAGGTAATGAAGATATTTTATACCCTGTGTGGGACCCTGCTAAAGTACGCAAATACTACAATATGGATCAGTATGCCCGGTTGGAAAAGGCCAAACAGATCAATGAAGATGCGGCATTAAAGTCTGCATCATGGGGTGCTTTTCAAATCATGGGATTTAATTATGCAGCATGCGGCTACAACTCGGTTCAGAACTTTGTAGACGCACAATCAGACGATTATAACCAATTACTGAGTTTCTGCAATTACATAAAAAAGGTGCACCTGAATGTTAACCTTCAGCATCAGGACTGGAAAGGATTTGCACGTGGCTACAATGGCCCTGATTACTGGAAGAACCAATATGACATTAAACTGAAAAATGCTTATGATGGCTTTAAAAATCAGATAATTTAATAGTCTGCCTTTATAGTATAGTGAAGAGGTAGGTCAATTATTGGCTGCTCAGTATGATTATTGGCAAGCCAGTTTTATCGCACTTAATCCCTCGTGTAGTGAAATGATCATTTGTTAAAAATGTTACCATAGTGACTCAAAGTCTCAAATCAAGGAAACAAGAAGCTAATTGATCATTATGGCCGTTTAGGAACAGAAAAAAAACTGTGTAATGAGTGAAGAAATATTCATCTGGGACCTGGAGACGGCAAAGACCGAACACCAATTCAGTAATAAATTGGCCGATGCATTAGCAGGTATTTTGCCGACTGAAAAGATGGTTCTTGATTTTGGCTGCGGGAAAGGCAGCTATCTAGCTAGGTTGGAACAACTTGGCTTTAAAGGTGTTGGCTATGAAGGCACAAAGGGCATACATGAGATAGCTGACTTCCATAATATAAACGAGGACGTCGATTTATCCCGACCATTTGATGTCGCGCCATTGAACGGCTCGGTGCTTTGCTTAGAAGTGGCAGAACATATCCCAGAACAATGCGAATCGGTCTTTCTTGATAACATTATCTGTCCTGTAAATGACTTATTGGTATTAAGTTGGGCTTTGCCTGGACAGGGCGGTTGCGGACATCACAATGAGCGGTCAGCGGAATATGTGATCAGTACTATTGGAAGCAGAGGATTTAGATATATTCCTGATAGTACTAGTAAACTCAGGGCAGCTGGCGGTTCGGAGCTCTGGTGGTTCAAGAAAAGCATTTATGTGTTTAAAAAGCTGTATGCTTGAATGTCATGGTCTGCTCAAATACCATTTCTTCACTCATTACATAGGTATTTATTTCCGGATACCCCGGCCATCGCCACCGATGTGCCTGATGTATTCCTGCTTTAAGACCGCTGCCGAAAAGCCTCTTTTGTAATATTCTTTACCAATGATCATTTCACTACGCGAGGGGTTGGATGGGCTGAACATCGCATACAGGCCATAGGTACCCAACAGGTGATAATCCGCCAACCTCTTGACAGAAGGGTTGAAGGTAAAGCCATGCCATCGTTTTTGATGTTCCCTGCTCAGCAGGTCGTACCTGCCGTTATCAAGGGTAACCACCGGGTGGCCGTTCAGGTCGTCATGCTCACGCAACCAAACGGTGCATATCTTGGGGGCTTCCTTCATTACAGCTATGCTGTCCGCTATCCAGCCCTTACGGTAAAAAAGCCAGTCATCTTCCATTTGGAAACAATACTCGGTGCTTACCCTGCTCCAGAGCGCATCGAGGGCTTTTATCTGCCCCTGCCGCCTGTGGGGCAAGATCACTTCGTCGATGGCATATTTTTTCTTGAGGGCCTGCAAAGCAGATAACTGCTCCGTATTCATCCTGTCCCGCCCGTAATCTTCATAAATAAAAAATTGGTTGATGGGAAAGTCGTTGTACTGGAAAAAACTCTCCAGGGTTTGCTCGAGCAGATCGTAGCGGGCGTAAGAAGTAAGTATCACATCTACGTTCATAGCGTATCGGTATTGCGGGTGATCAGTCCGTTTGCATGCTCTTATAGCAATGTATATCGTCCTTTAGTATTTGCTCAATGGTAGCGACATCCTGTTTTTGCCAGCTTTTCGTGTTTTTAGGGCTGGTATTGTTGCCGTGCAATATAGATACGAAGCCATCGATATAAGAATGGGCAAAGACCTTTCCCTTCGAGTTCCAGGCGAAATCATTGTCTTCCCCTACCTGCATATCCTTATATGGATAACGCTGCCAGTGGCTCCGCTTATAGGCCATTGTTGCGCCGGCCACCCAATCTCGTTTTGAATTATAGTAACGGTATTTCCATGCAGCATATTCCGATGGCCGGTAAAAATAGAAGTCTTTCAGTCCGCAAATATCGGCGCCGCTTTGCTGCAGTACGTATACTTGCTGTGTTATCCAGTCCGGTGCGTACCAGTCATCATCATCCCAGTTGAGGATGTATTCACCTTGCGCCTGCTCACAGGCCAGGTTTCGTTTTGCTCCTGTGCTTAACTTTTTGTTTGTTTTGTAATACCTGATGTTATCTGCGATTGGTATTAAATTTTCGATTGCGCCTGCTCCATCATCCAAGACAATAAGCTCTGCATTAGGGTAGCGTTGCTTTTGGAAATAATGGATAGCAAAAGGAATAAAATCTCTTCTTGTGGTATTGGTAGGCATGATACAGGAGACCAGCGGATACTGATATGTATCCAAGTGATTAGGGTATTGAATAATTGCTTTGTGATCCACAGTTATAGTTCGTTTCCATCAACACT
>MKUN01000005.1 GCA_001897835.1 Bacteroidetes bacterium 46-16
ATGCTATCTTTATAAATGAATATTGGACAAAACAAAAAAAGCCCAGCATTTCTGCTGAGCTTTTCATTTTACGTCGGGGAGACAGGATTCGAACCTGCGACCCCCTGGTCCCAAACCAGATGCGCTACCGGCCTGCGCTACTCCCCGAACCCGGTCATTGACAGCAAGCCGCCAATTTCTTTATAAAATACAGCGGTGAGGGCGGGATTCGAACCCGCGGTACGCTTTAAAGGCGTACGACAGTTTAGCAAACTATTGGTTTCGGCCACTCACCCACCTCACCTGCATTCTTCCTGCGGGCAAGCCCACAGCTATTTATAAGAACTTTTATGCCCTGTAAAAGGGATTGCAAAGATAGATTTATTCGTCAAAAAACAAAAAGAATTTTGAACAGCATCAGAGGCTGGCAAGTTGCACTTTTTGCTGCAACTCAAGCAACTGCTCTTTATAGTCACCATCCGTATCCATCAGGTTCTCCACCGTCTGGCAGGAGTGTATCACTGTGGTATGGTCGAAGCCGCCAAAGTGCTCGCCTATATTCTTCAGGGATGACTTGGTGAACTTCTTGGCAAAGTACATGGTTATCTGGCGTGCCTGCACTACCTCGCGTTTGCGGGTCTTTGCCAGCAGCCGGTCATATGATATATGAAAATAATCGCATACCATCTTCTGGATATTCTCTATGGTCAGTTCGCGTGCCGCCGTTTTCACAAAGTTCTTCATCACGCGCTTGGCCAGGTCTATGTCTATCTCTTTTTTATTAAGCGTAGCCTGGGCGAAGAGTGCTATCAGGGCGCCTTCCAGTTCGCGCACATTGCTCTGCACATTATAGGCCACATACTTCACCACTTCATCGGGTATCTCCAGTCCTTCATGCTTCATTTTCATGCGCAATATGGCCTGGCGGGTCTCAAAATCGGGTGGTTGTATGTCGGCATTCAATCCCCAGCGAAAACGGCTGAGCAAGCGCTCCTGCATACCCTCGAGATCTTTGGGTGGGGTATCGCTGGTGAGTATGATCTGTTTGCCGCTCTGGTGCAGGTGATTAAATATGGCAAAGAATACATCCTGTGTTTTGATAGCCGGTACAAAGAGATGTATATCATCCAGTATCAGCACATCTATCAGTTGGTAGAAGTGGATGAAATCGTTGATCTCGTTGTTCTTGGTATGGTCTATGAACTGGTTGATGAATTTCTCAGCGCTCACATACAGCACGGCTTTATTGGGATGCAGCCTGCGCACTTCATTACCTATTGCTTGCACCAGGTGCGTTTTGCCCCAGCCTACACCACCAAATACTACCAGTGGGTTAAATGCTGTTGCACCGGGTTTTTGTGCCACATGTAAGCCTGCTGAACGGGCAACACGGTTGCAATCACCTTCTACATAATTATCGAAAGTATAATTTGCATTTAGCTGTGGGTCTATCTGCATGCGCTTAAGGCCCGGTATAGCATAAGGTGTCTTTATATTATGCGGGTCGTCCCATTTCAGGGGCATGTCCACATAGTTATTTTCTTTGGGTGGTTTTGAGTAGTTGCTTGCAGGCATATTGATGGATGCAGGATTGTGCTGCGATGCATTGCTTTCCATCAGTATGCGGTATTCAAGGCGCCCGTCTTTACCCAGTACGCGTTTTATGGTTTTGCCGAGTAATTCTACATAGTGTTCTTCAAGCCATTCGTAGAAGAACTGGCTGGGTACTTGCAGGGTCAGCACATTTTTCTCAAGCGCTGCTGCTTTAATAGGTTCAAACCATGTCTGGTAGGTACGCCAGTTCACATTGTCTTTGATCACCCCCAGGCATTTCTCCCAGGCGGCTTCCGCTTCATTCAAAATATTGTTAGGTGTATTGTAAAAGTTTTTGTCCATTTTCGGATTACTCATTCATCAAGTTAACATCATTTTGACAAATCTGGTAATGTAGAGCGACGAATTTTTTTCCCGGAAAAAAATAAAAAATTTTACGGGCTAAAACCAACCTTACCTTACCAAAAAATTATTATCTTATTGATCCCCTACCAAAACCATTCCCCTCAGAAGTTCCTGCTTGATTATTTTTTAGCAGGAAGACGAAATTGCTAACATTTTGTTGAAAAAAAAAATTAAAACCCTCTTGTTTGTTTTATGATAATTACAGATTGGGCATTCGAAAGTTTGGAACTCTTTTTGCTGTCAAAAACATAATCCAAACGCCCTAACCTGAGTCCTGCCCAGCCAACCTGGTTGATCATAGTTTCCTTTCCGCTCTTGTTCAATACTGGCACGGGTTTGTCAAGAAAAGTATGTGTATGTCCACCGATTATAAGGTCAATATTGTCCGTTTCTTTCGCCAACACCATATCACTTATTTTGTTCGAGTCATACTGGTAGCCAAGATGCGACAGGCAGATGACCATGTCGCAATGTTCACGCTTCTTTAACTTTTCTGCTACGGTGTTTGCGGTCATTACCGGGTCTATATACTTTGTATTGCCGTACGCGCTTTCCGGTACCAGTCCGTGCAGTTCTATGCCTAAGCCAAAGACACCGATTTTAAGCTTGCCTTTTTTGATTGTTGTATATGGGGCAGTTTTCCCTTCCAACGGTGTATTGGTGAAATCATAATTGGCGATCAGTATAGGAAAGTTGGCATGCGGCAATTGCTTTGCAAAACCGTCGATACCCGCATCAAAATCATGGTTGCCCATAGTGCTGGCATCATACTGCAGCATGCTCATGGCTTTTATTTCGGGTTCGCCTTTGTACAGGTTAAAGTAGGGGGTGCCCTGGAAGATATCGCCCGCATCAAAAAGTAATACATGCTCTTCTTCCCTGCGTACCTGCTCCACGAGTGCGGCACGTTGTGCCACGCCGCCCTGCCCCTGGTATTTTCCGCCGTCCATCGGGAATGGTTCCAGGTGGCTGTGCACATCATTTGTGTGCAGTATGGTTAGTTTTTGCGACCGCTCAGCGGCAAGGCTTTCGTATGGGAAGCCCCCGGCCATCAGCAAGGCACTGCCTGCAGCTGCTTTTTTAATGAATGTTCGCCTGGTTGCCATAGCTCAGCCTGTTTTCAAGTTTTGGGTGCAAGGGTTTTGCCTCTTGCTCCAGTTTTTTTACATAATCTATTAACGCATCCCTGATGAAAATATTGGTTGTTTCTTTTTTTAAGGGAACGAGAAAATCGCAATTATCTCCGCCGTTGGCCATGTAATCGTTCACCGCAATTTTATAGGTCACATGCTCATCCAGCGGTTTGTTATTGATATAAATATTTTTCGCCTCATTGCCCGCGATGTCAAATCTTATTCCACTCACAGGCCATCCTTTCATCTTTGCTATATGATCGCAAAACCGCTTCATTACATCCCCGGGTATATCCGCTATTACCAGCATATTGTCAAAAGGCATAAGCTCATACATTTTGCCCAGTGTTATCGGCCCGGTGTTAATATAAGGCAGGCGTATACCCCCGTAATTGGCAACGGATGCCACCACGTCTTTTTGTATTTTTCGCGCTGCTGCCAGTTGTGCATCTGTCATGAAATTACCGAGCGTACATTCGGGCTGCATTTTAGTAAGCATTGTATCGGTATGCCCGATCACTACCTGCATCTTATCGTCCATTTCCTTTTTATATGGGGCGATCATATGCACAATGTTACTATCCGCTTGTGCTGCGTCGTTTACAGTATAAAAACGATCGTGATGCTGCTCGATATAATAGGGCCTGTGGCAGGCCGATAAAAGAATAAGACCTGTTAGTAATATCCCGGAAATTTTTTTGATGAACGACATAACTGGAGTACGCTGCAAAAATACAATGCTAATGTTTATCCATCTCCCGGTAATCGTGAATCTCATGTTATATTTTAGCGGTCAGCCTTATCATTGTTATATTTGCCTATGGCCAATAATGATAGTTATATTGACAAATACGTTCTTTCGCCTATTAGGGAGTTCCTGGACGACAGCCGTACTGTTGGCGTAGTACTATTATGCTGTGCAGTACTATCTATTTGGCTGAGCAATAGCAGCGCGGCAGCTTCATACCAGGCATTTTGGGATAATGAGCTTTTTTCTTCCCCTGTTCTACACCTGCCACACACCCCTTTACATATTATTAATGATGCCCTGATGGCTTTATTCTTTCTGCTGGTGGGCATGGAGATCAAGCGCGAATTGCTGGATGGTGAGTTGTCTGATGTTCAGAAAGGAATGTTGCCGGTCATCGCTGCATTGGGCGGTATGGTAGTGCCGGCTTTTATATATTTCCTTTTTTGTGGCAATACGCCTTTCAGTGGTGGCTGGGGCATACCCATGGCTACCGATATCGCTTTTTCATTGGGTATTTTGTCGCTATTGGGTAAAAAGGCGCCTATTTCTATACGCATATTGCTTATGGCCCTTGCGATCATTGATGATCTTGGTGGTATCGTTACCATAGCCATCTTTTACACCAAAGGGCTTAATGGGATGTTCATGGGCCTGGCAGGTATTACCTTATTGATATTAGTAGCCATGAATTTCTTTAAGGTCAGGAGAGGTTATTCCTATATGATCGTAGGTACCCTGTTATGGTACTTTGTTTACAATTCCGGTGTGCATGCTACCATTGCGGGTGTATTGCTGGCCTTTACCATTCCTATGAGAAATATTAACCGTATGATACATGCCTACCACGACCCGGTAAGCTTTATCATATTACCGGTATTTGCCCTCGCAAACACGGCCATCACTTTGCCTGGTGACCTTGGGCATATGCTGCATACACCGCTTACCTATGCACTCATCTGCGGCCTTGTTATCGGTAAGCCGCTGGGTATTTTCTCTTTTTCTTATTTGGCAGTAAAGACTAAAATAGGTGCCTTGCCCGATCATATGGGCTGGCGGCATTTGCTTGGCATGGGCATGATAGCGGGCATTGGCTTTACCATATCCATTTTCATTGTTACGCTTGCCTTTCCCGGCGATGGTGTACAATCTATTGCCAAGATAGCGGTACTTATTGCTTCCATCCTCTCAGGTGTCATTGGTTATGTTTACCTCCGGTTTCTGAATAAGCGTATAAAAAAAGCGGTTAGCAAAGCCAACCGCTGATCATTGTGTGTGTTATAATATCCTTATACAAGTCGCTCCGGGTCAAATGCTTCAAGCTCATTGGCCACGGCTGTGAGGAAGCTTGCGCCCAGTGCACCGTCCACGATACGGTGGTCGTAGCTTAGCGACAGGTACATCATATGGCGTATCGCTATCACATCGCCATCGGGAGTTTCCATTACCATGGGGCGTTTTTTGATGCTACCTACTGCCAGTATAGCTACCTGCGGCTGATTGATGATGGGTGTGCCCATCAGGCTGCCGAAAGTGCCTACATTGGTTAGTGTGAAAGTGCCACCCTGCGTATCATCGGCTTTCAGCTTATTGCTGCGTGCCGCGCCTGCAAGGCCGTTCACATCTTTCGTAAGCCCCAGCAGGTTCTTGGTATCGGCGTTCTTTATCACGGGCACGATCAGGTTGCCGCTGGGCAGCGCTGCCGCCATGCCTATGTTGATGTCTTTTTTTACGATTATTCTTTCGCCGTCCACGCTGCTGTTGATCATCGGGTACTTCCGGATACAGTTCACTATAGCTTCTATAAATATAGGTGTGTAGGTTATTTTCTCGCCATATTTCTGTTCAAAGGCGCCTTTCACTTTATCGCGCCAGCGCACTATGTTCGTTACATCTGCCTCTGTAAAGCTGGTAACATGGGGCGATGTGGCCTTGCTGCGCACCATATGGTCGGCTATCAGCTTGCGCATACGGTCCATCTCCACTATTTCCACGTTCCCGCTTATTACACTTGGTGCAGCACTGGCCGCTTGTGGTGCAGCAGGTGCTGGCGAAGGTGCGGCTGTTGCCTGCACCGGTGCGGCATTTGTTTGCACCGGTGCGCTTTGTTTGGGTTCAGCTGCAGGAGCAGCTATTGCCCCGCCATTCTTCCTGTTCGCTACATAATTAAGTATATCTTTTTTGGTCACCCTGCCTTCATTGCCAGTGCCCGGTATTTGCTCCAGTTCGGCCATGCCGATGCCCTCCTTGCCGGCAATGTTCAATACTAGCGGCGAGTAAAAACGGCCACCTTCTGCGGCTGAGGCCGCAGGTGCCGCTACAGGTGCAGCAGGTGGTGTATATGCCGGTGGTGCAGCAGGTGCAGGTTTGGGCTGCTCCGCCACAGGCGCAGCAGCAGGTTGTGCTGCCATTGCGGTACCATTGCCTGCGCTGTCTATTCGGGCTATCACGGTCCCTACGGGTACTACGTCATTCTCTTTGAATAATATTTCGGTTATCACACCTTCGCCGGTAGAGGGTACTTCACTATCTACTTTATCGGTAGCTATTTCCAGCACCGTCTCGTCCATTTTTACTTTATCACCGGGTTTTTTATGCCATTTCAGCACGGTGGCTTCCATGATGCTTTCTCCCATTTTCGGCATTACCAGGTCAACGATGGCCATAAATTATCTTTTGTATGATTTGAAACTAGTGGTACAAAAATAGTTATTTGCATGGCAAATGTACAATGAAGCTTTTTTAGCCCACGTCCTTTTTGTGCCTGCAATATAAATATATAAAATAATAGTGCAATTACTATTGCACCCTGTCGTAATAGCTCCTTCGCTTCACGATCTTAAGATCCTGCAATACAGCGGCTTTTACCTGCAGGGTGAAGTTATAATTCCTGTTTGGCCCGAAAGGTATGGTTGATAGGGTCATCTGCCAGCAGTGCAGGTCGCGGTACAGGTTCAGGCTTGTGATCTGTACTTGCTTTTGTGTAAAGTTATACCCGCTGGTAAATCCTACTTTCCATTTTGTGGTAATATTAAATTCCCCTCCAAACATAGTGTAATGGTTCAGTACCAGGGTGTCTTTTTTTGAATATGATGAGTAATTATTGTTCACGGTCATGGTATAGCTTAGGTTAAAACGCCAGGGAATATTAAAGTCCACATATTCTTCATAAGCAGCATTGCGCATAATACCTTTGTATTCATCTGTTTTTACGGTCTCATTCTTCTTCGATGGTTTCGAGGTGAAGTTCGCGCTCAGTGATAAGTTGGCATCGCTGAAGCGTGCTATACCTTTATTGGCTTCCCACATGGTTTGCTTCAGGCGCCGGCCTGTTTGATAGTCAAAGGCATATGGGTCAAAGTTAGCATTGGCAATAAAACTTACCTTCTCCAGCAGGTTGGTACGAAACGATACATTTATCGCTTGCCATTGGAATGAGTCCACGGCCAGGTTATAGCCGCTGTGTATGCTGAAGTTGTCTATCAGGGCTATGTTCTTATAGCCGGTTATGGTGTCTTTCCCCGAGCGTACTTTTATTTGCAGGTTATTATCCAGTCCGAAACCAACAGTGCCTTGTTTGCCCGATGGTGGTGCACCGATAAGGTCCGAGCCAATGTATGGGAACAGGTATTGATAATTCTGGTAATTATTCAAAGTATCAAGCCGGGTGCGGTAATAATAGTTGAAGGGCGCCTTGCGGAAATCGGGGTTGTAATTAAAGCTGGCATTAGGTGTCAGCGTGTGCCTTATGCCCCTGAGTTTACCTTTCTTGAATATTTTCATGCCGTATATCTTGGTGCTTAAGTTCATACTGGCATTAAAGTCCCTTGCTGTGTAGAAGCCTGAATTCTGAGTGCTGTCTATACGCAGGTCGGCATCATTGTATTGCTGGCGCAGTTCTTTGGTGTACCAATATTCGTCATAGTTAACACCGAATGTAGTAGTAATGTATCGTAATATATTGTAGGAGGCATTTACAGGTATATGCTGGTGTATGCCATTGTCAAAGTCGCTCAGCGACAGGGTGTTGAAACTGAACAGGCTGTCGTAGAAGGTGGTCCTGTTCTTTGCGTCAAGGGTATAGCTGGTGGTTATCTTATCATACCAGCGGCTGGCCCCCGATGCATGCTTGCTCTGGAAAGGGTTCAGTTGTGATACGTAAAAATTGATATCCGGCAGGGTCACGTTCACCTGTCTTGTCTGCGTGTTTTGATTATGGTTGGCGCTTATGGTCAGCCCGTAGGGTTTATTGATCCAGGTCTTGGAGTAGGTAATGTTCGATTGGTATTGGTTCTGTGTTATCAGGCTGGGATCGTAGCTGTTATTCTGGTTAAAGTTGTTGGTTATGATATCTACCGATGCATTGAATGTTTCTCCCGGTTTTGCTTTAGGGTCTGTTTGGTGCCGCCAGTTTATTTTATAGTCCCGGCTTATCGAAGCGCCGGGTTCATAGTTTTCACCCGTTTTATTATAGTTGTAGTCAAATTCCAGGGCGCCTTTATAATGATAAATATTAGCATAATTGCTGATCGCGCTTACGCCATAGCTTCCTTTCGAAAAGATATTCGTACGCAGTTGCAGGTCGGCATGGTCATCCAGGTAGAAATAATATCCGCCGCTGAGCAGCCCCAGTCCACGTTGGGCTTCTACCGTATAAGTAGGCAATATAAAGCCCGAGCGCTGCCGCTGCGAGATAGGGAACAATCCAAAAGGAAGGAATAAAGGCGTCGGCACGCCTTCTATATATATGTTGGCCGGCCCCGATGCAATGACCCGCTCCGGCACCACCTTGATCTTTTTAGCTACAATGCCAAAGTGAGGTGTATCCAGTGCACAGGTGGTATATACATTGTAAAGGCCGTATATCGATTGGTCGGGGTTCCTTTTTATTTGCCGGCTGGCCACGAAGCCCTCACCGTATTGGGTACGTGCATTACGGGCTATAGCGCGCTTGCTCTTGAAGTTATATTGCAGCGAGTCGTAAGTATATTTATCATTGCCTTGTGAGAAGACCGGCCGCGATATTTGCCTCCCGTTGCTGTCGTATGCAGGGGCTGCCGTCACTATGCTGCTCTGTTGTGAGTAGGTCACGGTACTGGCATTCAGCTTCATATCTTCATAATTCACCTTAGCATCCCCATATAGATAAAAAACATCTTTGCGCAGGTCCAGCACCGCAGAGTCTTTAGCTTCAGCCGTTATTACAGAGGGCAGGGCATCTTTCGATATTTTTATGCCCAGCTTCTCCTCCAGGCTTTTATTGGCGGTACTGTCTTTTGATGTTGTATCAGTTTTTAGTGAAATAGAATCAGGAGCAATATTATCTTTCGTATGTTTGCCCGTATCGGCTGCAATGGCAAGGCTGTCTTGTACTTTCGTCTGGCTATAAGCCGTATTTGTTAAGACAGATATAAAAATGAGGGCACATAGCCATACAATGCAGCGTACTGATGAAATTTTTGGAATAAATTTACCGCTCAGGCTCATGAACTGGCGCAAAAATAGTTATTTGAAGCCTACGTTTATTAATTTGTATATTTAAACTCTTTTGTTAAGCACAATATGCGTACCAGATTTATAACGCTTATATTCCTTTTGGGTTTTGCTCCTTTGTCTCTCTTTGCTGGTAACGGCAAACGGATCACAAAAATTGTCCTCGATGCCGGCCATGGTGGTAAAGATATAGGTGCAAGAGGCAAATTCTCTATGGAGAAAGATGTGGCGCTTGACATTGTCCTGCGTATTGGCCGGCTCATCAAAGAGAATATGCCTGATGTCGAGGTGGTCTATACACGCACTACCGATGAATATCCTTCGCTTGTGGACAGGCATGAGATAGCCAACAAAGCCAATGCCGACCTTTTCATATCTGTACATATAAATTCCACTGCCGATCGCATTGAGCGTAAGGTGGTAGGGCATAAATATGTGAAACGGGGCCGCAAGAAGGTACGGGTACCGGTATATAGCGTCATCCGCCACCACGAGGGTAGCAGGCAGGGAACCGAGACCTATGTACTTGGGCTGCACCGCAATGGCCAGAAAGAAGAGGCTATAGGTGAGTATGGCGAAACGGTAAGCGATGAGCCCGGCCTGCTGAACGAGGACGATCCACAAACAGGTATTATAGTAGCCCAGTATGCACAGGCTTTCCTGTCTAAGAGCGTAGCGCTGGGCACCAAGATACAGCAGCAGTTTTACAACCAGGGCAGGCCCGATTACGGAGTAAAACAAAAAGGTCTTGAAGTGCTAGCTGGCAGTGCAATGCCCGGCGTGCTTGTAGAATGTGGTTTTATTAACAATCCCGAAGAAGAAGAATACATGAATTCGGAAAAAGGGCAAAAAGAAATAGCTAATGCCATATATAAAGGTATAAAGGCCTTTAAAAGCGATATGGAAAAATAAAATATTTCTTTATGGGTTTTAAAATCCAACTAAAGAGGATATATTTCCGTCATTATTCATAGTGATCAGGCAGAGTGGTAGAAATTAGAAATTTACTATTCTGTTGCATTTTAAAATTGTTTCGTTTATCTTTAAGCTTTGTTAAAAACATTCGCGCTAATGAAAGCTCGTTTCAGAACCATTATTCTCTCGGCATTAAGTTCAGTTCTGGCCTTTTCTGCCGTTACTTATAATTCTTGTACGCCTGATAAATGCAAGTCTATACGTTGTGCCTACGGCGGGGTATGCAAAGAAGGCACCTGCCTCTGCCAGTCTGGTTATGAAGGTAACCAATGCGAAACCGTTGTCAGGGACAAGTTCCTCGGCGTTTGGTCCGTATTTGAGAGTGGCACCATGACAGGCCAGCCGGCTAATTACACGGTATCCATACTTCCTGGCGATAATATCACAGATGTTAAGATCCATAATTTCTACAACCTGCTTACCAACGATGTATATGCTATAGTAAAAGGTGACTCTTTGGTTATCAACAGGCAGAGCATCGACGGCAGAACGGTTATTGGTTATGGCTATCTCGATCCTGATAAACATTACACAGAGCATGGCAAGCTGATCGTACGCTACGCAGTTACGATTGATTCTTCAGGCCGCACGGATGATTATGGCCTTTATCCTCAATATGGTGGTACAGAGTCGCTGTGGAATAAATAAGATAGAACAACTTCTTTATACAAGCCCCCGGTCATACCGGGGGCTTCTTTTTTTAGTGCAGCACAAAACGCTAATGGAGCGGGCTACAACAGCAAAGTTGTAGCCCGCTCCGTTTAAAGAATATGTCTTGGCAAGCCCTTTAGGCCTTGTAGAGAATCTGTTTTGCCCGTGGTATAATTACTTAGCAGCATTGCTGCCCGGCATCAAAGCTGTAAATAATATAATTGATCTAGGCCAGCCTGTTCCTTAAACTAATGAGGAACCCGATCACCATCACGATCACACCCAGCCATACAAGGTTGATGTAAGGGAACAGCAGTGCTTTCAGCACTATATAGTCGTCTTTGGGATTCTCTTGTTTTACCTGTATCACAGCTGCCTGCTGCTCAGGCAGTATCTTTTCAAGCCGGGCCATAATACCCTCGCTTTTAAGCGTATCGGTTATTTGGTTGTCGTACTTGTCGTGTATATAATATATGGGGCGCAGTTCGCCTTTTTGTTCTTTAGTGTCGTAGTAGGCCAGGTCGGCGGTTACGGCTATATCACCTTCCTGTGGCACATACCTCGGGTCATTTATCTCGCGGTTAAAACCTTTGAAGATAAGATAGCCCTGGCCAAGGAAGATGCTGTCGCCCTGGTGCACGGTATGTTCTTTGAATTCACCCTTATCTTTAGGTACATAGTAAGATGTCACGTAAGTAAAGATGTCCTTATCCCAATAATGCTTCGATGCCGGGCTCGATACAAGGCCTGTTTGTCCTTTGGGATTCACGAAGGCATCAGGATATAAGGTGAACTGCTCTTTCACTTTTTTAGTTGCAGAGTCTATGCGTTCATAATCTACCCTAAAGAATGTACGTGGGTCTGATGACGATGTAGAATCTCCCCGGTAAATCGCATAATAATCGCCCAGGGCCACCTTTGCGTCATGGAATAATACTACATTGTCCCGGCTTTCTTTCGCATTCTCGGCATCCGATTTCCCAAAGGGTATCACCACACCAAGCGTATTCACCGAGATCACTTGCTTATTGTACGATGATAGCAGGATACCCAGTAGCAGCATGCCGAAACCAAGGTGTGCCACCGATGGCCCTAATTGTTTCAGTTTGCCTTTTTGTATCGCAATAGCATAATATATATTGGCAACTATAGCATAGCTGGTTGAGAACAGCAGGGTAGCATATTGCCAGGCCTTAATTTGCTGGGTAATGCCTATGAACAAGGCAAGCACGGCAGCTATGGCAGCAGTAATACCCATGCGCTTCAGCGCCTTTTTGGTATCGCTCTGTTTGAATTTCAGGTACAGTATAGTTGCCGATAGCAGGGCAATGATGATAGCTACCCATACCTGTATATTATTATAGTGGGCCATAGGGTCCACAGGTGGGGCTACATCTTTACCCGTTATCCATTTTGCCAGCGGGCTCCATACAGGTATTGAGGTAGTGATACTGATCTGTATGGCCGAAAGCAGCAGCACTACCGAACCAATGAACATCCAGAACTCACGCGAGCTGGTCGCTTCCTCTGTTTTTACCCTCGGTATTTGTTTCCACCGTTTTAGCAGCGAGCCAATGCAAATAATAAGTAACAGGCCCAGCACTACGATCAGGTGCCAGTACAGGGCACTGCCCTCGCCGGTGAAGGCATGCACCGATGTTTTGCCAAGTACGCCTGTTCGTGTCAGGAATGTAGAGTACCATACCAGCAGGTAAGTAAGCAGGAACAATATGAATGTGACCACCAGTGAGCGTTTGGTCGCCTTATAGACCAGCAGCGTATGCAGCCCCGCCACCAGTGTTAGCCAGGGCACCAGCGATGCATTTTCCACAGGGTCCCATGCCCAGTAGCCGCCAAAGTTCAGCGATTCATAAGCCCATGCGCCCCCCATCATAATACCTGTGCCCAATACGGCCCCTGAAAATAACGACCACCTTATGGTTGGCTTCACGAAGCTTTCATAATCGCCCTTCCAGAGTGCCGCTACAGAATAGGCAAAGGGCATCAGTGTGGTAGCAAAGCCCAGGAACAGAACCGGGGGGTGTATCACCATCCAGTAATTTTGCAGCAGGGGGTTCAGCCCGTTCCCGTCCTTTACAAAGCTCAGGTAATTAGGACTGCTGAATATAGGTGCACCCTGCATCTGGTCGCGCAGCAGCATAAAGGGGGTACTGCCAACCTTAATATCCGGCCCAAAATAAAAACCCAGCAGCATTGTGGCCAGGCAGGCCTGCACGAACGAGATGATCGTCATCGTTCGGGTCTCCAGGGTTTTGGCAGTGTTCATTACGATAAGCCCCAGTATACTGTTCCACAGGGTCCAAAGCATAAAACTGCCTTCTGAGCCTTCCCAGAAGCAGGACAAAAGATATTTGGAGCGCAGGGCAAGTGATGAGTGCTCCCAGGCGTAATGGTATTCGAAAAGGTGATTGGCAATGATATAATATAATGCAAAGAAAATACCGACGATAGATGCCGTTTGCAGTATAAAACCATTGCGGGCCAGTATTTGCCACGAGCGGCTGTTGTAGGCATCACTTTGCTCCGTTTGTACGGCACGCCAATAGCTGAAGGTGCTGAATAATGCACTTACAAAAGTGGTGATCACAAAAAGATGGCCCAGTTTCCCGGGCCACAAATGTTCTCCTATGAATTGTGTATCCAATTGGCTTGAAAATTAAAATTCAAAAATGAACCCAACAACATTGAGCTGTTCAACCTTGGGGCTATGGGCTCATTAACTGGCATTGCCCACCACCATCTGGTCTTTTTTATACTTCGACGGGCATTTCATTTGTATCCCGGTACAGTGAAATGCATCACCATCTATATAGCCTTTCATTACGATCTGTTCCGAGCGCTCTATATCCCTTGGCTTCTCGCCGTTGAATATCACTTTATTGATATTGCCCGACTTGTCTTTCGCGTAGAACGTAAAATGGTTAGGATCTTTTACCGGGTCATAATCCATGCTTTTGTCTTTATCCAGGTAACCTATCACATGGAATGCTTTGCCGGGCTGTTTAGCTGCAGATGCGAACGTTTCATAAGTGCTGAAATCGCCGAACATGCTAACGATAACACATACTGCCGCAGCTACAAGAACGAGGAGTACGATATGCGTCTTTTTCATAATTTTTATGGATAGCAAAGTTACGACTAAATGGGATATAACTACCTCAAAAATTAGATGACAAAGTTCATCCGGCCGATGAAACGGGCCCCGGGAGCGATATGGCCGCTAAAAAACATGTACACATTTTCATATTTGCACATTTTTCACATTATTCATCTTAAATTCGCGCCCTAAATTGATTTGTAGCAATGGCCGATCTTTCGAAGTTTGACCCCAACTCGGTAGGCTTAAGGTCCAATAATATATTTGGCCTGCCTTTTAGTGAAGATGAATCTGCATTGGTTTTACTCCCTGTTCCCTGGGAGGTTACCGTATCCTACAGGCCCGGCACAGCCCGCGGCCCCGAGCATATTTTCGATGCTTCCATGCAGGTAGATCTTTATGACCCTGATGTTGTGGATGGCTGGAAGAAAGGCTTTTACATGCTGCCGGTCGATAAGAATATCCGTAAAAAGAGCGATTTCCTCCGCCAGTGTGCCGAATTGATCATCTCCTACCTGGTAGAGGGCGGGCATGTAGCTAAGAATGAACAGCTTTCTGAAAAACTACAGGAAATAAACTGCGGCGGCAAAATGCTGTACAACTGGGTGCACGAGATGACCGCCAGCCTGCTGAAAGAAGGGAAAAAAGTAGGGCTGATAGGTGGCGATCACAGTACACCCCTTGGATTCATCAAAGCTTTGTCTGAAGTGCATGAAGACTTTGGTGTGCTGCAGATCGATGCCCATGCCGACCTGCGCAACGCTTACGAGGGCTTTACCTATTCGCATGCATCTATCATGTACAATGTACTTAAAGAGGTGCCGCAGGTAAAAAAACTGGTACAGGTAGGCGTACGCGACTATTGCGATGAAGAACTGGAAATGATACAGAACAGCAATGGCCGTATAACTACTTTCTTCGATCGTGATATAAAAGCTCAGCAATACGAAGGTTCAAGCTGGAAACAGGTTTGCGAACAGGTAATTGACCAGTTGCCGCAAAAGGTTTACATCAGTTTTGATATCGATGGGCTTGATCCTAAGCTGTGCCCCGATACAGGCACCCCGGTTCCCGGCGGTTTTGAGGTAGAGCAGGTCTTTTATCTCTTCAGGTTGCTGCACGCCAGTGGTCGCGAACTAATTGGTTTCGATCTCAATGAAGTTTCCTGTGGTGAGCATAGTGTAGATGGTATCGATGCCATTGTAGGGGCACGCATACTCTACAAGCTCTGCAATTTCATGGTGGCGAATGTATAGCATCATAGCCTGCGCCACTTTGTAGCATCCCGGCTAAAATATAATGTACGAACTTTCGGCTTTGCACATTATTTTTAACGCCATGGAGCAGGTAACGATAACATCCAATAGGTCGGTGCATCGCGCATGGTCTATGTACGATTGGGCCAATTCGGCCTACAACCTGGTCATTACCTCCACCATTTTCCCTGCTTACTATAATGCGATTACCACCGTAAAGGAGGGCGACAGGATCATTAGCGATGAGGTCACCTTTCTCGGCTTTACACTCAAGAACAGTACACTTTTCGACTATTCCATTGCCGCGGCATATCTTATTATAGCCCTGCTGTCGCCCATACTGTCCTCCATTGCCGACTATAAGGGCAATAAGAAACGCTTCATGCAATTGTTCTGTTACCTGGGCTCACTGGCATGTTGCGGGCTTTATTTTTTTAAGGCCGATACGCTCGAGTGGGGCATTCTTTGCTCCTCTGTCGCGGCACTGGGCTATTGCGGCAGCATCGTTTTTTATAATTCTTACCTCCCCGAGATCGCTCTTGAGCAGGAACGTGATAAAGTAAGTGCGCAAGGCTTTGCCTATGGCTATATTGGTAGCGTCTTGTTACAGGTCATTTGCTTTGTCTTTGTGCTCGATCCTGCTTTGTTTGGCATTACCGATGCTTCTTTTCCGCCCCGCCTTTCTTTTCTCCTGGTGGGCATATGGTGGTTTGGCTTTGCACAGATCACGTTCTTCAAATTGCCCCCAACTTACCCTTCCGCCAAAAGGCCGGGTCATAATATTTTATCCAATGGCTTTTACGAGTTACGCAAGGTCTGGCGCCAGTTGCGCGATCTTCCGGTGCTCAAAACTTATCTCGGTGCTTTCTTTTTTTACAGCATGGGTGTGCAAACGGTGATGCTGGCCGCCACGCTTTTCGGCAGCAAAGAGCTGAAGCTGGAGACCACCCAGCTTATAACCACCATATTGGTCATCCAGTTGGTAGCCATAGCTGGTGCTTACTTTATGGCTAAGCTTTCGGAGCGTTTCGGCAACCTGCGCATCTTGCTGCTTATGGTATTTACCTGGATAGGCATATGCATTGCTGCTTATTTTATTCATTCCGTTACCGGGTTTTACATAGTTGCAGCCTTTGTAGGCATTGTTATGGGCGGTATTCAGTCCCTCAGCCGTTCCACATATGCCAAGCTGATGCCCCCCACACACGATACAGCCTCATTTTTCAGCTTCTTCGATGTTACCGAGAAAGTCGCTATTGTCATCGGCATGATATCATTCGGGTATATCGACCAGGTGCTCGATATGCGCAGGGCCATAATAGCGCTCATAGTCTTTTTTGCCATCGGCGCAGCTATTTTGTACCTTGCAATGAAGAAAAGCAAAGCGATCGCAGCAAGCTGATCTTTTTTAGATTTTGACTTTTTTTGAATTTTGACTTAGCATGAGGTTATTTACGATAAACACAGGGAATTTTAAGCTTGATGGCGGGGCTATGCATGGAGTGGTGCCCAAAACATTGTGGAATAAAGTGCATCCTGCCGACGAGAACAATATGTGCTCATGGGCCCTGCGCTGCCTGCTTATTGAGCATGGCAACTCCCGTATCCTTATCGATAATGGTATCGGGGATAAGCAGGATGCTAAATTCTTCAGTCATTACTACCTGCATGGCGACGATACGCTGCAAAAGTCGCTTGCGGCACATGGTTTCACTACCGACGATATTACCGATGTGTTCCTTACACACCTGCACTTCGATCATTGCGGCGGCTCTATAAAAAGGGATGGCGACAAGCTGGTACCTGCCTTTAAGAATGCCCAATACTGGAGCAATGAGGCACACTGGCAATGGGCCATACAGCCTAACGATCGCGAAAAGGCTTCTTTCCTGAAAGAAAATATATTACCCATTGAAGAAAGCGGGCAATTGCGTTTTGTGGATTGCGGAGATGGGCAAGAGTGGATGCCCGATATACGTGTGCGTTTCGTCAACGGGCATACCGAAGCGATGATGCTTCCGCAGATCAGCTATAACGGGCATACCATACTTTACTGTGCCGATCTGTTGCCCAGTGCTGCACATATAGGCATGCCATGGATAATGGCCTACGACATGCGCCCCCTCGATACACTGGATGAAAAGAAAAGGATACTTAAAGAAGCGGTAGCAAATGATTGGGTACTGTTCTTTGAGCATGATAATGATATCGAATGCTGCAACCTGCAGGATACTGAAAGGGGAATAAAAATGAAGGATACATTTACGCTGCTTGATCTGCATGCAAAAAGCTAGGCCCGGCTTTTGTTTGTTGGCAGGCCATTGACAAAATACATGTCCAGTTCGCCCTTGTTCTTGACCTTTATTTTACCGCGATAGCTGCAGTCGAACCGGTCTTTGACCAGTTCGTAAGTATTCCCTGATATATTGATGCGCCCCGGCTCAGAATGTTCTTCCATCCTTGCAGCCACATTTACCGTATCGCCCCATATATCATACTGGAACTTGTGCTGGCCTACCACACCGGCCACAAGGGACCCGCTGTTAATACCTATGCGCACGTTAAAGAACTTGCCGCTTTCATCACTGTTCACATATTGTAGTATATCCATAGCTGCATACAGCACATCGTTCGGGTTGCTGTCATTTTTTACCGGCAGGCCCCCGGCGCACATGTATGAGTCGCCTATGGTCTTGATCTTTTCCAGCCCACGCCTTAAAACGATAGTATCAAAGGCCCTGAAGTATTTATCTATGCGGTCCACCAGGTCTTCGGCATTTAATTGTTCCGCAGTTAGGGTAAAGCCTACGAAGTCTATGAACATAACGCTTACCAGCTCATATTTACGGCTGCGTGCAAAGCCTTTGTCCATGAGCTCTGTAGCGGTTTCTTCAGGCAATATATTCAGCAGTAGCTCTTCCGATCGTTTTTTCTCCGCTTCTATTATCCTGTTTCGGTGCAGTATCCTTCTTTGATTCCACCAGGCAAGCACACCGATCAGCAGCAGCAGGAAAGAAATGACTATGAGGAAAAGGTTTACTTTTCGGTTGAAAGTGATCTGGTTATATTGCAGTGCTATCTCCTTGTCTTTGGCATCAAGGTCATACTTTGCCTGCATTTCTTTTATCTGCTGCGATTTTTGCTGGTTGAATATACTGTCCTTCAATGCGCTCCAGTTCGAAAAGGCTTCAAATGCTTCCTTGTATTTACCCTCTTTTTGGTAAGTGTTCTTAAGATTGTCGTATGCATCAATGCTTATAGATGTCGCATTCAGCTTTTGGGCCAGGGCCAGTGTCTTTTCCGAGTAGCTTTCGCTCAGGGCATAGTTGCCCATATGATAGAACAGTATGGCCATGTTGTCGTTAATGATCGCATAGGCCGTAAGGTCGTTGACGGTATCGGTTAGTGTCAATGCTTGTTTATAGGCGGCAAGCGATGCTTCATAATGCTTATTGCTCTTCAGGGCAATAGCCATATTGCATAACGAACTCATCTCCGTTGCATTGTCTCCTTGCTCTTTGGCCAGCGTCATAGACTGTTTATAAATATCGATAGCCGTATCGTACCGTCCCTCTATTTTATAAACGGTCGCAAGGTATCCCATTACCTCAGCCTGTCGCTTGTTTACCCGTGTATCGTTGCTGTGTTCATTGCATATCGCCATAGCGGCCTCCACATATTTCCGCTCATTAGCTATGTCCCCTATCGCATCATATACACGCGCTATGCCCAGTGTGGTAGTTACCTCACGGTGGTAGAGATTCAGGTTTTTTTGGTCCTTTAAGGCTGCCAGGTAATGTTTCAGGCTTTTGGGATAATCAGAAACGGCTTCATAAGCAAGGCCCATTTCAAAATGAGCATTGGCGGTCATCAGTTTGTTGCCATGTTGTTCCGCCTCCTGGAGCAGTATTTTGGCACCCTTCAGTGCTTCCTGCGGGTCTGTATCCTGGATGTTCTTTATATAAGCATATAAGGAGTCGAGCCGGGCCGGGTCATTTTTTATTTGTTGTATCCTGTGCAGGGAGGCATTTGTGGCACCCGTTTGCTGGGCATGGGCATACACCGTAAATAGGAATAAAAAAATGACGAATAAGGATGCCCGCATAAAACAAATATATACAATCTGATGGTATGCGTATACTCCAATAGATCCCGAAGAATCCCACTGCGGGAAAGCTATAAGGAATAGTTTCACCATGCATTCCACGGTGAGGATAGCCATATTATCGCATCCCAAGTTTTAAAAATTTTGATTTTGACACTACTTATCCCCAATATTTGGAATCGGCTATGCCGGCATCGTAACTTGCACAGCAGGCGATCACCTTTGCTCCCGGCCACTGGCTGGCCCACGCAAAGAGGCTTCCTAATAACATTTATGAACTGTAGCACCCTATGTACACCTTTGATAACATCTGTAAATTCCCTATAAGCCAGTGAATACAATACATTCCACCATTTTAGCCCCATTCATAAGTAAACAATTTCTGCATTTACCTTTCAGCCCGCCATTCGTCCGTTGGGTAAAAAATGTGATATTTTTGGGATATTTTTTCGGCCTAACTCATTCATGATCAATGAAAATGTGGGAAATAATTTTTTTGCGCAACGACATAAAAACACCCCTGTCCAATCAGTTAACCAGGTCAACTGATACACATCATCACCAGACTTTACATTTTCCTGACAAAAAGGCTCGTTTATGCCAGCGCTTGGCCTTAGCTTTGCAAATTGTAATATATCCATACGCATGAAAAAAATCACCTCCTTATTATTGCCTGTAACTGTTGCCGCTCTGCTGCTCTCATCCTATGCCAAAGCACAGGATAATAAACTTGTGTACGGGGATGAGAAGCACTTTAAGAACATGCAGCAGGTAACCTTTGGCGGCGATAATGCCGAGGCCTATTTCGGTCCCGATAGCAAGCACATTACCTTTCAGCGCACCGATCCGCGCAAGGGCCTCAACTGCGACCAGATATTTTACGGCACCATCCCCTATAAAGATCTGCATATGAGGTACAAAATGGTAAGTACCGGCAAGGGTCGCACTACCTGTGCCTACATCATGCCCGATAAAAAGAGCTTTCTGTATGCATCCACACACCAAACAGTCGATACCTGCCCCCCGGTGCCCGATAAACGGAAGTTAAAAAAATATGTATGGCCCATTTACGATAGCTACGATATATACGTGGCCGATTTCAACGGTAAGATATTGAAACAGCTCACCGATACCCCCGGCTACGACGCCGAGGCTACGGTATCGCCCAAAGGCGATAAGATCGTCTTCACCTCCATGCGCAATGGCGACCTTGATATTTACATCATGAATATTGACGGCACCAATATAAAGCAGTTGACCCACGAGCTGGGCTACGACGGTGGCCCATGTTTCTCGCCCGATGGCACTAAGATCGTTTGGCGTGCCTCAAGGCCTAAGACCAAAGAAGAAGTGCAGGAATATAAAGAGCTCCTGGCCCAGGGCCTGGTGATGCCTACTAAAATGGAGATATATGTTGCCGATACCAATGGTAAGAACGTGAAGCAGGTCACTCACCTGGGCAATGCCAACTGGGCCCCCGCATTCGCCCCCGATGGCAAGCGTATCGTTTTCGCATCCAATCATGAATATGAGAAAGGCTTCCCCTTCAACCTGTACCTTGTAAATATAGATGGTACGCACCTGGAGAAGATATCTCACGATGGTGGCTTCGATGCTTTCCCCATGTTCTCTCCCGATGGCAAGAAGTTCATCTTCAGTTCCAACCGTAATAATGGCGGTGGTCACGATACCAACGTCTTCGTTTGCGACTGGGTAGAGTAATAAAATATTCATGTAGGAATTTCCGGCCGGGGACGTAACTTTAAGGAATGAGACTGTTACTCGATTTCCTGGTAGTAGGCTTTGGTGGCTTCTTTGGCAGCATGGCACGTTACGGAACAGCTTACCTCATCAGCAAAACCACGCATGGAGATTTTCCCTTTGGTACGTTTATTGTGAATATTTCGGGCTGCCTGCTCATAGGTTTGCTCTTTGGCCTGGGTAATCGCATGGCATGGCTTGAGGGCAATGGCTGGTTGTTCATGGTGAGCGGCTTTTGCGGTGGCTTCACCACTTTCTCCACCTTTGCACTCGATAATTCGGCCCTTATGGGAAAGCAATTATCCATGCAGGCCATGATATATACCGTCCTTAGCGTAGTGCTGGGCATAGTATTATGCAGGCTGGGCATATGGTTAACGAGATAAACGAATAATAACATCATGCAAAACTTTCAGTTCCCCTTCGAACGCTTAATGAAAACACAATTGCCGGCGGATATACAGCAATTAGTGGCCGCTGCGGAGCAGGTAGCCGATAAAGCATATGCACCTTATTCACATTTTAAAGTAGGGGCGGCATTGCTGATGGAAGACGGGAGCATGATCACAGGCTCCAACCACGAGAATGCATCCTACCCCGTGGGCATATGTGCCGAACGGGCAGCGCTGGCCACGCTCGATATGAATAATAATGCCAATAAGGTAAGGGCGATCTCCGTCACCTATAAGCCTACCGGGCATACGCACAATAATCCCGTAGCGCCATGTGGCATGTGCCGGCAGGCCATACTCGAGGTGCAGCAGTGGCAGGGACAGCCTATAGCAATATACATGTATGGCCCCGATGGCGAAGTGATATATGTAGAAAATGCAGCATTCCTCTTACCCTTCGCTTTCGGCGGCAGCGATCTCAATGCTGATAAAGCATAATATATATGCTTCTTTACTTTTTTGATTAATACCCTCTGGTTTGTTAATTTAGCGTCCGGAAATCCGGTTTTAAATGATAGAGATAAAAGTACCTACGGTTGGCGAATCAATAAATGAAGTAAGCCTGGTAAAATGGCTTAAAAAAGACGGTGAATGGGTGGACCGTGACGAGGTACTGTGCGAACTGGAATCGGAAAAGGCAACTTTTGAACTTAATGCCGAGCAGGCAGGCATACTGCATATAGTGGCGCAGGAAGGTGATACCCTCAATATCGGCGACCTGGCTTGCAAGATAGACGATAAGGCCCCGCAGCCTGAGGGCAAGCCAGCCCCGGCCAAAGAAGAAAAGCAGGTAGCTGCGAAGACCACACCGGCTACTGAAAAACCTGCGGAGCAGCCTAAAGCTACTACGGCAAAGGGCGACGTAAAAGCTACACCTGTGGCCCAGGCCATCATGAGCGACAAGCAGGTGAAGCCAGCCGATGTAAAAGGCAGTGGCAGCAAGGGCAGGATATTGAAGCAGGATGTATTGGATGCCCTGGAGCACCCGGGCCGTAAAGGCGGTGCGGAAGCATTCAGCCGCGGGGAGCGTAAAGATAAAATGACCAACCTGCGCAAAACAGTGGCACGCAGGCTGGTGGAAGCAAAGAACAGCACGGCCATGCTCACCACCTTCAACGAGGTGGACATGACCCGTATCATGGAGATACGCAAGGCCTATAAAGAAAAGTTCAAAGAAGCGCATGGGGTGAACCTGGGCTTCATGTCCTTCTTCACCAAAGCCTGCTGCATAGCCCTGCAGGAGTGGCCGGCAGTAAATGCCTATATTGATGGCGATGCACTGGTGTACCACGAATACTGCGATATATCCATAGCCGTATCGGCCCCCAAAGGCCTGGTAGTGCCTGTGATCCGTAATGCCGAAAGCCTCAGTATGGCTGAGATCGAAGCAAAAGTGGTGGAGCTGGCCACAAAAGCAAGAGATAATAAACTGAGCATGGAAGAGATGACCGGCGGCACCTTTACTATTACCAATGGTGGCGTATTCGGCTCACTCATGTCCACCCCTATCATCAACATCCCGCAATCGGCCATACTGGGCATGCACAAGATACAGGAGCGCCCTATGGTGATAGACGGAACAATACAGGCAAGACCAATGATGTATGTAGCGCTTAGCTACGATCACCGCATAATAGACGGGCGCGAGTCCGTAAGTTTCCTCGTAAGGGTGAAAGAACTCCTAGAGAACCCTGAACTTTTGCTATTCGGGCAGGATCCGGTAAAGACCCTGCTTGAAGTTTAGTCGTAATGTGTACTTTTGACCATACACAGGCCCTCTTTTAGGAATTTTATTTTTTTGACTTTTTTTTAATTGTCATGCAATACATCTGGGAACATATCAAAACGATCCTGGACACCTACAAGGGAGGTGCTCCATTGTCTTACTTTCTGAAGACCTACTTCAAGCAGTACCCCATACTGGGCAGCAGGGACAGGAAGATACTTAGCGAAATGACCTATAACTGGTATCGCTGCGAAAAGGGTATGCCACCCGAGATGCCCTTCGAGGAGAAGATATACGCAGCACTGTACCTCTGCGGTACCCAGACACGACTTATAGAACAAGTAGTGGAAGGGCCCCTGCAGTCATTGTGGCAAAATCATAATCCCGACCGTATAGCCGTGCTCGACCAGAATGGTATCACATTCCACCTGCAGGATATTTTCCCCTTTGAGTATGAGCTGTCTGAAGGCCTTGGGAAAGAGGAGTGGTTATATTCCCTGCTCGTACAGCCCGACCTCTTCCTGCGTGTGCGGAAGAAACAGGAAAGGATGACCACACTGCTGCACCAGAATGGTATCGCCTACCACTGGCTGTTTGAGAACTGTATGGCATTGCCCAATGGCGTGGCCATAGATAAGATATTGCAGGCCGATGATTACGTGGTGCAGGATGCCTCATCGCAGCTTACGGGTAATTATTTTCACCCCTGTGCTAACGAGACCTGGTATGATTGCTGTTCCGGTGCAGGCGGGAAATCGCTGCTGCTTAAAGATATGGAGCCCGAGATAGAACTATTTGTATCGGACAAGCGGGGCAGTATACTGGATAACCTGGAAGACAGGTTCCGCCTGTATCATCACAAACTGCCCGAGTCGTTCCTGATCGATTGTACCGATCCCGAGCAACTGGAGCTTTCCTTTGGCGACCAGAAGTTCAACGGGATCATTGCCGATGTACCCTGCACAGGTTCCGGTACCTGGGCGCGCACACCCGAGCAAATGTATTTTTACGACCCCGCGCACCTGGAAAATGTATCGGCACTGCAAAGGAACATCGTAAAGAACGTAGCGGAATACCTGGAGCCTGATGGTCGGCTTATATACATCACTTGTTCTGTTTTCAGGCAGGAGAATGAAGCTGCCATTGCACATATACTCAGCGAAACATCATTGCAACTGGAACATACCGAACTGATAAAAGGCATTGAACACAAGGCCGACAGCATGTTCGTAAGTGTGCTGCGCAATTAATATTTCACCAGCTTCTTTTGCATCCTGCCATCGGCAGAGATACCCTGTAAGATATACATGCCATTAGACAGGTATGCCGGGGCTTTCCAGTACTGCCGACTGATACCCTGTGGCACCTCTTTATGGAAGGTGGTTACCACAGCGCCACGCATGTCCGTTACGATGAAGGATACCGATTGCTGAAGAGATGAATTGATCTCAATGCTTATATCGTCACCTGAATGGAAATAGGTGGGATATATATTCATCCATGCCGTATTGCCTGCGGGGGAAGTGTGTATGTTGTTGGGGTCGTAGATAATAAGCGATGCCGCGCACATATCCGGTATGCCATAACCCAGTTGTGTAGTTGGGTTAGTAATATGATCGGCACTGCTGTCTATGGCCATGCGCAATTGGTAAGGTGTAATGGGGCCGGGGGCGTATTGCATGAGGCATGCTGCCCAGCCTGCGATCTGCGGTACTGCGAAAGAAGTGCCATCATAAGGCCCGAAGCCATTGCCAGGCAGGAATACCGAAGCGGCTACGCCCTGTGCACATACATCGGGCTTGGTGCGGCCAGCTGCATTAGGGCCATAACCGCTAAATGAGGCCGGGTTGCCTGATGAGTTAGCAGCACCAACTGTAAGTGCACTGTCCGCATCGCCGGGTGTGAGTATATAATGCCATGCGGTATTACCTTCATTGCCGGCACTGATCACGCAAAAGATACCTTTATGGGTGGCGAGGTTGGCTGCCTGTGCCACACTTGTGGTATTCCCGTCAAGATCGGTATATACAAAGCTGGTGAAAGGCGGGTCGAAAGTATTGTAGCCGAGCGAGGTTGATATGATATCGGCACCTATGCTATCGGCACGTTCCATTCCCGCTTCCATATTGTCGAGTTCTATAGGCTGCTCTGAGGTGATGTCTTCTGTAAGATACAGTGCATACTGAGCCAGCGGGGCGGAGCCTACAAAGCTATCGGGTATATAGCCTGCCATGGTAGAAAGCACTTCGGTGCCATGGTAGGATGTGCGGAATACAGAATCGACATGGAATACGAAGTTAAAGGAGTCGATCAGCCTGCCCGATTGCATAAGGCTATCGAAGCCGAAGTGCGTGTTGGCTTCTGTAAAGCCCTGGTCGAGCACTGCGATAAGTTTGCCCTGACCTTTATAACCCTGGTCGTGCAGGCAATCGCCATTTACAAGATGTGTCTGCGTCCATGTCTGGTTGTAGTAAGAGGGCTGGCCTGTAGCCTTAGTGCCCTTATGTTGCGCGCCATGTTCTGCCGCGAACTTAGGATTGCCATTCTGCTTGTAGTGTAAGATACTATCGTAGTGGGCCACGTAAGTCACATTCGCTATGTAGGGTATATTCTGCAGATTGAGTATTTGAGTGGAGTCCCTGAGCAACACCACGCAATTGTTATACCAACGGGAGGTGGTATGTAACACACCCCCTGTGAGGGTAAGCACATTGCGCACGTATGCAGGTGACACAGGCAGGTCGGTACTGTCAATGGCTATACCAAAGGTCGTCCGCCTGTCGATGGCGCGCTGTGAAAGAAATGCCTGCGGGTTATTGAGCGGCAGTGTACCATTCTTGTTAGTGAATGATACCCGGAATGCCCATTGCGGCGGAGGGGTATTGAGATGGTTGATAATATCTTTTGCGAGGCAGATGTCGGGTATGCCATAGCCTATCTGCGGACCGGGATTGAGGTAATGGTCGGCGCTGCTGTCGAGTGCCTTGCGTATGAGCCAGGGCTTTACGCCCGGTGCAGCCTGCAAGAGGCATGCTGCCCATCCGGACATCTGGGGTGTGGCAAAAGAGGTACCGTTACCGGTGCCAAGATTGTTGCCGGGAGTAAGGATACTGGTGCCAACACCTTTTGCACTCACATCAGGTTTTATGACACCGGCAGCATTGGGGCCGTAACTGCTGAAACCTGCTGGATTGCCGGAGCCATCCACCGCACCTACACAAATCACACTATCGCCATCGGATGGCGTCATCAGGTAGTGCCATGCATTACCGCCCTGGTTGCCGGCAGCGTTTACGAATACGATACCTTTTTTTGTGGCTATATTGGCTCCTCTCACAGCAATAGTAGAAACACCATCGAGGTCGGCATAGGCAAGATCATTGCCTACATTGGCAGGAGCATCGAATGTGCTGTAGCCAAGGGATACGGAAATGACATCGGCACCCAGGCTATCGGCACGTTCAGCGCCTGATACGAGATTGTCCATTTCAATTGCCTGTTCCGAAAAATCGTCTTCAGTGCGGTACAGTGCGAACTGGGCGAGCGGGGCAGTGCCTACAAAACTATCAGGGATATAGCCTGCAATAGTAGAAAGACATTGCGCACCATGATAAGAGCCTGTGTATACAAAATCATAATGCAATACAAAGTCGAAAGTATCGAGTAGCCTGCCTGACTGGCGCAGGCTGTCGAGCACGAAATGGGTATTTGCCTCCAGGTAACCAGCATCGAGTAAGGCAATAAGCATACCCTGGCCCATATAGCCGGAATCGTGCATGCAATCGCCATTTACTTGGTGCACCTGGTCCCAGGTGAGGTTGTAAAAAGATTGCAGGCCGGATGCTTTGCCGGCAGGTTGGTTCTCTATTTCGAACTTGGGATTATCGCGCCCCGGTTTATTGTGCAAGCCACTACCGTAATAGGCGATCCATTTAATGGAAGATATATAAGGCTTGTTCTGGAGGCTGAGTATCTGTGTAGAATCGGAAAGCAAAATGACACATTCATTGAGCCATTTTGACCTGAGATGATAGCCCCCGCCTGTAAGTGTAAGTACACTATCTATATAGGCCTGGGAAACAGGCAGATCGAGACTATCGATGCCAATGCCTTGTGCAGCGCGCCTGTCGAGGGCTCTCTGGGAGAGGAAGGCAAGCGGGCTATCGAGCGCGGCGGTACCATTCTTATCGGTAAAAGTGATGCGGAAGGCCCATTGGGCTGGTAATGCGTTTGCTACAAGGCCTGATAACAGTGTAAAGGCAAGGAAAATAACAAGACCGATTTTCTTCATTATGGAAAGTTAATTAAGATATATGATACTGCAACAGCAGGCAGGGCTAAAATATCAATATTTAACCAGTCGCGCAGTATAAGCACCATTGGCCATAAGGGCGCGGAAGATATAAACACCGGCAGGCAATGTGGCAGGTATGGCGAAGGAATGGTATTGCTGCCCCATGCTTATATCCTGTTGAACTGTTGTTACAATATTGCCTTCAAGACTTGCAAGCACAAAAGAAACGGTTTCGTTGTTTGGTGCATTGGTTACTATACTTAAGGCGGTAGCTGAATGGAAGTAAGTAGGATATACATTCACCTGTTCTGCGGAGGGCTTTTGCATGACCTGCACATCTACTATTTGAGTGAGGGTATTACTTGCCTCGCAAACATTGGGTACCCCATAGCCCAAGTGTGCATCGGGGTTGTTAAAATGATCGGCATTGAGGACGATAGCCTTACGGAGCTGGTAGGGCATTGCTGCGGGGTGTGCCTGCAATAAACAGGCTGCCCAACCGGCCACCTGCGGTGTGGCAAATGATGTGCCGCTGGAAGCGAGATAACCGCTGCCCATTGTAAAAGTCTCGGCCGGATCGCCCTGGGCACAGACGTCGGGTTTTACTACAGATGCTGCATTGGGACCATAGCCACTGAAGGATGCGATGTTCTTTGAAGGGTCAACGGCCCCAACAGTCAGTGCACTGTCGGCATCGCCGGGAGTGAGTATATGGTTCCATGCATTACCCCCTTCATTACCGGCTGTGATAACAAACAAAATACCTTTTTTCACTGCCCAGTTAGCACCTTGTGCTGCGATAGTGGAAATGCCATCGAGATCGGAATAGGTAAGGTCGGCAGTATGAAAATCGGTAAAAATATTATAGCCAAGCGATGAAGTAATGATATCGGCCCCCAGGCTATCGGCGCGTTCAGCTGCCGCTACCATATTATCCATCTCAATGGGTTGCTCGGATTGTACATCTTCAGTGATGTATATAGCATAATCGGCGAGCGGGGCTGAACCGATAAAGGTATTGGGCACATAGCCCGCAATAGTGGACAGTACCTGTGTGCCGTGCAGCGAAGAATTATATACGCTGGTATTCTTCTTTACAAAATTATATGTTTCGAGCAGCCTGCCTGACTGGTGGAGGCTATCGAAACCGGGGTGTGTATCTGCATCAGTAAAGCCTTCATCCAATACGGCTATGAGTTTGCCCTGACCCTTGAAGCCCTGGTCGTGGAGGCAATCGCCATCAACCATTGAAGTCTGGTTCCAGGTGAGGTTGTAAAAACTGGGTTGCCCAGTGCCTTTGGCAAGGGGTGTTGCCGTTTGCTGCTCTATGGTAAATTTATTGTTGGTGGTAGTGCTGCTCTGCGGTTTGTTATGCAGGGTAGCAGCATAGAAGGCGATATATTTTATGGAACTAACGTAAGGCTTGTTCTGTATCGATAAAATGTTGGAAGAATCGGGCAGGAGTATAACGCAATCGTTCAGCCATTTCGAGGTGACGTGCAAGACCCCGTTGGTAAGGGAAAGTACCTCACTGATATATACCGGCGAAACGGGCAGATCTGAATTGTCGACAGCTATGCCATGTGCAGTACGCCTGTTGAGTGCACGCTGCGAAAGAAAAACAAGCGGGTTGTTGATATCCGGGGATCCGTTCTTATCGGTAAATGTGACCCTGAAGGCCCATTGAGGTGCAGCTGTAGTGTTATTCGCAAAGGCAAATAAAAGAAAAGTAACACAACACAAAACAATACCACACCTGCTCATAATACTATGTATTAATTATGGTCCATAGCCCGCATCCTGACATAGTAACCTTCCTTGCAGGCATTGAGGCCTGAGGAGTCGGGCTGTTGTACCCAGTGTGTCAGTTCGCGGTATACCATGCCTACATTCTTGGCATAAACTTCTTTTGCAAAGGTCCTGTATGAATAAGCATCAGGCCCGTCATCGGTGTTCAATGACTGATCGGCCTGGTTTACAGTAACTGTATTGTCAAAGTTGGCCAGGCCGGTGTTATAAGGCTGGCCTACATTAGCATAAGTATAGACCCAATTGCTGAAATATGCATAATCCTGGTCGTCTGTATTGATATAGCTATTGCCATTCCAGTACAGCCCGTCAACTACAGGGAAAATAAGCTTAATAAACTTAAGGTTGCTTTGCAGATATTCCAAAGTGTTTTCTGTAGGGATCACCAGTACATTGCCCTGTGTTTGCCATGAAGAGCTGTCTGCTTTGCGCTGGCGGATCTCGATACGATAAGCCCTCTGGGTATCCTCAGTAGAGAATGTATCGGCTACGGTATAACGCAGCAGCCAGTGTGTTTCCCTTACCGTGCAATCGAAACTGCTGTAGATGGTGGAATCGACAGCATAATCAACATATTTGCCTAATTCCAGTGGGAAGTATGCCTTAGTTTGCACCGTATCGTTATTTACGGTTTGCTTCCTGCATGAAGAAATGAAAGAAGATATTGCTATTGCCAGTATGCCGACAAGTAAAAATTTCCTATTCATAATATTAGACAAAGCTGTTTTCTATCCCGTAAATATAATTAAAGAAACGAAAAGTAGTATATTATTACGACTACATAAATATACTATTTTTTCCCCGTAAAAACGGTATTTATTAAGGTAAGGCGTTATATTATAACGTTCCCATCCGGATGATGCCACCCGCTATGACATCATCGCCCTCATAAAA
This sequence comes from Bacteroidetes bacterium 46-16, assembly GCA_001897835.1. Classification (GTDB taxonomy): domain Bacteria; phylum Bacteroidota; class Bacteroidia; order Chitinophagales; family Chitinophagaceae; genus MKUN01. The sequence goes on from MKUN01000005.1 coordinate 30,354, forward strand.
TACGGCAGACTGGCCCGGTGCGATGCTATTGACCGCATGCTCAAAATGGACCTGTACGGAATCCCCATCAGGGTTTAATATACTCTCTGTGCCGGGATCGCGATAGCGGATCTTGGTCACTGCATTCATATTTTCCTGAATGCTATCGTATTTCACCATATTGAGGCCGGAAACCGTCATCCTGCTTTGCTGCAGTTCATGGGCCTCGCCAAGGACAATGGTATTGGTCTCAGGGATGATCTTTGTGACAAAAACGGGTTTCCCCAGTGCAATATCAAGGCCCTTGCGCTGGCCGATGGTATAGAAAGGATAGCCCCGGTGCGTACCCACTTTCTCGCCACTTGCGAGCACAAAGTCGCCCCCTTCCACTTCGGCTTCCAGTTCCGGCAATTGCCTTTTCAGGAAGCCCCGGTAGTCGTTATCGGGTACGAAGCATATTTCGTAGCTCTCTGCTTTTTTAGCGAGTTCTTTATAACCAAGGTCGAAGGCCAGTTGCCGCACCTCGGTCTTAAGCATATCGCCAAGGGGGTAGAGGCTGCGGCCCAGGCAGTCCTGGCCCAGGCCCCATAGCACATAGCTCTGGTCTTTTGTAAGGTCTTTGGCCTTTGAGAGTACAAAGCGGCTATTCTCTTCACGGACTTTTACATAATGCCCGGTAGCTATATAATCACAGTTAAGCGCATTGGCCCGCTTGAGCAAGGCAGCCCATTTGATGTGTGTATTGCATAATACACAGGGGTTGGGGGTGCGGCCTGCAATATATTCATCGACAAAATTCTGTATGACAAAATCCCCGAATTCATCGCGAATATCGAGTATGTAATGGGGGAAGCCATGCTCTACGGCTGCCATACGGGCATCATTGAAAGAATCGAGGTTGCAGCAACCCGTTTCTTTTTTGCTGCCGCCCGATGCGGCATAATCCCATGTTTTCATGGTAATACCCACCACCTCATAACCCTGGTTGTGGAGCATAAGTGCAGTGACGGTACTATCTATACCGCCGCTCATAGCCACTAAAACCTTTCCGTTCCTGCTCATTTGGCTGCAAATTTACGAATAAGCAGGTCAATATGCGGATTTGCCTTGTTTATAGGCGGATAGAGGCCCAGAAAGAGTAAATTTGACATTCTATGCAGTTCTCTGTTTCATTTCCGGGCGGCACAGTGCAATATTTATTGCAAGACAGCTTCGACTCCTATTCAAAATATGCAGATGAGGTGAGCTGTATCTTTATTACCGACAGTAATATAGCAGGACTATACCCACAATTGTTCCGGGATAAAAAAACGATCGTGATACCTGCGGGGGAAGCTCATAAAAATTTATATACCATAGAGCAGGTAATACAGGAATTGCTGCAGTATGAAGCACACAGAGCTTCGTTCATAATCGGTGCAGGTGGTGGAGTGGTTACTGATATTGCCGGTTTTGCGGCGTCGGTATATATGCGCGGTATTCCTTTTGGCTTTATCCCAAGCACCTTGCTGGGTATGGTGGATGCTGCCATAGGTGGCAAGAATGGTGTGGATACGGGCTTGTATAAAAATGTGGCGGGCAGCTTCAGGCAACCGCAGTTTATTTTGTACGATACCTCGCTCCTTAACACATTGCCGGAGCCTGAGTGGAGTAATGGCTTTGCCGAGATCATAAAATATGCCTGCCTGTTCGATAAGGCATTGTTCGAAGAACTGTGGCAAAACGATGTGGCATATTATAAAAGTAATGAGGCTGCATTGCAGGCCCTGATACAGCGCTGTGTGAACTGGAAGAATAAAACAGTGCTGGCCGATGAAACGGAACAAAAGGAGCGAAAGCTCCTCAACTTCGGGCATACGCTGGGCCATGCTATAGAGAACCTGTACGGCCTGCCGCATGGCCATGCTGTGGCTATAGGTATGGTGGCCGCCTGCCACATAGCTGAAAAGGTGAATGGCCTGGATCCTAAAGTACGCAGGCAGCTTGTTGCATTGCTGGCGCAATATGAACTGCCCGCGTATTATGCATTTGACCCCGAACGTGTAATGGAAGTATTGATAAGGGATAAAAAAAGAAGGGCTGAGCACATAGACTATATATTGCTGGAAGATATTGGAAAGGCGATGATACAAGCATTGCCATTTGAAGCTATAAAACAGGGACTGACCCAATTACAGGATGCAAGTGATCGTTAACCCCGGTATGGTGAAGGGGACGGTAAATGCCGTGCCATCGAAAAGTATGATGCAGCGTGTGTGTGCTGCTGCGTTGCTGCATAAAGGCAAAACGGTGATCAGCAACCCGGGAATGTCTGAAGATGATAAAGCGGCCCTGCAGGTAATTGCGCAATTGGGTGCAAACGTAAAATTCAACGGTGATAAAATTGAAGTGGTCAGCAATGGCCCGGCTCCTGTGAGCGATCATATATATTGCGGTGAAAGCGGTTTGTCGACACGTTTGTTCACACCAATAGCAGCACTGAGCGATAAACGGGTGCGTATAGATGGGGGTGGGAGTTTGCTGCAAAGGAACATGAATGAGCTGGGACATATATTGCCGGAGCTGGATGTGCAGGTGCATGACTTCAGCGGCAAGATACCTTTTGCAGTACAGGGGCCATTACAGGCACGCAGCATAAAAATAGACGGCTCGGTAAGTTCCCAATATTTAAGCGGATTACTATTCGCCTACAGCTATGCGGTAACTACTGCAGTAACCATACAGGTGGATAGCCTGAAGAGCAGGCCCTATGTAGATATGAGCTTGCAGGTATTGGCCCATTTTGGCCGCCCGGTGCGGAATGATAACTACACATCGTTCCACATAGATCCTGCACTGTTCACACACAAAGAAGAAATAGCGGTAAGTATAGAAGGTGACTGGAGCAGCGCTGCTGCTTTGCTGGTAGCCGGGGCTATAAATGGTGACATCACTATCCTGGGCCTGGATACAAACTCTTTGCAGGCCGATACGGCTATACTTGATGTGCTGCGACTTGCGGGTGCTGTGCCTGAAGTAGCAGGCGGCAGTGTGCGTGTTGTAAAAAGCGCGTTAAAGGAGTTTGAGTATGATGCTACCAACTGCCCGGATATCTTCCCCCTGGTATCTATCCTTGCCGGCTGCAGTGATGGCGAAAGTTATATAAGCGGTCTGCACAGGCTATGGCATAAAGAAAGCAACCGTGCGGAGAGCATTGCAGAAATGTTGCTGCAGTTCGATGTGTTCTTTTCGATAGAAGACGATGTGCTGTGCATAACCGGTGATGATAAGTTGTGGGGCTGCTACATAGACTCGTATAATGACCACAGGATCGTAATGGCTGCCTGTGTAGGCGCACTACGTGCAGATAGCAGGGTGATCATAGATAATGCAGGGGCAGTAAATAAATCGTATCCCGGTTTTTTTGAAGATTTGGCTGCGATAGGTGTAAATTACAATTTCAAAGAGGAATAGCATGAATACATTCGGCAGGTTGTTTCGTATCAACATCTTTGGGGAGTCGCATGGTAAGGCGCTTGGTATCGTCATTGATGGTTGCCCTGCGGGCATAGCCATAGATACTGATGGCCTGGTGGCTGACCTTGAGCGCCGTAAACCCGGGGCTGCCGGCACCACGCCGCGTAAGGAAGATGATCTGCCGGATATAGTAAGTGGCGTTTTTAACGGTAAAACAACAGGTGCACCGATAACGATGCTCTTTGAGAATAAAAATGTGCGCTCTGCGGATTATGATGCAATAAGGGATACGCCACGGCCCGGGCATGCAGACTTTGTGCTGCATGAAAAATTCAAAGGCTTTAATGACTATCGTGGCGGGGGACACTCGTCGGGAAGGCTGACCCTGGGACTGGTAGCGGCAGGAGTGATCGCTAAAAAGATACTAAGCCCGGTAAGCATAGAGGCAAAACTTACCGAGGCGGGTGGTAACAAGGATATTGAGGCGGCGATAGCCCTGGCAGTAGAAAAACAGGATAGCATTGGCGGGATCGTGAGTTGTAAAGTAATGGGCTTGCCTGCAGGGTTAGGCGAACCCTTTTTTGATTCTGTTGAGTCTGTTATCAGCCATATTGTCTTTGCGATACCGGCAATAAAAGGAATAGAATTCGGTAGTGGTTTTGCTGCTGCTAATATGCATGGCAGTGTACACAATGATGCCATTATGGATGAAAAAGGTACCACGGAAACAAATAATGCAGGTGGTATAAACGGGGGTATCAGTAACGGGAATGAACTGTGTTTTAATATTGCGGTGAAGCCTGCCAGCAGTACTCCACAGGCACAGCATACATGGAACAAGAGCACGAAAAGTATGGAAGCATTCCAGGTAAAGGGCCGGCATGACCTGTGCATTGCTTTACGGGTGCCTGTGGTTGCTGAGGCCGCAGCAGCAATAGCGCTGGCCGACCTGTTGCTCATTCACAATGCTTATCAACCCTGATCGCTATTGTCTTCGATGAGCAGGCGCATAAGTTGTTGTATCTCTTCTGCTTTGGCCTCTTCGCGCTTGTAACGATAGCATAGGCTCAGTTCTTCCAGCATTTTGAAAATGACACGCTTTGACAGCAAGGGCGTAAAATATTGGTCCCTGTCATGGGCATTGATCTTGCGCAGGTAGGTATCTACATCCTTCTGGGTATATATCATGCCGTTTATCGGGTCTACATAGAATTGTATCTGTTGCACCCCTTCATCATCCGGGCTGTAAAAATGGTGCAGGGTATCGATGTAGGCCATTACAAACTGGCGTGGCAGATCGACCGCGAATATGGGAATATCCAGTAATTCGCAAAGTGCTAGGTATAGCACCCCTAAGGAAAAGGCATTGCCTTGTTTGCTCTCCAGTACCTGGTTAATAAAGAAATGCTTGGGCTCACGCTCTGTAAGCTCGTGCCCCTGCAGCTTGTAATAATTATAGAGTATGCTGTTGAATACGTTTACCTGTTCTATCGGGGTGAGGTAATTATTCAGTTCGAGCCAGACATTGCGGCGCACCTGGTCGAACTGGGTGAGTATAGAAGGCACATTAAGATCGGGGAACTGGTAACGGGCTACAAGGATAGCACCGCGTAATAGCTCCGGGTGTTTGGAATTGCTCCATTCCATAAAGTCGTGCTGGAGATCCTGGAAGTGAACGCGATGGATCAATATCTCGATCCGTTCCTGTATCAACTGGTCGGCAGTAACTTCCCAAAGCTGTTCCAATTCAGGGATTATCTTCCTGCCATAGTCGAGCAATTTCTCTGCCACCGTATCAAAGACTTCATCGTCCGGGTCATCGATCAGTGTCAGGAGTGCCGATATCTCTTTGTTTGCCTGCATATATGCCTTTCTCCACTCTTAAGGTACAAAAAAACCGGGATTATTTCTTTTTTCCGCGCGCCGATTTTTTTGGGGGATTGGCTTTGATATCTTCAATAATGGCTTTCACTTCTTCTATAGTAAGATCGGCAGCTGTATCGATCCTTTCTTTCGGTATCTTATAGTTGCGCAGGCCTTGTTTTATATATGGTCCGTAAGGGCCTTTCAGTATTTTTATTTTTTCTTTTTCAAATATCTTTATCGTATTCTCCGCAGCAGCTTTTCTTTTTTCTTCAATAAGCGGGGCCACCTCATCCAGTTCCACAGTATAAGGATCCATTTCTTTTTTGAGCGAATAGAACTTACCATCGTGTTGTGCATAGGGGCCGAAACGGCCTATGTTCACAACCACATCTTCACCTTCAAACAGGCCGAGTTTACGGGGCAGTTTGAATAGTTCCATAGCCTCATCAAAAGTGATGGTCTCAATACTTTGATTGGGGCGCAGCTTTGCGAAGCGTGGCTTTTCCTCATCTTCGCTGGCACCTATCTGCACCATTGGCCCGAACCTGCCCAGGCGTGCTACCACAGGCTTGCCGCTTTCAGGATCACTTCCCAGCTCCCGCTCACCTTTGGCCCTTGCTGCATTCTCTATTGTATGTTCTACATTTTCGTGGAAGGGATGATAGAATGCGTCTATCATTTTATTCCATACTTTCTTGCCGGTTGCTATCTCATCAAATTCTTCTTCGATCTGGGCGGTAAAACCATAGTCCATTACGCGTTCAAAATGTTCGCTGAGGAAATCGGTAACCACCAGGCCGAGGTCGGTAGGGAACAGTTTTGACCTTTCGGCGCCGGTATTTTCTGTTTCCGTAGTGTCTGATATCTTGTCACCTTTTAAGGATATTATCTTGTATTCACGTTTCACCCCTTCTTTATCCCGCTTTTCCACGTAACCTCTTTGCTGTATGGTGCTTATGGTAGGCGCATAGGTAGAGGGGCGCCCGATACCTAATTCTTCCAGTTTTTTTACGAGTGAGGCTTCCGTATACCTGGGCAGGGGACGTGTGAAACGTTCTGTAGCTTTCATTTCCTGCAGGTCAAGTACCTGGCCAACGGTAAGCGGTGGCAGCATGCCCTCATTTTCTTCTTCGCCGTCTTCATCATCCTTCCCTTCTGTGTACACCTTCAGGAAGCCATCGAAACGTAATACTTCGCCGGTAGCTGTGAGCGGGTCGGAGTGTGCAGAAACGTCAATTTTAGCTATGGTGCGCTCCAGTTGTGCATCGGCCATCTGGCAGGCCATAGTACGTTTCCAGATAAGTTCATACAGGCGTTGTGTATCCGTATCGCCAACATTCGTGGTATTCATGTCGGTAGGCCTGATGGCTTCGTGGGCTTCCTGCGCCGACTCATTTTTGGTCTGGTACTTGCGTTGCTGGTAATATTTGTCGCCATATTGAGATAAGATGGCGTTGCGTACATTCTCTATTGCTGTTTCCGAAAGGTTCACCGAATCGGTACGCATATAAGTTATGTGCCCGTTTTCATAAAGCTTTTGGGCCAGCAGCATGGTCTTTGAAACGGAATAACCCAGTTTACGGCTGGCTTCCTGCTGCAGGGTAGATGTGGTAAAAGGTGCAGCCGGTGATTTTTTACCGGGTTTTACCTGTATGTCTTTGACCTTATATGTTGCACCTATGCACTTCCTGATGTAGTTATCGGCAGTGTTTGTGTCTTTTAATTTATCAGGACCTTCTGCTTTAAAGGTTACTTTCTTTTTATTAAGGTCATCAGCGCGGAAGAAAGCCTCCACTTTAAAGCTGCTTACCGCAGTAAAACGGTTTATTTCCCTTTCGCGTTCAGCAATAAGCCGAACTGCCACGGATTGCACGCGGCCTGCAGAAAGGTTATTGCGCATGCTCATTTTGCGCCAAAGCACAGGTGACAGCTCAAAACCTACGATACGGTCCAGTATCCTGCGCGCCTGCTGGGCGTTCACGAGGTCCATATTGACCGTGCGTGGGTGCTGTACTGCACTTTGGATGGCAGGCTTGGTTATTTCATGAAAAACTATGCGTTTTGTAGTAGCAGGGTCAAGACCCAATACTTCGCAAAGGTGCCATGATATGGCCTCACCTTCGCGGTCCTCATCGGTGGCGAGCCATACTTCTTCAGATTTTTTTGCCAGTGACTTTAATTCTTTGACCACCTTTTGTTTGTCTTCGGAAACGGCATATTTAGGTTTGTAGCCATGTTTGATGTCAATGCCCATATCCTCTTTTTCCAGGTCGCGGATATGGCCATAGCAAGACTTTACCTCAAACTCACTGCCCAGTATTTTCTCAATGGTTTTAGCTTTAGCAGGGGACTCGACGATCAACAGGTTTCTGGCCATTCTTCAATTATCTTTTTTGTCTTTTGTGATATACGTTAATGGCCGGGGGGTATTTCCGGCGTGTGCAATAATAAGTATTGTTTTGTTAAAAATAAAAAGGGTATGCCCGGATGTATAAATAAAGATGCTGAACAGGAACATGTTTTTCCGGTGCACATATTCAAATAAAAAAAGAGGCTGTTCTTATTAGAACAGCCTCTTCTATGTAAAAAAATAATGAATTAATGCTTAATCGTGAAACGGCCGCTTGAGCGGTTTCCGTTTGACTCAACAGTAAAGAAGTAGGTGCCGCTTGCCAAATCTGAAGTGGGCAGGGTAGCAGTTGTTTGTACGCCTGCCTGTACGCCGTTCAGTGTTTGGGATTTGATCACCTGGCCCAATGAGTTGGTAATGCTAACTGTAACATTTCCTTTCGCGTTGGCCATGAAAGGTATGTTTATGTTATTATTCGCAGGATTGGGGTATGCTTCAAATACTTTTACTTTATTAGCTACATTCTGGATAGCCAGGTTGGTTTGTGGAACGCCAAAGTTAAGTTTCACGCAAGGAACTGTAGTGAAACCGAATATGGTACCGTTGCCGAATGTATAAGTATCGCTATTGTCTGAAGTGTCCTGTAATGCCTGTCCACCGAAATATTCGGTTGCAGGGAATGCAGGTGCATCGGCAGTCCAAAGTACCACATCCTGTGTAGCGTTTATCGTTTTAACTACTACATAATAGTTTTGGCCAAATGAGTCATTTGTGCCACCTGTAAGTATTGGTGAATTATTGCTGGCATCAGCAGGGAAGAAGTTGCTGCTCCATGTAATGCTTGTATTAGAAACGTCGCTGCCAATAAGTGTTTTGGTAGCAGAGGCAACCGGCTGGAAGATGCCGCCCGCATCATCATAAGTATAGATCTGTATGGCAACTGTCTGTCCTGAGCCGTTGTACAGGGACAGGTTCATTGAAGTAAGGGTATCGCTTTTGCCATAAGGTACATTAAAGATCGTGCAATACTCATAGGAGAATGCAGGAGCAGCTGATTTGTTCAGATAATAGCCATGTGCTGTAAAGCTTGGGCGTGCCTGCAGCCATGTAGTATCTGTAACTGAGAACTCAGCAGTATCTGTAGCCGAACCCTGTGTGAAAACGTTGGTATAACGATATGGCGTATTCAGGTCCGGGCTGAACGGATTTGATGTATAGTTGATCGCGCTGTCAAAGCCGCTTACTGCAAGGTTAGCCAGGGTTTTGTTCTGGTTGTAAGTCGGGCCACCAGCGGGAGTGGTAGTGATGCTGCTATTTACAGACAGGTTGGTCTGGGCGTTGTAGCCATAGTTGTCTACAAAGGTAAAAGGATGAACCTCTGTCATGAACTGCATAGGTATCACGCCAAGAGGATATTCTTCATAGTTACCTGTTTTGTAAGTATGTGCTGACCTTTGCAGGCGCACGTCAACCGGATCGAGGTCGAAGAACTTCAGATCATCGAATGCCCAACCATAGCCCTGGTAGTCGCCTTTCAGATGAAAACGGATGTAAACAGTACCTTGGTTACCTGCGGTAGCAGAGATGTTCACCAGCGTATTGAATGGATTGTCAGTTTCGTCATTAGGGCGCAAGGTATTGTTTTGATAAATGGCATAAGACGTCCATGGGCCCGAAGGGCCTGTAGCAATATCAATATAAACCGAATCCTGGAAACGGTTATGCCATTCAGAGATCGTTACGCCAACGTGTGCATGGCCTGTAAAGCTGAATGAGGAAGGGGAGGTGAGGGTTGCATCTACAGGTGCAGTACCTGTGTTGTCGTTGAAATCGAAAATTACCCATCCGTCTCCTGCTGAAGCAGACGCCAGGTCAGGGAAATAATTAGGATTTGTACCGGCATTAACCCATTTTGGCGAAACCGTACCGCTGGAAGCTGCTGGTATCCAGCCCGCAAGGGACCCACCCCAGGTTTCGGTGCTACCGATCTGCGCTATAGTAGCTTTACCATAGTGCATTGTTTGCACGCCAGGCATGTACACTGCTTCAGTTCCTTCCGCTTTTGCGTCAGTCTTTGCCCAGGGCAAATTCTTGAAGGCTTGCTTCGACTGGGCATTAGCACCTGTAGCTATCAGCCCCGCCGCAATGAATAAAATTGTTTTTTTCATCTTAAGTATTTTTAATGACAATAAAATGGTTTCGCTAAAATTAAGCATTCGTTATGTATTTGAGAATTTTTTTTGAGGCATGCGATTTAAATTAAATAAGAGTAAAAGTTGTTTTATACTGTGCAAGCTGTATACATAAAGAAGGAGGGCGTCATTGACGCCCTCCTTCTTTATGTGAATGAAACACTTAATTATTAATGAGTCACTACAAAACGACCGGTTGTACGTTGGCCATCAGCATTAATTGTGTAGAAATAAACGCCGTTTGCCATATCGTTGGTGGCAAAAGTTGCATTACCCAACTGGTGAGCATTGAGCTGACCTAAGTTTTGGGTTTTGATAACCTGACCTACTGCGTTCTGCAATGTTACCGTTGCATTTGCATCCCTGTTGGCAGTAAATGAAACCGTTACCGTGTTGTTTGCCGGGTTAGGGTAAACATTGTTATTGGTTACGATACTCATATTGCTCAAGCCTGCAGCAGGATTAGTATAGTAATTACCAAAATTGAGGCGTATCATAGGAACGTCCTGGTTGCTCCATGGCAGGTGGTCGGAAGTCTGGTTGTTCTCAATATTGGTACCAAAAGTTCCCGGTCCGCTAGTTACAGAGGCATCATTTATAGATGAATCCTGTGCTGCCTGTGAGCCCCAATAGCCGGTAAAGCCTGCGGGTGCGCCTGTATAGAACGAAACCTGGTCATTAGGAGCTACATGATCGGGGGTGATCACAACAGCATAAGTGAATCCGCTGGTGCCGCCGTCAAGTATTACCGGGCCGGCAGTTGGGTCCATGTAGAAATTACCAGACCATTGTGGTGCGTTTTGCGCTGAAATATCACCTGTTTCCAGGGTTTTGGTATAGCTTATACCGAAGATGTTCCATTTGGGTGTGGCAGAAGGGTCGAATTTCCATATTTGAACCTGCACCCTTGTACCCGGATCTGTTTTGTAGTAGAACACCACATTGGCCGATGTTACGGTATCAGATTTACCTCCGGGAACTCTGAAATCAGCACCATAGCTCCATGACCTTTCGCCGCCGTTAACATTCGCAGGGCGGTGCAGCCAGTAAGCGCCATTGGTGATAGCACGTGGGTCGGTGCCCATCCACGAAGAGTCATTGATGCCGTATGTTAAGGTATCGTGTGCTGTAAAGGCTCCTTTTGTAGAAGTGAATACTGCGCTGTATGTGGCACTCATCGTAGGCACATAAGTATTGGCACTGAAATCAATAGCAGAATCATAACCGTTGATCGCAAGATCAGTTGACAGGCTCTGGCTATATGCAGGAGCACCGCCTACCATTGAAGCACTAACAGACTGTGCAGTAAGCGCAGTGCTGCCGTTATTGCTTAAGAAGGTAATGGGCACCAGTTCAGTAACAAATGATGCAGGAAGCATACCTGTTGGGTAACCGTAGCCATTAGCCGCGTCGTATATATAGGCAACAACGGAGCGCTGGAAGAAGAAGTTGGTAGCGTCCAGGTCCACAAACCTTACGTCATCGATAGCCCAGCCATATGCATTGCTCGGAGCGTAGTAATGGAAACGTATCTTTACTGTAGCAGGATTTGACGCTATAGCAGCACTAACATTTATTACTACCGTATCAGAATTCCTTGTGGCACCATTGCTGGAAAGTGTATTATTCAAATATACCTGGAACCTTTTATTGGCAGGCCAGGTAGTGCCACCGTCAGTAGATACATCCACTTCGCAAGAGTCATTGAAGCGGGAGAACCACTGGTTGAAGACTAATCCTACATTGGTATGGCCTGTGAGATTATATACAGGCGAAGTCAGTGTAGCTTCCGCAGCAGATGTATTATTAGGATATGCATCGTAAGCAGCAAAACCATCGGACTCAGAAGGTGATCTCAGGTCGGGTATAACGGTTAATGTATTGGCAGCGCCTGTATCCGAGTGTACCCACTGTTGAATATTGGCAGGGTTAGCCGATGTCCAATTGCCAAATGAAGCTGCGCTAAACGTTTCCACAGAACCGATAACGGTATTGGTGCCTTTTGCATAAGCAATTACTTCCGGCGTAAGGGCTAATTGTTCACTCCCGGGCACCATGCTTCCGGGGTCATATGTTCCGGGGCTCGAGCTCTGCACGGCCGGGGCTTTAACAAACTGGGCATTAGCATTTAAAGCTAAAATGCCTGCAGCAATGAATAAAATTGTTTTTTTCATGTTCAATATTTTTTACGACAAATAAAATGGTATCTAAAGTTAAGCGTTATATATGTATTTGGCAATTTTTTATTTAGAAAATATCAGGGAAAATATGTAACAATATTTAAAAAAGGTAAAAAAGCCTAAAGAATTTACTCTTTAGGCTTTTTATTATTGATTTTATTGTTCCGGGAATAAAATTAATTGGTAAGGATCTCCCTCGATATTACGAGCTTCTGTATCTCGGATGTGCCCTCGCCAATCGTACATAATTTGGAATCGCGATAGTACTTTTCTACAGGGAAATCTTTGGTATATCCATATCCGCCGAATATCTGTACGGCATCGGTCGCTATTTTAACGGCGATTTCGGAGGCATAATATTTAGCCATGGCCGACTGTTTGGTCATCTTTTCGCCATGGTTTTTCAGATCAGCAGCCTGGTAAATGAGCATTTCTGCCGCTTCTATTTGTGTAGCCATATCAGCCAGCTTGAAGCTGATGGCCTGGAAATTGGCGATGGGCTGGTCGAACTGGTAGCGTTCTTTGGCATATTTCACACTCGCTTCGTATGCCCCTTTAGCTATGCCCAAAGCCAGTGCTGCAATGGATATCCTGCCACCATCAAGTACTTTCATGGCCTGCCTGAAGCCGTCCCCTACATCGCCCATACGCTGTGCATCACTGATGCGGCAATTGTCGAAAACCAGTTCTGCCGTTTCGCTGGCACGCATTCCCAGTTTATTTTCTTTTTTACCGGCTGTAAAGCCCGGTGTGCCACGCTCTATAATGAAGGAGGTGATATTGCTTTTGGTGCGTGGCTCCCCGGTACGGGCCAATACTACGGCCACATCGCCGCTAATGCCATGCGTTATCCAGTTCTTGGTGCCATTCAACACCCATTCATCGCCATCTCGCACGGCGGTGCAGCGCATGTTGCCTGCATCGCTGCCCGTATTGGCTTCGGTAAGGCCCCATGCACCTATCCATTGGCCCGAAGCCAGTTTGGGTAAGTATTTCTTTTTCTGTTCCTCTGTACCAAAATATAGGATATGACCGGTACAAAGCGAGTTGTGTGCTGCAGTTGAAAGTCCTATAGAACCGCAAACTTTTGCTATTTCGCTGATCACCGTAACATACTCGAAATACCCAAGGCCACTGCCACCGTATTCCGATGGTACCAGCACGCCCATCAGGCCAAGTTCACCCATTTTGTGAAAAAGATCGACGGGGAATTTCTGGGTCTCATCCCATTCCATCATATCGGGGCGTATATGTTTATTGGCGAAATCGCGTATCATTTCAGCTATGGAGCGCTGTGTATCCGTATAAGTAAATTCCATAAATCTTGTATTCCAGCGGGTAAAAAGTATAGCACAATTTTACAACAATTTTTTTTAACAATGTCTTATATGCCATCCATTTATGCGATCGGGTGGCTTAGGCACAGGCTCATGGCTGCTGTTGATGCAATACCGTCCTTTTGAGTATCTCGTTTTTGGTGTCGGTGCTGAAATGATATAATGCCCATATTTGCTTATATGATCTAAAACTGCCCAATTCACTTCTGCGCTGCAATACCCGGTGCGCCAGCTTTGGTCCAATACCATTAATACTGAGCAGTGTTACGGAGTCTGCCGTGTTCAGGTCTATTACGATATCTGTCATGGCAGCAGGGGCTTTGCTGCTTTTTTTCACTTCCCACATTTGTTGCAGTTTAGCTTGCTGAAGCTGTGTTTCAGTATGGGGGATAATGGTTTGCATGGCAAAGCGAAAGCTTATGATAATAGCTAATATTATTAAGAGCAGTGCGATGCCGATACGCTCGGTACGGGTAAAGATGCTGTATGTATTTAATCTTTTGTCCATACAGCACTAAGTTAGCTGATCAGCAACTTATACTTATAACTTTTTATTAAGCCGCATCAATATTATCTTTGCGCCGTATTAAAAAATATTTCAAATGAGTTTTATAAGCAGCATCGTTGCCCGCCAGATATTGGATAGCAGGGGTAATCCTACAGTAGAAGCAGATGTATATACAAGCGATGGCCTGATGGGCCGTGCTGCAGTGCCCAGTGGCGCATCGACAGGGAAGCATGAAGCGGTAGAATTACGTGATGGCGCCAAGAAAATATATACAGGCAAAGGGGTATTGAAGGCTGTTGATAATATAAATGAAAAGATAGCAGAGGAGTTATATGGCTGGGATGTGACCGACCAAAGAGGCATAGATATGGCTATGCTGGATATGGATGGCACAGCAAATAAAAGCAAACTGGGCGCCAATGCTATTCTTGCCGTGAGCATGGCGGCAGCAAAAGCGGCAGCACAGGCCAGCGGTTTGTCGCTATACCGCTATATCGGTGGTGCCAATGCCAGGACGCTGCCGGTGCCTATGATGAACATACTGAATGGCGGAGCACATGCAGATAATAAAATTGACTTCCAGGAATTCATGGTAGTGCCAATTGGTGCAGCCACGTTCAGTGAAGGGTTGCGCTGGGGAGTGGAAATATTCCATGAACTGAAAAAAGTATTGAAAGAAAAGGGCTATTCTACTAATGTGGGTGATGAAGGCGGTTTTGCCCCTAATATCCAAAGCAATGAAGAGGCGATCGAGACCGTGCTTAAGGCAATAGAAAAAGCCGGTTATAAGCCGGGCGACCAGGTGGCTATAGCCATGGATGCGGCAAACAGCGAATTGTATAATGACAAGGATAAAAAATATCATTTCCATAAAAGCAGCGGTGCCAAAATAAGCAGTGAAGAAATGGTGGCATACTGGGTGAAATGGTGTAAAAAATACCCGATAGTAAGCATAGAGGACGGAATGGCTGAAGATGACTGGAAGGGCTGGAAGGCACTGACGGATGCCCTGGGTAATAAAGTACAGCTGGTAGGGGATGACCTCTTTGTAACCAACGTGACCCGCCTGGAAAAAGGCATAAAAGAAAAAACAGCCAATGGGCTGCTGGTAAAAGTAAACCAGATAGGCACCCTTAGTGAAACCATAGATGCAGTGACCATGGCGCAGACCAATAGTTACAATACCATTATGAGCCATCGCAGTGGCGAAACTGAGGATGCTACTATCGCTGATCTTGCCGTGGCGTTAAACTGCGGACAGATAAAAACAGGCTCGGCGAGCCGTAGTGACCGCATGGCGAAATATAACCAGTTGCTCAGGATCGAAGAAGAGCTTGGCGCGAATGCGTTTTATCCTGGTAAAACATTGAAATTTAGTAAGTAATATAGGGCCTGAACCCTGGACTGTGGATATGTGGAAAAGGGTTTTGTGCTGTTTAGATGTATTATATTTAACTTTCAGGAATGAAAAAGTTGCTGCGCATCATTACCAATAAATACTTTGTGACCGGTGTGGCTTTCGCGGTATGGATGATCTTTTTTGATCAGAACGATTATGAATCGCAAATGCAGCGCAGGCAAGACCTACAGGCTACCAATGATGGTATAGCATACCTGAACGGGGAGATATCAAGTATGGAGAAGGCTTATACTGAAATAACCAGCGACCCCGATAAGCTGGAGCAATATGCAAGGGAGCATTACCGGATGAAAAAAGACAATGAAGACGTATACCTTGTAGAGCGTAAAAAATAAAAATAGCTAAGTAAATAGTAAAAAGCCCGACCAAACATGGCCGGGCTTTTTACTATAGTTTTCGTCTTTTTATTTCTTTTCGTATCAGCGAAAGCTCTCGTGACGTTTGGCCGGCAACGGATGTGTTCTCCTGTGCCCGGCGCATCAGGTAGGGTATCACATCTTTTACGGGCCCGTAAGGAAGATATTTTGCCACATGGTACCCGCTATGTGCAAGGTTAAAAGATATGTTATCGCTCATGCCGTAGAGCTGTGAAAAATACACATGCGGGTGTCCTGGGGGTAAAGCATGACCTTCCATATACTCTGCGGCAAGCCGGCAGCTTTTTTCATTGTGTGTGCCAATGAATACAGATATTTTATCCAGGTGTTCCAGGCAATATTGGGTTGCTATATCATAGTCCTGATCTGTGGCCTCTTTATTTGGCTGTATAGGGGATGGATAGCCTTGTGCAGCAGCGCGTTCGCGCTCTTTTTCCATATAAGCACCCCTTACCAGTTTTGCCCCTAATATATAGCTTCCGGCAGCAGCATTTGCATGCGATATCTTAAGAAACTCAAGCCTGTCGTGGCGGTATAGCTGGAAGGTGTTAAAAACAGTGGCTTTACCTTTGTTGTATTGCGCCATCATAGCATCAGTAAGGTCGTCCACCGGTTGTTGTATCCAGCTTTCCTCGGCATCTATCAATACCATTGTGCCTGCCTTAAATGCCGCACTGCATATACGGTCTATACGGTTATAAACTCTTTGCCATTCTTCCTTTTCGGCATCGCTGAGCATTTGCCCTGAATGTATTTTTTCAAGCAGGGCAAAGCGTGAAAAGCCGGTGATCTTAACACTGATGAAAGGGATGTTTTTTTGTGAAGCTGCGTAATTGATGGCTTTGATAAATTCAGGTACTGCGGTATCAAATTCATGTTCATCTTCTTTTCCTTCAACGCCATAGTCCAGTATGACCCCGACATTATATTTGCTTAGAATATGCGCTGTGCTGGCAGCCTCCTCCATAGTTTCACCGCCGCAAAATTGCTCAAAGATGGTGTGTTTTATCAAGCCCTTAATGGGCAGGTGCCAGTCCATTGCCCATTTGGTGATGCCCATACCTATCCTTGTGAGCACAGGTGAGCTCATGGATGAGAACAGGAATTCAGCGCGCTTTAGTTCTTTATTTGAACGGTATTCAAAAGCGATCGCCGTGTCGTCGAATTGAGGAAGCATAAATTATCTTGCTGGTGCAAAAGTAATCGAGCATTGCCATGCTGAGAAATAGAGCGGCAAAATTCTTTTTTATGAAGTGGCGGTGAAATATAAAAATATTTGGGAAAAAAGCAAGATTTCGTTATTTTTACTTTATATTTTATTGTCTAAAATTATACTGTAATGAGAAAAACACTTCTATTTATTGCTGCCGGGATAGTGGCTCTTGGCGCAAATGCGAAAGATGTGCATAAAAATGCACGCGGGAATGAGGCAAATGTTGAATTGCATAAGAATAACGCCAAAGATGTACATATTACACCGGTTAATCATCATTCGGCTGCAAAAGCAACGGCTGCTGCATTTTATTCCGAACATTTTGATTCTGCTTTACCAGCCGGCTGGACCACAGGTGCCGATGGTGGTGTGAATGGTACCTGGAAATGGTTCCCTAATGGGCAGCAATCCGGCTCACAATACCATATTGACGCTATTGCAACTACTACCGGTTTTATGATCTATGATTCAGACTCCATTGGTGCTGCCAATCCGTCTAAAAACCCGGTAGGCTGGATGAAAACAGCTGCCATCAACTGTACCAGCCATAGCACGGTTGCGATCACTTTTAACGAATACTTCAGGAGTTTCAACGACTCTTGCTTTGTTGACGTAAGTAACGACGGTACAAACTGGACAAGGTATGCCGTTAACCCGAATAACAATCTGAATGGTAATGACTACGTGTCGACAAATCCATATAATGTATTCATTAATGCTACGACAGTAGCTGGTGGCCAGGCCACAGTTTACGTACGTTTTTATTATTACGGTCCCGTGGATGGTGGTTATTCATGGCAGATCGATGACCTGGCCCTCGCTGAACTGGAACCTCATAACGTGGCTGTTCATGACGGTTTCCTGTATAGCGATGCTGTAGGTACTTATGCTTCTTCTATAGGCAATGTACCATTTGTTTTTGCTGACAGTATTTCTCCTGTCATTAAACTCGATAACCTGGGCGCAAATGCTGAAAACGCATCAATTACAGCTACCATTTACAAGAATGCAACGCAGGTATATACCAATACTATGACCTCTGCTTTGCCTATATCTGCCCAGGATAGTCTTGTAGAGTTCCCTTATTATGATCCGGGACAAACTGCCGGCTCGATGGGTGACTACCAATGTGTGTTCACCGTGAGTGTTACAGGTAATGCGAACACAACACAATTAACAGATACTGTTTCTTTTTCAGTTACAGATACGATATGGTCACAGAACCAGGGTCTGACTAGTGGCGGGTATTATGTGCACAGGCCAGCTACCCTTGGCGAATCTTCATTTTTTACGGGTACACGGTTTGATGTACCTGCAGGTGCCAGTGATACAATCACCGGTATAAGTGTAGCTTTTGATAATTCTACTACTCCTAATTCGGTAGTACAAGTACAGGTTTACCAACTTGATAATCCGTCAAGTGCAGGCTGGATCCCGAAATATGCTACTTTAGTGCATACACTTTCGGGAACAGAAATATCGACTAACAGTAATTTGGTGTACGCATTTTTACCAATGGATCTCAGCGGTAGCGACTACCCGATACTTACAGAAGGTACATGGGCCGCAGTGGTAACTGCGATCGGGGCACCCGCATCGTCTACAGTTACTGTTCTTTCCAGCGCACCTAATCCGGCAACTCCATATGCAGGCTTCTTTGGCCAATCGGATACTTCACATAACAATGGTGATTTCGATTTCGGTTTCCAGAATGAGGCAACTGGTCTTACTTCAATACCTTTAGTACGTCTTCACTTTGGTGTTCAGCAGGGCAATTTGAGTATTGCCAATGTTGCCGGAAATGTGAATATGGGTGTAGCGTATCCTAACCCAGCTAATAATACCGTTAATATTCCGTTTACACTGGCAACGGATGCCAATGTGAATGTTAGCATTATGAATACTACAGGTCAGGTAATCAGCAGCCAGTCTTTAGGCAAAGTAGCATCAGGTTCTTTAAAGACCACTACTTTCTCCACTGCGGGTCTTGCAAATGGTATGTACTTCTACTCAATTGATGTAGATGGTGTACGTAATACAGGTCGTTTTGCGGTTTCGCATTAATTGACCCGATAAGATAAAAAGTAAGGGGGGAACATCTTGTTCCCCCCTTACTTTTTATGTATGCTTGGTGTGTTGAATAATGTAATTATGGATCAATAGTCGCCAAGACTTGTCTCGGGCAATACTTGCAAGGCTTCTGCCAGTTGTTTGTCATTAGGGGCAATACCATGCCATTCGTGTGTTCCTTCCATAAAGGGCACGCCTTTACCCATAACTGTATGCATCAGGATGCATATCGGCTTTCCTTTACCTGTTTCAGCTTTGGCTGCATCAAGACCCTTTACCACTTCGGCCATGTCATTACCTTCCATTTTCATTACATGCCAGCCAAATGCAAGGAACTTATCCTCAAGCGAGCCCAGGTTCATAACAGTATTTGTAGAGCCATCGATCTGCTGCCCGTTAACATCAATGGTGGCTATAAGATTATCGATCTTATGGTGTGCGGCAAACATGATCGCTTCCCAGTTTTGGCCTTCCTGCAGCTCTCCATCGCCGTGGAGCGAGTATACGAGGCGGCTGTCGCCGTTCAGTCTTTTAGCAAGTGCTGCACCGCATGCCACACTCATACCCTGGCCTAGTGAGCCTGATGCGATGCGTATGCCGGGCAGGTGCTCATGAGTGGCCGGGTGACCCTGCAAGCGTGAATTGATAAGACGGAAAGTTGCCAGCTCACTGACCGGGAAAAATCCGGCACGAGCCAAAACGCTATAAAATACCGGGGAAATATGCCCGTTGGACAGGAAAAAAATATCTTCGCCAATACCGTCCATATTAAAACCAGTACTGTATTGCATAGCATGAAAATACAGGGCCACCATGTAATCGGTACATCCTAGTGAACCACCCGGATGCCCGCTTTGCGGAGTATGCACCATACGTACTATATCCCTGCGAACCTGTATCGCTATTTCCTGCAACTTGCTTAAGTCCATAATCGGTAAAAACTTATGCGGCAAAAGTAATTTTTAAAGGGGACTTTTTATAAAAAAATAAACACTGAAGGCAAGCTTATGTAAATTACAGCGTGATGAAACAGGGCAGAGAACGGAATGGCTTTTTTACAAGAGCATTACTCAGCTGGCATGCTGCAGATAATGATCGCAGCCTGCCATGGAAAAGCGAAAAAGACCCTTATAAAATATGGCTTTCAGAGATAATATTACAGCAGACAAGGGCTGAGCAAGGCAAGCCATATTATTTAAAATTCATTGATGCGTTTCCGGCAGTAGCGGATATGGCTGCGGCTGATGATGAATATGTGTACCGGTTGTGGCAGGGACTGGGTTATTACAACCGTTGTAAGAACATGCTTGCCACAGCCCGCTATATCAGTAACGAATTGGATGGCAGGTTCCCGGCTACATACGAAGGTTTATTAGCGCTTAAAGGTATCGGGCCGTATACTGCGGCTGCGATTGCTTCATTTGCTTATGGTGCGCCATGTGCCGTGGTGGATGGGAACGTTTACAGGGTATTATCCCGCTATTGGGGTATTGAAGAGCCTTTTGATAGCTCGCAGGGCAAAATGCTATTCCGCGAAAAAGCAGATGAATTGCTGGACAGCAGGAATAGTGCAGCATATAACCAGGCGATCATGGACCTGGGGGCTACCGTATGTAAGCCGCGCCAACCTGCCTGTGATAAGTGTCCTTTGCAAAAAAAATGTATCGCTTACCTGCATGGCTTGACAACAATCTTGCCTGTGCGAAGCAAGAAAACAGCGGTTAAGAAACGGTACTTCCATTATTTAGTACTACGAACAAGCGATGCTATTTGGCTGCATAAGCGTGATGGGGGAGATATCTGGCAAAACCTGCACGAACCATATCTAATAGAAGCAGATGGCGTACTTACCGAAAAACAATTAGAGCAGCATGCTTTGTATAAAGTGCTGAATATCGGGCCGGGAGGACTGCAATATTCCGGCAGAACGAGCCAGCGGCTGACGCATCAATATATAGAGACAAATTTCTATGTAGTTATGATCCCTGGGCCTGTAAATATACCTGTAGCGAACGGAAAATGGGTACTGATCGGGGATATGGGCAAGGTGGCTTTCCCTAAGACACTAGTTTCTTTTTTAGAAAAAAAATTATACTTTTAGAAATCTTAAAGGATATAAATTAGGATTAATTGAAAAATCAGAACTATCATGAGAGGCGTTAACAGAGTAATACTGATAGGCAACCTGGGAAGAGAACCAGACCTGCAGTACCTGGAAGGACATATCGCTGTAGCTAAATTTCCCCTGGCAACGACAGAAACCTTTAAAGACAAAAATGGTAACCTTGTATCGCAAACAGAATGGCACACAGTAGTATTATGGCGCGGACTTGCAGAACTGGCCCAAAAGTATTTACATAAAGGGAGCCTTGTGTTCATAGAAGGCAGGCTACGCAACAGGACATGGGAAGATAAGGATAAGAACAAGCGCTTTAGTACGGAGATCGTAGGAGATAATTTAGTGATGCTGGATAAAAGAAAAGATAGTGGGACTGATTATCAATCTAATACAGATTCGAATACGGAAACAAGTAATTTGCAGGTGCCGGGCAATGACATTAATTATGATGCCGGTGACAACAAAGATGACCTGCCTTTTTAATAATTAGTTATATTAAGAAAAAAAAGGAAAGAACCAGCGTTGCATTTCTTTCCTTTTTTTAATTTTGGTACATCATCAAACAAAAAGACACTTGGAAAGCACGGAAGGCGGGACGATACTGAATGCAATGTTACTGGAGGCCGCGAATACATCTTTTTCTGCATCTAACATCACGATCCTTATTATAATTATACTGGTTCTGCTGCTGCTCACTGCAATAACAGCCGGGGCCGAAACGGCGTATTTTTCGCTTACGGCAAAGGATATTAATTACCTGAAAACCAAAGAGGAGGCAGGCGCCCGGCAGGTGATCAGGCTGCTTGACCAGCCCAAACTGCTGCTTGCCACGATACTCGTAGCCAATAATTTTATCAATATCGCTATTGTTATAACCACCAATTTGCTTGTGAGCAGCCTTATGCCACAGGATATAAGCCCCATTATATCTTTCCTGGTACAGGTGGTTATCGTAACATTTTTGCTGGTACTTTTTGGCGAAGTGCTGCCCAAAGTATATGCTACCCAAAACAATATGCGTATGGCCTTGTTCTCGGCCCCTGTGCTGAAACTGATGTCAAAGGCATTTATGCCTGTTAGCAAGATGCTGGTATCATCTACCTCCTATATCGAGGGTAAGCTGGGTGCAAAAAGTATTAACAACCTCAGTAACGAAGATTTTGAGCATGCTATCGAGCTTACTGTCGGCCACTCGGCTACAAGAGAAGAAGTAAATATATTTAAAGGCATATTAAAATTCAGCAATATAACTGTGCGACAGATCATGCGCACAAGAATGGATGTTAGCGGGATTCCGTATGATATGAGCTTTGCCGATATGCAGCAATATTGCATAGAGGTTGGCTATTCGCGCCTGCCGGTCTATAAAGAGAGCCTGGACAAAATAAACGGGATGATACATACCAAAGACCTGCTCCCTTATACGGAGCAGAATGACTTGGATTGGCATGTACTGGTAAGGCCGGCCTATTTTGTGCATGAAGGTAAGCTCATTGAAGACCTGCTGCATGAGTTTCAGCAAAAGCGTATCCACTTTGCCATCGTGGTCGATGAATTCGGTGGAACATCGGGTATCGTGACCCTTGAAGACATCATGGAAGAAATAATAGGGGATATCAGGGATGAATTTGATGAAGACGACCTGAATTACAAAAAAATAGATAGCGGTAATTTTATATTTGATGGAAAGACCCTTATCAATGATGTTTGCCGGATAATTGGCGAACAACCGGATATTTTTGATTCGGTGAGGGGCGAAAGCGATTCGCTTGGCGGACTTATACTGGAGATATCAGGTAAGTTCCCGGCGATAAATGAAACAATAAGTTTTGAGAACTACGATTTCACGGTGCTGGAAATAGAAAAAATGCGTATTAAACGCATAAAGCTGACCATAAATGCTGTGGCGACGGAAAATGATTGAATTTAAAATTTTAAATTCAAAATTCATTTATTTGCAGCCACTTATAAAATCGTAAGCTATTGCATAAAAAAAACGGGTATTTAAAAAAATGCCGCGGATAAGATTTTTTTTTTAGACTTTTTCTGCCTAATTTACTGCCAAATATTTGTTAAAGTATTAACCATTACCCATTTGTACGTTTTATTTGGTTTTATAAGCAAACAATTTTAAAGACTATGTCATTTAAAAAGTTACCTCTCCTTGTGATGGCAGTGCTGCTTACCCTGTGCAGTAATACCTACGCCTATTATATGAACACGGCTACTTTTTATGCCACAGGTAACCCCGGTACGGACACTACCGGCTGGGTGAATTCTGTGGGTACTAAGGTGGATAATGCTATGATCATTTCCAATTCCGGTTTGCAGCGTGGCTGGGCTGTTATGAAGCCCAACAACCCGATACCCGTAGGAGCGGTGATAGCCAGTGTGGACCTGGTATTCAACATAACGAATGTCTCAAACCCCGGGGCAGGTACGTTCAAAATAACCATTAACCAGCAAGATGCCTCACAGTATGCAGGGCCTACTTTATACAGTACATTGGATCCTGCCCCTTTGATAAGCTCAGGTTCATGGGGTACCTCACCGGGCCAGGTAACGCTGCCACTCTCAACGGTGACCATGGCAGGCTATCTTACTTACCCGTCCATTACACTTGGCTTTATTGAGACCTCGGGCAATGGTGTTTATACTATTAGCGGTGAAACATCAGGAACCCTGGCCCCCCACCTGGTAGTGAGGTATTATACGCCATGTACCGGCACGCCTACAGGCGGTACGGCATCGTCAACAGCCAATGTAATATGTCCCAATACACCATTCACATTAAGTGATGTAAGCTATACAGTAGATACAGGTATCACTTATCAATGGCAGGTAAGCACAGCAGCGGCAGCAGGGCCATTCAGTGATATTCCTTCAGCTACTAACCCTGCATCTTACCTTGTTCCTGCGCAGGCAGTCACTTCCTACTATCGTCTTAAAACAACTTGTACTTTTAATAATAACATTGGCTATTCAAATGTCGTAACGGTAACAGAAAATCCGCCGACCTCATGTTATTGCATTCCTAACCCGGGATCGGGCGGATGTGCCAGCGGGGATGGTATAAATACCTTTGTGCTGAATGGCGAGAATGCAAGTGCCATTACCGATTTTGGTACGGGCTGCCATGCGAATGCATATGATGACAGAACAATAGAGACCGTGCAACTGATGCAATGTGTGAGCTATGGTGCCATCATTACCAAGATAACCAATAACGGGCAACAGGATAATGTAAACATCTGGATCGACTTTAATGATGATGGTGTATTTAGTGCTTCAGAAAGCGTGGCTACTGCAAGTAACATTACCAACAACTACCCGATACCCAATAACATTACGATCAATATACCCACCGGCGCAAACCCGGGTAACCACAGGATGCGTGTGATGGTAGGGCGTGGCGTGGCTGCTGCAAGTTTCGATCCTTGTAATGCAGGCCCCGTGTGGAACTATGGTGAGACACATGACTATACTGCCAACATATTGCCCATAATTGTGCTCACCAATCCTATCATAGCAGGTAATAACGATGTATGTGCAGGTAATTGTGTATCACTCACTGCAAACGTGCCCAATGCTAATGCGGGTACGCAATACATCTGGACCTACCCACCGGCATACACGCCGGTGATCACGACCAACCCAACTTTGAACATTTGTCCTGCAAATGTTACCCATACCGGTACTTATTCTGTAAAAGCATTTTACGGTTGTGATACAACCCTTGCCGGTACGCTCAATGTAACGGTACATGCACAACCGCAGGCTACGCCCAGCAGCAACAGTCCTGTTTGTAGTGGTACTACGCTGAATCTGAACGGTACGCCCATTGATCCCGTGACTAACTGGGAATGGTTAGGGCCGGTTGCTTATGACCAGTTTGGACAAAACCAGACCAGGGCAAATATGCTGACCACCTATGCTGGTACGTATACCCTGATCGTAACAGATGGATTTGGTTGTAAGGATACTTTTACAACAGATGTCACCGTGCTGCCGACACCAACGATAACACTTACCCCAACCAACCCCACGTCCTGCGTGCCGGGTAATGAGGGACAGATAAAAGTGAATGGCCTTACTACCGGCACATCATACGATGTTTTCTGGAATGGCCCCCTTAATGGCAACATGACAGCTACTGCAACAGCAGGCGCTATTACAATAACCGGTCTTATAGAAGGTACTTATACTGTTTATGTGACTACGCATACTTTGCCGGTATGCCAAACCGCAAGTGTAGTTGCGGTATTGACTAACCCCGTATATACGATATTCACGGTCACACCCATTAACCCAACAACGTGTACCCCGGGTAATGACGGTAAAGTGCAACTATGCGGCCTGCCTGCTAATACCAGCGGCTGGACATTCTACTACAATTATAATGCGGTACCGCAAACACCACTGACTAACCAGACGGTTCCTGCCAATGGCTGTTATTCCATTACGGGTCTGTCGATAGGTACTTATGATAATATATATGGTATCCGAAATGGCTGCCAGACGAATATTGTTGGCCCAACGGTGCTTAATAATCCTGTGTACACTATAACAAACGTTACATCGGTCAACCCGACGAACTGTGTACCGGGTTGCGATGGTACTATAACCATATCGGGTCTGACGGCCAATGTGGCCAACCAATGGGATGTGTACTACATCTTCAATGGTAATCCCGGATCGATGCTGAACCGAAGCACCAATGGCAGCGGCCAGATCGTATTGACAGGTATGTGCGAGGGGACTTATACCAATATATATGTTACCCGCACCGGCTGTACTACCAATACATGGGCCGGCCCAATTGTGCTCACAAATCCATCTTATTCGCTTACCAGCATCACCAGTGTTAACCCTACAACATGTACTCCCGGCAATAACGGGACAATAACTGTGTGCGGTTTACCCAACAACCTGACCAACTGTACGATCAATTACCTTAAAGACGGTAACCCAGGTTCATTTGGACCTGTTACCTCAACAGGTACGGGCTGTGTTACTGCTACCGGCTTGAGCGCGGGTACTTATGACAATGTGTATGTGGTGCGCGGAGGCTGTATCACCAATGCGCTGGGTCCAGTAGTGCTCATCAACCCTGCAGGCCCTGTGGCTACGGCCAGCAGCAATAGTGCCGTGTGCAGTGGTAATAACCTGAATTTATTTGGTGGCCCGTCAGCCGGTGTAACCTGGAACTGGACTGGTCCGACAGGCTTTAGTGTAATAGGTGTACAGAACCCAACACGTACTGCTGTAGCCACTGTGGATGCAGGAACTTATAAAATAGTGGTTACCGACCTTACATCGGGCTGTAAAGATTCTACGACTACCAATGTGGTCGTAAATAAAACGCCGACACTGACCAGTATATCATCTACGAACCCAACCAAGTGCGGTACATGTAACGGTACGTTCACCATATCAGGCTTAGACCCCAATACAAGCTATACCCTGCATTATCTTAAAGATGCCGTATTGCAGTTCCCGGTGAATTTTGTAAGTACAGCTACAGGTACCTATACACGTACTAACTTGTGTACAGGTGTGTATGATAATATTTACGTGACCTCGGCATTCCCGGCATTGTGCCCTTCGAATGCACTGGGGCCGGTTAATCTTGTTAACCCGCCGGCACCTCCTCAGCCGGGTGCGAACTCAAACTCGCCGGTATGTGCAGGTGATACGCTGAAATTGAATGCAGTATCGGGTACCTACGCTGCGATTTATAAGTGGTCCGGCCCGGCAGCCTTTGGCTCAAATGTGCCCGGTCAAAACCAATCGATACCCAATGTTACCGCAGCTTATGGTGGTAACTATTCCGTTACTGTGACGGATACCTTTAACTGTACATCGCTGCCAACAGTGATCAATACGGTTATCAAACCATTGCCTGTTATTACGATAGGCAGCAACACACCTGTATGCGTAGGCATAACTCTTGAGCTCTATGCCAGCAGTGATATACCGGGTTCAACATTTTTCTGGAATTATCCCGATGGTCCTACATCCACATTGGATAGTCCGACCAGGCCCAACGCCATACCTTTATACGGAGGTGAATATACCGTGCACGTAACATCGCCCTCAGGCTGCGTTTCGGCTGACAGTACCGATGTATTTATTGGTAATATACTGCTTGCAGGATTGCAGGCCAGCAATAACGGCCCATTATGCTCAGGCGATACGTTGAAGCTGAATTCAGGAGTATTAGTGCCGGGTGCGCAATATTCATGGACAGGTCCTAACGGTTATTATACACCCATCGCCGACCCCATAAGAACGAATATACAGGTTGCAGATTCAGGAGATTATATTTTGACTGCTGTGCTGAACGGTTGCCTGTCGGCACCTGATACCACCCATGTTATCGTAAGGCCTACTACCACAGCATCTATTACTATCACTGTGGATCCAAGTGATACTATTTGTTTGGGTGATAATGTAACCTTTACTGCCACTGTTACCAATGGAGGGAATGACCCCCAATATCAATGGGTGAAGAACGGCTACTGGGTACTTGGTGCTTTAGACAGTTTCTGGGGTTCGCCCTCATTATATAATCACGATAGTATATTCTGTATTCTTACCAGCAACGAGGTTTGCGTGACCAATCCTGTGGATACAAGTAATGGGATCGCTATAACATTGGGCACTACAATTACACCGTCGGTGATATTGACCGCCAACCCTGTAGTGATACTGCCCGGCCAGCCGATTGACTTTACGGCAACGGCGGTAAATGCAGGCCCTAACCCAACATTTGAATGGTTCAGGAATGGCGTACTGGTACCGAATGTAACCGGTAATACATATACCGGCTATAACCTAACAGTAAATGACCAGATAAAAGTGGTGGTACACAGCAGCTTTACATGTGCCCTCACCGATACGGCAAGTGCATTCTGGGGCAACCCGAATGTTACCTTACAGACAACATCTGTTGCTGGTAAAGAAAGTGCTATAACCTTGTACCCTAACCCGAATAATGGCACATTTACACTTAAAGGTGTGTTCCAGGATATTACTTCAGAGAAAGATATACCTGTTGAGATCATCAATGCCCTGGGACAGGTGGTGTATCGCGACCAGGCCAGCATTGTGAACAGTGTGCTGAAAATGCAGTTCTCGCTTGTTGACATGCCGCAAGGGATGTATGTCCTGAGGCTTGAAATAGGTAAAGACTCAAGAATGTTACGATTTACGATCAAATAATAAATCCCTGTCCAGGGAATTCAATATCTGTTTGAAAGCGCCGGTTCATACCGGCGCTTTTTCTTTTCGTATTCGAGCCATTACATATTGATATTTTTTATTCGAATGATGTTTTTTTAATTGCTAATGTTATATTATCTTTCTATCGCGTAAAGGTGTTTTTAGTACTTTTACGCATTATAAATGCTGCTTAATAAATTTTGAGGCATGAGGAAAAACTACTCGCTTACATTATTGCTATTTTTATCTATATGCTGCATCAGCTCGCTGAAAGCACAGGTCAACTATAGGTTCACTGCTTTGCAGGGTACGTATACTACGCTTACCGGTGCCACCAACGTTACACTGATCGGTAATACTAATGATGGATATAATGGTTTCATTCCCCTTGGTTTCAACTTTTATTATAACGGCGCGGCTACCCCTACTACAAGTGTGGGCGTAAGTACCAATGGCTTTATGACCCTTAGTGGCTTTCTCAATAACTCTACGCCGGTTAATAATTTGAACTCGGGTCTTGCAGGCCGCAGGCCGGTGATCGCACCATTATGGGATGATATTTCTGCTACATCAGGATTGAGCTACCAGACCAGCGGCTCGGCTCCCAACAGGGTATTTACTATGCAATGGCGCAACATTCACTGGAACCAGGCATATGTGCCGATAGCGGGCTCGTTCCAGGTTAAATTATATGAGACCTCGAATTTTATTGATTTCATTTACGACTCTACAGGTTCAACACAAAATGCCAGTGCATCCATTGGCTTGACTGCTTCCGGAACGGGTGCGGGTAACTTTGCTTCACTTGAGAATACAACTACGACCCCAACGGTCAGCACTACCGCAGAGGTCACTACACTGTCAACCATGATGGCTGGCGGCCAGATATACAGGTGGAGCTATGCGCCTGCTGCTACGGGTACTACCATAGTATGCATCGGGCAGCCGATCACACTTGATGCAACAGGTATTACCGGTGCCATATTTACCTGGACCGGGCCTAATATAGCACCAACAACGGGGCCAACGCTGAATATTGCCAGTGCTACAGTGGCCGATGGGGGTACCTATTATGTAACACAAACGATCAATGGCATTGAATCTGCTGCCGATTCCATCATAGTGGTTGTAGGATTGCCGCAAGGCGCACCTGTAGGCAGTGCTAATACACCAGTTTGCAGCGGGCAGACATTAAGTCTTACCGTTACCAATTTCAGCCCGGCATTTACTTATTCATGGACGGGCCCTAATGCATACTATTCCCCGATAGCTAACTCCGATATTAATAATGTAGCCGTTACCGACGCCGGTGACTATATAGTTACTGCGCTTGCATTTAATGGTTGCAGCGAATCGGACACCGTGCATGTAGATGTGATACAGACCGATACGGCCACGATAGATGTATCCGTATCGCCCAATGATACTATATGTGTAGGTGATGATGCCGAGTTTACTGCTGCCATCACCTACGGTGGCACTAATCCGCAGTACCAATGGGTGAAGAACGGTTACTGGGTTCTCGGTGCTACAGATAGCTTCTGGGGTTCAACCTCGCTGGTAACATTTGATACTATTTATTGTATACTTACCAGCAACCAGGCTTGTGTGTACAACCCGGTAGATACCAGCAACAAGATCGTAATGTCGCTGGCAAGTTACCTGGCTCCATCGGTTACGCTGACCGCTTCAGTAAACCAGGTATTACCGGGTCAGCCTATTGACTTTACAGCCACAGCCATTAATGCCGGCACCAATCCTACTTATGAATGGTATAGGGATGGAGTTATAATCCCTAATGTAACAGGTACAACATATACCGGCTACAACCTTACTACGAACGACCAGATAAAAGTGATCGTGCACAGTAGTTTCACATGTGCGCTCACCGATACGGCAAGTGCATTCTGGGGTAATCCCAATATCGTAATACCGACCAATGTTGTTTCCGCAAATAATGGAAATGACATTACGCTGTATCCTAATCCTAACAATGGTAACTTTACCATATCGGGTGATGCTAAAGGTATTGCAAACGGTTCGGTAGTGAAAACAGAAGTTATTAATATGGTTGGCCAGTTGGTATACAATGGTAAAACTGAGATCAGTAACGGCAAATTCACAAAAGAAGTGAGCCTGGATAATAACCTGACCGCCGGTATATATGTGCTGCGCGTGAGTGCAGGTAATGTGAAAAATATACTGCGTTTCGTGATCAATAAATAAGATATACTATAATGATTATAGCCCCATGTGTGAACATGGGGCTTTTTTTATTGGTACAGGCCAGGGGTGGTTTTATATATTTTCACATTTATGCAATTGCAGTTTTTAAAAAGTATTTTTGTGCAAAACAGAGCGGCTAATGACTATCGCAGCACAAATCAAAATGGCTACGGAAGATGCGTTGAAACACCTGTATCCGGGTGTTGAAATACCAGTGTCTTCAATTACAGTTAACCAGACCAAACCTGAATTTACGGGCGACTATACCGTTGTATTGTTCCCTTTTGTAAAACTATTGCGAAAAAAGCCCGATGAACTGGGCCAGCAACTGGGTAGCTATCTTATTGAAAAGACGGGCCTCTTTTCAGGATTTGATATTGTGAGTGGTTTCCTTAACCTGACTGTTACAGACAAATACTGGGTCAATTTCCTGCTGAACCATTTTAACGATCAGCACTATGCAGAGAAACCCAAGCACGACAGGCGGATAATGGTGGAATACTCATCCCCAAACACCAATAAGCCTTTACATTTTGGGCATTTAAGAAATATTTTCCTGGGTTTTGCTATGGCCGAAGTACTCAAAGCAAGTGGCAACCAGGTAGTGAAAGCTAATCTTATCAATGACCGGGGCATACATATCTGCAAGTCAATGATAGCCTGGCAACATTATGCACAAGGCGATACGCCTGAACGTACCGGTATAAAAGGGGATCATCTTGTTGGTGATTATTATGTTAAATTCAACGATGTCTATAAGCAACAGGTGGCCAAACTGGTAAGTGAGGGCATGGATGAGGCTATTGCTGAAAAAGAAGCCCCGATCATGAAAGAAACGCAGGAGATGCTGCGTAATTGGGAGGCAGGGGATAGCGACACACGCAGCCTTTGGGAAATGATGAATGGCTGGGTATATAAAGGCTTTAACGAAAGTTATAAGAGGCTGGGTGTTGACTTTGATAAAATGTATTATGAAAGCGACACTTACCTGCTGGGTAAAAAGATAGTGGAGCAGGGATTGCAAAAAGGGGTACTGTACAAAAAGGAAGATGGCTCGGTATGGGTTGATCTGGAAGATGAGGGACTCGATCAGAAATTACTGCTTCGTGGTGATGGCACATCTGTATATATAACGCAGGATCTGGGCACGGCAAAGCTGAAGTACAATGATTATAAGCTTGATCAGTCGATATATGTAATAGCTGATGAGCAGAACTATCATATGCAGGTACTGAAGCTGATACTGAAAAAGCTGGGTGAGCCCTGTGCCGATGGCATCTATCACCTCTCCTACGGTATGGTGGAGCTGCCCACAGGCAGGATGAAAAGTCGTGAGGGTACTGTAGTGGATGCTGATGATATGATGGACGAGATGATAGCCCTTGCCAGAGAACAGACGGAACAGGCCGGTAAAACAGAGGGCTTTTCGCAGGAAGAGCTCGATAAGCTGTACGAGACCATAGGCATGGGTGCTCTTAAGTTTTACCTCTTACGCGTGGATCCTAAAAAGAAAATGATCTTTGATCCTAAAGAATCTATTGACCTGCATGGTTTTACGGCCACATTCATACAATATGCGCATGCACGTATATGCTCTATACTGCGCAAGGAGAATGTGCCGCTCATGCCACCCAATACAAGGTTCCAGACCTTTTGCTGCAATGAAGCGATACTGCCCGCAGAGAAGAAGCTGATGCTGGCCCTGGAGCAGTATCCATCCATACTCGAGAATGCCGCGGTGGAATATAATCCATCCCTGCTCTGCAATTATTCGTTTTTGATCGCACAATTATTCAATTCATTCTATGATGAGCACAGCATATCGAAAGCCGAGAACGAGGAGAAGAAGCATTTGCGCCTGATGATCATAGTCATGACCGCACAGGTATTAAGGCATGCCATGCATTTACTGGGCATAAGATTGCCGGAGAAAATGTAGTTTTAAGTTAAGTGCATAAATATGCTCCTGTGCTGAGATCAACAACATTCAGATACCGGTCGTTCATACTATTGCTGCTGGTAGTGATGCTGGCATCTTTAAATGTATTTACGCCATTAAGGATCACTACCGATTCTTTCAGGTACCTGAATATCATGGAGTACCTCGGCGGTGGCCTGGGGCCCGATAGTTTGGCGGCTGCGGATTTTTACCCTCATGGTTATCCTTATCTCTTATTATGGCTTGAGCGGGCGCATGCGCTCAATGCCGCTGTGCTGGTATCGCTCAATATCATTTCGGTAATCGGTTCATCATATTTATTTACCCGTTTTTTCCCGGTTAAGCAGGTCTCGCTATTCTTTGCTTTCATATTGATGTCCTTCATTAATGTGAAACATATGACCTTGCCTGTAGCCGATCAGCTATTCACTTTGTTTTTGTTCGGCAGTATATTATGCGCGGCTAATGGCTTTGAAAAAAGTGCAGCATGGTTCATCCCGGCTATTATGCTTGCAGCAATAGCGATATACCTCAGGACCGCAGGCATTGTCTTATTTGCCGGTCTTGCATTGTATTTGCTATATCGCGGCATGGGTAGAATAAAATCACACAAACATTATAGGCTCATTCTGTTTGTCCTGCTGATCTTGCTCCTTGCTATTATTGCCGGTATTGTATTATTACCGGAAGGCAAGGTTAGTTATATTGATCAATTGGCATTGGGTAAATGCTTTACTCATCCCTCGTCCATTATTACAAGGTTGGGCTACCACTTGCAGGAAATGGGCGAGATGACCATTAACATACCCGCATCACAGGTAATGGGCCGCTTGCACCTGGCCTTCATACCATACCTGTTTATACTGGCAGGCCTTATCGTAGCATATATGGTTATAAGAAAGGCCATAATATTGTGCTTGTATCAAAAACTCCCCTTTTGGATATTTATGGCATATGCTGCAATGATCTTTGTATGGCCATATTACGATACCCGTTTCCTTATCCCTTTAATGCCATTTGCACTATACTGCCTGTTCCCCCAATTCGATCCCGGGCTTAGGGCTGGCTACCCCGCACGGGCTGTAGCAGGTGTCTTTATTTTCCTGGGCTTTGTTAGTCTTTGTTATTCAGCAATGCTTTCATTGAGTAAGCCTAAGTTCCTGCAGTATTATGGTAATGAGCCTAAGCTTACCAATGCCTACAAAGTGCATTTTGAAAAGCGGGATGCGGGCCAGTCATCTGCTGCGCATAATGACAGGGATACTACCGCAAGGATCATTTACCTGCTTGATAAGTACGATCAATAAAAAAGGGCCCTAAGGCCCTTGATAATATGTTTTGATCTGGATAATCAGAAGTCTGCGTTTTTAGGTGTGCGCGGGAAAGGAATGACATCGCGTATATTGGTCATCCCCGTAACGAAAAGCACCATACGCTCAAATCCCAGCCCGAAGCCGGCATGAGGAACAGTTCCGAAACGGCGAGTGTCCAGGTACCAGTACATCTCTTCGGCAGGTATATGCATCTCCTCCATGCGCTGGCTCAGTTTTTCCAGCCTTTCTTCACGCTGTGAGCCACCTACTATCTCGCCAATGCCCGGTGCCAGTATGTCCATTGCTGCAACGGTTTTCCCGTCATCGTTTTGGCGCATATAGAAAGCCTTTATCTCTTTCGGGTAATCGGTGACAATTACCGGCTTGTTAAAATGCTTTTCCACCAGGTAGCGTTCATGTTCGCTCTGCATGTCTATGCCCCATTTCACATCATACTGGAACTTCTTTTTCTTATACGCAGGCGAGTTGAGCAGTATGTCTATAGCTTCCGTATAGGTAACACGTTCGAATTTATTGTTCAGTACGAATTCCAGTTTTTCTATCAGCCCCATTTCGCTGCGCTCGTTCTGGGGTTTTTGTTTTTCCTCATCGGCAAGGCGTTGGGCCAGGAATTCAAGATCTTCCCTGTTATGCTCCAGCGCATAGCGGATCACATACTGGATGAATTCCTCAGCAAGGTCCATATTGTCTGTAAGGTCATTGAAAGCCACTTCCGGCTCTATCATCCAGAACTCGGCAAGGTGGCGCGGTGTATTGGAATTCTCGGCTCTGAAAGTAGGCCCGAAGGTATATACCTCGCTGAAAGCCATAGCGCCCAGTTCAGCTTCCAGCTGACCGCTAACGGTAAGGTTGGTGCTGCGTCCGAAAAAATCTTCTTTAAAATTTACAGAACCATCCTCGTTGCGGGGGGGATTGTCAAAGGGCAGGGTAGTGACCCGGAACATCTCCCCGGCACCTTCTGCATCCGATGCTGTAACAATGGGTGTATGCAGGTAGACAAAGCCCCTGTCGTTAAAGAATTTATGGATGGCATAGGCCAGCGCGTGGCGCACGCGAAACACCGCACCGAAGGTATTGGTACGGAAACGCAGGTGCGCTATCTCGCGAAGATATTCAAGGCTGGGCCGGTTCTTCAGTTGCAAAGGATATTCTTCATTATTGCAGGTGCCCATCACTTCAACCGATTCCGCTTTTACTTCCACCTTCTGGCCTTTGCCCTGCGACTCTACTACTGTGCCATGCACACTGAGCGATGCACCTACTGAAATGTTGCGCAGCAGGTTCTCGTCTGCATTTTCCAGGTCTATCACTACCTGCAGGTTATTCATGCAGGAGCCATCGTTAAGGGCTACGAATTGGTTATTACGAAAAGAGCGTACCCATCCTTTCACGTTTACTTTATACCCGCTATCATCACGTTGTAATACCTCTTTGATCTTTGTGCGTGCCATTTTATGCAAATTATGTATTGAATATGCTTTGATTAAATGTTGTTTTCGAACTTCACTTTGTAATCATTGATACTGTGCTGCAATATCTTTTTTGCCAGGCGGGCATTTTCAAAATCTTCTATCTTAACTACCTTGTTTTCCAGTTTTTTATACTCTTCAAAAAAATGCCTGAGCTCGTCAATGAAGTGCGAAGATAATTCACTGATGTCATTTACATGCGTTACGCTCATGTCATTCGCGCAGACGGCTATCAGTTTGTCATCTGCCTCACCCTGGTCCAGCATGCGCATCACCCCTATTATTTTGGCTTCCACTATGCAAAGCGGCTCCATCTCCAGTTGCGAAAGCACCAGTATGTCCAAAGGATCCCTGTCGTCACAATAGGTTCGCGGTATAAAACCATAATTTGCCGGGTAATAAACCGAGGAATACAGTACCCTGTCCAGTTTCAGCATGCCGGTTTCTTTATCCAGCTCATATTTTGCCCTTGAGTTTTTGGGGATCTCTATTATGGCATTTACGATATCAGGTACCTTTTCACCATAACTAACCGAATGCCAGGGGTTAAAAGCCATAAATTTGTCATATTTTGCCTGCAAAGGTATAGGTTAAAAGCCTTGCCATTTTCCTTTTTTAAGAAAATACAATAATTTCGGCTGTCAGGCGTTATGCAGGTACGATTTTTTACACGAGAAAGCAGTTAAGCCCCATAAATTGCTGGCTCGTTAACTTTGGGAGATTTTTTTATTTCTCAATTGTTTTTTTGAAGTGTAAATATATCTTTGCAAGCACGCTAAAAATCATTTTTCAGAAATTATAACAACAAACAAACAAAACAAAAATCAGTATTATGGCAGATGTAAAAACAGCCGCAGCAAAATCATCAGGTAACCAGGCCGGTAAACCAAAGAACGCAAATAATTTTTTGGTCAATTTACTGGTAGTTGTAGCATGTATTGCTGCAGGACAACTGATATTTTATATGGTGCTTGGCAATCCGAGCCACTTTATGGACGGAGCTACAAAAGAAAAGCCAAAAGATTTTATGGGTACTATGTACTCAGGCGGCTGGGTTGTGCCTATCCTTATGGCAACAGCGCTTACGCTTATCTGCTTCGTTATTGAGCGTGCACTTACCATCTTTAAAGCAAAAGGTAAAGTGAATTCAGCCGAATTCGTACGTAAAGTACAATATCACCTGGCTAATAAGAACATCGATGCAGCACTTTCAGAGTGCGACAAGCAATCAGGTTCTGTAGGTAACGTAATGCGTTCGGGCCTGGTAAAGTATCGCGAAATGATCAACAATAATGATCTTGATACCGACCAGAAAGTATTGAGCATACAGAAAGAAATAGAAGAAGCAACCGCACTGGAATTACCCATGCTCGAAAAGAACCTCGTGTTCCTTTCTACAATTGCATCCTGCGCTACGCTGCTTGGTCTTTTCGGTACGGTAATGGGTATGATACGCGCCTTCTCGGCCATGGCACAGGCTGGTGCGCCCGATGCGGCAGCCCTTGCGGGTGGTATCTCCGAAGCGCTTATCAATACGGCACTTGGTATCGGTACATCATTCCTTGCTATCGTATCGTATAACTTCTTCACTACCATCATTGATGGCATCACTTATGGTATTGATGAAAGTGGCTTTACCCTGACACAGAGCTTTGCAGCTAACTACAAATAATATTTACCGGCCGATTGCCGGGAATATTGTGGAAAAGAAATCAATTTGAGTCTTATTAGTTAAAAGCAGAGAAACTTAAAAATGCCACACGCAAAATTACCACGGAAAAGCACGAACATCGACATGACGGCGATGTGTGACGTTGCCTTCCTGCTGCTGACATTCTTTATGTTGGCAACCAAGTTCAAACCCGATGAGCCGGTGGTGGTAAAAACACCATCATCTATATCAGAGATACCTATACCTGATACGGATATCATGCTCATTACGGTTGACGAAAAGGGAAGGGTATTTTTCTCTATTGACAATAAGCTGAAACGTAAAGAGCTTATTGATAATATAGATGAATATAAGAACCTGGGTCTTACTGAGGGCGAAAAGACTTCTTTTGCCATTGGTTCTTCTATCGGCGTTCCTTTCAACCAGCTCAAATCATACCTCGCAGCCGACCCCGAACAGCAGAAAGAATATACCAAAGCTGCATCGGGCGTGCCTACAGATACCTCTGTAGACAGCGAGAACAATGAACTGGCCGCATGGATCAGGAGTGCCCGTAATACCAACCCGCGCTTAAGGATATGTATCAAAGCCGATGGCGATGCCTCATACCCCGCTGTGAAAAAAGTGATCAAAACACTTGAGGGATGGAAAATATTCAAATTCAATCTTATAACTGGCCTGAAAGCAGTGCCTGTAGGTTCAGCTGCATGGGAAATGTCCCAGAAAGGTGAATCGAAATAGGTTTGGATTGATCAGGAAAACAGATTATTCACTAAAATAAAAGCTTTACCATGGCTGAAATGGATACCTCCAGTGGTGGAGGACATAAGAAAGGCCCGGGGGTCAAAAAAGGTAAGAAACTTTCTACGCGTATTGACCTTACGCCTATGGTGGACTTAGGCTTCCTGTTGATTACATTCTTTATGTACACAACTACGATGTCTAAGCCCAAGACCATGGAAATAAATATGCCTAATACCGAAAAAATAGACCCTCAGGACCAAACCAAGATCAAAGAAAGTACTGCGATGACTGTATTGCTCAGCAAAAACCATCGTATCTATTATTACGAAGGTCTTGCGAACGATCCCAATACACCGCCCGACCTGAAAGTGACGACCTTTAAAGCAAAGGACGGCATACGCGATGCCATAATTGCTAAAAAGCAAAAAGTGGCTCAATTGCAGCAGAGTGGTGCTTTAGGTCCTAAAGACCAGGCAACTATTTTGATAAAACCCGACTCGAACAGTACTTATGATGACCTGGTGAACATACTGGACGAAATGAGTATCAATGATATCAGGGTTTATGCCATTGTGGATATTACGGATGTTGACCAGAGCTTTATTCATGATACAGAAAATGCCAACGGGAACCAGTAATGGTGCTCCTTATGGAAATTTGCACTGTATGCATCTTTAAATTGTATAAAAGGTATTTCTAAAATGGATATTAATAAAATACTCAATAGCGACTACCTCGACATACTGTTCGAGGGCCGTAATAAAACCTACGGAGGCTATGAGTTGCGCAGAAAATACCCTGAGCGTATGCGTAATGCTGCGATCATTGGTATCAGCGTGATCGTGCTTGCCGTAGCTGGGCCCGCCATTGCCAGCCTGCTAAGTCCCAAGGGCGATAAAAAGCCCATGGCTATAATGAAGCAGGTAACACTGGCTGAGCCACCGCCTATTGATCCAAAGAAACCGCCACCACCACCACCACCGGCTGAGCCGCCACCACCCGTAAAACCTACGGTGAAGTTTACGCCACCGGTCATTAAAAAGGATGAAGAGGTGAAGGAGGAGGAAAAACCACCGGAACAAAAAGAACTGAAAGATGCCTCGGCAGGTATCAAGACCGAAGCGGGCGATGTAAACGGTATTGACCCGGGCATAGTGGATAAGCCAGGCACCGGTACAGGTGTTGTAGCAGCACCCCCGCCTCCACAGATATATACGTATGTAGAGCAAATGCCGGAGTCTTCAGTTGATGTAAACAGTTATCTTGGGAAAAATATCAGGTATCCTGAACAGGCCAAGGAAAATAATATAGAAGGTCGTGTGATCCTGAAATTCGTAGTGAACGAAGATGGCGCTGTGTCTGATATTTCGGTAGTACGCGGTATTGGCGGAGGCTGCGATGAAGAGGCTAAACGAGTAGTTGCCAGCATGCCTAAATGGAAACCCGGTAAGCAGAATGGCCGCCCGGTAAAGGTGTACTTTACCTTACCCATCGTATTCAAGCTTCAATAGATCATTTTAAATATCAGTAAAGGCTATCCTTTAATGGATAGCCTTTTTTGATTTTAAACATAATTTTAAGAAAGTGCCTATGCGTAAAGTCGTTTTTTAGATGTTATTTTTGTTGCATCGGCACCGCATAACTTAGTTTTTAACCCAACAATATAACTTAAATGAAGAATACTGCAACTGTTTTAAGCGCACTTTCGCTGATTGGTGTTTTGATACTTTTCGGCATGCATTTCTCTGGCAAAAAAACAAATGAGCCTGCACAGGGTGCCAGAACATCTTCGGCTACTGAAATGGTGAATGGTGCAGGGCGCATAGCCTATGTGAATATCGACACACTCGAAGCCCATTACGAATACCTGAAGAACAAAAAAGACCAGTTCAAAAAACGCCAGCAGGATGTCGATGCCGAGTTGCAGCGTTCTGCACAGCAGATACAGAACGATTATATGAACGTGCAGAAAAAAGCACAGGCCAATACCCTTACCCAATCGGAATACGAAGCCGCTGAAAAAAGGCTTACGCAAATGCAGCAAAGCCTCGAAACACGGAAACAGGTACTCACCGAACAGTTATTAAAAGAGCAGGACGATTTTAACAAAGACCTGCAGTTAAGGCTCGATAAGTTCCTTGAAGGCTATAACCAGGATAAGCACTTCGATTATATACTGTCTTACTCTCAAGGCGGCTCTATATTATTTACCAACAAGGAGTTGGACATTACCAACGATGTAATTAAAGGCATGAACCAGGCTGCAAAGCAGAATAGTGACACTACAAAGAAAAATAAGTAGTATTTTTCTTGTAAAATCACATTCTATTGGAAAATAAACCTTCTTTTCATCGTTCGCTTACATTACTCGACGGGACGCTGATGGTTATCGGCTCCATGATAGGTTCGGGTATATTCATCGTAAGTTCTGATATAGCAAGAAATGTGGGCAGCGCAGGCTGGCTTATTGTAGTTTGGCTCCTTTCGGGCTTTATTACCTTATCCGCAGCCTTAAGCTATGGTGAATTGAGTGGTATGTATCCGCACGCGGGCGGCCAGTATGTGTACCTGCGCGAGGCATTCGGCAAAATGTATGGTTTCCTCTATGGCTGGGCCTTCTTTGCGGTCATACAAACAGGTACTATTGCGGCTGTGGGAGTAGCTTTTGCCAAATTTACCGGTTACCTTGTACCTTCGCTTGGAGAAGATAACATCCTCCTGGGCGTGAAGGACGGCTTTCACATTACGGCAGCACAGCTTTTAGGCATAGCTATTATCTTTCTCCTTACTTTCCTCAATACGCTGGGTGTCAAAAGTGGTAAATGGATACAGTTCTTCTTCACTTTCGCCAAAATCGCGGCCCTGGCAACA
Organism: Bacteroidetes bacterium 46-16; assembly: GCA_001897835.1. GTDB lineage: Bacteria > Bacteroidota > Bacteroidia > Chitinophagales > Chitinophagaceae > MKUN01. The sequence continues at coordinate 70,900 of MKUN01000005.1, forward strand.
TTGGTTATATTTGGCTTTATCTGGATAAAAGACAGCAGCATATGGCAGGGCAATTGGGACATTGCATGGATGGCTAAAAAGCTCACCATAACAAAAGAGGCGATCACGCATGAGGGTTTGTCAGGGGGCACTTTGGTCATAGCCATATGCGTGGCAATGGTGGGTGCCTTGTTTTCCAGCGATGCATGGAATAATGTGACCTTCATTGCGGGCGAGATAAAGAAACCCGAGCGCAATATAGGCCTTAGCCTTTTCATAGGTACTATGGTCGTTACGCTCCTCTATGTGTCTATGAACCTCATGTATGTGAACGTGCTCAGCATAACGGAGATCGCAAATGCTCCTTCCGACAGGGTAGCGCTGGCCGCCGCGCTCAAAATATTTGGTTCAGCAGGTACTACGGTTATTGCACTGATGATCATGGTGTCCACATTTGGCTGCAACAATGGGCTTATCTTGTCGGGCGCAAGGGTGTATTATACTATGGCCAACGATGGCTTGTTCCTGCCCGCAGCCAAAAAACTGAATAATAAAGGAGTACCCGGTGTGGCCCTCTGGATGCAATGCCTCTGGGCTTCTATTCTTTGCCTCAGTGGCAAATATGGCGACCTGCTCGATTTTATCATTTTTACCGTATTGCTTTTTTACATACTCACCATAGCAGGCATTTTTAAGCTGCGTAAAACACAGCCCGATGTGCCAAGGCCTTATAAAGCTTTTGGCTACCCGGTGATACCCTTATTATACATTATTCTGGCAGTCTTTATTTGCGTGGTGCTGCTGATGTATAAGCCTAATTATACCTGGCCGGGCCTGATAATCGTTATTATAGGGATACCCATTTACTATGTGGTACAAAAACAAGGAAAAGTAAAAAATGGATAAAGCAGGGCTGGCAAATTTATTTGAGCGCATGGGGCAATTGCACGTAGTGGTTGTCGGGGATGTTATGCTCGATAATTATTGGTGGGGTGATGTGGAACGTATATCCCCTGAAGCCCCTGTACCAGTGGTAGCCGTAAAAAAGCGGGAAAGCAGGCTGGGTGGTGCGGCCAATGTGGCCCTTAACTGTCGCGCTTTGGGAGCTAAAGTGGCTCTTGCGGGTATTACTGGCGATGATCATGAGGCTGGCGTGCTGGCCCAACTGGCAAAAGACGCTGGTATAGATACCAGCTTGCTGATGCAAAGTCCTAAAAGGACCACCACTACCAAGACAAGGGTAATAAGCAGGAGCCAGCAAATGCTGCGCCTCGATGATGAAATTAATGAAGAGCTTTATATTGAAGAAGAGCACCCTTTTATTGATATTGTGCTGCGCTATCTGCAGCGCGAAAAGCCCGATGTGCTGATATTTGAGGATTACAATAAAGGTGTGCTGAAAGAAAATGTGGTACAGCGGATCACTGCACACTGCAACGAGATCGGTATCGTAACGGCTGTCGATCCTAAGCAGAAGAATTTCCTCGTTTATAAGGACATTACTATTTTCAAGCCTAATCTAAAGGAGGTGCGCGAAGGTTTGCACATGGTAGTGCCCGGTACGGATATTAAGGCCCTTGATAATGTGCATGATAACTTAAAAGGGCTTTTGCAGCACCAAATGACATTTATTACCCTTTCCGAGTATGGCGTGTACTATAATGATGGGCGCACTTCTGCCATAATACCCTCCCATATCAGGAGTATTGCCGATGTATCGGGGGCGGGCGATACGGTGATCGCCGTTGCGGCTATGGTCTATGCTATCACGCACAACGCAGGGCTTATGGCTGAGCTTGCCAATATAGCAGGGGGGCTGGTATGCGAAGAAGTAGGTGTGGTGCCTGTTGATAAACAACGTTTGTACCATGAAAGCGAAATGCTACTGTCCTAGATCTGTGCTGCTTTTCTTCCGGCACTAAAGGTTACCTTTGCAGGGTTCAAATAGTCACATGGATCTGTTGAATAAATTGCGGTTTAAGGCAGCCGGAACATTATATGTAATTAATGCACCCGGAGATTGTCATTACCTGTTTGAAGGGATGGAGGTAAAAACTTCCTTACCGGGTAGGCCGACTGCTGATCAACTCATATTATTTGCGGAGAGTAGTAATGTATTGGATAGCTTTGTTGCAGAGCTGGATGGTAAATTGGCCGATGACGCTGTTTTTTGGATAGCATATCCTAAAAAGAGCGGTAAGATACAGTCCGACCTTGTGCGGAATGAAGGCTGGAAGCTGGTGTTCAGCCTGTACAATGGTGTTTCTTCAGCTGCAGTAAATAATGACTGGTCGGCGGTAAGGTTTAAGAAAAAAGACCCATCTAAAACAACTAACTGGGTGCCTATGGAAGAGCGAAAAACGGAAGGTGTTGATTACGTGGCCCGTACTGTTGTACTGCCCCCGGATGCGCTGAAGGCAATGAAACCTTTTAAGGGCCTCGATGAGTTTTTCTATGCTATGTCTTTCTCTCACAAAAGGGAATATGTAGAAGCCATAGCTGATGCTAAAAAGCCTGAAACAAGGCTGCGGCGCATAGAGAAGATGATAGAGATGCTACTGGTATTGAGAACAGAAAAAGAATTAAAGAAAAGCAAAACGAAACCATGACGTACAAAGAAGTGCCAACGGGTTCTGTATTGAAGTATATCAAAGAACATTTTGAAGGTAAATTAGTTACAGAATCCCGTTCGCCGGCAGGCAACTGGCTGCAGTTTACCCTTGAGCATATAGAAAAAGGCAGTGCAACCATATCACTGGAGGTGAGGAAAGAGATGACCAATCCCTACAATAATATTCACGGAGGCATGATGGCCCTCGTCATGGACGAGGTGATAGGTTGGGCTGTAGTTAGCCTCGATATGGGCATAAGCTATACTTCGCTGAACCTGAATGTTGATTTTCTCTATGCAATAAAGCAGGGCGACAGGCTAAGGGCTACATCAAGGGTGATACGGGCCGGGAAAAAGATCATACATGTGGAATGTACCGTAGAGAGCACAGAAGGCGTATTACTGGGAAAAGCGAGCAGCAACCTGATCGTAACGAGTATGAAACCTGTTGACGGCGATTTTCCTGTAGCCAGCTAATATTTCGTTTTTTTAGCCCCGGGAACTTATTTTTGAGCAAATTATGCTTAACGGAAAGAAAATAGTTATCGTTTTACCGGCATATAATGCTGCAATGACCCTTGAGCGTACCTATAGCGAAATACCTTTTGATATAGTGGACGAAGTGGTATTGGTGGATGATAACAGCCGTGACGATACGGTGCAGGTCGGTGAGCAATTAGGGATCAGGCATATTATCAGGCACGAAAAGAATAAAGGCTATGGGGGCAACCAGAAAAGCTGTTATGCTAAAGCACTGCAGCTCGATGCCGATATCGTCATCATGCTGCACCCCGACTATCAATATACCCCCAAGCTGATACATGCTATGGCCTCAATAATAGCCATGGATGTGTACCAGGTCGTGCTGGCTTCGCGTATACTTGGCAAAGGGGCTTTAAAAGGGGGGATGCCTATGTATAAATACATCGCTAATCGTTTTCTTACCTTGTTTGAGAATATAATGATTGGTCAGAAGTTGAGTGAATACCATACCGGTTACCGTGCATTCTCAGCAGAGGTATTGCGTTCTATAGATTTTTCGCACAATAGTGATGATTTTGTTTTTGATAACGAGATGATCTCGCAAGTATTTATGAATGGTTATGATATTGCCGAGGTCACCTGTCCTACCAAATATTTTGAAGAAGCCTCCAGCATCAATTTCAGCCGCAGTATGAAGTATGGCAGGGGAGTGCTCAGGGTTTCGCTCATTCATCGACTCCACAAATGGGGTTGGATAAAAAGTGATCTTTATCGCAAAAACGCATAAAAAAAATGCCGCTCCATGGAGCGGCATTTTTTTTATGCGCAGATGTTTACTTCAGTGTTACAACAGGAACCGCGGCCTTAACCTCTTTGGTTACAGGCGCTTTTGCAGTTTCTGTTTTAGTGTGGTGTATACTGGCAATGGTTGGTGCTATCACAAGGGCTACTATCGACATCAGTTTGATCAGGATGTTCATAGATGGTCCTGATGTATCTTTAAACGGATCGCCTACGGTATCGCCGGTCACAGAAGCCTTATGTGGTTCCGATTTTTTATAATAGATCTCGCCATTTATTTCCACGCCTTTTTCAAACGATTTTTTAGCATTGTCCCATGCACCGCCCGCATTGTTCTGGAACATACCCATCAGCACACCGCTCACTGTAGCACCTGCCAGGAAACCGCCCAGTACCTCGGGGCCGAAAACAAAACCTATAAGCAGTGGCGATATAATGGCTATAGCGCCGGGCAGCATCATTTTGCGGATAGAGGCATGAGTGGAAATGGCCACACATTTATCATATTCAGGTGTTCCCGTACCTTCCATGATGCCCGGTATGCTGCGGAACTGGCGGCGGACTTCCTCAACCATGCTCATGGCCGCCTGGCCTACTGCGCGTATGGCCAGTGAGGAGAATATGAAGGGTATCATGCCGCCAACAAACAATCCTGCAAGCACATCGGCTTTGTAGATATCGATTCCGCTTATACCCGCAACACCTACGAAAGCTGCGAACAGTGCCAGTGCAGTAAGTGCAGCCGATGCTATGGCAAAACCCTTACCCGTAGCAGCAGTTGTATTACCTACCGCATCCAGTGTATCTGTCTTTTCACGTACTTCCTTGGGTAGTTCACTCATCTCGGCAATACCACCGGCATTATCAGCTATAGGGCCAAAGGCATCAATGGCCAGCTGCATAGCTGTGGTGGCCATCATACCCGCCGCCGCTATGGCAACACCATAGAGGCCGGCACACAGGAATGAACCGTAAATACCACCTGCCAGTACCAGTATGGGCAGCAGTGTGCTTTCCATACCTACTGCAAGACCGCCAATGATATTAGTGGCATGGCCGGTAGAAGACTGGCGTACTATGGAAAGTACGGGGCGTTTGCCCATGGCAGTATAATATTCTGTGATGATGCTCATCAGCGTGCCCACTACAAGGCCTACTATGATGGCACCAAACACACCATTCTTTGTGAATTCATGGCCGCGAAGGGTCATCGTATCCGGCATGAGGTAATTTACAAGGAAGTAGCACGAGATCGCAGTAAGCACTATCGAACCCCAGTTACCCATGTTAAGGGCTTTCTGCACGGCTGAGGTGCTTACTCCAACATTGTCTGACACGCGTACGAAAAGGGTACCTATAATAGAGAACACGATACCGAGACCCGCTATGAGCATGGGTAGTAATATGGGGGCAAATCCATTGAAATTATCTGCACCGGCAACAGTAGCTGTTTCCCTGCCCAGCACCATAGTAGCCAGTACGGTTGCTACGTAAGAGCCAAAAAGGTCGGCACCCATACCGGCTACGTCACCCACGTTATCCCCCACGTTATCAGCTATGGTGGCAGGGTTGCGTGGGTCATCTTCAGGTATGCCTGCTTCTACTTTACCCACAAGATCGGCACCTACGTCGGCAGCTTTGGTATAGATACCGCCACCTACACGTGCAAAAAGCGCGATGCTTTCAGCGCCCAGCGAAAAACCGGTAAGCACTTCTATAGTGCGTTCCATTTCCTCAGAATTTACGCCAGCTTCGGGGGCAAATATCATTTTAAGAATTATAAAAAGACCGCCTAATCCCAATACGGCAAGGCCAGCTACGCCAAGCCCCATTACCGAGCCGCCGCCGAAAGATACGGCCAGTGCTTTACTCAGGCTCGTACGGGCTGCATTGGCGGTGCGCACATTGGCCTTCGTGGCAATACGCATACCGATGAAGCCTGCAAGCGCGCTGAAACAAGCGCCGATCACAAATGCCAAAGCTATTGCCGGGCTCGATTTCGGATTGCTGTAACCCATAAAAGCCAAAAGCAAACCTGCAATAATTACAAAATAGGTAAGTATTTTATATTCAGCTTTCAGGAAAGCCATAGCTCCTTCGGCTATATATTTGGAAATTTCTTTCATCCGGTCATTACCGGCATCCTGCTTGCTCACCCAGGAACTTTTGAACATCGTGTACAACAGGGCGAGAACGCCAAAACAAGGCACGAGGTAAAAAGATATATTCATAAAATATTAAAACGGTTAAAAATGACTGCAAATATAGTTGATACAAGCAGAAAAATACAAGCCGTCTGTATTTTATACACATAAACGGAATGATTTTTGAACATTTAACCCTCCGCGCTCCCTCAATTAATTTTTATTAGGTAATTTAGTCTGCCCGTGACTACAAAATTGCAAGTACAAGTGTCAGATTACAAAAAATTTCCCGATGATGAGTTGGTGTATCGGTATGTGAACTTACACGACAATACTGCCATTAATTACATATACGAACGCTATGGACACCTCGTATTTGGTGTCTGCCTCAAGTATTTAAAGAATGCCGATGCGGCAAAAGATACTACCCAGCAGATATTTATTAAAATGCTGGATGATCTTAACCGTTTCCATATCAACAACTTTAAGCCCTGGTTACTTAAAGTTACCCGTAATACTTGCCTTATGCAGCTACGCAGCAAAAATAATGGGGCAAATAATACTGTAGAACTGGGACCTGATATGGAATTTGAGCAGGATATGCATCAAAAGATAGAGCAGGAAGAAAAATTGAATAACCTGCAAACAGCTTTAGCACAGTTGAATGAAGACCAGAAGACATGTATAGAGCTTTTTTATCTGCATAAACTCACTTATGCCGAGATCGTGCAAAAGACGGAATACACCTTAATGCAGGTGAAAAGCCATATACAGAACGGTAAACGAAATTTGAAAATAAAAATAGAGACCCTTCAGGGTATGGGACAATGAATGGTGAATTGAAACATATTTTTGATGAAAGTGCATGCTTGTCACGCAGGCAGTTGAAAGACTATGTGAGCGGTCAAATGGCCAATGAAGAGTGCCATGCGGTAGAACATCACCTGAACGGCTGCCCGTTGTGCAGCAGTGCTATAGATGGCATGTTGCTTGATCCTGCGAAGGCCTTGGAAACGGTTACAGAAATGAACACCGATTTCCTGAAGGAGCATTTCATGCTCAAAAATCCACAGGCCAATACCAATACTGCTGCTCCTGCGGCACCCATAATGGAAACACCAAAGCCCGGGGCCAAAATGAAACCTTTTTGGCGTACCGCCGCCGCCGCCGCCGCCATCTTTGCGGTCATTTGCCTGTTTTGGTATATAAGGTCTGCGCAAAGAAGTGATCAGAATGTAATGATTGCCCAAAAGTTTGACGATGAAAAAAATGCGCGTGCTGCGGCTGCTAAGGCTGAAGCTGAACAGGCTCCCAAACCGGTAGCAGAAGAGAATACGCTTGCTGCAACAGCACCATCCGGCGAAACGGCAAGCCCGCCCGAAACAGTGCCTGCACAGCAGGCTGTAACTGCTTCTGCCGAACAAGCGGGAAAGGTGCAGCAGAATGAAGCCCCTGCTGCTGATATGGCGGCTGCCAAAAAAGCATCTGACGAACAGGCTAAAATGCTAAAGCAAGTGCCGCCTGCACTGGCCGATAATAAAAAAGCACTGGCCGAAAAAGCCAAAAATACGCCCGAGGCAAAGAAACCCGGTAGCCCGGAAACATCTAAGCTGGCTGTAGGTAATAATACCAGGAACCCTGCAAAGGATGAGCATCATGCAAGTACCGAAAATGTTGTTGCTGCAAAAGAGGATAAAAGCAACAAGAATAAGGCTGCAACCGAAACGGTACATACCCTTGCGCAACCGGCAGCACCCGCTCCTGCAGCACGTAATGAAGCATCTGCTGATGCCGCAAGCGGTGCTGGAGCTAATAGCGCTGAAAAACTGCCGGAGGATAAACTTGATAGAGGAAAATATTATTTCAAAAAGCAAAAATGGTCTGAAGCTTTGGCGGAATATAAGGGAGAGATAAACAATGCATCGAAATCCAAACGCCATGAGGCAAGCTATATGGCAGCCCAGTGTTATGTGAAATTGGGTAATAATAAGGAGGCTGAGCGTTTGCTGAAGATCATAGTGGATGAAGGCGGGGCTGAAAAGAGGCATGCTAAAAAACTACTCGAATCGATCGATAAGCAATAACATTCCTTAAAGGGCATTGCTCCTGTTGTTTTATTCAAAACCTTTCCCATACTTATGAGCAAGCGTTTTTGGCGTAATGCGTTATTAACAAGTATCCTGTTGCTGGTCATTGCCATATGGTCGGTCGATTATTGGGTCAGCAGGTCCACCAGCAGGCAAATATTTTCAGATATCCAGGCTATTCCCAAACATAAGGTTGGTTTATTACTGGGTACATCCAAATACCTGAACGGCGGTGGTATCAATCCCTATTATCAATACCGTATTGATGCTGCTGTGCTGTTATACAATGCAGGTAAGATCAGTTTCATACTGGTAAGCGGCGATAATCGTACCGTTAACTATAATGAGCCGGAAAGGATGAAGCGAGATCTTGTGGCCAGGGGTATACCGGAGGAGCGTATATTTCTTGACCATGCAGGCTTTCGCACCCTTGATAGCATTTTGCGCTGCAAGGATGTATTCGGTGAAAATAATTTCACCATTATCTCCCAGCCTTTCCATAATGAGCGGGCCCTTTTTATCGCAAACAGGCGGGGGATATCTGCCATTGCATTCAATGCAAGGGATGTTGAAGGCCAGGATGGTGTTAAAGTGATGCTGCGGGAGAAACTAGCCCGGATAAAAATGGTTTTTGACCTGCTCCTCAATACCCAGCCTAAATATTTTGGCCCGCGGATCATCATTAATTAGCATAAAAAAATGCCCCGGACACCGGGGCATTTTTTTATGAATATTGTTTAAGCTATTATTTTACAAAGCGGTTGATCAGTGTCTCTGTTTTGCCGCTCACGCGTACAATGTAGATACCTGAAGGCATGCTGCTGAAATCCATAGTGGCTATATTTAGCCCTTCTGCTGTTTCCTTTTTCATTTCTGCTACCTTCTGGCCATTCGAATTCAGCACCTGTATGCCCACCATACCGGCATCTGCTGTCATAAAGTTAATGTGTAGCGTATTGCCCGACAGGTAAGGATTCAGCATATTTGAAACACCTGTGCTGGTAAGAGTTGCAGTAACCACCTGCGAGTAACCATACTTGCCGTTAGCGTCCACTTGCTTGAGGCGATACATCACTTTATTATAACCGGCGCTGGCTGCTGTTACATCCTGGAAACTGTAATTTTGCTTTACAGTGCTGTTGCCCGCCGCTTTTACTTTGCCCAGTTGTTTGAAGTTTTTGCCATCTACCGTACGCTCTACAATAAAGTAAGCGTTATTGTTTTCCGATGCGGTTTCCCAATACACGTTTACGTTATTATCCTTGTCGGGTGTGCAATACAAACTCACCAGTGACATAGGCAGCGGGTAAGTATTGAGATTGATATCATCTATGGCAACGAACCACGAAACCGCTCCCTGCTGGTCACCCACTACGTGATGCCTGAATGCCACACGGCCTATGGTGTGTGTATTAGCGGGTACTAGCAGGTTAAGGGAGTCATATTTGTAGGTCCAGCTTTGCGGGTACTGTGGTGCCTGGTGAAATCCTGTCCAGCGTACGAATTTTGAGGTATCGGTACTGGTATCAGTAATATTATAATATACCTGCAGCGAGTCAAGATAATTGTTCGCGATCAACCCTGGGTCAGTGCTGGTGTAGAATGACATATGTGTATTGTCGCTGATACTATCTACCGGTAAGAATACCCAGTTATCTATTACTGTGAACGAATCATACTGATACAGGAAGTTAAGACCGGGTCCCATTGCTGAATCGGCCCTGGAATACAGGAAACCGTCTGTAGCGTCAAATGGGGCAATGTTGGCATAACCGTGCAATTCACCTGTAGCCGGTGAATCAGGGCCTAGTGCCCAACCACCTACCTGGTGGCCCGGCGTACGGAAGTTGTATGTATTTAAAACAGGGTAGTGACTGCGTGACAAGTTGGAGTCTATCCATCCTTCCGGCATTGTATTGGTGATCCATGCTGGACCAAAGTCTTCCAGTACAAGAGTGGGCCAGGGTTGAGCTTCTACCTTTTTACCAACAGTAATCAGCAATAAAGCAACGATGATCAGTTTACGTATTTGTAGCACATTTTTCATAAAGCGTTAATTAGTATTTTTACAAGGGTAAACGTTAATTTAAGCCAAAGATAACAAAAACAAAGTGGAAAAAATCGTACCACAAAGGCTTTTTGACGGGGTTTACTGATTAGTTTGTTTTTGCATATCTGTTCGCGCCGTGCTGGCGAAATTGGTAAATATTGGCGCTACTGCATACCTTGCAGGTCTTAATATATGGTTTATTGCATGAAAAAATACATCATGGGCATCTTGTTGCTCTGTTATACGCTGCCGCTTTGGTCACAGGTTTTGAATGATAATCCATATCGTAATAGTAACAATCCCCTTTACTGGCAAAACAGGATACCCGGGAACAGGTATTGGCAACAGGATGTAGATTACACAATTCGTGCAAAGGTCGATGAAGTGACAAACGAGATCCATGGTTCTGAACTGCTGAATTACTGGAATAATTCACCCGATACGCTTTACTATGTATACTTTCACTTGTACCAGAATGCCTTTATCAAAAATTCTTACCTGCATGACCTCGAGTTTGCTAACAAGCAAAAAGTAAAACTTCGTAAAACGGAAAAAGAAGGCCTCGGCATTGTAATAACCAGTATCACTAACGAATACCGGCCTGTGAATACCGAACTGGATAATACTATTTTGAAGGTTTACCTACCCACCCCCTTATATCCCGGCGCAAAAACATTCTTTACCATCGATTTCCGTACTTTTTATGGTGATGGCGCTGGTACGCGCAGGCGTATGCAGATGTATGATGCCTGGGGCTATAAACACTATAATGGTACACAGTGGTATCCTAAGATATGTGTGTATGACCGTAAGTTTGGCTGGACTACCGATCAGCACCTCGGCAGGGAGTTTTACGGCGACTTCGGCTCATTCGATGTATCGCTTGACTTCCCCTCAAATTACATAGTGGAGGCTACCGGCGAGTTACAAAACAGGAAGAGCGTATTGCCCGACAGCTTAAGGGAAAAGCTTGATGTGAAGAATTTTGCGAGCAAAAAATGGGGAGAAAAACCCTCAACGGTGATACCATATGTAAAAGGTGACCGGAAAGAGTGGCATTTTAAGGCATATAATGTGCACGATTTCGCTTTTACGGCCGATCCTTCTTATCGCATTGGTACTGCTTACTGGGATGGCGTGGAATGCGTGGCCCTGGTACAGGAGCCCCATGCTTCGGGGTGGCAACATAGCGCTGAGTATGTTGCGAAGATCATTCAAACCTTTTCGCAGGACGTAGGTAAATACCAGTATCCTAAAATGGTGGCTGCCGATGCTTCGGACGGCATGGAGTATCCTATGATCACCATGGATGGGGGAAAAGACCCCGGCAATCATGGCCTGCTGGTGCATGAGATAGGGCATAACTGGTTCTATGGTATGATAGGTAATAATGAGACTTACCGGGCCTCGCTTGATGAAGGCTTTACACAATTTCTCACTGCATGGGGCTTGATGCGTATAGATGGCGATACAATGGTGCAAGAGAAACAAAAGTCCTGGTACAGGAGACTGTTTGCCGAGCCTGTCGATGTGCTTGACAGGAATGTGCTCTATGCTTATACCTACGATGCGCTTAATCAAAACGAATTACCGCTGAACACACATTCCGATGATTTCAGTAGCGCTCTCGGTCATGGCGGCGGTTATCGCGAAGTGTATTATAAAACAGCCTCAATGTTATACAACCTGCAATACGTGCTGGGCGATTCTTTATTCCAGAGCGCACTGCAGCATTATTTTCATGAGTGGTGTTTTGCCCATCCTTATTTCGATGATTTTCGTAATTCTATTATAAGCTATACACATGTGGACCTCAACTGGTTCTTTGACCAATGGCTGGAAACCACCAAGCCGCTCGATTACCGGGTATGCGGAATAAAAAAAATGCACGGTACGGACAGCTTCGCTATAAAACTGAAACGCACCGGCGAAATGCAAATGCCTGTTGACCTTACAGTAACGGCTAAAGATGGTAGCAGGAGTACCTATACTATTCCGAATACATGGTTCGCTAAGAATGCAGGCACTGCGATATTGCCCAAATGGTATGGCTGGGGCAAACTAGGTAAGACCTATGCAGCTAAGGTGCAGGCACCATCGGGTATCCGGTCGGTGCAGATCGATACTTCTTTCCGCCTGGCCGACAGGGATTGGGAAGACAATTATAAGACGCGCGGACTGCCCTTCAGGCCACAGGCTATAAAATTAAAATTTGACGGGGGGCTGAACGAACCGCTGGAACGAAGGCATTATGCTGCATATTGGCGGCCCGATTTCTGGTGGAACCCGGTTGATGGCATTAAGGCCGGATTACATTTTGAGGGTAATTACATGCATACCATGCACCAGGTAGATGCAACCGTATGGTGGAATTCACACATCCTGCAGGATGGCCGTTACCAGAGCTATACCAACGAAGGCTGGTATGACAGGTATGCCCCTGTAAATTATGCCTTCAATTACTTATCACCGCTTAGCCGCAATTATCCTAAACTGCAATTACAGCTAAATAGCCGCCTGCTCGACGGGCTTTGGTACCACAAAGGCGGCTTTAATTGGTTATTCAATGAGAGCAATGTTATTCGGTTATATGCACAGACCATGTGGCGGCAGGATACCAATGCATTGCGCTACCTCATCTATCCTACCGAGTGGAGCAGTAGGCCGGCCAATGCAAATTCTTCTATAAACGTAGAATGGTCGCACAGGTACAATTACGTTCATGGTAACGGCACTTACACCTTTAGCGCCCGGGCACCATTCCTTACAGGCAATGGCAGCAATGCATTTAATTATGCTTATGGACAGCTTGAAGCGGTAAACTATAATAAACTGGGCAAGCTCGAAGTACGCACCCGCATTTTTGGCCGCTACGGTACAGGACGCAATATACCCTACGAAAGTGCTTTGTTCCTGGCAGGTGCTAACCCAGAGGAGCTTATGGAGAATAAATATACCCGCAGCAGGGGCTTTATACCTGAAGAATGGGAAGGGGTATCTCGTTTCCAGACAGGGCATTTTCAGCAGGGTGGTGGTTTGAACCTGAGAGCTTATGCAGGCTATTTCGTAGCTGATGAGCGGAATGGAGCAGTGTTGATAGGCTACAAAGGACGCAGCGGAGCTTCTGCCAGTATGGAGCTCGATGTCGATGATTATTTTCCCTTCAGGCCACGCTTTACGCGCAACTGGCTCCATGCCGATGTGTATGGCTTTGCAGACGCAGGCCTTATCGAGTTAAGCAATATTGCTGGCACAGCAACATTTTACAACACCATGCCCACAAACAAATGGAGCGACCTGCGCGTGGATGCAGGTATAGGTGTGGCGCTTACTGTAAAGAACTGGGGTGTCTTTGAGAAGGCGAAGCCACTAACGCTGCGCTTTGATGTACCGTTGTTCATCAACAGGCCGCCATATGCCAATCCGCAATATGCTACCTTCCGCTACGTAGTGGGCGTCAACAGGACGTTTTGATATTATAGTGGTTTAATATCCCCTGCCTTCTTTGCGGTCCATGTAGTTCATGAAGGCCCTGTTGGCAACTTTATTGCCGCCGGGAGTGGGGTAGTTGCCGGTAAAGTACCAGTCGCCCTTATTATGCGGGCAGGCATTGTATAAGCCTTCTATCGACTGGTATATCAGGTCCACCTCGGCATTTACATCCTCAGGACGCAACATTTCAGCTATCTTTTTGCTTATTTCTTCAGGGCTGAAGGGTTCATAGATATCCTTTACGAAGTTTTGCTCATGCAGCCGGCCTTCCTGTTCCGCTTGCTTACACTGGTTAAATACATCTTGCAGTATATGCTCCCTGCCGGTATCTTTAAGCAGGCCTACAGCAGCCTGGAAGGCTATGAAATCGCCCATGCGGCTCATGTCTATACCGTAGCAGTCGGGGTAGCGTATCTGCGGTGCCGATGATACGATAATGATGCGCTTCGGCTTTAATCGGTCCAGCATTTTTATGATACTCTCCCTAAGCGTTGTGCCGCGTACTATCGAGTCGTCAATGATCACCAGGGTGTCTGTGTTGGCTTGCACAGTTCCATAAGTGATATCATATACGTGCTGCACCATTTCATTCCGCGAAGTGTCTTCGGTTATGAAGGTGCGCATTTTCACATCTTTTATGGCTATCTTCTCTATACGCACGCGTCTTTGAATAAGCTCGCGCATTTCCTCTTCGGTCATCGTATCGCGTCGCGACAGGATGCGTTGCAGCTTGATCTCTTTAAGGTAATCTTCCAGCCCTTTTATCAGCCCGTAAAAAGCGGTTTCTGCCGTATTGGGTATAAAAGAAACAATGGTATGTTTCAGGTCATTGTCTACCGCCTTCAATACTTTTTCCGCAAGGTTGCGGCCCAGTTGCATACGCTCACGGTAAATGTCGGGGTCGCTGCCGCGGCTGAAATAGATGCGTTCAAAACTACAGGCTTTATGCTCTTTTTCAGGCAGTATGCGGGGATTGCTGAATGTACCGTTGGCACTTACGATAATGGCATGCCCCGGTTGCAGTTCCTGCACATCTTCCTTTGTTACATTAAATGCGGTCATGATCGCAGGGCGTTCCGAGGCGGCTACTACTATTTCATCATTCTTATAAAAGTAGGCCGGGCGTATGCCGTTCGCATCGCGCAGTACAAAGCTGTCGCCGTTGCCCACAAGTCCACTGCATACATACCCGCCGTCAAAATGTGCTGCGGCTTGTTTCAATACGCCTTCCAGGTTCAGTGCCCCGGGATCGGTATCATCTGCCATGCACAGGTAATAATGTACCATTTCTATCATGGCGCCAAGGTCGCTTTCGCGTATGGTAGTAGTAGGATGAGCATCCAGTATATTGAACAGCTCATCTGTATTCACGAGGTTAAAATTCCCCGCCATGGTCAGGTTGCGTGTCGGGTTGATATGTGGTTTGAAGAAAGGGTGGCAGAACTCTACGTTATTGCGGCCCTGTGTACCGTAGCGCAGGTGCCCCAGTAACACCTCGCCCATAAACCTCAGGTAGCCTTTCAGCAGCCCGGGATATTTACGGATGTCCGGGTAGTTTTTCTCCAGTTCACTTACTTCCTGTTGTATATTCTGGAATATCTGCCCAATAGCTTGTTGACCGCTTATCCTGAGCCGGTGCATGAATTGGTGCCCCGGTTCTATATTCAGTTTTACTGTAGCTATGCCTGCCCCGTCCTGCCCACGGTTATGCTGTTTTTCCATCAGCAGGTATAATTTATTGAGGCCGTAAAAGGCTGTTCCGTATTTGCGGTGGTAATAAGCCAGTGGTTTCAGCAGGCGGATGTAAGCTAGGCCACATTCGTGGCGTATCGCGTCAGACATGAGGCTGCAAAGATACTAAAGCTTTGGCTATGTTTTTAGCCCCGTGTAATTGATTTTCGTAATGGGCAGATCTTGGCTTTACCGGTGGTTTGAACTGTATTTTCAGCAGGGTGCTTACCAGAAGGGCGATACCTATGGTCAGGATGATTGCTGCCGAAAGGCGCTGCAGGAAGATGATTCGCCTGATCGTCAGCTTGCGCCGGATGCTGTCGGCAAGGAACACTTTCAGGAAGTCGATGCCCAGTATCAGCGACAGGCAGGTGCCGAAAAGCACAAAACGATAGGTGCTGCTGGTGTTGGCAGTAGCGGTTACTGCCGTTAGCCAGCTAAAGATAAGGCCGGGGTTTACCGTATTCAGGATGAAGCCGCTGCCCCATATCCTGAAATAATGTCCGCCGGTAATGGTAACAGGCGTTGATGATGGCCGCTTAGGCTTTATTTTTTTGAAAGTGCCGATTATGCCTACTATGATCAATACTACTGATGCACCATAGGCTATGTAGCGCTCATACCCCGCAAGTACTTCCAGCCACGATGCCGCTACATTGGCAAGGGTAACGTACATAATATCGCTTACTGATACCCCCAGCACAAAGGCAATACCCGCTTTGTAGCTGTGATTAAGGCTGTATTTGAGAATGGCAAAAAGGGTAGGGCCTACCGAAATAGCCATGAACAGGCCAAGTAACACCCCTTTTACAACTGCATCTATCAAATGCGCATACATACGGCAATATAATAAGGAAATCCCGGATGCAGGTATTGTGGCTTTATGACAGGTGTCATTACTTATTATTCATGGATATATACACGCATTTCCCGCCCGGTCTCATTTTTAGTGTTAATGCTTATCCAGAGGTAAGGAGTCGGTAATAATTCAGTGGCTTTTTCAGGCCACTCTACGAAGCAGTGAACATCTCCCTGCGCCAGGTTATCTTCCATCCCTGCATTTATGGCCTCTTCTGTGCTTTTTAGCCTGTACCAGTCCATGTGGTATATGGTCTCTTCTGTTCCCTGCCGCGCATCTGTATAGTGGTATTCGTTGACAAGGGCAAAGGTAGGGCTGCTTACATTGTCCTGTACGCCAAGCTGCTCGCAAAGGGCGTGTATGAATGTGGTTTTGCCTGCCCCAAGTTCACCGCTGAATGCCAATACCTTGTAGTTTTTGCAAATCGCCCAAAATTTGTCGGCAGCAGTCTTTATGTCCTCAAGTGAATAAGACAAGTTCAATATCAGGTCGGCCATATCCGGCAAAATTACTACATTATTACATGAAGTTTTTCTGTAAACAATATCCTTATGCATTGAAATTCACGTCATTTTATAGCATATTCACCAAATTAAATTTTTGCCAAATTTGATTTCTTCTTAACTTACAGTTTCGGATTATTGGCATCCTCACCCTCTGGCCATTAATTTTTTTGGTTTTTGTAATTAATGCAATAATATGCTTTGAGTCATTTTATTGCAGTATTAAAAACGGATTTTAGATCATAGACAAACTATTTTATTACATGAAAAAGTTAATTAGTGGCTTAATGGTCCTTACGATCATGCTTATACCCCGTATCGCAGGTGCTTACAATGTTTGGACCCCAATTGACCGGGATCATGTTCCCTCTAAAGGTGATGCAAGACTCCATGCTAAAAATTACATTGTTTACACCCTTGATCAATCATCGTTCCGCGATCTCCTCTTGTCTTCAGGCGATGTGCCCGAAAGCTCGGTTTTAATTGACCTGCCTTTGCCCGACGGTACTTTCAGGACCTTCAAAGTATGGCAAAAGTCAGTACTGCCTCCTGCATTGGCAGCCAAATATCCTGCGATAAAGACATTTACTGCAGTCGCCGCAAATAACCAGGCCGTTACGGCAAAGCTTGACTTCACTGCCTTTGGTTTTCATGCCATGATCTTCGATGGGGAGCATACTGCTTTCATTGACCCTTATAATAACATCCTCGACGAGAACCTGTATATGTGCCATTATAAGAAGGATGAGACACGGCCTTATGATGAGCGCATGCAGTGCGAAGTGAAGAACAACGGTGAGAACGAATTGCAGGGCGATCCTATGCCGCTCGATCAAACCGTTTTACCGGCTATCGCAGCCAAGACCATAGGCGGCTTCAACTTGTTAAAATATCGTTTGGCGCTTTCCTGCTCCAACCAGTATGCAGCAGCGGTTTCTGCGCCTAATGTAGCCACCAAAGCCCTCGTTTTAAGTGCGATGACCACCAGTATGAACAGGGTCAACGGGGTCTTCGAACGTGAATTGTCCATTACCATGGAATTTGTTCCTAACGATGATACATTGATATACATCACTGCTGCAGGCGATCCATTCAATTTTTACAATAACAATGCACTTAGTTTGCTTGGCCTCAACCAAACCATGTGCGACTCGCTTATTGGTAATGCGAATTATGATGTGGGCCACGTATTCACAACCGGCAGCGGCGGATACTCCGACCTGGGCATTATATGTGAGCCCGGTAGTAAAGCAAAGAGCACTACCGGCAGTGCTACTCCAACAGGCGATGGCTTTGATATAGACTACGTAGTGCACGAGATGGGCCACGAGTTTGGTGGCAACCATACATTTAATAATAATCATGATGGCAGTTGCTGCTGTGGCAATATATGGGCGCCTACAGCTTACGAGCCCGGTAGCGGTTCCACCATCATGGCTTATGCTGGCATTTGCGCACCCGACGATATACAGCCACATAGCGATGACTATTTTCACTCTGCGAACATCCTTGAGATATATAATGCTACTATCATAGGTACCACATGTGGCATTCCAATACCGGTCAATAATCATAGCTCCGCGCTTGCGCCCTTTATGGCATCTTATACTATTCCTTACAAAACACCATTCGAACTGATGTCACCGGGTGCTGTCGATTCGGTTACCACCACTACTACTTACTGCTGGGATCAGTGGGACCTGGGAGATATGGGCAAAAGTCTGGATAATACATATTTCAACGGCCCCATCTTCCGTTCTTTTGCTCCTGTTTTGTCCACAGTACGTGTCTTCCCGCGTATCGATTCGGTTCTAAAAGGTACATTAAGCTATGTGACCACCGAGAACGCAAAGGGTGAAAAAGCTCCCGACACTGCCCGTTCAATGACCTTCCGCTTAATGCTCCGCTCTATACATTGGGGCAATGGTTGTTTCCAGTTCCCCGATGATAGCATTAATGTCGATGCGGTGAGCACGGGTGCAGCAGCAAATTATGAAGGTTTCAAGGTTACTTCTCCTTCCACAGCTGTTAACTGGACAGGCGGTACAGGCCAGAGTGTAACATGGAATGTTGTGGGCACCAATGCAGCTCCCGTTAGCTGCGATAGCGTTAATGTCTATCTCTCTGTAGATGGTGGGTATAACTGGCCTTACTGGGTGGGCAAGTATCCCAACAATGGCAGCGCTGCTATCACCGTGCCTAATGTAGCTACTACCTCAGCTGCAAGACTTAAAGTAAAAGGTAACAATAACATCTTCTTCAATGTCAATGGCAGCAACTTCACCGTTACGCTCGATCCTTCATTGCCGGTCACAGATCCGAATAACCCCATTAATGAGACCGTACCTAATCTGGCCGTCAATAATATCCTGCAACAGGGAGACGATGTTAAAGTATATCCTGTCCCTGCAAACGACATAGTATATGTTGAAGCTCCAGGTGCTGCTGACGTGTCTGTACTGAACAATGTTGGCCAGCGCATATGGAGCGGACAGATGAATAATAAACTGGAGATACCTGTAGGCGGATGGGCCAAAGGGCTTTACTATATGCAACTTGCTTACCATGAGAACGGCAAACGCATTGTAAAACCAATTTTAATAAAGTAACGATCTGAATCGTACAGCAATGAGAAAAACATCGATATGCATGCTCCTGTTATGGGCATGCTCCTCATCCATTACAGCCAAAGCATTCAACAGTATCTGGCAGGAACTTGATATCCGTCATGTGCCCACCAAAGGTGAGCAGTTAGTGCACCCGGTAGCTTACCGTGTCTTCTCGCTCAATAATGAGTACATGAAGAACTATTTATTCAGCCTGCCTGATGAAAAAGCATCGGCCGGGATCATTGAACTGCCGGGGCCTGATGGCAATTTTGAGCGCTTTGCAATATGGCAGTACCACATGATGGAGCCGGGTTTGGAAAAGAGGCATCCCGATGTACGCACATTTACGGCATATGCGCTAAGTGACCCCCGCGTTACCGCAAAGATCGATTTTTCAAATACAGGTTTTCATGCCATGATCTATAATGGGCGCAATACCTACTTCCTCGATCCATACAGCAGGGAGAACGACGGAAACTACATTTGCTATTATAAGCGCGATCATTTTGTTCCCCTTGGCCAGGGTATGATATGCAGGCTGGAGGATGATAATAATGAGTTGACGAACGATGAATTGATGCATTTCAACAACGATGGTCTTCCCAATTTGCAATACAGGACTACAAACGGCTATGTGCTGCGCAATTACAGGCTGGCGCTCGCCTGTACGGGCGAATATGCAGTTGCCGTAGCTGGCCCAAGCCCAACAGCAGGCACGGTATTGCCCTATATGATTACTTCGGTCAATAGGGTCAACGGAGTTTATGAAACGGAACTATCTATAACGATGACGCTTATTGCCAATGAAGATACCCTGATATTTCTTAATGGTGCCAGCGATCCTTACAGCAATAATAATGGCGGTACTATGTTGGGCCAAAACCAAACGACTTGTAATAATCGTATCGGTAGTGCTAATTATGATATCGGGCATGTGTTTAGTACCGGCGGTGGTGGCATCGCTCAACTAGGCTGTGTATGCAAAAGCAGTAAAGCCAAAGGAGTTACAGGCTCTCCCAGCCCTATTGGCGATGCTTTCGACATAGATTATGTAGCTCATGAAATGGGCCACCAGTTTGGCGCTAATCATACTTTTAATAACGATGTAAATGGCAGTTGTAATGGTCCCGCAAATCCGGGTACAGCATACGAGCCCTCAGGCGGTACAACCATAATGGCTTATGCAGGTATTTGTCCTCCTGATGATATCCAGCAGCATAGTGATGCATATTTTCACGCCATTAGTTTAAAGGAAATATCGGCATATATAGTTTCAACCGGTACGGTTGATAACTGCCCCACAAAAACAAATACCAATAACAAACCTGTGGGTATTGCCAATTTTACGGCGTCATATACGATACCCTACAAAACACCTTTTGAGTTAACAGCTCCGGTCGCGGTCGATTCTGTTGCGGATACACTCACTACATATTGTTGGGAAGAATGGAACCTGGGTGATTTCGGGTCTCCTTTTGCCAGCACATATTTTGCCGGGCCTATATTCCGTTCTTTCACTCCCGATACTAACCGTACACGTGTGTTCCCTACGATGAGTAAAGTGCTCGCGGGTGTCCTGAGTTACACAGGTGAAAAAGCCCCGGATACAGCAAGGTACCTCACCTTTATCAATACTATTCGTGCAATTTACCAGGGCACGGGGGCCTTGCTGATACCCGATGATAGCATACACCTCGATGCAGTAAGTACAGGTGCAGCAAACAATTACCAGGGCTTCAAAGTTACCAGCCCATCTACGGCAGTTACCTGGGCCGGCCAGTCCTCACAAACCCTTACATGGAATGTGGTGGGTACGAACACAGCACCCGTTAGCTGCGATAGTGTTGATATTTATCTCTCTGTGGACGGTGGCTATACATGGCCAACACTTTTGGGCAGGTTTGTAAATAATGGTACCGCATCCATAACGCTTCCCAACCCGGCAACGACCGTAACTACAGCACGCCTCAAGGTAAAAGGTGCCGGTAATGTGTTTTTCAATGTGAACGGGCATAATTTCACCATCTCGCATACTACCTCAGTGCAGCAGGTGGCTTTAAGCGATGATATTAATGTATACCCGGTTCCGTCTGCTGATGTGGTGCATGTGAGTACCGCATTCCCCGGCACACTGCAATTAAAAGCATCCAATACACTCGGCCAGCTTCTTTTGACCGGGGAGATGAAAGGGAGCATGGATATTAATGTGTCCTCTTGGGCAAAAGGCATATACTATTTACAGTTTGTCGATAAGGCGAGCGGGCTATGTACTGTTAAACAACTCGTGGTGAAATAAATAAGATATCAGCAACAAGCTAAAAGCGAAGGCGGAACTTTTGTTCCGCCTTCGCTTTTTATGAAAACATCTTTTATCTCATGATTCAGTTGGTCTGCCCCATACGGCTACCGCGTTACATCCCCCAAAGCCCGATGCAGTTTTTAATACATGGTTTATTTCTGTTGCCTGCATTTCCGTAGTTACATTCAGGGGTTCAGATACGCCGCTCGATGCATAGCCCGGCGATGGTATCAGCAATTGTCGCCCTATCGCTTCTATAGATATAGCACTTTCCATAACACCCGCAGCACCAAGCGTGTGCCCTGTATATCCCTTAAAGCTATGTACGGGGCTATTCGTCAGCCCGCTGAGGCCAAATGCTTTTGCTTCCATCTCATCATTATATACTGTTGCAGTGCCGTGAGCAGATATCATGTCTATATCCCCGGCTTCAAGGCCGGCTGCTGCCATGGCTCTTTTTATAGTCATAGCCAGTTCTTCACCTGTTCTCGATGGGCCTGAAATATGGTTGGCATCATTTGATGTCGCTGCCGATAACAACCTCGCCATAGGCCTTTGTTGTGGTTCCGATGTCAGTACGATCGTCGCAGCGGCTTCACCAAGGGTAATACCCTTCCTGTCTGCGTCAAATGGCCGGCAGGCTTCCTTCGATATTGCATGGAATGATTGAAAACCGCTCAGCACAAACCGGCTGAACCGATCACAGCCGGTAACGATCACGTTCTTATATCGCCCGCTTTGTAGCAGCCGCAGGGCATAATCCAGGGCTATTACCCCCGATACACAGGCATGCGATATCACTATAGGTGTAGCCTGTAGTCCAAGCGCCTTTGAAATGAGGCCTGCACTATGGCTGAGTAATAGTTTTTCATCAGCCTCCTGTCCCAGCAATTCTATATTGCCCTTGGTTGTCGAAAGGATGAAAATGGTCTCTGCTGCTTTTAGATCTCCCTCGTAATTGCTTAGCGCATCTTTGGCCGAGTAAAATGCCAGTCTTTCAAATGGAGATAATGATGCGTTTTCTTTTGTCTGTTCGTAGATCATCTGCCAGTGGTCAGGGCCCGGCTTTGAGGCCATGAAGGGGGTATTGCTGAGCGATGCATCTTCATATTGTCTTATACCTGTTCTCCCGGCAGCTACCGCACTCCAGTTGGCAGCGGTAGTAATACCCAGTGCCGATACTATATTGCTTGCTACGGCATATGCCTTATTCATTGATCGTTCAGCCATTTCCTTTTCCAGTCGGTCATAAATTGGGGTAGGGTGAGCATCAGTTCCATATTCTCTTTGTGCATGAATACTTGTACTGAGCTGCCCTTTGCTATTATTTCATTGGTATTGATGTCATAGAGAGTGTAATTGAACAGCAGCTTTGCGGCATGGCTGTCCTGGTAGGTTGTTTCCAGCCTCACCCAGTTGCTGTAGCGCAGTATCCGTTTGTATTCACATTTTATATCCACTATCGGCACTATGATATTTTCCCGGTACAGGTCCAGGTAGCGAAGGCCGTATGCTTTACCAAAAGCTTCTCTGCCGTCTTCGAAGTAGCGTATGTAATGCCCGTGCCATACAATACCCAGTGGGTCTGCCTCGCTGAATTTTACTTCCAGTTCTGTGCTATGCGTCAGTGTTTTGTTCAATGCCGGTAATTGGTTTTATACGTTCATTGCGGATTATTTCCATTTCTTCAGGTCCTTGTCGATATCCTTGAGCGCATTATTAAATGTTTTTGCCCAGTAGTTGCGGAAACCGAAACCGCCGCTTTTTTCAGTTAGCCGTTTTGTAAACAGCACGGTCTTTTTATTCATGTCCACAAAGGTCACCCACATTGCAGCTTCTTCTTTCCCTTTACTCATTGATTCTACGAAGAATAACATACCGATACCCTTATTGCCCTGGAAGTCATATTTCTTTACCAGCCCGTCTATCTGTTGTTCTGTTACGTGGCTGTACGCATTGGGATCATCTGTAAAGAAGTTGGGCTTTTTTATACTGTTATTGGCTTTTTCAGTCACGCTGAGGGCATATTTTACTTCGCTCCTGTTTATTGCCTTGGCCACATCATATCTTTTTTGCTCCTTCACGAACAGCTCATTCCAGCCGGGAAAATATTTATCGCGCATGTTCGCATCACTTATCTCACCTACATCTTTCCATTGTGCTGCGTCTCCTATGAATTTGAGCTGGGTGAAATCAAGCCCCAGCCAGGTAACATCTGTGCCGGAATTAAAGATGTCTTCTTTGCTTTGTGCCCATGTTAGTGCACAAAATGCAACTGCGATCGCCGAAAGAATGAGCTTTTTCATGTAATTGGTTTTTATTTATTGCTGTAAAAATATTTTCAATTCACAACTTGCTATTTCACGCCCTTCCTTCAGTATCCTCCCCTGCACTATATGGGCATTCATCACCTGGTGGATAAAGCTTATTTCGGTGGTGATGGTATCTCCCGTTTGGGGCAGTTCATGGATCACCAGGTTTTTCACAGCACCTATATAGCCTACAGGTGCCGCTTGCCCGTTTTGCCTGGCCTTGTAGCCTGTGCCCGCAGCTGCGGTTTGCGCCATATTTTCTACCAGCCCCGGTTCGGTAAACCGCCCATTGTCTACAAACAGGTGACCTTCGCGCACGGTAAAGATAGTTTGGGATACAGTATCATCAGCCTTCGTCACTTCGTCTATCATCACAAAGGGGGCTGCCTGGGGTATATATTGCATTGCTTTCGTTTCGGTCATGCTTTCCAAAAGTCGTAATAATTAAACCACTGTTCGGGATATTGCTTCAGCCTTTGCTCCAGCAGTTGCACATAATCGTCCAGCATAGCTTCCATGCCTGTAGTGCCTCTCCCTTCATATGTTTTACCGGGCTCTGAATAAAAATGGTACTGAAAATTACTTTCTTTAAAGGCAAAAACAAAACAAACAGGTGCCCTTAATTTAGAGGCAAGTATGAACGGGCCTGCGGGGAAATTCGCCTGCTCCCCAAGCAATTCATGCTGCATGATACGGTTGCCGGGCCTGAAACGGTCTGCATGTAGGCAGATCAGTTCATTACGGTTTAGCGCTGCCGACATTTCATATATATGCGACATGTCTTCTTTGATGAAAATGATATTAAAGGAGCGTTTTTCATCAAACTGTTCCATATAATTCTTTATCTGTTCCCCTTCACCGTCATACATCACAATGTTGATAGTAGTGTCCAGCTCGTCCAGCATATGCCCCGCCACTTCCCAGTTCCCCATATGGGCGCTTATGAGTATGCAACCCTTGCCGGCTTTTACCACATCCTGTATATTATGGAAGCCTGTATTGGTAAAACGAAGCGGGCTTTTTATTCCCGATAGCACCACTATCTTATCTATGATCGTTTGCCCGAAGATGAGCAGGTTTTTTTTAATGAGTTTGCCTGCTTCAGCCTTGCTGTAGCCCATGCGTTGCATATACAGGTAGCGCAGCGGCCGGGTAGCGCTTTTTACAAATAAGCGGTAGTATAGCGTTACAAAATACAGTAGGCCATAAGCAGCTTTGAGGCCGCCATAGCGCAGTAGCCAGACGAATATCCGGTATCCTAAAGTTGTACCACGGGAGCGTCCTTCCCATGAAGGCATATCAGGCGTTGATTTGTGCCTGCAGGCGGTTCGATACGTAATCGTAGAGGTCCTGTATGGTATGCATCTGCTGGAAGTCCTCAGGCTTTACTTTAAAGCCAAAGTTTTGTTCTATGACAACCACCAGGTCTATATAATCCAGGCTGTCCAGGTCCAAAGTTTCCTTCAGGTCTGCTTCCGGTTTTATGGCGTCGGCATCCACTTCAAAATCTTCCACCATAAAATCGGTAATACGGCTGATTATTTCTTGTTGATCCATAAACACTTATCAAGTAGGGGTGAGCCTTTTAAAAAATAGGCTGTGAACGTTTATATTAATATTCTTTCCTTAAAAGCGGCAAACCGCTTTTCAAGCTGCAAAATTAATAAAATTCAGCTTTTATAGAGAAAAAATATGATAAATTAAATACTAAGGCATAAAACAATGCCGCAACTATTACCAATATAGCAGCGTTGTCATATGCTTCTGCTGGTATCAGAAGTGTATGTCCACGATACTGTTCACGGGTATCACGGTGCCCCCCTTGAGCTGTAGGTGTCCGCCCGCTACCGACCATACAGTCGTTTCTACCGATACAGGGCCTTCTGTTGTTTCGAAAGTTATATTCGTTTTTCCTTTGAATTCGTTACCCAGGCGCATAGCATAGCTAAGTTCCTTATGCCATTGGGCTACTTTGTTTACAAGGGCAGGTATGATCTTGTAATGAGATATTTCTTCTTTTGAAATGATGCGTGCCATGATATTCACATTAAAAGGACTATTAATTTAGAACATTCTGTTGTGAAAAACAAAATATCCCCGGCAAAATGTCGGGGATACTGCTTTTTCTGGGGAGTTCTGTTATTTAATACGCAGCGGTACCGATAAGGTCATGCTTATGTTCCGTCCCATACTGTAGATGCCGGTGCGCCCGGTAACATTGTTTTCATCGGCATAGCGCAGCCTGCTCAGGTGGTTTTGGTAGGCGGCATCCGCCAGGTTCTGCCCCGATATACTGAGGCTGAATATGGTCTGCTGTTTTTTGTTGCAGATGTCAGCGCCAATACCCGCATCAAGCAATGCGTAGCCGGGCGATGCGGTTTCTGTACCGTAGGCGCTGAACACGGCATTTTGTGCAAAGTTGATATCCAGCCCGGCTTTGGCATACACATTCCTTATACGCTTGCTTAGTGCTTTGCTTTGGGCCCTCAGGTCCACTTGCCATCTTGCCGCAGGTATATAAGGGAGGTTGCGGGTACTGTCCGTTCCCCGGGTGAACCGCCCCTTTACATAGGAAAAGGTATGCTCCAGGTGCAGCCAGTCCAGTGGGTGGGGGTGTATATCTATACTCAGTTCACCGCCATATAGATTCGCGTCCGACTGTCCGTAGAGATATGCGGGTACACCCGCGTCATTGTTTCTTTCAGGTATCGAATCTCCCCCGTTGATGCCCTGCAGCTTGTAGATGAAAATGAAGTTGCGGATATAATTGTCAAATATCGCAGCGTTCACCATTATATGGTCCGATGACCAGCTTAACCCCAGGTCGGCCTGTATTCCTTGCTCTGCTTTCAACTGGCTGTTGCCGTATTCATAGCGTATGGTTCCTTCATGCACGCCGTTGGCCGATAGCTCCGCAATGTTAGGTGTGCGGTAGCCGCTTGCTATGTTGAATTTTAGCATGGCACGCTTGTTCACATTGTATCCTGCGCCAAGGCTGCCTGTTAAATTGGAGAAGCTTCGGTCGAATGAGCTGAACTGTATATCCGCAGTGGGTGATTTTACGGCCAGGTGGTCCGGTCCAAGATACAAAGCATCGCTTTTTATATTCCGGTAGCCGTAGCGTATTCCGCCACTCACGCTCCATTTATCCCATTCTTTCTTTGCTATGCCATATACACCGCCGTCATATAGCGCGTAGTCCGGCACCAGGTAGTCATCACCTTTGTTGCTGTTGAATTGTGTCATGCCATTCACGCCTGTCGATACCTGCCAGCCTTTCATATTCAGGGTATAGTATTTTACATCGTAAGTGACCGTTTGCAGCAACAGCCACAGCCCGGGGGTATTATAAGCAGTAGGGTCGGCAAATTCTCTTCTCACATTTCGCTGGTAACCTATATTGAGACCTAGTCGCCTGCCGCCGTTCAGGTTTATGTTGTTTTCCCAGTCTATTTTTTCATGATTGATCACTTGGTACGGTACGGCCATGCTGTACGATTTGCCATCGTCTGCTGTTACCGGTTCTTCCAATATATTACCCCAGTTGTCCACTTGTTTGATGAAGCTGCCCGTAGCGCTGTCACGCTCCCCCTCCGCTATGCCCAGGTGTTGATTATAGGAGGTGAAGGAAAGCCTTGAATAGCCCCATTGTTTATTGATGCCCGCACTGAAACCATAATCGGTATTGCGAAAACGTGTGTCATAAACATACCCGTCATACTTATTCTTATAGTCATGTGCTTCCTTTTGTGTCAGGTACCCGCTCAGGTTCAGGCCATTGATATTGCCGCCCAGTTGTACATGCCCGGCACCCAGGCCGTTATTGGTTTGGAAGTTGCCGGTTATGTTCCCTTCTATCTTACCCAGCGGTATCGGGTCGTCCGATATAATATTGATAACACCCGCAAGTGCGTCCGAACCGAATGCCAGCGAGGCGGGCCCCTTCAGTACTTCCACTCTTGTTACATTGTAGTCGTCTATTTCTATACCGTGCTCGTCTCCCCATTGCTGCCCTTCCTGTCTTACACCATTGTTCAGTGTAATGATGCGGTTATAGCCCAGCCCGCGTATCACGGGTTTCGATACGGCAGGCCCGGTGCTTACCTGGTTCACCCCCGGCACTTTGGTCACAGCATCTATGATATTGGTCGATACGTCTTCGTGCAGTTCTTTAAGCCGCATGCTTTGTATTGGTATTAGGCTGCGCCGCTCATCGGTCGCCCGGCTGCTGCCAGTAATCACCACTTCGTTCTTTTCTATGATGCTCTGGCTGAGCTTGAAGTCCTGGGTTACTGTGCCGCTTATGTGCAGCATAGTGGTTATCGTTGCGTAGCCCAACATATGCACTTCAGCCAGGAAGTTGCCCGCTGGCAGGTTATTGATATGATAATGTCCCTCCGTGTCGGTTACAGCACCTGTTTTCAGGTCGGGTATCGATACCACTGCACCTATTACAGGCTCACCATTATCATCGCTTATCATACCGTGCAGGGTATTGCCTGGTGCTGCGAACGATAATAACGGCAAAATGCCCAGTGCCAGCAGCACTGCGTACTTTTTTATACGTAAATACATTTTTGATGAATAATTTTAAGGTCCTTAAAATGGCATGAAATGCCTGTCATTGCCGTGTTTAGGCAATAGCAGGCGGACCCCTTAATAAAAGCTGCTCCTGGTAAGTCTGCAGCTTTATAGCATTATAATGCGCATGGTATATTGAAAAATGTGCTGTGCTGGCAAAGAAAACAACAGGTAGTTCACTGTTATCGGCAAACGGGGCAAGTGCAAAACCCAGGAAAGCGCAGTGATGGTGCTGGCTTTCTATCGCAGGGCAGTCATGCCTGCTGCGTGTATCTACGGTATCCTCGTGACCGGTAAAAGAGTGCACGAAGCTCATCGTGGTGCTGCCGAAAAGGAGCAGGAACGATAGCCATACCGAAACTACAATATGTAATATCCTTTTTGCCAAATAGTGCTATTACTTAACTAACGCAGGTAATGATGCAAATTTCAACAATTTTCCTGCCAAATCCATAATAAAAATGATCCCCTGGGGCATTTACATGGGTAAATAGAGGGGGATTTTCAATGACAGGCTCTTTGTCACCTATTCTGTTGTAACTGCTTTAGCTTTTTTCTTAAAGTTGATATCATATCCCAGCAGACCGATCACTTCGGCATAATAGAAATGATGCCTGGCCGAGCCGCCTTCCACGGTCAGCACATTCAGGTAGTTTGCAAAACCGCTTTTTACCGTTGCTTCGAGGAACAGGTTTTTGAGCGGGTATATGCGCAAGCCTGTCTCCACCCCCAATATATATCCTGCCACATGCAGGCGGTTATCCAGTCTTTTGCCCATTATCGTCACGTCCGATTTGGGTATCACCACACCCGCCCCGGCTTTATAGACAAATGAAGCGATCGTGCGTTTTTTGTTATGCCATATTCTTTCCTGCCCTACATAGTTCAGGTGATAGAAATTAGCCCCGTTCGTATGCTCGAAGTGTACGAAGGAAGGCTTTAAGGTTGTGTCCTTATCCATTTGCTCTCCGCCTATCTGCCCTGTAATATGCACCTGCTGGTAGTCGGTCACCACATATTTGGCGTGGTCGTAGTTAAGCTCTATCGCATGAGTATGGGCTTTGTTGAGGTACACACCTATACGCAGGCTGTTCTGGGGTATGGTTATATCAAGCGGGGTATTCTTAAAACCGGAAAAATCAGGTTTGTCATGCGCCACGGCCTGGTGCAGGGTGAAGTCGTATTCGCTACCGTTCTTAAAATGTATATCGCTCTTCGAAAACTTATCACGGTTATAGCCCCATTGCAGGTATACGCCCGAGAAAACGGGCTTTTCAAAAAATTGGGCATTTACTTGCAGCCCGGCGACCAGGAATACTGCAAGGAGTAATGATTTGTGCATCATTGGCGGTTTAATACGCCAAAAATAGCCCCTTTTGATTAATTTATGGTAACCGTTCTATGATGCCTGCTATGCCTTGTCCCCCGCCTACACAGGCAGTTACCATACCATATTTTTTATCCAGCCTTTCCAGGTCGTGCAGGTTTTGTATGGTCAGTTTGGCCCCGCTGCAACCCAGCGGGTGCCCTAGTGAGATAGCACCGCCATTTATATTCACGATATCGGGATTCATACCCAGCTCACGTATTACTGCCAGCGATTGCGATGCAAATGCCTCGTTCAGTTCTATCAGGTCTATATCACTAAGTTTCATGCCCGCTTGCTTCAATGCTTTGGGTACTGCTGCTACTGGCCCTATGCCCATGATGCGTGGGTCCACTCCGGCACTTGCGCAGGCTATCAACCGTCCCCAGGGTTTCAGCCCCAGTTGGTTCATCAGTTTTTCCCCCATCACGATCACGAATGCTGCTCCGTCTGAGGTTTGCGAGGAATTGCCGGCTGTTACCGTACCGCCTTGGGCAAATACAGGAGGCAATTTTGCCAGCGCTTCCATGCTCGTATCGGGTCTTGGTCCTTCGTCAGTATCCACAATATATTCCCTGTTCGCTTTTTTATTCTTTTCGTTCACATATACCTCTTTCACGGTTATAGGCAATATCCCCTTCTTAAAATATCCTTCCTTTATCGCCTTCATCGCTTTCATGTGCGAATTATAAGAGAAGGCATCCTGGTCTTCCCGCGATACTTTGTAGTCATTGGCTACCTGCTCGGCAGTGAGCCCCATGCTCAGGTAGTAGTCGCCATTGTCTTTAGCTATTTCGTAGTTGGGCATGGTGCGCCAGCCAGCAGTAGGCACCAGGCTCATGCTTTCCGTACCACCGGCTATGATGCAGTCGGCCATGCCCATCTGTATTTTGGCTGTGGCAATGGCTATTGTTTCCAGTCCCGATGCACAGTATCGGTTCACCGTCACACCCGGCGCCCATTCACCGATAGCCCTGTTGGCTATGATGCGGCCCACCTGCAGGCCCTGCTCTGCTTCCGGTACAGCATTGCCTACCATCACATCATCCACCAGTTTAGGGTCCAGTTGGGGCACACTGGCCATGACTCCTTTAATAACATCCACCGCAAGGTCATCCGGGCGATAGAAACGGAATACGCCTCTTTTCGATTTTCCCACTGCCGTGCGGTACCCCGCTATGATATATGCTGCCTGCATGATAATATTTTTAAAAACACTTAAAGTTACCAATTCCCCCGCGATTTCAGAGTATAAGAATGTCCAACAGTAGTTGGGTCGTTTTTTTGAAGAAGTACGGGCCTCCCCCTTTGTGCGGATGCCTTGTGTTTGGCTGAAGGGGGGCAGGGGTATGTTCGTTCGCGAGGGGAATAACCTTAGGACATTCCAGCCACCCCAAGCCATTAATGGCATAATTATTATCTATGTATTCATTAAGGCTTCATGGCCATCACTAAGTAACTTTGTATAGTCAAAAAGGAATCAGTTCAGAACATGAAGAAAACATTGGTATTAGGCGCATCCGAAAATCCATCCCGTTACAGTTACCTCGCGGTCAACAGGTTATTGCAACACCATCATCCCGTAGTGGCCATAGGCAGGCGAAAAGGTAAGGTGCAGGATGTGGATATCATCACGGAGCAACCGGAAATGAATGATATTGATACGGTTACCCTATACCTCAATCCGGGTAATCAGAAACCCTATTACGACTATATATTCTCGCTTCATCCAAAGCGCATCATCTTCAATCCCGGTACCGAAAATCCCGAGCTGGAAAAGATGGCCAAAGAAAAAGGCATTGAACCCATCGAAGCATGTACCCTTGTCATGCTCGGCACCGGCCAGTATTAAGCAGTAGCGTCCGCACCGCTCCAGGCGCTTAGGCGCGTTAAGAGCCCCCCACATATAGTCCCCTCGGGACCTCCTGTTTATAGCAATGGAATCTCCCCACACAATTATCAGCTCCATACGAGCGACCTGTAGTTAGATGTGTCTGGTAGCGTCCGCACCGCTCCAGGCGCTCAGACGCGTTAAGAGAAACACGCACACACAGTCCCCTCGGGACGTCCTGTTTATAGCAATGGAATTCTCACATCATTATAGCTCCCTAGGAGCGACCTGTAGTTAGATGTGTCTGGTAGCGTCCGCACCGCTCCAGGCGCTCAGACGCATTAAGAGAAACACGCACACACAGTCCCCTCGGGACGTCCTGTTTATAGCAATTGAATCTTTCACATGGTTATAGCTCCCTAGGAGCGACCTGCTTAATTATAACTATCTCCCATCCACAAAGCCCCACCAACGCTATCCCTTTTGGCGCCCGTTACGCTGCTCATCACATTGGTCTCTTCCCGCCAGCGCAGCGCGCCGATCAGGGCCATTACCAGTGCCTCTTTATATTGTATCACAGTGGCATCGGGTATATGTATGGTGATGTTCATGGGCATGAGCAGTTCCTGCAGCTTCAGCACCAGGAATTGGTTGAAGGCGCCGCCGCCGGTCACCAGTATACCGGCCTGTTCCTTTCCTGCCGGGTAATTTTTTATAGCCTGCGCTACCTGTTCCGCTATATGCTGCACCATCGTATGCAGCATGTCATGGATGCTGTGCTCGCTTTCCAGCAGTGGGGGAAATGCCAATGCTATCGCAGCCTCGTTGCTCAGCGATTTAGGCCCGCTTATTTCATAATATTCCTGCCCGTTCAGTTCGGCAAGTACATCATGCAGCAAGTGGCCCTGCTCAGCCATAGCGCCGTTCTCATCCATGGTTTTGCCCGCGTTTTGCGCCAGCCTGTTCAATACCTGGTTGGCAGGGCATACATCAAAGGCCAGCAGCCCGCCTTCATGCGGCACCGTAATATTGGCTATGCCGCCTATATTCAGCCAGTAGTCAAATTGTCCGAACAATAGTTTATCCCCTATGGGCACTATGGGCGCGCCCTGGCCGCCAAGTGCCACATCCAGCGCCCGCAGGTCGCTGATGACAGGCAGCCCGGTAACGGCCGCTATCGTAGCCCCGTCGCCTAGCTGGCAGGTGGTGTTATGTTCCGGCTCATGCAGCACCGTATGGCCGTGCGATGCGATAAAGGCAACGGCATGGTCTATCCCATGCGATGCGATAAATTCGTTAACCTGCTCGCCGATATACCTGCCGTAAGCTGTGTTCAGTTTCAAAAAATCGGCTACACTCAATTGCGACGCATGGGACAGTTTATAGGCCCATTCTTCGCTATAGGGCACGCAGGCTGCATACAATATCTCGTAGCTCCATTGGCCCCTTACCTCGTCCAGTTGCACATATACTATATCCAGCCCGTCCAGCGAGCTCCCCGACATCAAGCCGATAACCTTGTAAACCATGCCGCAATATTAAAACAATTTCCTCCTTGCACGTAACCTTCGAATACGCTCTGTGATATATGGTATAAGCTAAGCCTTATTGGTGCACGGTTTCAGAACCCGGAAATCCTTCAACCCCTTAATCCCGGTTCTGACTATCTTTACCCTATGTACAAAATGCCCCACTTCACCGAGCCCGACAGGGATAAGGTACTCGCCTTTATGCGGGCCCATTCCTTCGTGACCCTTATTGCCAATGACGGGCATCGCAGCGAGGCCACACAGGTGCCGGTGCTTTTCGATGAGCGCGATGGCAGGCTCATGCTCTCCGCGCATATCATGCGCAAGACCGGCCATTACCTTGCCATCGGGCAGAACCCCGACGTGCTTGTGCTTTTCACGGGGCCGCACTGCTATATAAGCTCAGGCTGGTACACCGAAGCAATGGGCGCTACCTGGAACTACCAAACCGTACACGTGCGGGGCAGGGTGACCTTTACCGACGAGGCCGGCACCATCAACATCCTCAACAGGCTTACCGAAAAATATGAACGTGAACAGCAACAACCCTTGCTCATGCCCGACCTTCCGGCAGGCTATGTAAATGCGCATGTAAAAGCCATTGCAGGACTGGAGATAGAAGTGACCGATATCTATCCCATCTTCAAACTAAGCCAGAACCGTGACGATGAAAGCTATAAGAATATAGTGGCCCAACTCCTCAAAACCTCCGATCCGCAGGCCCACCAAATAGCAGAAGAAATGAAACAACGCCGCCCCGAACTATTCTGAAGCCACCATTGCATTCACTGCCATCCAGGCCATCATGCCCACGCCCACCTTCAGCGACTCCTCGTTGATGTTGAAGTGTGCATTGTGCACCGGGGCTAAGAATTCCTTATCATCGGTATTGGTGCCTATGCGGAAGAAGCAGCCCGGCACATGGTGTGTATAAAAGCTGAAGTCTTCGCCGGCCATGCGCCTGTCGAGCGTGCGCACATTATCGGCGCCCATGTATTCCCGGGCCCATGCCTCGGCTTTTGTTGTGAGGGCCGGGTCGTTAAAGAGCGATGGGTAGCCAACGGGTATATCCACTATGGCTTTGGCGCCATAGGCAGCGCAGGTCTGCTCGGTAAAATCTTTGATCCATTTATGTGCCTCGTAGCGCCATGTTTCATCCATGGTGCGGAAGGTGCCCAGCAGTTCCACGCTATCCGGTATCACATTGGTGGCAAAGCCGCCCGCTATCTTCCCGAAGGTGAGCACCGAGGGTATCAGTGGGTTGCCCTTGCGCGATATCACCTGCTGCAGGCCGGTGATCACCTGTGCGGCGATGGCTATGGGATCCACCGTTTGGTGGGGCAGGGCAGCGTGGCCACCCCGGCCTTCTATGGTAATGTATATCTCATCGGCACTGGCCATGTACTGGCCCGCGCGGAAGCCCGTAGTGCCCGTGGGCAGGTGCGGGTACACATGCAGTCCGAAGATGGCATCGGGCTTCGGGTTTTCCAGCACGCCCGCCGCTATCATCAGGCTGGCGCCGCCGGGGTGTTTCTCCTCGCCCGGCTGAAAGATCAGTTTCACCGTGCCTTCCCATTCATCGCGCAGGTCGTTCAGTATGCGTGCAGCGCCCAGCAGGCAGGTGCTGTGCACATCGTGGCCGCAGGCATGCATCACACCATCGTTCTGCGAGCGGTAGGGCACATCATTGGCCTCCTGTATGGGCAGCGCATCCATATCGGCACGCAGGGCCACGCAGCGGCTGCCCGGGTTCTTGCCTTTGATAAGGCCCACGATGCCCGTGCCGGCTATGCCCGTAGTATGCTCGATGCCCCATTCCCCCAGCTTGCCCGATATAAAGGCCGCCGTTTGCTGCTCCTGGAAACTCAGCTCCGGGTGGGCATGGATATGGTGGCGTATCGCCTGTATCTCGGGGTAGTATTGCTCAGCTTTCTGTTTTATGCGCTCAATCATCTTTCTTTTCTCTTAGCGTGTTAACAACGATGAAGTCGGGCACGATCATGCAGGGCGTGTATAAAGTGCTCACCTGCTCGTACATCTTCCGGGCCTCCTGCCTGCTCTGGTAGTCGCCCACCTTTACCCGGAACTGCGGTTGCACGTAGGTCATATACGTGCGCACACCGGGGAAACGGCGGGCAAAGTCCACCTTTATCTTCGTGGCCTTGTTGCGGTCGTTGCCGCTATATATCTGCACCCGGTAGCCCCGCGACGAATAAATGCCCGTAGGTGTGGGCTTTTTCAGCAGCACCGCCAGCCTCGGGTCGGCGTGCACCACCACGCCTTCGGCGTGGCCGGTAGCGGAGTCGGCATCGCCCTGTGCATAGCTGCTGCATACATTGCAGAGCAGCACCAGGAATGTTACTATGAATAAAGGGCCTTTCATGTTACGGTTATATCAAAAATACAAATTCTATCTGCGCTTATCTATTATCAATGCTTTATTATTCACTATTGCATGGCCTCTTTCACTATCGCCACGCTGGCCGAGCAGCCCAGCCGCGTGGCACCTGCATCTATCAGCTCCTTTGCAAAAGCATAGCTCTTTATCCCGCCCGATGCCTTTATCTGTATATGCTCCGGCAGGTGCTCGCGCATCAGCTTCACCGCATGGGTGGTAGCGCCCACCTCGGCATAGCCCGTGGAGGTTTTCATAAAGTCGATGTCGTGAAGGGAGTAGAGGTCGCAGCAGGCGATCAGCTCTTCATCGGTCAGTATACCGCTCTCCACGATCACCTTTATGATCTTCCCGCGCTCATGTATCAAATTGGTCGCCATTTCGATAACGATCTCATTCTGCTCCCAGTCGCCCGACCTCATAGCCCCTATATTATGTACAAGGTCTATCTCATCTGCGCCATAGGTTATAGCCTCCTCTATTGCGGCTAATTTTGCTTCAAGCATACTGTAACCAAAAGGAAAGTCGATCACGGTGGCAAACTTTATACCTCTATCCCTGCCCAGGAAATCACCCGCTTCAGCCAGGAAATACGGCGGCACACACACAGCAGCAAAGCCATACTCCTTTGCCTCCTGGCACAAGCGCTCTATATCATCAGCCGTAGTCGTCGGCTTCAGTATCGTATGGTCTATGTAAGAAGCTATATTCATAAAAAACTATTCAACTCATTCAACCCGATCAACCCATTCAACCCGGTCAACCCATTCAACCAACTACAAATTCTTCACTATTTCCTGCGCAAACTCGCTCGTCTTCAGCAGGGTGGCATCGTGCATCAGGTTAAAGAAGTCGATGGTCACCCTCTTGCGCATAATAGCCATGCCAAGGGCCTCTTTTATCGCCGTGGCCGCTTCCAGCCAGCCCATGTATTCCAGCATCATCACCCCGCTCAGCAGCAGGCTCGATGGGTTCATCGTGTCCGTATTGGCAAACTTAGGCGCCGTGCCATGCGTGGCCTCGAACACCGCGTGGCCCGTATTGTAATTGATATTGGCGCCCGGCGCTATGCCTATGCCGCCCACGGCCGCAGCCAGGGCATCGCTTATATAGTCGCCATTCAGGTTCAGGGTGGCCACCACGCTGTAGTCCTTAGGCGCCAGCAGTATCTGCTGCAGGAAGTTGTCGGCTATCACGTCCTTCACGATCAGTTTGCCCGCCGCTTCCTCGCGCTTCATGGCCGCATTGGCCGCGTCCTCGCCCTGTGTTTTGCGGGCCTTGTCCCACTGGCCCCAGGTATATACTTTGTCGCCAAACTCGCGCTCGGCCAGCTCGTAGCCCCAGTTCTTGAAGCCCCCTTCGGTGAACTTCATGATATTGCCTTTGTGCACCAGCGTAACGCTGGGGCGCTTGTGCTCCAGCGCGTACTCGATGGCCGCGCGCACCAGGCGTTCCGTGCCCTCTTTCGATACAGGCTTGATGCCATAGCTCGTGGTCTCCGGGAAGCGCACCTTTTTGGCCGCGCCCAGCTTTTGCAGCAGGGCATATACTTCTTTGGCCTCGGGACTATCGTAGTTCCACTCTATGCCGGCGTAGATATCCTCCGTGTTCTCGCGGAAGATCACCATGTCCACATGCTCGGGGTGCACTACCGGGCTGGGCACGCCCTGGAACCAATGCACCGGCCTCAGGCACACATAGAGGTCCAGCTCCTGGCGCATGGCCACGTTGAGGCTGCGTATGCCGCCGCCCACCGGGGTGGTGAGGGGGCCTTTGATGGATACCAGGTATTCTTTGGCTTTCTCCAGTGTTTCAGCAGGCAGCCATTCGCCCGTTTGCTTATAGGCCTTTTCCCCGGCCAGTATCTCCAGCCATTCTATTTTGCGCTTGCCGCCATATATCTTTTCTATTGCGGCATCCATTACCAGCCTGCTGGCGCCCCATACATCGGGGCCTATGCCGTCGCCTTCTATAAATGGAATGGTGGGCTTATCGGGTACATTCAGTTTGCCGTTGGCACCCATCGTGATCTTAGCAGCCATAATATCTTATATATTTTCTTTTTAGCGGGGCGAAACTACGAAAAATACCCCGTCCTACGCCCGTCTTTGCGAGGAGCTTTTAGCCCCTGCGTTAGCCAGCGACGAAGCAATCTGCGGTTGAGCATATGTACAAGGCCCAATCCGGCTTCCGGTTTTTGAGAAAATTAATTTAAGAAGTGAAAAAATTACAAGTAATTGATAATCATTGTGTTTTGAAAAATCGCACTTCCGATCTGCTTCCTGTTTACTTCTGCTTTTTGCCGAATCATTTCTGCCTGCCTCACCAGGGCCGTCAATCCGAGCTACGAGGAATCTCCTGAGCATTTGCATTAAGCTAAATTGTAATTTCCGGTTTCCGGCCGGATTTGCGAGTAGGGCCATAGATGTCAAAGAACGAATATCCAGCATTCCCGATAGCATCGGGTGTGGATTTAAGCAAGTTACGATTTGGGAGAGGGCGGTTCCAAATTTAGATATCCACATTTTTGAGGTTGCGCAAGCGAGACGCTTAGGCTAGTGGGGGCAATCATTGTTGTGCGTGTAGTTGTCGGATTAATATCAAAATTCTATCCTTTTCTGTACTGGTCACTGTAAAATAGCTCTTTCCCTCCAAGTTGATTCTAGAATATTCTGTAAGATACTTTTTCGCGCTTTTAAATAGTTCGTCTTGTGAATTGATACTATTAATGAACGTAATAACATTTTCGAGAGAGCCAAAAATCTGGATTAGCCAAGGGTCAAATGTGAATTTTTCATCTGGAGGGTTGTAGTATGGCCGTAAAATATATTTGCCGTACTTGTCTTTAACTTTCGTCAAGTAAATACTCATCAATTTATTAGCCCGATTGGTTAGTTTCAGTTGATTTGTTACAGGGTCAATTTCTTCAATTAAATTCCAATAGATCTCATAAGACAATTGATCAACAGTATCCGTTTTTCGTATAAATTCTATAAATAATTTTGTCAAATGGTAATACCAAAATTGTTTGTCTCCAATTGTTTCACTCTTATTTTGAAGTACTTCTTGAAGGAAGAAAGATGAAAATTCTGACCTGGCATAGATAGGGATGTTTGTATTTGTCAATAGCAAGTTCACCAAGTCTTTAATGTCACCATCTGAAATTTTATATTGTTGACGTAAAAGGCTTGGCCGAGAAAACTGCGAATAAGCCATCATTAACCAATTTCGCTTTGCGGGCGTTTCGGCCATCATTAAAAAGACTGTCACGTATTTTTTGAACTCTTCAAAGTTAGCGAAAGTGGTCATGCTGGATAATAATTGGTCAATGCTATTACCTTTGCCTTCTGTTTCCCATTGCTTAATTGCATTGCAAAATTCTATTGCAGAACTTGCCCGCCCAACATTCCAATCCTTTATGGAAATATTCTGGAATAATTCTTGGTATATGTATATTTCAAAACTGCCGGGGTAAATAATAGATCGTGGCTTTATTTTTGATGGCGACCGAAAGAGATTCGACACTAAACTTTTTACCAAGGATTTGTCTAGATTTGAAGTGTGTTCGGCCTCCGAGAAGATCTTCTCGAAGGTGTCTTTATCAAATACAAAGTGTGTTTGAACATGATCTTTTGAGCCAGTAATAATTTTTCTTTCTGCTATCAGTTGATATGTGTACACAGATTTCAGCTTTATTAATTCCAACATCATTAAGTCATAAACATCAACCTCGCCTTTTAATTTAGAATAAACGGTCTTAAAACTGTTGACGAATCTAATTAAGTCTCGCATGTTTTCGATAGCTGATTCTAAATCTCCTTCAAATGTCATGTCAGGAAATAGCGTTGTAACATAATCACCTTTGTCAAAAATCAATTGATTAAGGGCAATGTTAAATTGAGCTTGCTCATTACCATCCATCGCATCAACAGACAACATTTTTCGTAGCTGATCTACAATAAAATCCTTTTTTACCGGCGCCAGAACGAATTCGAATTGAAATATTTTTTGCAGATATTTCTCTTCAAACGCTACTTCTTGGGTTTTTATCATCGCTCCATGAGTGTACTGATAGTCTAAAGCGACAACAAAAAAGACATTAGAGAAATCAGCAACATTGCGGATTAATTTCAGAGTCTGAATTATCTCTTTCCCTGTTAACCTGTCCAAATCATCCACAAAGACAATAAATCTTTTTCCTATAACATTGAGAGATTTATTGATAGTGTCAAATTTTTCTGAAAGATCTTTTTCATCTTCAAAAGCACTAAAAACTGCTTTTACAATCTTAGCAAAAGAGTTTTCATCGTCTATTTCCGTCAAGAACTCGGCATACTTTTTCACATCCTTTGCTGCGTTTTTGTCATATTTGGATAACGCTTTACTAAATGACTTAAAGAATGAGTAGTATATCTGTTTGACATCCGTTACTTTCCAAGGGTTGAAGTGTACTATTTCGTTTTGGCTTTTTAGATTATTCTCTAAAAAGCGAAGAAATACAGTCTTCCCAGCACCCCATTTACCGATAATCGCTATCGCAAACGCAGATTTGTTTACAGTATTGCTAATTAAGTTCGCAATTTCTTTGGCGACCTCAGTTCGAGAGTAAAGGTCTTTACTTTTTTTGTCAAAACGATCTTCCACAAAAGAGGGAAGAGTACTATCCGTTTTCACTTCCGAATGCACGCGATATCGGAGAAAATATAGGGGCAGGAAGCAATTCAGAAGATCTAAGTACGCTATCGGAGGGGTGCCGAAAAGGTAGTAGTAATCAAAATCTACCGCTTTTCTGAAAATAGCATAATTAATTGAAAGGATAGTGAGGTATATAACGATAGACTTCGGAGTGGGAACCCGCCCATTTTTAAATTGAAGTATTAAAAACAACACTGTGCAGAGAAAAAAAAGCATTGATATAATGTCAGATAAATTCCCCAAATGTAAATCGACAAACAAATGTTCGGTGAAAACATCCTTTGTGATATGAATTAGTGAATTTTGAAAGATATATGCGCCGCTAAATATCAGAAAACAAATGCTGACGGTTTTCCCTATGCTAAATATATTTTCCCATATATCTTTCAAATATTTTGAAGAAGTCATAGTTATGGTATTTTAGTGTTTATTTTTGCAGCCAGTTTAATCTAAAAGTGATACCAGCTTCTGGTACATCAATCGCGTTATGCGGTATTTCGAGATCATTATTGGTTCAAACTCAGAATCTCCCCCGCTCGCCGTAGTTTGTTTATTGCTCGGCTTTATCTCTGATTAAGCCGCACTGGTACCCAATCTCCAGATTGGCGCATAGGTGAACACCCACGAAAAACTATTTTTATCATACCCTGAAAAACCTACCTTCATAGCTTGGCAAGCATATCTATAATATTTTCCGAGGATACCTTTTAGCTTACTATTACTATGGTGTTAAATTAAATTCAATCGCTGAAATAAAGCCGCTGGCGCTTATAGCATTATTGCCATTTGCAAGAGTCAAGGTGTACGAGCCGGCTGGCAGCCATATGGGAAATGTGTGCGGAGCGCCTGTTGCATCATGTATTTCTGAGCCATTTAATTTTAAAACTACATTTCCAGATCCTATTACCGATCCCGTTTCAATTTTCCATACCTTGTTAGCGGGAACTGTAATTACAGAATCCATAGTGCAACCAGTACCATTACAAGATAAAGAGATGAATTTTGCAACATTAAATTGCAAATTGTTTTGAGCGTAAACAGACGAACGTAATATTGTGAATGACACAACTAGTAATAAAGTAATAACGGTTTTCATAAGCTGATTTTTAAAAGCCATCTAATGTATATAACAATGTAGGATTTGCTTTTTCAGAATAAAGTGAATAAGGAACAGATAAAAGTTGTGATGTACCAATATCAGAATAGTTATTCCCTCCAGATGGGTCAAGTTCTATTTGAATGAATTTATTTCCGGAAGACCAGTTCACATCTGCTAAGTTTCCAATAATAGGTATGCCTGTACCTATTGCTAAATTATATAGTCCATAACCATTAGTTTGTGGGGATTGTGTTTCCTGGTACACTACCGAGCCGGTTGGTGTCAAATCATGTATCGAGATCCTTATTCCGAGGTTTTGGTTTGGTATTGGCTGTCCGGTCACATTTCTTGCAATCCCCT
The DNA here is from genome assembly GCA_001897835.1 of Bacteroidetes bacterium 46-16. Taxonomy (GTDB): domain Bacteria; phylum Bacteroidota; class Bacteroidia; order Chitinophagales; family Chitinophagaceae; genus MKUN01. The sequence continues at coordinate 112,716 of MKUN01000005.1, forward strand.
GATAGTTTATTTTTTGTGGTGCCTGAGCGACAGAAATGGCGGTTCCAGAAACGATTATACAAATGGTTAAAAGAAAAATTCTCATAATAATGTTGGGTTATATTGTAAATGTATGTAATGTTGTGTATTTATCAAATAGTTTAGTCATCTTTCTCTATTCTTTATCATACCCCGAAAAAAGGGGTATGATACCCTAAAAAACAGGGTATCATAAAAATTAAATTTTCCCATCACCCTCCCGCAGCAGAACTTTGTACCGTCCTTGCTCCCCTCTTTATTTCCAAAGAGGGCCTGTCCCGAAGAATTTCGGGAGTGGATCGCTCAATTAGATCTGTTTCCACTAAAAAGAGCGAGACGAGGTGATTAAGTTCTTTGACATCATAGTAAACCCGGAGCTTGACCAAATGCCCGATGGCAAGGCGAAATCGGGCACAAATCGGGCATCGGGCATTTTGATAACACCAGCATTATCAATGCTTTATCTAAGATCAATGCCCGATTATTGTTTTCATGCCCGATTCGGGCATGAAAGCCAAAGTCAGGCCGGGGCGAGGATGAGACAGTACCTGGAAACAGCCGGTAAAAGCGGAAATGACCGGAAATTATTGAAAATTTGCTATGAGCTATTTATCAATCAATTGCAAAGGTTTCACCTCCCCAACCGGAAATAACTATTCAACCGGAAACCGGAAATTACCTGCTCGGTAACCGAAGGAGGGCATTTATTTGCCCGGACGCTTAGCCTGCCTGGCCTGCTGCAATATGGTTATGTCTTGCACGTAAGCTTGCTACAAAGATGAGTACCAGCAGCCCGGTTAAAAAAATAATGCGTCCGAAGCTGCGGGTGTTTTTATCGAACTCATAATATTTTTGGCCGCCGAAGCCCCGCTTGTATGAATAGCCATAATGATAACCGGCTACTATACCAATGAGACCACCGGCAAATGCCAGGATGAAAAAAATGATGAGGTGCAGGGGCTTTCCCCGTTCCTCGTGTACCAATACAGGTGTTTCACGGGCTACCTTCAATCGCCTCTTTTCATCGAGCGGGCTAAGGTAAATACCCCTCTTTGCGAGTTCTGCTTCGGCAAATGGCAAGAGGTCTTCGTTATATTTTTCGGGATTTATGTAGATGTCGGAAAGCTCATCATCGGTCTTTGCCGCTGCAAGGGCTTTGAAGTCGAGGTCCATAATAGAGCAATTGGTTTTATAGGCCTAAGATAATTATTCTTTATTAACGGGCTGCACCTGCATCTTACATCATGGCGTTCCGTACCGCATCGATGAAGGCATGGGTGGTGGCGGGTACGGCCAGGTTGCCGCTGCGCCGCCAGTAGATGGATAGCGCAATGCCCACGATACCATGCACCAGCGACAGCACAAGGATAGCCAGCCACAGGGGCATGGTGCCGGGTGAAAGCGGCAGGTGCCAGAGGCCCCAGAGCACGGAGACATACAAGGCAGCGAACAGTGTGCCCTTGCGCCCACCGGTGATGTGGGTATCGAGCATGCCACGGAACACTACTTCTTCCATCATGAAGCATACGGGTATGTAAATGGCGAAAGACTTTAAGGCCACGGGGGCATTGAAGTGTACCTGCCCGCCCTTGCTGAGGGCCTGTGCAAGGGCACCCAGGAAGCTGAGGGAAACACCGGCAAGGCCGCCCGTCAGCAGGCAGAAGAACATCTGCCTGAGGCTATATCGTTTAAGGTTGCCAAAGCCATAGGCCGCGGCGAAGGCGCCTGCGATAGCGATGCTGTAATAAATGACCAGTGTGGGCGTAACCGCTTTGTGCAGGCACATCATTACCAACTGCCTGGCCGGCTCGATGATGAAGAGTGCCACCAGGGCATAGTGCCAGCGCGCCAGGCGAAAGCGCTGCCCATCGCGCAGCCAGAGCCGGTGCAGCGGCTGCCGCCGGATGAGCAACTGGAAGCATACGGTGAGCGGTATGCCGAGGATGAGGTACACATCGGGGTCCATCTTAATGGCATAGCCGATGCTTATATAAAGGGCCACAAAAAGGGTCACCTCGATATATCTCCTTATGGCAGGTGTTGCCGGTGGTGTTACAGGTAGCTGCTGGTCCATGGCTTAAATGTAAGGCTATGTACGCGTTATTTTATCCCCTGCACCGGGGGGATGCGGTGTAGCTTTCGCTATGCTACTCTTTCTTCCCCTTCCCTTTGTAGGCGTTCTCGATAAAATCCTTGGCCCAGTCCCAGACCGGCTGGCTGAAGACGGCGCCTACCAGGCAGGTAGTAAAGAGCACATATGGATTAGGTTTGTTGCTGCCGGTGTTCAGTATGGCGATACCGCCTTTGGTAGCCAGGAAGATAACGATGGCGGCCGCAAAGCCCCTGATGAGGATATTGACGGTATTCTCGAAGGTGGACAGGTTGGGGTCGAACTGCATCTTATTGATGAAGATAGAGATGACCGCACCAAAAAGGCCGAAGCCCACCATGCCCACTATCAGTATCAGGTCGTAAGAGTTGGGCTTGATGAGCCAGGAGGAGATCTGGCCCAGCCAGCCCCACTCGTAGCCATTCTTGTCGTAGTCGGGTATGGCCTTTATGCTCTTATCCCCCTCGAAGGGTGCATCTTTCACCGGGGGTATTTTTATTCCTGTCTCGGTAATGTTCTCGATCATGAACATGGCCGTATCACTCACATCAGTGGTGGAGTCGGAAAGATATGCTGATAAGGACTGTAGCTGGTAGAGCTTCTGGTTAGTGAAATATTTCACCTGGTCGGATGTATTTTCCAGTTCGGTCACTGCACTGTTGAAGTATACGGTATTTGATGATATCGTTTGGTTGAAGGCATTCACTATTTGGCTGTAGTAGCCGTTCTTCTCTTTGGAAGAAAGTTCTTTGGCAAGGGTGGAAAACTTTATATGGGCATTGGCCTTCAACTGCCCCAGGTAAATGTCGAAATGTCTTTTCTTATTGCCCAATGCTATGTACACAGGCCGGAGTTTTATATCCTGGTCATCCATCAGTGAGCTGAGCTGAGTTGCATTTGCGTTGAATATATTGACATACTTTTTAAGCGTCCTGTCTTTGGATATCTTGGTACGGATGTCTTTCAGGTAATCGGGTATCCGCCTCCTGTTCTCGCTTTCCGGCAGATCGTATTGCGGGATATTAATGACCGGCATGGCACTGCCCAATGCAGTGTCAAGGGTTGCCTCTGTGAACTCGCTCTCACCTGCACGGGCCTGCAGGTCGAGGTGGGATGTGGCCACTATGGATACCAGCAATAAATACAGGCTGAGGAAAAATATGACAAGCAAGGGGATGATCTTATTCATGTCATTCGTTTTTTTTGTTTTTAATATGTGTGGCTAACAAAACTATAAATGATATATAAAAAAGAAAAGCGTGTTTTCACCCTATAGGGCAGCTTGTAGCGAGAACGGGCTTACCGGGGTGCTTTCAGAAAACCGGGGAATGATGTATTTTTATCCTTTGCTTGCCGGTTACAACAAGCACTACACCAATGAGTAATTATTATAACATCTTCTACACAGATGATGATGCCGATGACCAGGATATATTCCGCGAGGCTGTGAAAGAGATCAATGAAGAGATCTACATCTTTACCCAAAACAATGGCGATGAACTGATGGCGATGCTGCGCAACCCGCCGCCCAGCCCGCACATGGTATTCCTGGACCTGAATATGCCTGTAAAGAATGGCTTCGAAGTGCTGCGCGATATACGCCGTTCGGAGCGCTTTCGCGATATGCCTATCGTCATCTTTTCCACATCGAGCGAGCGGGAGAGTATAGCCCGCACACGCGAACTGGGTGCTACGCTCTATATTACCAAGCCTGAATCGTACCAGGACCTTAAGAAAGTATTGCACGATGTATTAACCATTGACTGGGAGGCGTTTAAACGTGATGGCAAGGATTTTGTATACAGGATGACATAAGCGTTATGACCGAAGTGAACACGCCTGCGCCGGCAACGGCGCAAGAGGCTTTTTTAGATAAATTGCGTAGTGCCACCGGGCCTATGCACCGGGCACTGGAGGCTACGGCCTTATCGCAGGCCCTGCAAAAAGATGACCTGCCGGTAGCTGCATATGCCAGTTACCTGGCCTATATGGCATCCATAGTTGCCTGTTGCGAGCAGGAACTGTTCCCGTTGCTCAGCAATATCATCCCCGACCTGGCGCAGCGCCGCAAGCTGCCGCTGCTGGAGCAAGACCTGGCCCTGCTGGGCAGTGTGGTGGCCTTGCCCACTGTGCCTGCTTACCGGGGGCTGCCCGAAGAAATGGGTACCGGCTTCGCGCTGGGATACCTGTATGTAGTGGAGGGCTCGGTACTGGGCGGCCGTGTATTGCTGAAGCATATAGAAAAATGCCTGGGCTATAATGCGCAGGAGGGTGCAAGATTTTTTGCGGGCTATGGCGCAGCCACCGGCCCCATGTGGCGTAGCTTCCTGGAGGTCTTTACGGGCTATACCGTGGCCCATGGGCTGGGGGAGGAGGTGATAGGGGGCAGCCAGTACGCGTTCAGCAGTATCGGCGATCATTTTAACCAAAAGATGCAGTAATGAAGATAAAGGATATCGTAAACAGGGACATTGTAAATCTTAGCAACTGTGAACAAGAGCCGATACATATACCCGGCAGCATACAGGGTTATGGCTTTTTGCTGGCCCTGAAGCGCGATGACCTGGTGATAGATTACTGCAGCGGTAATATAAAAGAGTTTATAGGCGCAGGCCATGAGCAATGCCTGGGCAAGCGCTTTGCCGATGTCTTCGGCCCGGGGGCAGAGGCCTCGTTAAGGGCTTACCTGGGTGAGGTGCAATATGCAGTGAAGCCGCCGATGGAGCTGGGACTGAATGGCAATACCTTCCTCTGCACGCTGCACAGCAGCGGCGATATGTATGTGGCGGAACTGGAGCCCCTGGCGGCCGAATCGCCCGACATAAACGAGGTGTACAACCAGACCATACAGTTTGTAAGCTATATGGAGCGCTCAGAAACTTTGCAGGAGCTATGCAGCAAGGTGGCCGACCAGACCCGTGCTATTACCGGTTACGACCGGGTAATGATATACCGCTTTGACAAAGACTATAACGGCGAGGTATTTGCCGAAAGCCGTGCAGCGCACCTGGAACCCTTCCTGGGGCTGCATTATCCGCATACCGATATACCGGCGCAGGCCAGGCAGCTATACCTTACGAACCTGATGCGCATTATAGCAGATGTGAACTATAAACCCATACCCATATATACGCAGGACGATGCTGCAGGCAAGACCCTGGACATGAGCCGATCTTACCTGCGCAGTGTATCGCCCATACATATAGAGTACCTGCAAAACATGGGTGTGGGCGGCACGCTCACCATATCGCTGATACATGACGGACGATTGTGGGGCTTGATCACCTGTCATCATTATTCTGCCAAATATGTGCCCCTGTATTCGCGCATAGCAGCACAGATGCAGGGCCATTTCCTGACCTCGCAGATCAATGTGCGGCAGCTTAATGAAGAGTATAAAATGGCTGCGGCGATCAATGGCTCGCTTGAAGTATTGCTGGAGCAAAAGCAGGAAGCAGATATGGCCTCTTTCCGCAAGATCATCGGTAATCCCGACCTGCTGGCACTGTGCAATGCGGGCGGTGTGGCACTGCTTTTTGAAGAGCAGGTATATACTGCCGGTAATACGCCGGGAGCGGATGACATCCGCAAGCTATGCACCTGGTTGCATAAGCACAAGCCTAAAGGAGCGTTCAGCACATCGAAACTTGTAGAGGAGTACCCCGAAGCTGGTGCCTATGCCAATGTGGCTGCAGGTATTATCTACCACTCGTTGAGCGGTATACACAATGCCTGCATCATGTGGTTTGCCCCTGAAACGGTACAGGAGGTACACTGGGGCGGCGATCCCAATAATGCCATTATCAAAAACGAGAAAGGTTTATCGCCACGTAATTCGTTTGAGCTGTGGAAGCAGATCATCAAGAACGAAAGCAGGCCCTGGCGAAATGCCGAATTGCTGGCGGCTACGAGCTTTGCGCACGCACTGCAAAAGCATATAACCCTGATATTGATAACCGAAGAGGAGCAGAAGCAGCGATTGCTTACAGAGCAACTGCGTGCAGCCAATACCGAACTGGAAAATATCAACTGGATCAGCTCGCATGACCTCAGGGAGCCATTGCGGAAGATACAGATATTTTCATCGAAGGTGATGGAGCGGGAGAAAGAAGCATTGTCGGATACGGCTATGTTGTCCCTGCAAAAGATGAATAAATCGGCAGGTAAGATGCAGCAGTTGCTGTCGGATATCACGGCCTATAACAAAGTGAGGCTGGCAGCAGGTAAGCTGGACCCTGTGCAACTGGACGATGTGCTGGCAGAGGTAAAAGATGACCTGCATGAAGAGATAACAGATAAAGAGGCCACAATAACGACCGGCAAGCTGCCGGTGGTAAGTGGTGTGTCTTTCCTGCTCAAGCAGCTATTCATTAACCTGCTGCGCAACTCTATGAAATTTGCCAGGGAGGGCGAAAAGCCCGTGATCAGTATCAACTGCGTGTCGGACCATGCTACGTTGCCCGGCGAGCCACTTGAACTTTACCATATCGAGGTAAAAGACAATGGTATCGGCTTCAGCAATGACTATACCGAGAGTATATTTAAAGTGTTTACCCGCCTGCACAGCTTTTCGGAGTATGAAGGTTCGGGTATAGGCCTGGCGCTTTGCCGCAAGATCATGCAAAACCACAAAGGGTATATCCTGGCCAGCGGCCAGCCCGGTGAGGGTGCCACATTTTCCCTGTATTTTCCGTATTTAAGGGAGGAGTAGCTTAATACCCGGCAGCTATTCTTTACCGCGCTCTAGTGTAAAGCCAAAAGATGAACCTACCCCCGGCTTGCTACGGGCATTAACTGTTTGCCCATGGGCCTCCACAATGTGCTTAACGATGGCAAGGCCCAGGCCGGTGCCCCCGATGCTGCGGCTACGGCTGCGGTCGGCACGGTAAAAACGCTCGAAGATGCGGGACAGGTGTTCTTCGGCTATACCCGGCCCGTTATCGGATATTTCGGTATAAATATGTTTATCGTCCATCTCGTAGCAGCCGGCACTGATGGTACCATCGTCATTGCCATATTTCAGGGCGTTCTCCACGAGGTTGATGAGCACTTGTTTTATCTTGGGCTTGTCGGCGTATACTGTTAGGGGGCGTTCCGTTCCTTTTTTCAGTTCAAGGGTCACATTGCGCTCTTTGGCCTGCAGCGAGAGTTCTTCATACACATCTTTCACGAGGTCCTGCATCACGAAGGATTCCTGTATGATGGGTATGCGACCGGATTCGAGCTTGGATATCTCGTCGAGATCGTCAACAAGGCGCACGAGGCGATCGATACTCTTGGAGGCATTGCCAAGAAATTTTCGGTTCACGTTCTCGTCCTCAAGGGCCCCACCCAGCAGAGTATCCACATAGCCCTGTATGTTGAAGATGGGTGTGCGAAGCTCATGGGCCAGGTTCATGAGGAACTCTTTACGGAACTGCTCATTGGCGCGCAGCATATCTATCTCGTCCTTCTTCTGGTCGGCCCAGCGCTGTACATCGGAACTTACTTCTTCTATCGATTTACGGGGCAGGATGTTCTCGTAAAAGAACTCTTCCTTTTTGGTGGCCTTGGTCTGGTATATGAATTTGTATATCAGCTTGATCTTGCGGTATATAAAACGCTGGAGCGTATAATGGTAGAGCCAGTAGGTGATAACGAAGGTGAGCGCAAAAACAATAAGGGGCATATACCAATGCGGCTGCAGTGTAAGGCTGAGCAATGCATTGACGGTAGAGATGATAAGCGCCGTGAATAATGAAAGGAGCCTTGGCGACGGATTTTTGGTGCCTAATACCGACATAGGATACTAAGCTACTCCATTTCGAACTTATAACCTACACCTTTTACGGTGGTAATGAGGTCTATCCCGACTTTCTGGCGGATTTTGCGGATATGCACATCGATAGTGCGGTCGCCGACGATAACATCGGTGCCCCATACGCGCTGCAATATCTCGTTGCGCAGGAATACGCGGCCGGGCTTGGAAGCCAGCAGGGAAAGTAACTCGAATTCTTTTTTTGCGAGTAGTATCTCGTTGCCTTTGTAGGTAACGGTAAATTTGGTCTTGTTGATCTCCAGGTCGCCGAAGGTGAGCTTCTGCTCCTGGTCATCGTCTTTACGCAGGCGGCGCAGTGCAGCGCTGATGCGGGTGGCCAGCAGTTCGGGCTTTATTGGCTTGGAGATATAATCATCGGCCCCGGTCTTAAGGCCCTCTATTTCGGAACGTTCGTCGCTAAGGGCGGTAAGGAAGATGATGGCCGTCTGTTCGAACTCAGGCATGCGGCGCAGCTCTTTAAGGGTTTCTTTGCCGTCTTTGTTGGGCATCATTATATCGAGCAGTATCAGGTCGGGACGGAACTCTTTGGCTTTTCGTATAGCCTCCACGCCATCTTTAGCGGTCGAGATAAGGTAACCTTTGCTTTTTAGATTATAGCTGATGAATTCGACTATATCCGGTTCGTCATCAACTATAAGTATCTTTCCTGGTAACACTTCCATAATGTACTGCTAAGTCGTGTGCAAAAGTACCGCTGTGAATGTGAACAAAAAAGGAATAGCGTATTATCTTATTGTTACCGACAGCTAGCTAATGCAGGGTGAAAATATTATAAAAAAAGCGCCCTGCAAAATAGCAGGGCGCTGTATAAGTACTTATTTATCAATGGCTATTTCTTCAAGGTGACACTTCCGCTACCTATTTTGTAGCCTCCGTTGTATATCTCGATATTGTAGGCGCCAGCCTTATAATCGGTTACCTGGTGCCAGTCGACAGTAACATCTTTGACCGGCTGGCCCTGCTGCAGGGGTATATCTTTTACCAGCGTATAATTCACATTTTGACCATTTGCCAGGTTGATGCTGCCTGAGCCAAAAGCCGGGTCGCTGAAGGGGATACCATCAGGGCCGGTAATTTTTAACTGTACCTGCTTGGTGCCGCTTTCTGCAATGCGGTTCTCATCGATATCAAAAACAATGCGGAGCATATCCACTTTGCGGGCGTGCTCGGTAGTGCTTTCCTTTTTGCCACCCTTCATCAGGTGTATGGGGTTCATACGGATATTGGAGGCATGGAGTACGGAGCCCACTGTTTTGAGGGCTATATTACGGGTAACGGTGGAATCGCGCTCCTGCGCCAGCACTTCGTTCTTATTGCTAAGGTCCTGGTTCTCGCCCTCAAGCTCGGCTATGCGCTCCTCATATGATTTAACACGGGTATTGAGCCGGGCTATGAGGTCGCGGGCCTTTTTAAGGTCGCTGGCATTAGCCCTGCTATCGCCAAGTATATGGTTGATCTGGTCTTTCAGTTTGGCAATCTCACCGTTCTTGCTGTTGATGGTGCTATCCATCTCTGCGTTTTTAGATACCAGTTGGTCGAGACGTGCGAGTGCTGCATTGTAATCAGTCTCTACGGCCTTGCGGCTAGAGTCGGAAGTGGCAAGCTGCTCCTCAGTTTGGGCTTTTTCGTTGGCTGTTTTATTCTTCTGCACAAATAAGATGATGCAAGCCACGAGTAAAATGCCTATTATTACCCAATACACTACCGTATTTTTACGGGGTGGCTGCGATGAATTTTCAGTTGGCTGCTGAGAGGAAGGCTGATTAAAGTCCTGGCTCATAAAAGTTAGTTTTAGTTATTTTAGACACAAATATAGATATGTAATCCAGTAATGGAACAATTAAAAAATATCCTGTTCATAGACATAGAAACCGTGCCAGTTGTACCCGGGCATGCCATGCTACCGCCTGCATTGCAGGCCGAGTGGGCAAAGAAAGCAAAATACCTGAAAAGCAGCAATGATGAAAATGCAGGACCGGATGTGCTGTACGGTGAAAAAGCGGGGATATTCTCGGAATTCGCTAAGGTGGTATGTATTGGCTTCGCCAGCTTTCACAAGCATGGAGATACCTGGAAATTCAGGATGAAATCGCTGACAAATGATGACGAAAAAGTTTTGTTAAATGATTTTTGTGAAGTGATATCCAAGTTCACCGGCCGCTATAGTGAGTTACGGTTTTGCGGGCATAATATCAAAGAATTCGATATTCCCTTCCTTTGCCGGCGTATGGTCATAAACGACCTGCAACTGCCCGAGTGTATGCAGCTAAGCGGTAAAAAACCATGGGAAATAAGCCACCTGGACACGCTGGAGCTATGGCGTTTCGGGGATTATAAACATTTCACTTCGCTGGCTTTGCTGGCGGCCGTATTGGGCATACCTTCGCCGAAAGATGATATAGACGGTAGTATGGTGGGAGAAGTGTACTGGAAGGAGCGGGACCTGGCAAGGATAGGTAAATACTGCCTGCGCGATGTGCTGACCACTGCCAAAGTATTTTTAAGACTTAAGGGCATAAAGGATGAATTTCCCGAGCCTGTATTTGTAGATGAACATGACCGCTGACCTGAGAAAATTATTCCAATCGCTGAAGGCGAAACAATATGCACCCATCTACCTGATAGACGGGGAAGAGCCCTACTACCTGGACACGGTAACGCACTACTTTGAGAACAGCATACTGAATGAGGGGGAGCGTGATTTTAACCTCATGGTGCTGTATGGGAAGGACAGTGAGTGGGCCGATGTGGTGAATGCCTGCAGGCGTTTCCCGATGTTCGCAGAGCGGCAGGTGGTGATATTGAAAGATGCTGCACAACTGAAGGGCTACAATGAATTGGCCGGGTACCTGGAAAACCCTGCCCCAACCACCCTCTTCCTCATAGAGTACAGGGGTAAGAAGGCCGATGGCCGCAGCAAGACCACCAAGCTGGCCAAGGAAAAAGGGTTCTACTTCAGCTCAGAGAAAATAAAGGATGACCATGTACCCAACTGGATACAGCAATATGGTGTGGAGACAGACTTTCATATAGGTGAGCGGGAGTCGCAGATACTAGCTACTTACCTGGGCAATGACTTGCAGAAAATAGTGAACGAGATAGAGAAGGTGCGCATTAATGTGCCGGAAGAAAAAGCACTCTCGGCCGACCTGATACAAAAGTATATCGGCATCAGCAGGGAGTATAATGTATTTGAGTTTCCCGAGGTAGTGACCGGGCATGACCGGGATAAGCTGTATCGCATGCTGAGCTATTTTGCCGCTAACCCTAAATCGGCGCCGATGCCGCTGGTGATCGGCTCGTTCTACAATCATTTCAACAGGCTGTACCAGGCCAATTTTTTGAGGGGTAAAAGTGATAAGGATGTGGCTACCGCACTAGGCACCTATCCCAACAAAGCCAAAGAGGTAATGGCCCTGGCGCAGCACTGGCCGCTGGCGCGGGTGGAGCGCTGTATGCTGCTGCTGGGTAAATACAGTACCATGGCAGTAGGTATAGAAAGCAGTGTGCATGATGGTGAATTACTGAAGGAGATGGTGGGTATGATGATAGGATAAGTTAAAATTCAGACAGGAAAATTCAAAAACCACGGAATGCTTGTAAATTGAAGTGTGCGTAAGTATACTTTAGTTATTGCATGTGCCATTGTATCTATTTCTTCGGTTGCACAGAAGAAGTATGATGCAAGGCTGAGGAAACAACTGGATAGCCTGATGGTTGAGGACCAACGGTACAGGCAGTATATGAATACAGATGCTAAGAGCCGGGAGGCGCTTGACTCCCTATGGGCGCTGCAAGGCAGGCTGGATTCTTTGAATGTTGTATTCATTGAGCAGGTATTTAAAGCCAAAGGTTATCCCGGCGAATCGACGGTGGGAAAGCCTGCCAATGAAACTGCATGGTACATCATACAGCACTCTGAGAAGATCAAACAATATTTCCCGATGATGAAGGAAGCAGGTGAAAAGGGTGAGCTGCCGCAAAGGCTGGTAGCGATGATGGAAGACCGGTTGCTGACTGAAGACGATAAAGAGCAGGTGTATGGCACACAGGCTACGAGCATACCGGCCTTTGACAGTGCGGGACACCAAACAGGCGTGAAGGGCTATGTGATATGGCCAATAAAAGACCCGGAGCATGTGAATGAAAGGCGAAAGAAAGCTGGGTTTGCCGAGACGGTGGAACAGAATGCAAAAGACATGGGGATAGAATATAAAAAAATGACTATGGAAGAGTTAAGAGCGACAAGGCAGGCAATAATATACAGGCAGCCTTAGGCTTATTTAAGAACGCTAATGCTGTATTCTTTATCACGATGTAACTGATCTTTAAGTGCCTCGAGTGAATCGAATTTTTCTTCATCGCGCAGGCGGGCGACAAATTCTATCTCGAGCATATCACCGTATATCTCTTTGTCGAAATTGAAGATGTTCACTTCTATTTTGATACTCTTGTCGTCGGTGACGGTGGGATTGTGGCCGATGCTCAACATGCCTTTAAACGAAGTGCCCTGCCACCGGGCATAGACTGCGTAGATGCCGATGGCGGGCAGTATTTGCTCCGGCTCGGAATGGCGAATGTTGGCCGTGGGATAGCCGATGGTACGGCCAAGTTTATTGCCCTCTATAACGGTGCCGCTAATGGTATAATTGCGTCCCAGCATATGCCCGGCATCACTGATGCGGCCTTCGGCAAGGGCTTTGCGTATCTTGGTGGAGCTGACAGCGGCTTCGTCTATGAGTTGTGCCGGTATCTCGAAGACCTTGTATCCATATTCGGCAGACTGCTCTTTTAAGAGGTTGATATCGCCTTTCCTATCATGACCGAAATGATGGTCGTAACCGATGACTATACTGTGTGGCTGAAATTTTTTGACCAGGAAATCACGAATGTATTCCGTAGCAGACAGTTGGGAGAACTCACGGGTAAAGGGGGCGACCACTACATGGTGTATGCCGGCTTTGACAATGAGATCGAGTTTTTGCTGCAGGGGGGTGATGAGCTTTATAGGCTGCCCGGGGAAGAGCAGCTTGCGCGGGTGCGGCTCGAAGGTGATGACAATGCTCTCGCCTTTCACCGATTTAGTGTGCCTTACCACTTCATCGAGTATGGTACGGTGACCAAGGTGCACACCGTCGAAGGTGCCTATGGTAAGCACCGCATGCTCGAAACGTGGTAAGCTGTCTATGTCGAAATATAATGCCATTGATCAAGCCTGAACAAGCAAGGCGTGCTGGCGAGCCCGCCTGTTATTCTATTTTTAAAGGGTTGAATGTTGGTGATGTTTTTATATAAATGCCATCTACTCCAGCGCCCATTCCAAAACCGCAATCGGCAGCGTTTTCTGCAGTTTGTATAACAAGGAAGCCATTAAAAAAATGAAGGCTGAATTTGCAATTGCCAAACTCGGAATTCTCATACAGGGCTACATAATTATTGATAGCAATGGTGTCATCTTCCACGGTGGCCATATGATAGGCCGGTGTCCCGGTGACACAAGATGCATTAAAGATGATATGTGCTGCATCCAGTTGTTTTATGGATACTTCGCCCATACCGCCCTCTTTGGGATATTGGTAGCGATAGGTGCCATCTATTTTGCCGGGGGTAAAAGAAATAGTTTTATCTATAGAGGTATCCTTAGGCAAAAGGCTGAAAGAAAATTCTTTGTTGCCACTGTACCACTGACCCGTGAGACTGTCATTGCTGTAAGTGCCAGACCATGTGCCGGAAATAAGACCGCTATCGGAAAATTCTTTTATCATGTACATGGACGGTGCCAATTGCCCCAGTATTCTTATCGGCTTTTTGTTGCTGCTGTTCAGGTAAACCAACTCACCTGCCAATACACTGTCCTTAAGTGCAAAGTGCATAAATACCGGTATGTTTCCCCTGATCGTTCCTGTCCATGACCTGGTGTCGCTGTTGTCTTTTGCTGTACTTGCGATTGCAGGCGTTCTGTCTGCCGGCTTATCAGCTGTGCCATTACAGGCGGCAAACAATATAAGTGCAACAATAAAGACGATCCTGTTCATAAGCGCTTATTGTAAAGACATCAGTACTTCATAAAACCTGAAGGCATCCTCAAAGGTGTTATAAAGCGGCACGGGGGCAATGCGGATCACATTTGGTTCGCGCCAGTCGGCAACCACGCCATTTTGAGTTAGCTTTTCAAATACTTCGCGGCCCCTTTCGGCAAAGAGGAGCGATAACTGGCAGCCACGACGCGAAGGCTCCGCCGGTGTGATGATCCCGAAAGGCAGATGCTTTATTTGTTTTAATAAATATTCAAGATAGCCGGTGAGCTTTATGCTTTTTTCGCGGAGTTCGCTGATCCCGGCTTTTTCAAAAATATCGAGTGCGGCATTGTGCGCCACCATATTGAATACGGGGGCATTGCTCATTTGCCAGCCGGCAACACCTGGCTGGGGTATAAAGCCCTTCTCCATTTTGAAGCGGGTCTTTTCATCGTTGCCCCACCAGCCTGCCAGCCTGAAACTTTTGGGGTTATTGCCATGATGCTCATGCACATACATGCCGCCAACCGCACCGGGGCCCGAATTGAGGTATTTATAAGAACACCAGCAGGCAAAATCGACCCCCCAGTCGTGCAATTGCAGGGGAACATTGCCTACGGCATGTGCAAGGTCGAAACCGGCGTAGGCACCATTGCGATGCGCCACATCGGTTATTTTTTTCAGGTCGAAGAACTGGCCGGTGTAATAATTGACACCACCAATCATTACCATCTGCAGGTGCTCGCGGTTATATTCTATAGCATTAATGATATCTTCTTCTTCAATGATGTGCTGCCCCTCGCGCGGGCTTATCTCTATAATTGCATCCTCAGGGTCATAACCATACATGCGCACCTGTGTCTCTACCGCATACTGGTCGGAAGGGAATGCCCCGGCCTCCATGAGGATCTTATATTTTGTGCTATCTGGGCGATAAAAAGAAAGCATGAGCAGGTGCAGGTTGACTGTAAGTGCATTGGCTGCCACCACTTCGCCGGGTTGTGCTCCTACAAGCTTTGCAAGCCGGTCGGTAAATAAGTGATGATAGGAAAACCAGGGATTGCGTGCGCGGAAATGGCCTTCAACCCCATGTTTGGCCCAATCGTCGAGCTCCTTCTCCATTAAATAAGCAACGCTCTTAGGCTGTAATCCCAGGGAGTTACCGCAAAAGTAGCAGGCATCTTTGCCATCGTGCTGTGGGAATAAGAACCGTTCACGGAATGAAAACAAAGGGTCGGTCCTGTCCTGCGCCTGTGCGTACTCCAATGATGCTTCGTATGAAATGGGCATGTTTAAAATATTATCACTTTAGGGGCAAAAATACAGGACTATGTTAAAGTTTAGGGAATTATTTCTGCCCCGACCATATGATGGCAATAGCTATGGCATGATTGTTTAAGTGTTGCAGGCAAAACGGAATTGTTATGAAAAAGATATGTTTATTTATTACGATGATGATCTTCAGTCTTGTTCTTACACAAGATAGTTTTGCAAGGACCGGAGATATAGGTCTTGGTTTGCGTGCTACCCCCGATGGCGGTGGTTTTACCGGTAAATTCTTCATTGACAGGAACCTGGCAATAGAAGGGCAAATGAATGCAGGTGGCGTACTGGGCTGGGAAGACGGTACCAGTTTTAATGCCGTAGCGCTGATAGAATATCATATATACCTGCCTAATCCTGACTGGCGTATCTTCTTTGGCGGCGGTATGCATGCCGGGGTGTGGGACCATAATGGCCGTGTATATAACTATGAGACAGGACGCTATGATGCTGATAATGAAGGCATATTCGGTATAGATGGTATCGGTGGTGTGGAATACAGGTTTCGCAAGATACCGCTGGGCTTAAGCGCTGATTTTAAACCAGCTATAAATTTTGTGCGTGATGTAAATTACTTCCCGCATAATATGTTTGGCTTAAGTGCTCGTTTTTACCTGTAAACGGTTTACAGATATTCATTGATAAAATGATAACGCCGGTCGATGACCGGCGTTACTGTTTTTGTTGCTAACTTAAATGTATATTTGAGGATAAAATAAATAACAATGAAAGGTTTATATGTTGTTTTGGGCATTTTATTGCTCCTTGTACTAATGGGCGGTTGCAGCTATAACGGCATGAACAAAATGAGGGGAGATGTGGATGAGAAGTGGGCAAATGTTCAAAGCAGTTACCAGCGCCGCAGCGACCTGATCCCCAACCTTGTAGCCACTGTAAAGGGCGTGGCCGATTTTGAAAAGACCACCCTGACACAGGTGATAGAGGCAAGGGCCAGCGCAACGAAGATGACCGTAAATGCGAATGACCTGACCGCTGAGAAGCTGCAGCAGTTCCAGCAGTCGCAGGGGCAACTGAGCCAGGCACTGGGCAGGCTGATGGTTGTGGCAGAGCAATATCCCCAACTGAAGGCTAACCAGAACTTCACCCAACTGCAGGACCAGCTTGAAGGCACGGAAAACCGCATAAAAGTAGCCCGTGATGAATATAATGCCGTGGTAAAGACCTACAATGTAAAGATCACGTCTTTCCCGCAGGTAATGTATGCGGGTATGTTCGGGTTCACGAAAAAGCCCTGGTTCGAGGCCGACAAGGGAGCTGAGAAGGCCCCTGCCGTACAGTTTTAAAAAGAGAAGGCTATGTTCTTATTACCGTGGAAAAAAAGAGCCATACTGGATGAAGAATCGCAGCAACGCGTGGTGGCCTGCATTAAAGAAGCTGAAGGCAAGACCACGGGGGAGGTGCGCGTGTTCGTGGAGCGGAAATGCGCTTATATGAATGCCATGGACCGTGCGGTAGAATTATTCGGTAAGCTAGCTATGTATAAAACCGAGATGCGTAATGCTACTATAGTATACCTGGCAGTGGATGACCGGCAGTTCGCCTTATTTGGCGATACGGCAATTTACGAAAAGGCCGGGGGACCTGCCTTTTGGGAGCAGGCGGCATCAAGGCTCAAGGAATACCTGAAGAAGGATGAGGTGACAGAAGGGCTTTGTGCCTGTGTAACGGAACTGGGCCATGCACTGGCCACTCATTTCCCTTTTGATCCGAACATAACGAAGAATGAGCTGCCTGACGAAATAGTATTTGGTAAATGATGAATGTGCTCCATAAAATATCGTTGCGTGTATTGGGGCTTTTATTCCTGTTGCTCGCGGCAACAATGGTAAAAGCCGGTGATGATGATTTTCCGCCAAGGCCATCGCCCCCAAGGCTGGTGAATGACCTGGCCGGTATGATGAACCCACGTGAACAGTCGGAACTTGAAGACAAGCTGGTGGAATTTGACCGGACCACCTCGACACAGATCGCGGTGGTGACAATAAAATCGCTGGGGAGTTATGATGCCAGCGACTATGCCATAAAACTCTTTAATAAATGGGGTATAGGCCAGGCGGGGAAAAATAACGGGGTGCTGATATTTGCATCGCTGGGTGACCATAAAATGTGGATCACTACCGGGCGGGGTGTGGAAGGGGCGCTTACCGACCTGCAATGCGGTGAGATAGTACGCAACGAGATGCGCCCCGCATTCAAAGAAGGGAATTACTACCAGGGTTTTTCGCGTGCTGCCGATGCTGTGATCGCGGCAACGAAAGGTGAATATACTGCTGATAAGAAGGAGCATAAGGGAATGCCCATATGGGGCACGATACTTCTTATCGCTATCATCTACTTTATCCTATGGTTGCTGAGCAAGCGCGGCGGCGGTGGCGGTGGTAATTATATGAGTGGTCGTGGATGGGGCGGATTTGGTGCCGGCTGGATGATCGGCAGCATGATGAACCGAGGCTCAGGCGGCTGGGGCGGTGGCAGCAGCGGTGGCTGGGGCGGCGGTGGCGGCTTCGGTGGCTTTGGAGGAGGCAGCAGCGGCGGCGGCGGTGCCGGGGGCAGCTGGTAATATTATTTGTATTAGAAATGCACATTGTAAAAAATATTTTGCTGGAAGGCAGCTTTGGTAAACCTATACCAACTGACATCTTTTACCTGCACACTGAACGGTCAAAGCCTGTTGTCATCTATTCGCATGGTTTCAACGGCTTTAAAGATTGGGGTAATTTCGACCTTATTGCGGAGCAGTTCGCATCGGCGGGCTTTGTATTCATCAAATTCAATTTTTCGCATAACGGTACTACGCCGGAGCATCCTGAAGCCTTCGTGGATATGGAGGCCTATGCTAATAATAATTACACTACAGAACTGGAGGAACTGGGTGCTGTGATCAACTGGGCCCTCTCTGAGGGACATGAGCATGCGGGGCAAATAGATAAGGAAAAGCTATTTCTCATCGGGCACAGTCTTGGCGGGGGCATATCCATCCTGAAGGCTGCTGAAGACAGCCGGGTAAAGGAAGTGGCCACATGGGCATCGATACATAAATGCAAGACCCCATGGGGCGGATGGCCAACCGACCGGATAGTGGAGTGGAAAGAAAAGGGCGTGACCTACACGACCAATAGCCGCACAAAACAGGAGCTGCCACTCAACTACCAGTTGTACGAAGATTATCAAAACAATAAGGAGCGCCTGAATATACAGGATGCGCTCAAAAAGCTGGATATACCGCTGTTGTTCTGCCATGGGATAGATGACACCTCTGTGCCGGTGGAAAAAGCTTACACCCTGCACCGCTGGCATCCCTCTGCCGAGTTGTTCCTGGTGCCCTCCGACCATGTATTCGGACGCAAGCACCCATGGACCGAAAACCACCTGCCTAAGGCTATGCAGGAAGTGGTGGAACATACGATAGAATTCTTCAACAACCCTGCTTAGTTACAGTTGCTGGTATTCCCATGCAGGATTACCCTTCAGGCCACTATTGTTGTAAAAACCAATGAAATGCAGTTTGTAATAAACGCCTTCTGAAGCGTGTATGATATAGTTGTAGCCGGTATTTATGGTATAGCCGGAGCCATTGTATGTTTTCCAGTCGTAACCAATAGTACTGAGGTCGTAAGCAAAACTGTAGCGGCCCAGGTCTGCAAAAACTATATCCTTAAAGCCGGTATTTGTGTCGCGGACGGCCATCGTATTATAGCGGTTGAGCAAACAGCCGGTAACGAGATAGGGCACTGGCGGCACCTCGTCATAAAAAACGTAAGTATATTGTGTAAAAGCAATATCCCAGCTGTTCTTTGGCGGTTCTACCAATAGCTGCATGCGTGTGCTGAAGGACAGGAAAGCCAGGTTATAGGTGGTGTCTTTAGTGATCGTGACCGTAGTGTCGCCTGTGCCATCAAGGGCCGCGAAGCGGAGTGTGTATGAATCGCTGCTGACCGAGAGCAGTTGTAACTTTTCCATTCCCTGCTGTTGTCCCAGTTCGTTAAAGCCCCTGTCAATAATGTAAACATTTGTGTCGCTGCGCCAATCACCTATGGCTGTGCTATCCATCTCGCCATTGCAGGCATCCCATTTTTTATTTGCTGCGAAACCTGCCGTATCATTATAACTTACCGAAGTAAAAGCGGTCTTCCCGGTGTTCCGTGCAAACATAGATTTAGATGTGTTGAGCACTACATGATATCCATTTGCTCCAGTTTCAAAACCAATATCCCATATGGTTTTCAGGTTCCGGCCTACTTCCGCATTGTTCTTAAGGCTGAAATAGACCTGGTATTTGTAGGTAGGGTCCATACTTACCGTGGCACCTGTGACATCGCCCGATTGATGTACGGGTACGGGAAGTTCTTTTTTAATGCAACTGTCCAGTGTGAGCAATAGCAGTAAAAGATATGCGCAGGCAGGTAGTTTTATCATTGCTTATGGAATTTAATATTGAGTTTTACGAAGTAGTAGCGCCCCATACCAATAGCAGCAGTGCCGGTGGCAGATGAGTGTGCTGTGCCTGCTGCATATGCAATTATGTTCTTTACGTCAAAGAGATTTTTACAGCCGACAGTAATATCCATGTGCTTGTTGAAAAGGGATTTGGATAAGGTGGCATCGGCGATATGGTAGTCGCCGGTATAAGCCTGCAGGGTATTATTGGCAGCATCGGCAATGTATGTAATAAAGCGCCCCGTGTACTTATAGAACAGGGATGCGCTAAGGCCATAAGGGGGGATGCTGTATGTTATGCTGCTCCTGAACTCGGGTGAATAGCTGAATTTGGGCACATCATTGTTCTCAGACAATGCGTTGTAAGTGCCGGTATAAGCTGTCCCAAGCGATAAGCTTATGTGCTTAAAAGTGACATCGGTGCCCAGTTGCAGTCCCTGCGTTCTGTATTTGCCTATGTTCACATAAGTATATTCATTGGCAGCGCCACCAGAAACCGAGGCTAGTGTGATGAGGTCTTTTATGTTGTTATAAAAGCCGGCGCAATTCACCCTGTAATCCAGCTGTTGATACCTGGCTGTATAAACAGCGGAAACGCTATAATTGTTCGAGTATTCTGCTGCAAGATCATCGTTGCCATGTATGTTGTGATTAATGTCGACGAAATCGAAATAGAGTTCTTTCAGGTTGGGCTCACGGAAACCTTTGGCATAAGATGCCCGAAATGCCCAGTTTTTACCGGGTTTATACAGTATGTTCAGTGATGGCACAAGGGGAGCATTGTAGCGTGTGTTGTAACCATAACGAAGGCCGGGCCGTATGGTGAAACGGGAGAAAGGTTTATATTCTGCACTGGCAAAAATGGCATAGTTGCCCATTTGTTGTTTTTGATCGAGTATTAATGTGCTGTTGGCATTTTGTATGCTGATATCGTAACCCGCCTCGTAGCTGATCCTGGCCTGGCCGTTACTATGGCTGAACGTGGCCCTGCTGCTGCATTCATTATACCTTGAAGTGTCCTGCTGTCCGGGAGTGAGGATATCCGAAAGCGTAGTAAGGTTTTTTGTGAACTGGTTCTTTACGCGTTTGTAATCGTTATAGGCGACCTGGAAATTGATGCGCTTATGCTGCCCTATACGGGCGTTTGCAAAAAAAGCATTGTCGAAGCGGCGGGTATGGTAATAATCATCGAAGGCCATCTCGTAATATGGCAACATCGGCATACCCCTGTTTGTGATGGTTTCATAGAAATAATTGCTTTTATAGTTCAGGCTCAGCTTGTTGAGCGCACAGGTGTATTGCATCCCCGCATTATATTGTTCGCGGGGCTTCCACTGGGCAACCCTTCCTGTGTCGGCGGGCTGTGCTTTGAAGTCAAAAAAGCCGGCATTGTCGTTGGGGCTCCAGCCATCGAAAAAGTTCCTGTTACCATTGAGCAATATGGTGTGCCTGCCTTTATGTAAGCCGGCATCCATACTGATATTGTATGTGCCGATGCTTTCGTAATAGGCGCCTACGATTGTCTCAAAAGGTGTTGATTGTGTTTTTTTGGTTACAAGGTTTATCGTACCGGCTATCGCATCCGTGCCGTAGGATACCGACATGGGGCCTTCTATGATCTCTATACGGTCTATATTGTTAAGATTTACCTGCGACAGGTCGATGCTTCCATTCTGCTTACCGATGATTGCCACGCCATCCACTAATATTTTTGCTCCCTCACCATATGACTGACTGCCCTGTATGTTAAGGCCGGCCCCAAATATCGCATCCTGTGAAATGCGAACGCTGAGCTGGTTGGTAAGCACGTCGCGCAGGTTTTGCGCAGCCATGGCATCTATTTTTACACGGTCTATAACTTCTATCTTCTGTACTGCATTCTCTTTACTGTTGGGTGCATACTGGCCGGTGATCACCACGTCATTCATGTTTAGCTGCATAGCTTCCCTGTTGCTGCTGTCCCTGATCGCCTGTGCAGCGGCGGGAAGTGATGCGACGATAAAGGCGGCGGTTAATATTCTTTTCTGCATATGCTTAATTGTTGTGAAAAGCAAACAAATCTTCATGTTCCAGTTTGTTGCGGCCTGCCAGCAGCAGGTGCAGCAGGTCTTTTAGCTCATTGAGGCTATAGATGATGCTGACCGATCGTGAGTCGGTAGGAATGCTGATCACTTTCTGGTCGGGGAAGGAATGAAGATTGTATGCCCGGTACTGTTCATCTGCATAGCGGATGAACTCGTAGAACTGATCGCGGGTGAGGGATAGCACCACGGAGGCAAATGCTACCTGTATACGGCCGCAATTTCGACAGTGTATTACGTAGCCGTTCCTGTTCTTTTTTATCGTGTCGTAATTGCACATGTTGCTTTATATTGTTTATCAGCTCAGTTGCTGGATGATGATTGCAATGACCGGGGGCAGCAGGCCAGCGGCGATGAACCACTTGCCCCGCCCGCTAATGCCATGTTTGCCTTTAAGGATAAAAAGCCCCGTAACGCTGATTATGATCAGCATGATGGCGAAGATGTCGGAGACCCATTTCCAGCCTTTTAGGCTATTGCGGTGCAATACGTTGGACTGGTAAAACAGCGGGCGACGTTCCACCTTTTCATATATTCCGCTATGCTTGTCGAAATTCACATGCAGCGAGGCATTGTCGTAATATATCTTCAACTGGCCTTGTACAGGTATATCATATACTTTGTACCTGGACTCGCCAACAAGGCTGCCCAGCCGGGCAAGCAATGTTTTGTTGATATCATGTCCTGATAAGGCACTGCCAATGCTCACCGTTTTTTTACTGATAATGAAATCGGGGTCCCAGTCATTTATATGGTTCAGTGCAAGGCCCGATATGCAATAAATGATTATCAGGGATGAAAAGAAATATCCCAGGTCGCGATGGGTAGCAACATTAAGCCGTCGCAGTTTTTTTATCCGGGGTGAACTCATTTAAGGGCTTGTGTTTGTTCTGCGTTTATTTTGGCTGCATAGTCGCGGCTTATATTGATGACCCAATTCTCTACTGTTGTATCGGGCAAGATGGCATCGGCCATATAACGTACCTTTTCTTTTGATCCGGGTATTTTAGCAATGCCGCCACCGATGATCTTTACCTGGAACATCTCGTCATGCGCCACCAATACAGGGATCACTACAGCGTTATCACGTTTCTTTAATGCACGCTTAATTGCCACAGTTGTAGAGTCGGGATTGTAATGTGCCACATGCCCGCACCAGCCATATGAATATGCGGAGATGCCGCTGTTTTGTTGAACATAATCGCCAACTTTTGTCAGTAATTCCGTCCATTCTGTATTGTAGGTTTCGTCGCCATAGGCTATGAGTACAAGACCTTCATGGGCAGGGTCTTTCGATAAGGCCAGGCTGCGCCGCAGCACATTTTTTTGTAAAACTGCCGTGAAATCCAGTAAGGGTGTTATATGGGTATTGGCTTTGGGCTTGAAGCGTTCAATATTCTCGATCTTCAATGTTTCCATGGAATGAGGGTCTTCTTTCTGGCCAATGATCGTAGGTATGTCATCGAAAGAGTGTGTGCTTACCGTGAGGAATATGGGAACGATAATGACATCGGTATAGCCTTCTTTGTCAAACTCTTTGAGACGGGTGGCTATAGAAGGTTCTGTGTATTCCATGAAGGCTGTCTTTATGCCTTTGATGTCGCTGTCGTTCAGTATGGGTGCGGTCACTCTTTTCTGCAGGTCGAGCAGTGCATTGCGCCAGGTCTCGGAACGGGAGCCATGGTTTACCATGAGGATGCCGATTTTTTTGTTCCCGGCCATTTTGCTTTTGGAACTGTTCCCGTTTTGCCCGCATGATGTAAGCAGGCCTATGCCAAGTATAAGTGTAAGCAGTCGTATGGTGTAAAATGTTGAGGCTTTCATTTTTCGTGTTGTTTTTTTTATTGAATAACCCCACCCTGTACAGGGTGGGGCGCTTTATTTGCCGCAATGGCTATTGAATAATTAGTTTTTGCGTTACAGATCCGCCGGCAGATGATAGTGTGACCACATATATCCCCTGGCTGAGCGAATGGGAGGGCAGCTTATAAAGATGCAGGCCGCTGCTGCTATTAAGCCCTGTACTGCATACGGTTCTTCCGCTAATGCCTGTGATGTTAAGTTGTGCGTTGCTAACAGGGCTTGCAAAGCTATAGGCAATAGTTACATCCTGCCCGCTGGCAGGATTGGGATATACTGCCGCAGCTACTTTTATGGCGCCCAGCCCATGAACCGACGTGGCGGTATATAATTTTTCTTTAGAGAATATATAGTTGCCATCAGCACTGCCGCCAAAACCGGTGAATATCACTTTCCATATGTCGCCGCCAGCTGTTTTTACAAAATACAGCAGTGAATCCTGTATGTCGTAGCCCGTGCCGTTAAATGACTTCCAGTTATAGCCTATGGTATTGATCTTTGTGCTGAAGGTGGCTGAATTATAATCGGTATAGGTGTCTTTATCAGGTACATCACTCACTTTTGCTATCTCAGTACCCTCGTTGGCCAATACGCCTGTTACGGTGTATGCGCTGGGAATGAATGCAGTATGCTGTGTGAAAACAAGGTCCCAGTCGGCAGAAGCCGGTTCGCGGTCGAGGACAGCATCATTTTGTATAGAATAGTATGCAAAATTCTTACTGTTATAGGCCGTTTTATCCAATGTTTGCAGTTGCTCGTTGCTGCCATCGAGATCGGCGTATTTGAAGGTATATACATTGGATGCCAGCGATATGATACAGAGTTTCTTATAATCCCCGTTAGCCAGTTTTACAATATATATAGAATCGCCGGTAACAATATGGGTAGTCATATTGTATACGCCCCAATCAAGATTGTATGGATCGTTAGCATCAGGATAGTTGCCGATAGCGCCTGTCCAGGAAGTGTCGGAATTCCAGTGAGCATCCCAAATATCCATACCTGTGGTGTCTACAGATGACCAGCCGGCTGTATCTGAGCCTGGATATTTCCATACCATGGTGCCGGTCACCGAATTGATCATTACCGATGAGCCATAGCCAGAAGCATCGAAGGCGATGTCCCAGTTATTTTTAGGTGCTGTGCCCTGTTCATCGTTTTCGAGGCTATACCATACCTGGTTGGCGTATGATGCAGCAATAGAGACGGTATCGGTGACCGGTGCAGCAGAGGATCTTATAAGGGCTGTTGCCAGGAGCATTGTAAGGAGCGCTTTTTTCATTGTTCGTTATATTATGGTTGAGTATATTAGTTTTGATCGATAATTGCATTGGTGGTGGCGGTCTCCGTATGCCTCCATGCGCATCCACAGCCATCTTGCCCCGGGCCATATCAGCACACGGAAAGCAAAACGGAGGGCCACCATTTGAACATTGCGGCGCCGCAATGTTTTTTTATCCTTATTTGATTAATTGAATTGACCGCGGCAAGAAGCGGTAATTACTGGGGCAAGAATTACAGGTGCGAAAGTAAGTAGCCATTGAATAGGCAATTTTTAAAAATGGGAAAAGAGTTAACTGAATTGGGAAAAGTGTACAAGTTCCTGTATTAGGCGATATTTTATATATCGGTCAAAAAACTTCTATTTGAGGCTATAATTTCCATCCTCAAGTATTACCTTTGCCCTGTTTAAAAATAATCCCAATATTTTTTCAGAATAATGTTGCGTGAAGAGCCTATAAAAGCAAGAGGGCAAATGGTAGTACTGGACCGCGTTAAAGATTACGCCCAGTTGCTGAAGCCCAATCTTAGCTTTATGGTAGTGTTTTCGAGTGTAGTTGGCTACCTGCTTGCTCCCAATACCACTTTTGAGTGGAAAGAAGTGATCATCCTGTTTGCCGGCGGCCTGCTGGTGACCGGCGGAGCAAATACCATTAACCAGATACTGGAGCGATACAGCGATAAACTGATGAAGCGCACTATGTACCGGCCTATGCCTGACGGCAGGATGGGGGCTACAGAAGCATGGATATTTGCTGCGCTTACAGGTATCACCGGGGCATTATTGCTTGGTTATTTCTTCAACCCGCTTGCGGGTCTATTAAGTTTTACATCCCTGCTGCTTTATGCATTTGCGTACACACCTATGAAAAAGGTGCACCCCGTAGCTGTGCTGATAGGTGCCATACCCGGAGCCCTTCCCCCCCTTATTGGCTGGGTGGCGGCCACTAATACCCTTACGGGGCCCCTGGCCCTGGGTGGTTGGGTGCTGTTCCTGATACAGTTCTTCTGGCAATTCCCTCATTTCTGGGCTATAGCATGGGTGGGTTTTGATGATTATGAGAAGGCAGGAATCCGTATGTTGCCCTCAAAACAGGGTAAGACGCGCTTTACAGGGCTGCAATGTATGTTCTATAGCCTGGTGCTGATACCTATGGCTGTAATGCCCCGTACGGTAGGCATCAGCGGCAATACGGGTATGCTGATAGGCGTAGCCTGCGGGTTGCTGTATTTTGCCGCTTCCTTTGTGTTTTATAAAAATAACGACCATAAGTCGGCTAAAAGGGTAATGTTCTCATCCTTTATCTATTTACCCACCGTACTGCTTGCCTTACTTTTTGATAAAATGTGATACTGAATATGGATAAGATAATGGAACAAGCAACGCCACAACGTAAAAAGATACATCCGCAAAAATTCATGCTATGGGTGGCTATGGCCAGCATCGTAATGATGTTTGCGGGCCTTACCAGCGCATATATGGTACGGGAAGCGCAAGGGAACTGGGTATTTTACCGGCTGCCCTTCGTATTCAATATCTCGACTGTAACAATCATAGCCAGCAGTATTACGATGGCTTTAGGTTTGCGGGCTTTTAAAAAGCGTCAAATGCCCCGTTTCAAAGCCCTGATCACCGCTACATTATTGTTAGGTGTAATGTTTGGAGTTTTGCAGTTCATTGGCTTTAATGTACTGTATGAGAATAATATACGGGTAGATGGTAACCCCAGCGGCTCATTCCTGTTCATTATCGCCGGATTACACTTATTGCATATTTTGGGTGGGATAATTGCATTATTAATTGTATTTTTCCGTGCCTTCAGAACAAGAGTGAAGATATATAATACCACAGGACTGGAGATCGTGTCGACATACTGGCACTTTGTGGATGTATTGTGGATATATTTATTTGTGTTCTTTCTGGCAAATCAATAAAATTGTTTCGAAATTCGCACCCGAATTTACAGTATAAAAAGTAACCTTAAAATAAGATATGTCACAAGCTACAGCTACTACAGCGCCTGAAACCAAAATGTGGGGAGGCGGACGTTCTCCTTTCAATGTGAGCTACGGAAAAATAATGATGTGGTTTTTCCTTTTGTCCGATAGCTTCACCTTCGGCGCGTTGCTGATCGCCTACGGTACTACCCGCTTTTTTAGCGCAGTATGGCCCGACCCTAACCAGGTGTTCAAGTCATTCCCCTTTATGGGTGAGGCTAACCTGCCTCTGCTGTTTGTGAGCTTGATGACCTTTATACTTATCATGAGTTCGGTAACTATGGTGCTTGCGGTACACGCAGGGCATTATGGCGACAAGCAAGGTGTGATAAAGTGGATGCTTTGGACCATAGTAGGTGGCATATGCTTCCTGAGTTGCCAGGCATGGGAATGGACACACCTGCATAGCGAAGGCGGCTGGTGGGGCTCTTTTACTGATGCTTCTACACCCATATCAGCTTTCCACCATTTCTTCAGTCCGCATAAAGAGGCTGTACAGGCGGCACTACCGGCGCATGGTATGCAGGCCACGCACGACTTTTTTAATTACTTCTTTACCATCACCGGTTTCCATGGTGCGCACGTTACCAGTGGCGTGATATTTAATATCGTTATCCTTATCAATACGGTAAACGGTACTTACGAGCGCCGCGGGCATTATGAAATGGTAGAAAAAGTAGGTCTTTACTGGCACTTCGTGGATCTTGTATGGGTATTCGTATTTACTTGCTTTTACCTGCTTTAATCCAAGAAAACAAAAATCGTTCACAACATAACTAACAATATAAAGAATGTCTCAGCATCATAGCCAAAACGAAATACAGCACTATTACGAGGGCGACCAGTCTAAGCTCTATTCCGGCATCATGCAGCATCATGGTGACATAAATTCTTCAGAAAGTAAGAAACAAGTGGGCAGGATATGGAAAGTATTCTGGATACTGCTGGTAGTAACCGTAGTAGAGGTGATATTGGGTATGTTCTTCAGTCACCATATGCCCAAGGCACTGGTCGCATTTTTCTTCCTGGCGCTTACCCTGCTTAAAGCCGGTTACATCGTAGCTATCTTTATGCACCTTGGTGATGAGATAAAGAGCTTCCTGATAACGGTATTGATACCACTCACGCTGTTCATATGGTTTATCATAGCCTTCCTTGCTGATGGTGGGTTCTGGTTGTTTATGAATAGTACTTCGCCAACAAGGTAAGATCTTCTTATCTTTACGGCATCTTTTAAAAAATGGCCAGGAAAAATTCAAAACGATACATAATTGGACTAGCGGTAGCACTTTTGCTACCGCTTTCTGTTTTTTACATTACCCGGAAGTTTGCCGTAGGTGTTGTAAAGCTGCCTAAATATTATATAATTGACAGGATAGACAGCCAGCAGGTGAGTGGAAGCATGAAATATGATACGGTATTTCATAAGGTTGCTGACCTGCAACTGACCAATCAATTAGGCAAGATGGTATCGGTCAATAATGATCTTAAGGGTAAGATAGTGGTCGTTGATTTTTTCTTTAGCCATTGCACTTCAACCTGTCCAAAGCAAACCCGCAATATGGCCATGCTGCAAAAGGCATTCAAAAAAAATGATACTGCTGTGCAGTTTGTCTCGATCACTGTTGACCCCGTACGGGATTCCTTCCCCGCATTACGTGATTATGCCGATAAATATGAAGCGAACCATGATCACTGGTGGTTCCTGACTGGTGATAAGCGGGATATCTATGATTATGCCCGCAACCAGCTACACTTGTCGGTGCAGCCGGGTGATGGGGGGGCAGATGATTTCATACATACTGAAAAATTTGTACTGCTGGACCAGTACCGATACATTCGCGGCTATTATGATGGCACAGACGGTGCCGAAATGAAACGCTGCTCCGATGACATCGTATTGCTGCTGTTTGAAAATAAGCACAGGGAATAACGATATTTTTTGAGAATCTTGAACTAACGGATATGCTTACTCCTTTTATTACCAAAAATGATCCAAGGGCACGTTTACTGATCATAACGGTGTCCTTCGTAGTATTTGCAGCGGTAGCTGTTTTATCGAAGGTGAAACTTACATTACACCTGGGCTTTGATATACATTTGTTCGCATTGTTCAACGCCATTATCAATTCCATTGTATCAGTTTTGCTGGTGTGGGCTTATATAGCGGTGCGGCAGAAAAATTATCTTACTCATAAGCGGCTTATGCTTATAGCTATAGGGCTTTCGGTTACCTTTCTTATATTTTATATCAGTCATCACCTGCTTACGGACGAGACCAAGTTTGGCGGTGAGGGGCCTATCCGCTATTTCTATTACGCTATCCTGGCCACCCATATTGTGCTGGCGGCGGTGATCCTCCCGTTCATTCTATTTACTGCTTATCATTCCGCAACCGGTGAATATGGCAAGCATAAAAAGCTGGCCCGTTATACCTGGCCCCTGTGGCTTTATGTAAGTATTACAGGTGTGCTGGTCTATATCATGATATCGCCTTATTACGTACCTCAATTATAAAACAGAGGTTCTTATAAAGAGAATGGCCCCGCAATAAGCGGGGCCATTCTCTTTATTGAGGAAGCGATTATTATTGCTTCGTTATTTTAATTGTTTGTGTCCTTTCGTCATCACTATATTTCACGAGGTAGAAGCCTTTAGCCAGTGAGCTGAGGTCTGCTATGGCTTTATCATTAGCCATAGGCACTTCAACTATGGTACGGCCGGTAATATCTGTAACTGATATCATGCTATGAGCAGCCTGCCTGCCATATACCTGTACAGTGACTTTATCCTGTACGGGGTTGGGGTAGGCTACGACAGAGAAATCGTCCGGTTGTACTTGTTTCAGGTTGAGCGGAACATTACCAGTGTGTATATAGAAGCCGCTAAACCCGGTAACCGGGAATATAAGCTGCCACCATTGGTGTACAGGATCC
Source organism: Bacteroidetes bacterium 46-16 (assembly GCA_001897835.1). GTDB lineage: Bacteria > Bacteroidota > Bacteroidia > Chitinophagales > Chitinophagaceae > MKUN01. The sequence goes on from MKUN01000005.1 coordinate 142,616, forward strand.
CAGCTTACTGCAGGGTTAATAACTGTGTATGTGCCTGCAGAATAATTGCCGGGTTCAGTGCCTGTACCGTGGAATTGGGTGACCCTGATATTCCCCGTCTGTATGTAATTGGTAGGCATCAACGGCAGGCCCATAGTATCGGCCACAGCATTATATGCATCAAACTCGCTCTGGTAAGCATAAAGTGTAATGAAGCCAGTAGCCTCAGTTGCATTATTTGCAGGCTCTATATCGAAGTGGCGCTGTAAATAAGGCTGACCATTATACACCATTACATCGGGGTCGATGGTGACCGTTACGTTTGTATTGCCATCTACAGGGTTTTGCCATTGAGGCTCAATCGCAACCATAAGATTACAATTGGCATCCCGCACCAGGTTATTGCTATAGCCTGCTATCAACTGGCTTTTGCTTACACTATTGCCCAGGGAACCGGATAGGTATGGGCTGGCCGAGAAAGTAGTGATAGAAATATTGTTACTGGTCACAGTATCAGGAATGGCGCAGGTAGCATTGCTGACCATAGTACAGCTTATTACATTGCCATTTGTCAATGTGGTGCTTGTATAGGTGTTTTGGTCTGTACCCACATTTGTCAGGTTGTTGTGCCACATATAAACAGGTGCATCGCCCTGGTCTGTTCCAGTAGCCGTGAAGGTAACTGCTGACCCGGAACAAATGTTACTACCGGGATCAGCGGTGATTGTTACTGTGGGTACTACAACGGGGATGATAGTGACCGTAATGCTGTTACTGCTAACAACTGCCGGCGGAACGCAAGGATTGCTGCTGGTAAGGTCGCAACTGATCACATCTCCATCAATGAGCGTGTTATCAGTATATGTTGCTGTATTACCACCTACAGGGTTGCCGTTCTTCATCCATTGGTACGTGGGCGTAGGCCCGCCATACTGAACGGTGCTGCTGAACACCATAGGTTGACCCGCACAACCTGTATCACTTGGCGTACTGATATTAATCGTTGCTGCCAGTGGTGGTGTTATGGTCATTGTAATATCATTGCTGGCGGCGGTTGTTGGTGTAGCGCAGGGTGCATTGCTTGTCAGTGTACATGCTACAACGTCACCGTCATTGAGTGCATTGCTGGAATATGTGGAAAGATTACCTACCGGATTACCATTTACGGTCCATTGATAAGATGGGGCAGGGCCGCCATTCGTTAATGTAGCAGTAAAGGTGACGTTGGTGCCCACGCAGACATTATTCCCCGGGGAAGCGGAGATCGATATTGTTGGTGTTACCAGTGCATTGATGGTCAGGTCGGTTCCGTTATCTGCGCCGATCAATGCCACATTGCTTGATGTGGTCCTGATGCGATAGCCTGTTCCTGGAGGCTGTGCCACTGGAATAGTGCAGTTGATGGTGCCACTGGTAGCAGTACTTGCGAGTGAACCAATAACGGTCGGTGTGGCAAAAGAGCCGGTAGCATCGCTAAGCTCCACATTGAACACATTGCCTGCATTGAGCGTAAGGCCTGTAGAACTGTAATCGATGGATAAAGCATCGCCTGCGCACCATGGGGAGCCTGTAACTGTAGTAGTTAGGGTGGAAAGCGGGAAATTATTTACGTAGAAAAATATGTTTTCCCATAAGTTGGTACTTTGAGGGCTGGGACTCCAGAAATTGGGCTGTGTGCAGCCGCCAAAGAACACCACGCCATTACCCCATAATTTATAACATAAAACAGAGCGCTGGTTTGCAGCGAAGGCCTGGTCGTATAACAGGCTGGTAAGACCAGTACCCGTAATATAGGCATGAGCAAAAGCGCTACCCGTATAAGTAGTTGCTGTTGGCAGCATAGGTCCTAGGAATATATCATTTGTCGGAACAGTAGTGGTAACACTATTGGCATATGAAGGGTAATTTAATTGGGTGCTGCTAAATCCCCATGTCTGGTTAGTACCATAATTGGGTGCTGCATTCATAAATAAGCGCCCGCCATTACTTACCCAATTCTCTATCGTTGTGATATTGGCATTGATAAAGTTGGGCATATTGCTGTTGCCATCGCTGCCTTCAAGCATTACAAAAGTGGTAGTGGGTGCAAATATGGTTGCCGCCGGTGTACTGGTACTGCCTAATGTCCAGCCGCCGGCCCCAAAAACTGCTGTCATACAGGTTTGGTTCGTGGTTTGGCCCCATGGGTTATTGTCCTGCACATAATATGCACCTGCTGATGCATTATAATGCGGTAACAAGGATAAAAGCAGTAAAGTAAAGAGCTTCATCCTGAACGATGCAGATCTGTTTTTAGAAAAGTAAAATTTAGTTACCATATACAGTTTGTTTAATTATTATTGCCTAAATGAAATTTTAATCCAATTTTATAACTACTCACCAGGTAATATAAGGATAATTTAATTTTAAGTATAGGTTTAAATTTAGGAACATTATTCGGTTTGGATAAATTGAAAATTAATACAACTATATACCTTTTTTAGTTAGTTACATATAGGTTCAGTTAGTGTTTAATTTATTTTTGTAATGCAAGCGCCTGCCCTTCAGGGGAATAAAGAAAATGAGGGGCCGTCAGGCCCCTCATTTTCTTTCAAAAAAGTTATTACTTTTTATTGTTTTGTGATCTTCAATGTTTCTGATCTGTTGTCGTCGCTATATTTCACCAGGTAGAAACCTTTAGCGAGTGAACTGATATCCGCTATGGCCTTATCGTTTGTCATTGATACCGTTACAATGGTTCTGCCAGTGATATCCGTAATAGATATTTTACTGTTATTGCCCCTTGGACCAAATACCTGTACGGTAACCTTATCCTGTACAGGGTTAGGATACGCAACTACGGAGAAATCATCAGGCTGTACCTGCTTCAGGTTGAGCGGGAAATTACCGGTGTGGATGTAGAAACCACTAAACCCTGTTACAGGGAATACCAGTTGCCACCAGTGGTGAGCGGTATCCCAGCTTACTGCAGGATTGATGATTGTGTATGTGCCTGCTGAATAGTTACCGGGTTGTGTACCTGTACCATGGAACTGGGTCACTCTTATGTTGCCTGTGTGGATAAAATCAATAGGCATCAAAGGTAATCCCATGGTATCTGCAACTGCATTGTATGCATCAAATTCGCTTTGATAAGCGTAAAGAGTAACAAAGCCCGTGCCTGTAGAGGCATTGTTTGATGGTTCTATGTCAAAGTGGCGCTGTAAATAAGGTTGCCCATTATAGACCTGTATATCCGGGTCTATGGTCACTTTAACATCAGTGCTGCCATATACCGGGTTTTGCCATTGAGGCTCTATGGTAACCATTAAGTCACAGTTAGCATCGCGGATAACATTTTTCACATAACCTGTAACCGAGTAATTCTTAGTAATGGTATTGCCGATACTACCGGAAAGGAAAGGACTGGCAGCAAATGTGGTAATAGTTACTGTATTACTTGTCAATGTAGAAGGAATAGCACAAACAGCATCGCTGGTCATGATACACCTGATCACATCTCCTGCCACCAGGTTCAGTGCAGTATAAGTGGATTGATCGGCGCCTACTATATCTACGTAATTCTTTTGCCATTGATAAGTAGGTGAAGGGCCTGTATTGGTTGCAACAGCTGAGAAGTTTACCGGCGAACCTGCACAAATATTGCTATCTGGGTCAGGCACAACCATTAGTGTAGGTGTAACGGGGGGCACCATTGTCATTGTAATGGCGTTACTGGTATCGACAGTCACCTGAACACAGGGATCGTTACTGGTAAGTACGCAATAAATAACATCACCGGTATTAAGGCCGGCATCTACATAAGTAGATGAGTTGCTGCCAACCACTACATTGTTTTTTATCCATTTGTAAACCGGAGTAGGACCACCACTGGTAATAGTACTATTAAAGGTTACGGGCAAACCTGTACATGCAGTTTCGCCCGGATTGGCAGTGATATCTATAGTAGGATTGCTGCCATAAGTTACACTTACAATGAATGTACTTGAATCGGCATTGCCATTGGAGCTTACCGCTTTGTATTTTACGGTAGTTATGCCGGCATTAAAATAAGTGCCGCTAGCATCGTTAACACCGTTACCGGTAGTTGCACCAGATAATGTATAGGTAATTACCGGGCATGCAGCGTTATTAACCGTAGGGGCAATATTGTTTACAATGTTGGTGCAGGCGTATACGTCTGCAGGACAAGTAACTATTGGATGAGAAGTGTCAATAACTGTAACGGTAAAAGAACAGGTTGCATAGTTACCAAGACCATCGTCCACCTGGTATGTTTCTGTAGTGGTTCCTATCGGGAAAGTTGACCCTGGAGGTAAACCTGCTATTAAAGTAGTGGTTGCATTGCCACCCGAGATGACCACCTGGCCATTACCTGTATTTCCCACAGAATTATTCTGGTTAGTACCTGAATTAAAGGAACCGCCGCCGCCGCCATTGCCGGGGAAGTGGTATGAACCACCACCGCCACCGTAGCCGCCGCCACCGCCGCCGCCGGCATTGCCGCCGCCGCCGCCGCCGCCATAGCCACCGTTACCACCTGTGCACGGTGCACCACCTGCACCACCATTGAGGAATGCAAGGCCGGGACCACCGCAGGACCCTAAGGCACCATCGGTATTGAAACCACCACCATTACCAGCATGAGGCGGGCCGCCTGGTGCATTGGTGGCACCGTTTCCGTTGATACCGCCAACACCATATAAGGTAAGGTACGCCGGGCTATAACCATCTACACCGTTGTTAGTGGTAACTGCATCCATGCCTATGGTTGGAGCACAAATATTGCCGCCGCCACCACCCGCTACAATCAGGGGCGTATTGGTGCTGGTAGTAACAAAAGAGCCACCACCACCACCTGCACCAAACCATGTGCCGCATACGGTGAAGTTAGTAGTGCCCTGGCCGCCTACTAATATTTTAAGCACGTCGCCGGGAGTAACGGTAACAGTTCCTTCCATTATAGCTCCGAGGCCGCCAACATTACCTCCCTGGCCGCCTTTGGCCGTGATGGTAAGAGATGTAACTGCAGGAGGCACAGTATAGTTTTGCATACTACCTGTGTAGTTAAAAGTTTGTGCTCCACATGGGTTAATACCCACTGGTGCAACAAAGTTCACTACTGCACCACATGTATTCGGATCATTACTTGTGGTAATGTTCCCGATACAAGTAATAGATGGACATTGCGCAAATGCATTGTTCATGATACACATCGCAAGGATGACAAAGAACATCCGCCTGAGTGTGTAGATTTTCTTGAATAGGACTACCATTTTAATTTAAGAGGTTGGTTAAAAAAACTATCATAATTGTATGTTAAATTAAGATATAGTTTTCGCAAATCAAAAAAAAAGATGATTTATTTATTTTGTGCTGGCTGTTCTGGTAAAAATTAACTGCTAAAAAAGGTGTTTTTTTAAAATGTTTTGTGGTTCCCCCCATATAATTTATTACTGCTTTTTGTCAATAGGAATCCCGGAAAAAAATACCCCGATGATCATCATCGGGGTATTTTTGAAAAAGGATTAATGACTGTTAGCGCAGTAACGTGATATTACCATGTTTCTTTTCCTTGCTGCCATCGGCATATGTCACATCTATTACATAGGCATATACATCAGACCCGGCGGCTTGTCCTTTATAGGTTCCATCCCAGCCTTTGGCCATATCATCCGTCTCGAACACCATATTGCCATAACGATTGTATATGCGCATATTGACTGTTTGAACACTGAATCCGCGCAGGAATAATATATCGTTATTGCCGTCGCCATTGGGTGTAAATGCTTTGGGCACATCTACCAGTTTCAATATGTCGGCAATAAGGGTTTTACATGTTGTCGAGGTACAATCTATTGTGTCGGTGACCGTAAGGCATACGGTGTAGGTGCCGCCCACCTGGTATTGTTTTTCGGGGTCTTTATCCACACTATATGTGCTATCGCCAAAATCCCATTGATAAGAAACAATACCACCCTGGGAAGTATTGGTGAAATAAACAGGTTTATTTTGTTTCGGTACTGCAGGATTATAAACAAAATCGGCAACGGTCCAGTAATGCAGTACTTCATTATAGGATAATGTGTCGTGACAACCGATCTGGTTGATAAGTACCAGCCGTATGGGATTAGGTTCGTTTTGACTGAAGCTGTGTGTAACCGGGTTTTCAGCAGATGTATCTGTACCCGACTCATTAAACAGCCACACAAGACGGATGATCGTATCGCCACTAACATGTACAGCTTCTACTTTCGCTGTTCTGCAATCGATAGTGGAGTCTGTAATTACATAGTCCATGGGAAGGGACAGGTCCTGTATGGAAAAGGTAGCCATATAAGAACACGTATCAGCATCAGTAATCGTACAGGTATAATTACCTGCTGAAAGGTTTGAGGCTGTAGAGGTAGTAATGCTACCCGGTGACCACTGGTAAGTATATGGCGGGTTACCCCCTGTGGCTGTTACACTGGCCTGGGCATCGTGATGGCCGAAGCAAAGTATATCGGTATGCGATACTGTAGCAGATATAGGCGGTGTTTGTACGATAGTAACAATAACAGGTTCGATACAACTATCATGATCGATCACGGTGCAGGTATATGTTCCTGTATTAAGTCCGTTGATAGTTGCCGTTGTGTCACCAGTAGACCATATGTATTTGTAAGGTGCAGTACCTCCGGAGGGATTTGCCGTAGCGGAACCCGTTACATGGTTACAGTTAAGATTAATTTGCGTACTGGATGAAGTAAGTGGAGGTGGGTTGATGATGTTAAATACCTGCTGTACTACGCAGTTATTCGCATCGGTAATGGTGCAGGTATAAGTGCCTAATTGCAGGTTTGTAATAGAAGGGGTAGTGCCGGCAACCGGCGCCCAGGAATAAGTATAAGGAGGGGTGCCTCCTGTGACCGAAACCGCAGCAGTACCTGTTGCGTAGGCACAGGAAATATTGTGCTGATCAGGCGTAATGATAATTGGTGTACCGGTAGTTACTGTGATCGTACTCACAACCGAACAGCTATCATTATCATAAACCGTGCATGTGTATGTGCCGGCTGCGACACTATCTATCGTTGCCGTGGTCTCGCCTGTAGACCAGAAATAATGGTAAGGCTGTGTACCCCCTGTTACATTCATGGTCAACTCTCCTGTATTGGCGCATTGCCCGTTATTTTGTATAATGGTTGCTGCAAGGTTCGAAGCATTTACAATATTGAAGGTTTGCGTAGTGACACAGTTGTGTGCATCTATCATGGTACATGTATAGGTACCCGCTGTTAAATTCGTAGCCGTATCATTCGTGCCGCCAAAGGGCAGCCATGAATAAGTAAAAGGAGGTGTACCACCGGTAATTGTTACAGCTGCGCTGCCCGTAGGACTGTGACAGCTTATATTACGTTGCCATGTGTTTACGATCGTTTGCCCGGGCTCTGTAACATGAAATATATGTGTGAACGTATCATTGATCGCATCGGTAAGATACAGTGTATAAGTGCCCGCAGTAAGATTTGATACGGTACTGGTGGTATAATTGCCCGGCATCCATAAATAGCTATAGGGTGGTACCCCTCCATGAGCCACCGCACCCAGTGCTCCCGTATTACCGCCATAACAGTTAACATTGGTTTGCGAAAGCGTAGCGGTAAGAAATTGAGGGATGAGCTCTACCTTGATCTCGTCGAAGTAATAATAAGCATTCAAGCCTGCATTGTTCAGGTTCATTGCCTGCACATTTGTATGGATGTTGTCCTGGAAATTGCCTATTACTATAAATTTGTATGCAGAATCTGCATAGAAAGAGTCCTTAAGCGTTACCCAATTGACGCTGTCCGTTATGATGCCATAGCCCGAATAATCTATTTGTGGTAGAACATTGATGGGACCCGAGATATTAGTATCGCCATAGCCAAACTGGTGAAAGAAGACACCAAAGCCGTCGCATGCATATCGCTCACCTTCTGCCCTTGATACATGGATAGATACCCTGTAATAGTTGCCGGCAGTAAGCCATGTTAGATTCCCCATCAGGTATTCACGGTAGTTTGAGGATGCATACATATAGCCACCGGCATAGGCATTGCCATTATATGCTGCCTGGTAACCAACAAAGTTGGTAGGGATACCTACGTCTACAACATTGCAGGTGTTAAAGTAGTCGGAGGTGCCTTGTGTTGAGCGTTCCCATTCCGAACAGTGGGCATAGTTAAGTTCACTATAACTAAAAGGACAGGACACCAGGACATCAAATCCCGGGTTGTGCACCATATTTTGCCCGGGGGAGGCAAATGATGCAGTCAAAAGGCTTAAGATAATAAAGAGGCGTTTCATGTTATTTTGGTACAGATATTTTCTATACTTAAAAATAACAAATATTTTGCTAAAATATTAACTTCTCTTCATACTACCTCAGTAAAGAGATACTTCCGCTGACCTGTTTGGTTGTTCCGTCATTGAAAGTAGCCTTGAGGGTGTAAGCATAAGTTTCCTCTGCCTGGGGCTGTCCTTTGTAGGTTCCATCCCATCCTTTGGCCTTGTTATCGGTCTCAAATACCAGGTTGCCCCATCGGTTGTAGATGCGCAGCCTGAGTGTTTTGATCCTGTAGCCGCGCACATAGAGCACGTCA
>MKUN01000006.1:0-10100 GCA_001897835.1 Bacteroidetes bacterium 46-16
GAGGGGACAGTTCTGAAGAGGCGACTGCCGATTCAGAACAGGGGTGTGTAAAGCCGAGTCCTGCGCCCCAGCCCCATCAAAGCGACTCTTCACACGTCCCCCCTGCTCCACTTGTGGAGAAGGGGCCGGGGGATGAGCTAAACCAGAACCAAACAACCCTGTCCCAACCGGAGGTCGGGAGAAGCAAATCGGAAGCACTATCCACATCCCCCAACACCCACGAAACCCTTGCCCCACAGGCATCTGCATCCAACATATCCACACAAAACACTTCCGGAAATAAAAATCCTGAAATCGGAGATTCCGGCAAAGACAAAATCGGGGACACAGATGTCCCCGACGATATCCAAAAAATATTCGATAGCTGGCAAAAAGAGATACAAAAAAACAAACGAAGACGGCATTAATTGCCATCTGCTACATCTGCTTAGTCCTTATCATTATCGCGGCGTGGATGGCCACCCTTCTGGCTGTTGTTCAGTCCGCCGTGGTAGCCGCCGGCCATATGCTCATGCCATGCACCACCCTGGTGCGCCTGCCCGCGGTTATAATAAGTGTCGGGGTAGGCAGTATCTTCCGAGTAGCAGGAACTAAGCCCCGTGAGCGATAAAGTAATGAGCGATAATATCAATATATAACGTTTCATGATCGTAGGTTTTTTGATTCATTATATTATATAAAAAAGCCGCGCCAAGAGATGATAATATTCCTTAAAAATACATGTAGTCAAAAGATCGTTCAGGTAGCGAGGGTAAAAAGAATGTGCTAAAAACCAGGAGGAAAGTGAGATCAAAAAGCAATACCTTTCAACCTAATTTTACCATGATGAACAAAGGCACCATATTAAAAACTGCGAGAAAATATATACTTGTTATAATCACCGGTTTGTTTGCAACGGGCATGCAGGCAAGCGCACAAGACCTCATCCCACTTTCCAATCTCAACCCTGAGTGGTCGAAACCGTATGAGCCTTTCCGCATAGCGGGCAACCTGTATTATGTAGGCACATACGATCTTGCGTGTTATCTTATCACCACAGCACAGGGGCATATACTCATTAATACCGGGCTGTCCAACTCTGTGCCGATGATCAGGAAGAATGTGGAACAGCTTGGCTTTGACCCCGGCGATATCAGGATACTGCTCTGTACGCAGGCACATTTTGACCATGTGGGTGGTATAGCCGAAATGCAGCAGCTGACAAAGGCAGAAATGATGGCCGACGAAGGCGACGCAGAGGTGCTGACCGATGGCGGCAACAGCGACTATGCGCTTGGCGGTAAGGGAGCCATGTTCAAAAGCGTAAAGGTGGGCCGCATACTGCATGACCGTGATGTCGTCAGCCTGGGCGGTGTCCGCATCACGATGCTGCACCATCCCGGCCATACCCAAGGTTCCTGCTCCTACCTGCTGGATGTGCAGGACGATAAGGGCAGCTACCGGGTGCTGATAGCCAACATGCCCAGCATACTGCCCCAAACCAAACTATCGGGCATGCCGGGCTACCCTGGTGTAGGTAAAGACTATGCCTGCACACTCAGGGCTATGAAGCAATTGAAGTTCGATATATGGTGTGCATCGCATGCCAGCCAGTTTGCCCTGCAGAAGAAGCACAAGCCCGGCGATGCCTACAACCCAATGGCCTTTGCCGACAGGAAAGGCTATGATGATGAGCTGGACGAGCTGCAAAAGGCCTATGATGACAAGCTGAAGGAGCAGTAAGCGTTGAGGATTTTTAAGTATTCAGTATAGGTTTCATCTTCGATATTACAAGGCGCTTATATAGATTTGTAGCATAAGATCCATAAGCTAAAAATGTGGATATCTCTTTAGGGTAAACATAGGCTTTGTTTTACAGCGGCCTTAATTTTATGTGCTCAAACCAACTTTTAAAACCAAAAAACAATACGTTATGCCATCAGCCAACATCTACCTTACCTTCAATGGTAACTGCGAAGAAGCCTTCAATTTTTACAAATCGGTATTCGGGGGTGAGTTCCCCTACATCGGGCGCTTTAAGGACATGCCTCCGTCACCGGATGGTAAAACGGTACCGGCCGAAGATGCGGAAAAGATCATGCACGTGAGCCTGATGATCGGTGAGCATAGTGCGATCATGGGCAGCGATACGGGTGGCGAATGGTCCAGCAGCTACACGCAGGGTAATAACTTCTCCATATCCATCAATGCAGACAGCAAGGAAGAGGCCGACCGTATCTTCAATGCCCTCGCGGCAGGCGGGCAGGTCACCATGCCTATGAACCAGACCTTCTGGGGCGACTACTTCGGTATGTGCACGGATAAGTTCGGCATCGCCTGGATGATGAGCTTCAGCACAGGCAAGCCGCAGTAGGATACAGGTAAAGCAGGAGCAGTATCGGGAAAAATCATTATTTTACCTCAAAGTACTGTACCAATGCATAAAAAGTTACTTGCCGCAGCCTTAGTGTTATTATTCCCGGTTATCTCCCCTGCCCAGACCCCGAACTGGAGCACGGACGTGGCGCCTATTATATACAATCATTGTTCGGGCTGCCACCATTCGGGTAACATAGCCCCATTTTCCCTGATGACCTACCAGGAAACGGTGACACATGGCTTTACAATAAAAGACCAGGTAACGAACCATATCATGCCCCCATGGCCGCCCGACCCCAACTACAGCAGGCTGGCACATGAGCGCAGGCTTACAGATGCGGAGATCGCCAAGATAAGCGACTGGGTGAGCGGCGGTATGCCCATTGGTGATACCACGCTGGCACCGCCGCAACCGGTCTTCAGTGTGGATGGCGACCTGCCCGGCACTGCCGACCTTACGGTACAGATACCTGCTTATACCTCCACAGCCGATACCGGCGATGTGTACCAGTGCTTCGTAATACCCAGCGGCCTGCTTAGCGATAAGTTCATCACGGCATTTGAGGCCGTGCCCGCCAACAGGGCCATTGTGCACCATGTGCTGGTATATGCCGATACTACGGGTGCCTGTGCCGCGCTGGATGCCGCATCGCCGGGGCCGGGCTATACCAATTTCGGTGGCGTAGGCAGCAATGATGCCATACTGCTTGGGGGCTGGGTACCCGGCAGCGCTCCCATACAGTACCCCAATAATTTTGGCGTACGCATACCGCAAAATGCCGATATCGTACTACAGATACACTACCCCGCTGGCACGGTGGGGCAGATGGACAGTACCAAAGTGCGCTTCTTCTTCGCAGCCAATACGGTGCGCGATGTGTACATAGTGCCTGCACTCAACTACCTGGACAATTCCGTGCTCTCGCCCTTCCCGCTGCATATACCGGCTGATGATACGGCCACATTCACCGAGACCTATACCATACCACCTGTCGATTTTTCTTTGCTGGGCGTGGCACCGCATATGCACCTCATCGGTCATAGCATCAAGTCGTTCAACGTAGCTGCACAGGACACGCAGAAGATCATCAACATACCCGAATGGGATTTTCACTGGCAGGGCTTTTACCTGCTGCCCCGCATCATGCGCCTTGCAGCGGGCAGCAAGATGTATGCATCCGCATTTTATGACAATACCATTAATAACCCCGAGAACCCAAGCATGCCCCCGCAGGACGTATTTGGCGGCGAAGCGACCACGGATGAGATGATGCTGGTGTATTTCGTATTTGCCCTGTACCAGCCGGGTGATGAAAATATCATTATCGACAGCACGGTGGCACTTAATACGGCTACCTATTACCATGGCCAGCAAATGTTCAGCCCACACCCCAACCCGGCCTCGGGCCAGCTGGTGGTGAAATATTACTTTGAAAAAGATGATGCTGCGGACATATCCCTGCTGGATATAAGCGGGCGAACCGTGAAAAAGCTGGCACAAAATATGCGTGTAAGCAATGGCTATCATGCTACTACATACACGGTGGCAGATGTGCCCCCCGGTATGTACCTGCTACAGTTGAAGACATCGCAACAAATATTGACGAAAAAACTACTGATACAACATTGACCATAAAGACCATGCGTATAGCAGCCATATTATTACTGGCATCTTTAAGCCTCTTCTCCTGCAAGCGGGGGAATGGTATCGATCCCGTGTTCGTTAAAACATGGGGCTTGTATGAATTGGCAGACACCACATTTTCCATACCCGATGGGTACATATATGTGCAGCTGGATGGCAAGGGAAATGCCAGCGGTTACGGGGGCTGCAACAATTTTTCAGGCACCTACAGTGCCGGCCTTAAAGATGGTACTATCAAATTCTCCAGGCTCACCTCTACCCTGCTCTGGTGCGACTATGGCGAACTGGAAACGCGTTTTATGAATGCGCTGCAAGAGGCCAACCGCTGCAAAGTGTATAATACGGGTAATAACCTTATGGCGCTATACCGCGATAATACTTTCCTTGCCACATTGCGGGTGGTGCAATAAAAGGATGGAGAAAACGGGGGGGCTTACCTGCGCCCGCCCATGTCATTAAGCTTATAATCCGTGGTCTTGACCATGATATTGGCTTTGGGATCGAGCATGGTCACTTCCATTGAAGTTTCCAGTTCATCCTCTTTGTAGAATTTGGCCATCATCATCATACCGCCCTTACCTTCGGCACTCCTGAAGTAAGCAGCATAGGGGCTCCTTGCAGCGCTTTGTGCTATATCGATATGCAGGTCGGTAGCGATCCACATCTCGTTACGGGTCTTGCGTTCATCATCGGTACATACGTATTCTTCGCAACGGTAGCCCTGTATCTCCTGCGTTCTGCCGGTCTTTTTACAGTCGGTATTGCTTTTGGCCCCCGATGGAGCTGTGCCCGCATCGCGACGATCCTGCATCTCCTTGCTCATGAAAGCATTCAAATTCATGGCCATACCGGTCATATTATCATGGTTGAGCATGAGCATACTGTGGTTCTTCATGTCGTAGACCATGATCATATTATCATTGCGCTTTTTGCTGCCGGTATTGGGGCGCATCGCGAAGGTTTCAGAAGAGGGGTTGATATAATACTTTATGTCGTTCTCTTCCTTTTTATCACCACGCTTATAGCTAATGATATGCATATTCATAGCAGTAGTGAAGGTGTATTGCGGCTCGGTTTTTGCATTCATCACATTCTCGGTCCATGCATTGAGCTTGTCCCTGCCGGGCTCACCATATTTATCGTCCATTGCATCATGCACTTCCGAATGCTGTGCAAATGTGTTGAATGCCAGGAGGCAAAGCGGGATAAACAAAAACTTTTTCATGAGCGTGCAATTTATTGTAAAAAAACAGGTATTTGAGCATATGAAATTAATAAAAAATTATTAACGTATTTTACTAAAAAAGTGCCCTTATTTTAACAATTCGGTGAAAGACTTATCGTTATTTTCATAACCGGCTTTATTAATGGACAATATTGAACTAAATTGACAGGCAGAGCTATATGAACCGGAAACAGATAAAATGGAGGTTTCGCTACTGGGTGCAATATTTTCCCTTTACCATTAACACCTTGCTATGCCTGGTGGCCATATGGCTGCTGCACCGGATACTATACCAGCCGGTGCCCAAGGGCGACGAGCCATCGCCAATGCGCCCCTTTATCGTGCTGATGGGCAAGATGGCCTTCTGGTTCGCAATAGGTTTTATCGGGCTTTCGGTACTGAGCACCTTTTTCAGCTGGCTCTATTACCTGTGGCTGCGCAGGAACAGGCAATCGAAACTACAGGTAAGCTTCACTACCGAAACCAAAAAGGGGAAGAACAGCAAGCTCTTTATGAATGCGGTGCTGGAAGGTGTGCGCAGGCCTATACTGGGCTTTGTAAAGGGCCGGCTGTTCTACGACGACCATGACATGACGGACAAATTCAGCCTGCTATCCAATAAACGGAAGGAACAAAGCCTGTGGCGCGCAGCCATCAGCGGACGCAGCCGGATGGAACTACCCGACATAAAAGAATATCAACTAAAGGGCGGTTTTATATTTTTCGAAGACATGCTGCACCTGTTCTCACTTGCAGCAGCGCAGCCCATAGGCGGCCAGTTTTACCAGCCGCCTGTACTGGAGGATGAAGAGGACAAAAGCGTCTTCCCGAAGAAGACCGAAACGATGGATGTGCGTATAGAGCAAATGCGCCGGGTGGAAGGTGAATACCATAACTATAAAGACTTTGAATCGGGGGATGATGTACGCCGGATCGTATGGAAGGTGTATGCGAAGAACAGGGACCTCGTGGTGCGTGTGCCTGAAATGTTCGAGCCTTATGCATCGCACTTATACTTTTACGCCTCCTTTCACGCATCGGTGAAAGCGGCGTGGATGAACGAGGGCTACCTGAAGGAAATGCTGAACTATTACAAGAACGGCGTATGGACCGTATATGATGCCCTGTCGCATAAAGAATGGGACATGCGCTACATACCCGACCAGAGCCTGACCGTGCCTGAGCACCTTGACGAAGCCGAAAAGACAGCCCGTATCATTAGTAACAGTGCATGGCATGCCGACAAGCCGTTGGGTAAATATTTTAATGCCAGGCAGGGCGCAGTGCTCTGCATATCATCACTGACCGATACAGAGGAACTACGCAGCATACTGGACCAATGCAATGCATCGACCGTAGTATATTTCATCAAGACCTCGCAGGTGTTCCGTCATTTTGTAGCACTGGGCTGGATCAGGCGGCTGATCTTCCTGCCGCCAAAGGACAGGTTGTCAAAACTGCGCTCACGCTGGACCTTCTCGCCTATCAGGATACAAGTGCACAAAAGGGAAAAAGAAATAGAAGAAATGCTGAACAAAAGCGCTGTGAACTGGGCTATTCTTTAGCAGGTGCTACCGGTGCGGGCTGTGCTGCTTTCTTTTTATTCCACCTGATGGCGTAAGTGAGGTAAAAATTATAATCGAAAACGCTGTTCTTATCCCCTTTACCATAACCGGCCACATAGGATGGCGACAATTCTTTAAAGGCTTTGGCATTCATCAGGAACTTGCCTCTTATCGTCCAGCCCGCAGATATACCGGCAAATAACTCAAGGCGCATGCCGCCTGTTATCTCCACCCAGTGGCCCAGGAAATTCTTAGCCGGTACAGTGCCGGTAGTATTACCAAAAAGGTCATCGACAATGGTATAAGTACCCTGGCTCCTTTTGATACTTGCGAGGCCATACCGGATACCTATAAAGCCCATATCCCAATCGGAATCGCTGAGGCGCACCAGGATGCTTTTATTGACACCAAGCCTGAAGAAAGTATTACTGCTCTTGTATTTCAGGTCGGTATAATCGACAGTGGCATTACCAAAGCCCCCCTCTGCAACTCCATAAAGCTCCTTACCGAAGTAATAATCGATCATGGCTTCGTAACCGGTCCTGTTATCGGAAAACGCATTGGTAATGGGTTGTGCGATATCGATGCCAATACTCAACTGGTGCAGGCCCTTAGTATCGGTAACAGGCTTGTTCGTGTCCTCATCATCATCCTGGGCTATACTTACAATGGGGGCCAGTAACAGCAGGATACTAATAATATATTTTGACATGCTCTTTACTGGCATCATTGTTCACATTGTAACTGTTTATGACCACCGAATCGATGCTATGATTGGTGGTATGCAGGCTATGCAGGTTATAAAAATATGTATATCCGCATGCATTCGATAAGAACTGAAGACTTTTATCGTAATAGAAAGTAAGCGTATCGGCCGTAGTAATCGCAGCGGCAGTATCAGGCCAGACAAGCCAGCGACAGCTATCGGCCTGCGGTGATAAATAAAGGCTGAACTTATTCAGGTTATTTGTCCCGTTCACGGTAACTTTTATACTATCTGTAAAATCGATAGCGGCTATGAAGGGAGCCGGCAGTGCAGTATCTATAATGGCGGTATCGGGTTTCTGGTAAGCACCTACCTGCAGGGTCATAATCTTAGGCTGCAGGCAGGGATCGCGCTGCTGCTGGCAGGATAGCAACACGACCGCCAGCAGGCAGGCACATGATACGATCGCCGCATTCCTTTTAGTCATTTAGTGTAGCCAGTATTTTGTCGATCTCGCCAATAACAGTATCGAGTTGTTTTTTCATTGCATCCTTCTCATCATCCTTCAGCACATCTTTACCTATGCGGGTAGCTACCATATTTTGCTCCAGGCCGGCGAGCCTGCCATTCAACGCTTCCATCGACTTAGTTTGCTGCGCAAGCGTAGTCTTCAGGTGCTTATTCTCAGCCTGCAACGCTGTATATTTTTGCAACAGCGTATTGAGTTTTTTATTTAGTAGCTCCAGTTCCTGCATTATTCGCGAATTTGAGCCTGCAACTTATTTTTATATGCAGCCATCAATTGCTGCATCAGTTGATCGGTCTCCGTATCTGTTAAGGTACGGTCTTGCAGCTGAAAAGTATAGCTCAGGGCATAAGATTTTTTCCCTGCACCCAGCTTTTCGCTTTCGAAAACATCGAACAGGTCGTAATCTATGAGGCCTTCCAGCTTTAGCTGGTTGGTAACCTGCTGCACCTGCTGGTAACTGATACCCTGGTCTAAAATGATAGCCAGGTCGCGGTTCACTGCAGGGAATTTAGGTACCTCAGCATATTTTATCTTATTTGCTGAAAGTGCTTTAAGCCAAATGTCCCAGTTGATCACTGCATGGAACACATCTTGTTTTACGTCAAAGTCCTTTGCCCTTTGCCCGGGTACCTGCATGGCGGTCATCAATACTTCATTCTTCCATTTCCAGTTCACAATACCTGCATCATCGTAGCTGAGTTGCAGATTCTTTATTCCGCTCATGACACAAAGGTTCTGTAATATACCCTTCAGGTAAAAGAGGTCGGCAGCTACCGCTTTAGCTTTCCAGTTAGCGCCCTGCACATCACCAGTAAGCCATAATGCCAACTGTGGTGTTTCGATATACTTGTTTTCCTGCTGTATATATGTTTTGCCGAATTCAAAAAGGCAGAGGTCCTGGTTCTTGCGGTTACAATTATATGCGATCACTTCAAGGCCGCTTTCCAGCATAGCAGGACGCAGGATATCCAGTTCGCTGCTGAGGCTGTTGAGCATGCGCACCAGGTCTTCGCGGCCGGGATAATATTTGCTGTTAACGATGGAATTGGTGACGATCTCGTGAAAGCCCATATCGCAAAGCTGCTGCGCAGTCTTATCGCGTTCGTTACGGTCATTGGGCAATGCCTTCGATAATGTGATGTTAAGTTTCGCCGGTATCTGTACATTATCCAGCCCATCGATACGCAATATCTCTTCGGCAATATCTGCTGCCTGCAACACGTCTGCTTTATTGGTGGGCACCAGCAATACCATACCGTTTGCATCATCACTTTCTATCACGAAACCCAGTGCGGTAACAATGGCCTGCATGGTTGCTATCTCATATTGCTTACCGCATATCTTGCGTATATAGTCATAAGGCACATCGATACTTACAGGCTCTATCTTATTGGGATAAACATCTACCACACCGGAAGCGATGGAGCCACCTGCAATTTCGCATATCATCTGTGCTGCACGCTCCAGTGCATTGTAAACATTCGCAATATCCACACCCTTCTCAAAATGCGTAGCCGCATCGGTGCGCAGGCCGTGATGCAAACTTGTGCGGCGTATATATGAGGCCGTAAAATAGGCACTCTCTAAAAAGATGTTGGTAGTGGTATCGCTAACACCGCTATCCAGCCCGCCAAATACACCACCTATGGCAATGGGGCCTTCCGCATCGCATATCACCAGGTCATCGCCGCGCAGCTTATACTCTTTTTCATCCAGTGCCTTGAACACAGTACCATCGGGCAGGAAGCGCACGTTTATTTCATTGCCTTTTATCTTATCGGCATCGAAGGCGTGCAGGGGCTGGCCGTATTCATGTAATACAAAGTTGGTTATATCTACTACGTTATTGATGCTGCGCAGGCCTATCTCAGCAAGCCTGTCCTGCAGCCATTGCGGCGAAGGGGCGATCTTTACTCCAGCTATGCTCACAGCCATATAGCGCGGGCATGCTTCGACAGCAGCTATATTCACCTGTATGTCTAACTGCTTATCGCCTTTTGCCGGCAGTGCCGACTGCGGCAGTACCACATGGTGCCTGCTGCCATGATGATGGGTAAGATAAGCGCATACAT
>MKUN01000006.1:10117-137450 GCA_001897835.1 Bacteroidetes bacterium 46-16
TGGCTCATTGCATCGGAGCGGTTGGGCGTAAGGCCTATGTGTATGGCATAGCCCGCTTCCGGTATCTTAAAATAATCTTTGGCCGGCATGCCTACAGGTGCATCGGCAGGCAATATCATAATCCCTTCATGGCTTTTGCCCAGGCCTATCTCATCTTCCGCACATATCATCCCCTCACTGCGCTCACCACGTATCTTGGCCTTTTTTATCAGGAACGCTTCCCCATCGGTAGGATGTACTGTAGCACCAACAGGAGCTACAACAACGCGCTGGCCTGCTGCTACATTGGGCGCACCGCATACGATATGCAGGGCTTCGGCAGCACCGATATTCACCGTTGTAACACTTAATTTATCTGCATTAGGATGCTTTTCGCAGGTCAATACTTCACCGATCAGCAGCCCTTCGAGGCCCCCCTTCACGCTTTCAGCCTTTTCCACTGCTTCCACTTCCAAACCTATGGACGTGAGGATATTACCCAATTCGGCCACAGGCAAGGCTTCGGGCAGGTATTCCAATAACCAGCTATACGAAATGGTCATTTAATTCTATTGATTTTGCGCAAAGATAACCTATGATAATAGCAAATCGCATCCTTTTTACGAAATGGGGGGCAAAGCATTTTTATCCACACGATTTGGGGATTACCTGTGTGTAGCCTGTTGATTGCAGTATAGGAATGTTTATACGAAGATGTACCATCTGGATAACGTAACTTTGCGGGGAATATTCAGGGGATAAAACTGTCAGTAACACGTGCAGGAGAAGATTATAATTATAAAGTCACCAAACTTTTGCGGTTCAGTTTTTCCCGTTTACATTCGTTCACAAGCTGTGTTTTTAACCTTGTCTTAATGTTCCCATAACATTAAGGGAGTTTCCCCGAAACTTTGTAAAAACAATGTTACATGGCCTGCATCACACACAATATTAGGACTGATATATAACCTCGTTGAAGTAAAAAATGGCTGTAAACATTAAGAAAGAGTTTGGTAATACCCGTAGCCGCAAACCCGACCTGACCACGCTGGTGTACGGAAAAATACCCCCCCAGGCGCCCGAATTAGAAGAAGCAGTTCTCGGTGCCGTAATGCTGGAAAAAGACAAACTTGCCGAAGTACTGGAGATCATACAGAGCGAAGAATGCTTTTATGTAGATGCCAACCAAAAGATATACGGGGCCATACGCCGCCTTTTTGACAAGGGTATGCCGGTGGACCTGCTGACCGTAACGGAAGAGCTGCGCAAGAGCAATGAACTGGAAATAGTGGGCGGCGCTTATTACCTGACGCGCCTGACCATGAGCGTGGTATCGAGTGCGCACGTAGAGGCCCATGCCCGTATCGTGATGGAAAAGTTCATACAACGCGAACTGATCCGTATCTCGGGAGAGGTGATCGGGAACGCTTACGAGGACAGCACCGATGTCTTTGACCTGCTGGACAAGGCGGAAAGCAACCTGTACGAGATAACTGATAAGCACCTGCGCAAGAACTTCAAAAGCCTTAAAGAAGTACTCGTAAAAACAGTACACGAGATAGAGGAAGCCAAGAACAAAAAGGACGACCTGACCGGGGTGCCATCAGGCTTTACGGCCCTCGATAAGCTCACATCGGGCTGGCAGAGGACCGACCTCATCATCCTGGCGGCACGCCCTGCCGTGGGTAAAACAGCCTTTTGTCTTAACCTGGCCATGAATGCGGCCATGATGCCTGAGCCCTTCCCCGTAGCCTTCTTCTCGCTGGAAATGGGTGCCGGGCAGCTGGTAAAAAGGATGCTGGCCGCGACGACCGAGGTAAGCATGGACGCCATCACCAAAGGGCGCATGCAGGAGCATGAGTTCATACAGATGACCCAGCGCATGAACAAGCTGGCATCGGCCCCGCTCTTCCTCGACGACCAGGCGGCCCTCAATATCTTCGAGCTGCGGGCTAAAGCAAGAAGACTGAAACAAAAACATGACATTCAACTGATTATAATAGACTACCTGCAGTTGATGCAGGCCAGTATCGATAAAGGTGGCAACCGCGAACAGGAGATATCCAAGATATCGCGCGACCTGAAAGCACTGGCCAAGGAACTGGAAGTGCCGATCATAGCCCTGTCGCAACTGAACCGCTCGGTGGAGACCAGGAAGGAATCGAAAGTGCCCCAGTTGAGTGACCTTCGTGAGTCGGGCGCGATAGAACAGGATGCCGATATGGTCATGTTCCTGTACCGCCCCGAGTATTATGGCATCAATAACGACGAAATGGGGCAACCCATTGAGGGTGAGACCCATGTGCACATAGCCAAGCACCGTAACGGCAGCACCGATACGGTAAAAGTGCGCTTCATCAAAGAATACCAGAAATTCGTGGACCTGCCCGATAACGACTTCGGCGGCTTTGGCGGGGGCGGCAATTTTGGTGGTGGCGGAAGCGGAGGCGGCTTTAAGCCCTTTAACGACAACCCACAGGCGGGTATCCGCAAAGACCCCAGCGAATTCGGCGACTCAAAACTGTTCATACAGGGCGGTTTCCAGACCCTGCAATCGAAGGCCAACAGCATGAACTGGGACGAGGAAGAGGGCAATGAACCGCCATTCAAAATGCCGCCCAATACCGGCCCGTCAGATGAAGAACCACCATTTTAAATAAGATGACTTACTAATTCGATATATAGGTCCCGCTGATAGGCGGGACTTTTTTTGCCTGCTCTAAATCATCTATTCTCCCATAGCTTTTTTGTAACTTTGCAAAAATTAAAAAATAGCTCATCAATGTCCCGTATCTATTTAGATAATGCAGCTACTACAGCGCTCGACCCTGAAGTATTGGAAGCCATGATGCCCTTCCTTACCGAAAAGTTCGGCAACCCCTCATCGGTATATTCCTATGGCCGCGAGACCAAGATGGCCATAGAGCAGGCACGCAAAACGGTAGCCCGCATATTGAATGCCAACCCGGGCGAGATATTCTTTACATCGGGCGGTACGGAGAGCAGCAATACGGCTATCAATGCATCGGTGCACGACCTGGGCTGCAAGCACATCATCACATCGCCCATAGAGCACCATGCCACCCTGCATACCGTAGAATATATGGCCAATAGCGGGCAGGCAAAGCTGAGCTATGTAAAACTTACCCCCGAGGGGCATATAGACCTGCAGGACCTTGAAGAACTGCTGAAGCATAATGAGAAAACGCTGGTGACCCTGATGCATGCCAATAACGAGATAGGTAACCTGCTGAAGATAAAAGCCGTGAGCGAGCTGTGCCAGAAGTATGATGCCATCTTCCACAGCGATACGGTGCAGACCGTAGGGCACTACCCCATCGACCTGAAGAACATACAGATACACTTCATCAGTGCAGCCGGCCATAAGTTCCATGGCCCCAAAGGCGTGGGTATACTCTATGTGAACGAGAACATCAACATCAAGCCCTTCATCAATGGTGGTGCACAGGAGCGCAATATGCGCGCAGGCACCGAAAACCTGTACGGTATCGTGGGCTTTGCCAAAGCGCTTGAAATGGCCACCGAACGCTATGAGCAGGACAGTGCTTATATCAAAGACCTGAAACAATACATGGCCCAAAAGCTGCAGCAGGAATTCCCGGCAGTGACCTTTAATGGCGATGCCAATGGCAGCAGTCTATACACTGTGCTCAATGCATCATTCCCTAAAACAGACAAGTCGGACATGCTGCTCTTTAACCTCGATATGGCAGGCATATGCGTGAGCGGCGGCAGCGCCTGTACCAGCGGCGCCAGCAGTGTGAGCCATGTGATCAAGGCCCTGTACAACGGGCAATCGGAAAACATGGTACCGATACGCTTCTCCTTTTGCAGGCACAATACCAAAGAGGAGATAGACAGTGTAGTGGAAAAATTAAAGGGCCTGGTGTAAGCCGTCCATTGCGATTTTGACACTTTTCTTACAATAAGCGCAGTGCTTGTGCTGTACCTTAGCTTCTGTTAAACCAAACCCGATAAATGCAAAAGCTAAGTTACCTCCTGTTGCTGATTTTCAGTTCTATCTATTGCCGGGCACAAACGGCCCCGTACCTGGTTAAGGATATCACCGTGGGTGCACAGGGAGATTTCATGCGCGATGGTGTCGACCTCAATGGCAAATTACTGTTCACCTACGGCGATCAACTCTGGATCACGGACGGTACAGAACCCAATACGGTATTCTTAAAAGCATTCTCATCTATGAGCAACACACTTGTGGTCATGAGCGGCAAGGCCTATTTCGTTGCCGATGATTCGGTGCACGGCAATGAGCTATGGAGTACAGATGGCACTGCCTCGGGCACTGTAATGGTTAAAGACATCAACCCTAATGGGCGTGGGATAAAGGCGCAATGGGGAGAGGGCTCCCCTTTATGC
The DNA here is from genome assembly GCA_001897835.1 of Bacteroidetes bacterium 46-16. Classification (GTDB taxonomy): domain Bacteria; phylum Bacteroidota; class Bacteroidia; order Chitinophagales; family Chitinophagaceae; genus MKUN01. The sequence goes on from MKUN01000006.1 coordinate 14,495, forward strand.
CTGATGGACGGTAAGCTGTATTTCGCTGCCGATGATGGCGTACATGGCTTTGAGCCCTGGTATAGCGATGGAACAGCAAATGGAACACAGATGCTAAAAGACATCAATATCTCCGTTAGTAGTATAGATACCTTTTTGATGAACATAGCCACTGTTAACGATGCTATATACTTTACAGCTAATAATGGTATCAGCGGACAAGAGCTATGGACTTCCGACGGTACGCCTGCCGGCACACATTTGGTACGCGACCTCGATAATGACTCCAGCGGGGTGGGACCATATAAATTCATGCCTTATGCTAATAGACTAGTCTTCCTTAAATATTATAATAACACGGCATCAGATACTGCATATATAACTGATGGAACGTTTATCGGAACACAGCCAATAGGGCCTGTCGAGATTGACTTCCCTCAACTTAATGACCATGCAATACGCGGTGACAGACTCTATTTTCTATGCACACCATCCTATGCCGGGCCATCTAAATTATATCGCACAGACGGTGTCAGTATTACAGCCATAGATACAACCTGGATACAAACGCCGAGTATGGTAGACAAGCGCGGATTTTCCAGTTCTTTCATTAATTTCAATGAATTACTTTTTTATTCCGGTAAAGCCTTGAGTGTACCCAGTATTTTAGGCATACGGGAAAATGAAGGCTACGCTACAGGATTTCAAATGCCATACGTCGGTCCCGACACGGCATCGTCTTACCTGCCAACATCACTAACGCCGTTTGGGAGTAAAATATATTTTCGATATGCTAAACACCAGGCCGATATATGGATGACAAATAGCCTTACAACCCAAAAAATAGCTTATCCTGACGACGACGTAACGCTAAACCTCTATATACCCATATTGCTACGCTGCCCCATGGTCCAGGTTGGTAATTCATTATATTTCACCGGCTATTACAAAACAGATATTGGTCCTGAGCTGTATAAGATAGACCTGTTCCCGGCCAATGTTACACCAAACCAAGCCACAAAAACGGAGCTTAATATCTATCCCAACCCAGCCAGGGATATTCTCAATATCGATGGTACCGGCAGCTTAACTATTTATGATCTTTTGGGGCGCTGTGTCCATTCAGAAAACTTAGCCGCAAATGGTCATGCCCTGCTAAATATCAGCCTGTGGCCTTCCGGGATGTATACAGTGATAAACATGGACAGCAGCAGAAGCCGGTCGTACCGTAAATTTGTAAAGGAATAATATTACTTGTAAGTACAGGTAAAGCTCTGCCCGCTGTTATTGAGTACAGCGCTCATCTGCATCTCGCATTTGTTCTGTGCATTGCTGGCATTGGCATCGGTAATGGTAAATACCCTGACCGGGTTATTCACCGCATTGCCCGTGGTAAGATATTGATTGACCGTACAAGTGCAAACATAGCTATTCGAAGTGGTCTTGTGGCAACTCGCCAGGATAGCCATTAAAGCCATGCAGGATACAGAAAGTGTAACTATTTTCTTCATACGGTTTTATTAAGCATTATTATTCGAAGCGGCAATATACCGACTGGTATAAGGTATGGCCGGGATCGGGGTTGGTATTGTTGGCCTCCTGGTTACAGGCATTTTGTGCGGCCACATAGGTACTGGTAACGGTAAAAGTATATGGTATGGTATCGGTGGTTACGTTCCCTCTTTTGTATATATAGTTGCAATAGCAGGTATATGCCTTTACGGTATGGTCGGTGCTTTTAACGCAGGAAAATATAGTAATGCAACCTATTACTGCCAGCAGGCTTAATATCAGTATCTTCTTCATGAGGTATAAAAATAAACAGAAAATCGTAAAATCACCTAATCCTTATTACAATTCTTTGCCCTAGCCTTCGGCCTCGGTATGGTCCTCCGCCTTAGCCGGGGCCGATTTGTGCACAACGAACCATATCCATCCGGCAGCAAGGAACAATACAATAAGTACCACCAGCCATAAAGGCATTTTTTTCTTCATTTCGGGTGATGCCATAGCAAAATTTTGGCATAAAGCTATAAAATATGCTCATCTGTGCAATATATGAGCTGTTTTGGCAAAACATACTGATAGAGCGGATATAAAAAAAACGTCCCCGCTAAAAAGCGGGGACCTGGTGTAAGTAAGAGGCACAACTTACGGTTTTCTTATTTTCTTCTGCCAAACAAACGAAGCAGGAACAGGAACAGGTTAATAAAATCGAGGTAGAGCGTCAGGGCGCCCAGTATTGATATCTTTTTAGTTTCTTCGATAGCAGTACCATCCATTGAGATGCCTTCACCAATGCGCTTCAGCTTCTGCACATCATAGGCGGTGAGGCCAGTAAATACCGCAACGCCTATTACACTGATGAGGTAATCCATCATAGCGCTGCCCAGGAACATATTAATGATCATGGCCACGATGATACCGATAAGCCCCATGGTCATTATGCGGCCAAAGGATGTAAGGTCCTTATCGGTTGTATAACCCATAAAAGCCATAATGCCGAACATAGCCGAGGCGGAAGCAAAACAGCCAATTACCGAGGAACCAACATATTGCAGTAATATGAAACTAAAGCTAATGCCCGTAATAGCGGCATACAATATGAACAGTACCGTAAGCGCCGAAGAGGAAAGCCTGCTGTAGCCAAATGACATGAGCAGTACAAAACCAATGGGGGCGAACATTGTGATCATACCCAAACCACTAAGGCTGTAACCTCGGCTGGTCTCTACCACTAATAATGAAAGCAGGGAAGGCGTAGTAGCAAATAAATAGGCGAATACAGCAGATATCGCCAGTGCGGCGAACATCCACATAAATACATTAGCCATAAACTTTTTGGGTACTGCACGAGCACCCGACTCAATCACCGTATAGTCACTGAATTGCTGCGAATTGTAATTGTCCATTCTGAATCTCCTTAAATAATTTTAGTAAAATTAAAACTTAAAAAACAATATTCCACATAAAAAAGAGTGAAAATTGCTGCCCGGCCCCTTAAAATGCTTTCTTTATAAATTATATGCTTAATCTTTTCAGGATAACATACCTTTGCAGGCTAAAATTAACGGCATGGCCCCGGTTCCCGATAGCCTATTGGCCCGTTTCTTTTTTTGACTTTTAAACAGGAAATGAAAGCGTTTATCAAAAAACTGGTAAAAAAAATACCGATCGCCTTTACCCGAAACCAGCAGTACGACAAGCAGACCTTAAAGATCATTCAAAAGGTTTGCCAGCCCGGCAGCAATTGTATCGACATAGGTGCACACAAGGGCGAAGTACTGGACCAGATGCTGAAATATGCCCCCGGCGGTACGCATTATGCTTTCGAGCCTATCCCTGATCTTTATGAGCAGCTCAAGAAAAAGTATTCGGGTACACGCTGCGTGATATCACCCATAGCTTTAAGCAATAAAAAAGGTACTTCCTCCTTCAACTATGTAATAAGCAATCCATCTTACAGCGGCCTTGTAAAAAGGAAATATGACCGGGAAGGCGAAAAAGACACCCAGATAGAAGTACATACCGACCTGCTGGATGAAGTATTGCCTGCCGGCTACAAACCTACACTGGTAAAGATAGATGTGGAAGGCGGCGAGCTGCTGGTTATGGAAGGCGCCCGTAAAACGCTGGAACAATATAAACCGGTGATCATCTTCGAACATGGCCTGGGTGCATCAGATTTTTACGGCTCCACACCTGAAAAAGTATTTAGCCTCCTAAGCGACTGCGGGCTGAAGGTATCACGCATGATCGATTGGCTGAATGGGAAAAGTCCACTGGGCAAAGAGCAGTTTTGTGATATATACCGCCGCAATTCGGACTATTATTTTATAGGACATCCTTAGCTGGTATAATTTTTACAGGTTCAAAGAGCAGGTTCAAAACCTGTTTTTTTATTTTTCAATAAATTTATTAGGTTTGTCTAATTAATATTTTTAGCTTTACAAAATGAACCATAAACACCCGGACACGTCGCTAAGCGAGGTGCACCAAAGTATAGACCCGGCTAAAGCCAAAACACCCTGGCGGAAGATAGCGGCTTTCTTTGGTCCGGCCTACCTGGTGAGCGTGGGATATATGGACCCGGGTAACTGGGCCACCGATATTGCCGGTGGCAGCCAGTTTGGCTATAAACTGATATGGGTGCTGCTGATGAGTAATATCATGGCCCTGCTGCTGCAATCCATCAGTGCAAGGCTGGGTATCGTGCAGGGGCGCGACCTGGCACAGTGCAACCGGGAGACCTATCCACGGGCTGTAAACTTTGCCCTTTATATACTGGCAGAAATAGCTATTGCCGCCTGCGACCTTGCCGAAGTGCTCGGTGTGGCCATAGGCCTCAACCTGCTGCTGGGTATCCCCCTTATATACGGCGTACTTATTACCCTGCTCGATACAGTACTGCTGCTCTATTTGCAAAAGCTGGGCATGCGCAAGCTGGAGGCCTTTATCATTGCGCTTATCTCCATCATAGGTATTTGTTTCATTACCGAGATCTTTTTATCCAAACCCGATGTGGGTGATATTGCCAAAGGCTTCGTGCCTTATATGCCCAATCATGCTGCGCTCTATATTGCCATCGGTATCATCGGTGCCACGGTAATGCCGCACAACCTGTACCTGCATTCAGCCCTCGTACAAACGAGGAAGGTGAACCGTGATGACCGCTCTATCAAAAGAGCCCTGAAACTAAATACCATCGACAGTGCCATAGCCCTTAACCTTGCTTTCTTCGTCAATGCAGCTATACTCATTATGGCCGGGGCCGTGTTCTATACCTCGGGCAATTTTGGTGTTGCATCCCTGCAGGATGCCTATAAACTGCTGACCCCGCTGCTGGGTAATAAATGGGCCTCACACCTCTTTGCTATAGCCCTGATAGCTGCCGGGCAAAGCTCTACAGTTACCGGCACACTGGCCGGGCAGATCATTATGGAAGGCTACCTGCGCCTGCGCATCAACCCGGTCATTCGCCGCCTCATCACCCGCCTGCTGGCCATAGTACCTGCTGTTATCGTATTACTGGTAGCAGGTGATCAAATGGTAGATGAGATGCTGGTGTTCAGCCAGGTATTGCTCAGTATGCAGCTCGCTTTTGCAGTGATCCCCCTCATCCTCTTTGTGAGTGACAAGCACAAAATGGGTAAGTTTGCCATAGGCACCTACACCAAAATAGCTTCATGGCTTATTGCAGCGGTGATCGTGGTGCTGAACCTGAAACTGGTAATGGAGACCGTAGAACAATGGATGGCCGCAACCGACAACCTGCTGGTCAAAGTTTTGATCCTTGCAGGCGTTGCAGGGCTTATCGCCCTGCTGCTGATCTCTTTCTTCTATCCCCTGCTGCGAAAACACAAAACCGCCGACAGTAATATACATGAGAACATACAGGTATCTTCTTTGCATACCGATGTACAGCCCTTCAGTAAAATAGCACTGGCCCTCGACTACAGCGATAAAGACCGCAAGGTGATACAATATGCCATGCAAATGGCAAATCCCGGCACTACCTTCATACTCATCCATATAGTGGAAAGTGTTTCGGCAAGGATGATGGGCAATGAGGCCCTGGACCAGGAAGCCCGCCGCGATGAGGAACAACTGGATAAATACGTACAGTTCTTTTCACAAAAACAATTTACTGCTACCGGCGTACTGGGCTTTAAGAAACGCAGCCGGGAGATAGCCCGCATCATAAAAGAGAACGATTGCGACCTGCTTATCATTGGCAGCCACGGGCACAAGGCTGTTGGCGACTGGCTATTCGGCGAGACCATCAATTCGGTACGACACATGATACGCATACCGGTATTCATAGCGAGATAGGTCGGCTATAATAAAAAAGCGCACCGCATACTGCGGCGCGCTTTTTTATTGCCTATATTATACTGTTACTGTTTCAGTATCTTTTCCATATAAATATTCCTGCCTTTATCGTCGGCTATACGGATGAAGTATGTGCCGCGAGCAAGATCACCAAGTGATATTTGCTGCACATCAGCACCCGCTTTGAAGGTACGTTGCTCTTTATATACTTCCCTGCCCAGTATATCCAGCACAGCGATAGTATACAGGCCTTGTTGCGACCTGTTTATAGATACGGAGAGCTGTTTAGCAACCGGGTTAGGATATACTTTTATGTAATCGGCATTGTGCTTTATTTCACCCAGTGCAACAGGCACGTAATTAACAAATAAAGTATCCTCGTAGCTGCCGTTATTGCCATCATCTACCAGTACCACCACCTGCGTGCCATTAGGTCCGTCAAAGAAAGGAACTATCGTATGTGAGCTGTTCCCGCTAAGCGGAATACCGTCACTAATGAACTGGCGAACACTATCCTGCCCTGCAGTATATAGCCACAGGTCATAAGTAGTATTGCCGGGAGTCAGTTTCGTTATCTTATAGATATATTGTGATGGGTTCTCGGTAAGCAAGGAGTCGCCCTGTACCACAGCAAGATTATGCACCAGTATATTTACGCCCTGCAAATAGTTATCCGACATCTCATTCAGGTAGCCATTCAGCGATTTGCCCGCTGCGTCATGCGTACCGTAAGACATAAAGTGGTTCCTGATAGTTGAAAAATCCGACTCCGTCGTTTGTGCGCTGCGTGATATGCCCATGTTGCGATGTGCATTACCCTGGGTCCATATCATAGCGTTATTATTATATTGGTATGTTTCCAGGTCTACTTTTGCATTTGCGGCGGTATCCATAAAATAGAAATCAGGATGATCGATATGTTCCGATTTTGACTGTACGGTGGTCAAAAATGTCGTGGTATTCGTATCCGTAGTGGCATTATAGATGGCTTCACCCGACTGATCGCTAAAACGGTAATAATTGTCGTGCCCTGCCGCTACCTGCAAATAAGGGTCGACAGCAGCAGCAGTTGATTTCAATTTTGAATGCTGAACATGTGCAACCATCTCGTCGATACTTGCTTCATTAAAACATATCTCCTGGAAATCGCCATAAGCGCCACTGCCGGCATTCCCATTCCAGTTATACATACTGTTAGCGACCACATTGAAAAATTGAGTGGTGTCATCCGGGTAGTTAGAATCGTATACAAAAACAGAATCTGTGAGGTAAGTATTGTTATAATAAAAGGGTAAAAGTTGTGGCGTTTTGATCTTATAAGGCAATATAGAATGGTAGCCAGCTACCCTTTTTATATAAATCGCTCTTGGATTCCGATGGCTTGCACTGGTATCCTGGTACGTATTCTTCAAGCGATACAGTCCTTGCCATACCCCCATGTCATACCTGCGACCTACGGCATAATCATCCAGGTGAAAATCGTTCTGTTTTACATACGTACGCTCTATAGCTCTTACCGCTGCAACATTGCTGTTCGTCATGCTATGAATATTTGCATTATAGGGCAAACCAAACCAGTCATGCAGCACGGTATCGTTCTTATATTTCATCAGGCTGGTGAATGCGAACCCATAACAATTGCCAGGGAAAGTATTCTGGGTATAGCTCGTACTGCTCATCATCCTGCTAAAGGCAAAGTGCCTCCATAAATTTTTATAGATACCCAGGTTAAGATAAGTAGGATTAGAAATCAATGTTGTGCTATCAACCTCGGCAGCAAAACTAGGCCAATCGATATTCCATGAGTTATTGAAGGCAAGGTTAGGGTACATGGCCAATATGAATGGATCGAGTATGGGCGAATTTATATTTGGATAATACGGATCGGAAGAGGCATAATTCAAATTGCCATAGTAACCGTTGGTCCAAATGGCATTCGTACCGGTATTATTATTCAGCATCGTCCATGAGTGCTGGCTGAATGAATATCCTGGCAGGCGGTACTCATTGATGTTGGGCCTGTAAATAAAACCTACCCAGACATTGCTGACAGGATGCAGGTACTGCCCTACGATCTCGCCTTTATTGTTAATGCCGTTAGCAACAGATTGTATCGTATTGCTCTGAAATACTGAACTTAGCGAATGTACCTGCACTATACCGCTCGGTAATACCGGGCCCCAGAAAGCTACATAGGTACCATTGGCTGTTTTATATTCACCGCATACCACGCTATCATCATTCAAACCCCACAGCTTCATACTGAAGGCAGTATTCAGTACCAGGTAGGTCTGGTCCAGGTTATTGTACAGGAATGGTCCGTATGTGATGCCGCTGATATAAAAACCGGCCACCATGTTGTTATTATTGATACCTCCAGCGTAGGTGTTATAATACGTTGGTCCGTTCATATACCTGCTTGCATCCCACTGCGCACAGGGGGGCGGTGGTGTAACACTGTCATGATCAACATACAGCCATCTTGAATTAACCCCCTGGTAATAACCCACTATATCGTTGTAGTTATTGATATCTTTTGGATAAGCATTGGCCTGCTGTATATTATTGACCGCTACTGGAGTGGTATATTTAGCATTTATGGAGTCATAATAGGCTTTATAAACAAAAGTGCCTGTAACGTTTGTGAGATCGATACAAACAACATTATGCTCATTGATGCCGGTCACCTTGATGTTGTTACCTGCTGTGCCAATTATCCTTATCAGTTTACCATCCGGATTGATGACAAAACCATTAGTAGACCCTGCAGAATCGTAGTAACCGGTCACAAATCCGTTATTATTAATATCCGTAAGATATGTATTCACGGTGCCTACAAAGAATGAGTCTAAACTCACCTCTTCTATTTGCTGTGCCAGCGATGAGGTGGACAGCAGCACAGCAAACAGAAATATAGATATAGCCCTTGCAGGTTGCATTATGCTCTTTGTCATATAAAATATTTTAGATTTCTTTAACAAATATAAACAATGGCTCATGCTAAAAACAGGAAAGCGTATTATTTTATGTGAAAGGCAAAAACTGTTATGCGAAAGGTAAAACCGTAAATATTAATTATAACTCCTTGCATCTTTCTTTTAGTTTAATTAACTTAACTGTCGTAAATTCGCAGTCCTTTTGAAAAACGCTTCTGTAAAAATCTCGTAAAATCTGCGGATGATTGATATTTACCTCAGGTAAAAACATATTGTATGGGTGCAGGTAATATTACTGCGAAATCTAAATTGAACCTAAAAAAGGAGCTCCAACAGCATTTTGGCTTCGAGGCCTTCAAGGACGAACAGGAAAAGATCATTAAAAGTATTCTTTCCGGTAACGACACATTCGTCATCATGCCCACGGGCGGGGGCAAATCGCTATGTTACCAACTGCCCGCATTGCTAAGTGATGGTGTGGCCATTATAGTCTCGCCGCTCATTGCACTGATGAAGAACCAGGTGGACCTGATACGCAGCTATAGCAGCCGCGACAATGTGGCCCACTTTCTCAACTCAACACTGAGCAAGGCACAGCAGAAAAAAGTAAAAAGTGACCTGCTGGACGGCCGGACGAAAATGCTCTACGTGGCCCCGGAAACACTGACCAAACAGGAGAACATCTCGTTCTTCTCCGACATCAATATTTCTTTTGTTGCCGTAGATGAGGCGCACTGTATATCGGAATGGGGGCATGACTTCCGCCCGGAATATCGCAAGCTCCGCGACATGATAGACCAGATAGACCCCGATCTGCCCATCATAGCGCTTACGGCCACTGCTACGCCTAAGGTACAGGATGATATAGTTAAGAACCTGGCCCTGCGGGAGCCTGAAATATTCGTATCATCGTTCAACAGGGCCAACCTGTATTACGAGATCGTACCAAAGGGCACTAAAGAGCAAACCCTGAAAAGCATTGTCAAGTTCATACACAGTATGAAGGGCAAAAGCGGCATCATCTACACACTGAACCGCAAAACCACGGAAGAACTGGCCAACACCCTGCAGGCCAACGGCATTACTGCCGTGGCATACCATGCCGGGCTTGAAGGACCACTGCGCGCCCAGCGGCAGGACCAGTTCCTTATGGAGCAGGTGAATGTGATCGTGGCCACTATTGCCTTTGGTATGGGTATCGATAAGCCCGATGTGCGCTTCGTGATACACTTTAACATGCCAAAATCGCTGGAGAACTACTACCAGGAGACCGGCCGTGCCGGCCGTGATGGGCTGGAAGGAAAGTGCATGCTGTACTATTCGCATAAAGATGTACAGAAACTGGAGCACCTTATGCGCGACAAGCCCCTGAGCGAACGCGAAATGGGTGCTCAACTGATCGCAGAAACTGTAGCATATGTAGAAAGCGGAGTATGCCGCCGCAGGTTATTGCTGCACTACTTTGGTGAAGAATATAGCCAGGAGAACTGCGGCAACTGCGATAACTGCCTGCGACCAAAAGAAAAACTGGACGTAAAGGACAGTGTGAAGATAGTGCTGGACACTATCAACGAGCTGGACGAGCGTTTTGGCATAGAATATATTGTCAATATCATCCTGGGCAGGGCCAACCCCCAGGTACATACCTTCCGCCACGAAAAATTAAAATCATTCGGCAGCGGCCTGGTAATGGGCATGGAGGCCAATTTCTGGAATTCACTCATCCGCCAGATGATGCTGGAAGGCATGGTGCGCAAGGACATAGAAGAGTACGGCCTGATGAAGATAACCGAGAAAGGCCGCAAGTTCCTCAAGAAACCATATGCGATCAAGGTGGCTATGAACCATCAGTACCAGGACGTAGCCGATGATGATGAAGAAGTAAGTAGCAGTGGAGGAAGCGCCTCGGCCGACCCTGTGCTCTTCGAAATGCTTAAAGACCTGCGCCGCCAGGTAGCCAAGGAAAAAGGCCTGCCACCCTTCGTGATATTCCTCGAGAATTCACTGGAAGATATGTCGGTGAACTACCCTACTACACTGGAAGAGCTGGAAAAGATACAGGGGGTAAGTAAAGGCAAGGCCCTGCGCTATGGCAGGAAGTTCGTGGACCTGATCGCCAAATACGTGGAGGAGAACGACATTACCAAGCCTGATGACTTTGTAATGAAGAGCGTGGTGAACAAGAGCGGTATGAAGGTATTTATCATCCAGAATATCGACAAGAAGATACCGCTTGAGACCATTGCAAAAAATAAAGACCTCAGCCTGCAGGATCTCCTGATAGAAATGGAGACCATCGTAGCCAGTGGCACCCGGCTTAACCTTAACTATTGTATAGAACAGGAACTGGACGAATACGAGCAGGAGGATATTTTTGATTACTTCCGCGGCAGCCAGGACGATAATATGGATAGTGCCTACGAGGAATTTAAAGATCGGAACGTAAGCATTGAACAACTGCAAATGATGCGGATCAAATTCCTGAGCGAATTTGGCAACTAAGCGCATGCACTAATATTCAAGTCCCGCAGATGAAAACTGCGGGACTTTTTATTGCAGCATATCTTAAAAAAAATATCCCCGCATAGCGGGGATGTTGAAAGTATTATTGAGTTGATCATTGTTGTTTATCGACAGGTTGTTTCGGTTTGGGATTCCTGTTACGGTTAGGGTTGTTGTTACCCTGGCCTTTGGGCTGGCCGCCCTGCCCCCTCTGTTGCTGGCTGCTGCCTTGTTTTTGCTGGCCACCTTGTCCTTTCTGCTGCTGGTTGCCTTGCCTTTGCTGACCACCCTGGCCTTTCTGTTGTTGGCCACCTTGCCTTTGCTGGCCGCTTTGTCCCTTCTGCTGCTGGCCGCCACCCTGTGCCCGCTGCGGGCGCTGCTGGTTATTACCACCGCCGCCACCTTGTTTATTACCCTTGTGTTTCTTCTTTTTATTGCCTTTTTCCAGTGCCCTAAGGCTTATCTGTCCCACATCATTCACAAAGCCCATATCCACCTTCAGCCCGGCCTTATTACTGCTCACTTCCAGTTCCACAGGCTGCAGTTCATCAGGCTTTATACCCTGTTTGTTCTGTGCCAGTATCTCCTTTACTCTTTCTATGCTCAGTGGGTACTGCTTGCTGCTGTCCGAATAGCTGTACCACATCAGGTTTTTAAAGATATCCTTCTTTTGCAGGTTGGCATTGCCCCTCGTGGTCTGTATCGTTTCGGCATTATCGGGGAATACCCTCAGGGCATCCATATAAGTGTCCAGCTCATAATTAAGGCAGCACTTAAGCCTGCCGCACTGGCCCGAAAGTTTGGTCTGGTTGATGGATAAGTTCTGGTACCGCGCTGCTGTCGTATTCACCGATTTAAAATCGGTCAGCCAGGTGCTGCAACATAGTTCGCGGCCACAGGAGCCTATGCCCCCTACTTTGCCGCTTTCCTGCCGGGCTCCTATCTGGCGCATCTCAACTTTTACTTTAAACTCAGATGCATAAGCCTTTATCAGTTCGCGGAAATCGACACGTGAATCGGCTGTATAGAAGAAGGTGGCCTTTTTACCATCGGCCTGTACCTCTACTTCGCAAAGCTTCATTTCCAGCTTAAAGTTACGGGCTATGGCACGGGAACGCGTGAGCATTTCCGGCTCGCGTTCTTTCTGCTTATAATACACCTGCAGATCTTCATCGGTAGCCTTACGGGTAACACGCTTGAGCGTAGAGGGATCGTCGGCGCTGTATTTCTTCATTTGCAGCTTCACCAGTTCGCCAGTGAGGCTCACCTGGCCCAAATCGAAACCACCAATGCCTTCTACAGCCACCCACTCCCCTTTTTCGAGGATATTGTGGGTATTATTGCGAAAGAAGTCTTTCCTGCTTCCTTTGTTGAAGGTTACTTCTATTACCGGGTAAGGTTTTGCACTATCGTGCAGGGGTAAAGCGCTAAGCCAGTCAAAAACGTTCATACGGTTACAACCGCCTGTACTGCATCCTCCGTTCCCTTTACATCCATTCGGTTTACCGTTAGCGCCTGTCCCACAGTTGCCACATCCCATTTGTTCTATTTATGTTGCAGCCGGAAACAAATTCTCAATGCTATATTTATACAAAAGGCTTCAAATTTTACTTTTTGTAAAACTTACAGCCCATCTGTTGTTTACCTGCTTATGGTTAAAAAATAAATTGATAATCTACAAAGTTAAGGCTTTGTTCTGTATAATGTATGTCAGCCGGATAGATAATGCGTGCAACTGCGTTTTGGAGTGTGCATTGCGCTCTATATAAAAGATAGTATCTGTTATATTTTTCACCATACGTTCTATAGCATCGTAGGGCAAATTCATTTTCGCCAGCTTCAGTACAAAATCAGCCTCTTCAGGGGGCAAGGCAGGGGCCATCCCTTGTATGTACCTTGCACGTATGGCCTGCTCCAGCAATTGTATCACATAGTGCAAAAAGTTCTTTTGCTGCTCCCTGCCTGCTTTCGACCATTCTTCGGAGAATTTTGCGATACCGGGGCCATTATTCGTGAAAACCACGTTGAACCACTGTTTTACTTCGGGGAAAAGGTCGTTATCGGTATGGCGTACCAGCCTGAGCGCCTCTGTAAAGCTCCCGTTGGCCATATGTGCCACCTGGGAGGCCTTACGGGGGTCTGTAGCCAGGCGCTCCGACAGGGCCTGTGCAATATCGGCAGCCGATAAAGGAGCCAGTCGCAGTATTTGCGTACGCGACAGGATAGTTGGCAAAATATCCTCGGTGTTTTCAGCCACGAGTATCAGTATCGTATCTGCCGGAGGTTCTTCGATCAGTTTCAGCAATATATTACCTTCTTTACCCAAATACTCGGGGCGCCAGATGACTTGTATCTTATAACCACCTTCATACGACTTTAAATAAAGCGTATCTATGATCTCCCGGCATTCTTCAGCAGTTATATTGCCCTGCTTGTTCTCTGCATTGATGAACTGGAGCCAATCGTAAGTACTTCCATAAGGTGTTTGTACCACGAACTCCCTGAAGTCTTGCATGTAATAGCGGCTCATAGCCTTGGTACCCGGCTTGGGCGGTATCGAGGGGAAGGTGATGTGCAGATCGGCGTGCTCCAGGCGTGCTGTCCTGTTGCAGCTTGGGCAATGCCCGCAGGCATCCCCGGCCTGCTTATTCTCGCAAAGTATGTATTGTGACAGTGCTAAAGCAAGTGCCAGGCCGCCTGTGCCCTCCGATCCGGCCAGCATCAGTGCATGCGGAAAATGACCATTCGACCACATCTTCAGTAATCCATCCTTTACTGCCTGCTGCCCTACTACATTGCTCAATAACATAATGGTCAAAAATAGGATGAAGAAAGAGAATAGTAAAACTGTTTTCTAAGCTTATTTATGGACAAGCTCTATATTTACCTTAAATTCACGGCATGAAATGCACCCTTTCCATACTGCTATTGCTCCTGCTGGCTCTGCCTGCCAGTTCGCGCAGGATGCCTTTTGATGATGACGGCAGGCTAAACTTCAGCAAAAGCATAGACGTACCGGAGCGCAGTGGCGATGAGATATCGCTCTATGCCGGCTCTTTTGCCAAAAAGAACAATCTTACAGAGATCACTATAATAGACGATACTGCCGGTAAAGTAGTTAAAGCCAAAATATCATGGCCCTACAACGGGGGCAAGAAAAGCTGTATCGGTAATATGGCTATAGAGGGCCAGCTTATCGTGATATGCCGGAATCATGAAGCGACCCTGAATATTACCAATTTCACTTACAAACATTACTCAGCACACTCCGGTACTATCAAAAGGATACGTGCCGACAGGAGCCGCGAGGCCTGCGACTCAACCGGGACCATTGAAATGCTGATGGACTGCCCCCAATGCAAAGGCTCGCAACGCCATATCTATAAGATGATCCGGAAGAACGCTAAAGAATACATCAGCAACTTCAAAGACCGCATGAAGGACCCCGAAGGCGAAAAAGTGAACTGGTAAATATCATTTATATAAAAACAGGAACGCCCGCTAAGCGGGCGTTCCTGTTTTTACTACCGCCAATTGTTAAAAATTTGGCAGATTCATTTTCATAATATACTTTTGATATCAAAATGATATCAAATCTACGTATATGGAAAAAGTAATCAAACCCATGAATGGCTACTTAGCCCTTCTGTTATCGCTCGTATTGATGGCTGCTGCCGTCTACCTGTTTGCCAATACAGGTAATGAGCCAATGCTTTCGATCCCGGCAGTGATCTGCTTCATTGCCTGTATCTTTATCTGGAAGGGGCTGATGATCATACAGCCTAACCATGCACGTGTGCTCAACTTCTTCGGTAAGTATGTGGGCTCCGTAAAGGCCAACGGGCTTTTCTTTGTCAACCCGCTGTACAGTACATTCAAGCTCACCCAACGCGTGCAGAACCTTGCCGTGCCTACCCTTAAGGTGAATGATAAGATGGGCAACCCCGTGGAGATAGCCGCCGTGGTAGTATGGCAGATACAGGACACCTATAAGGCCGCCTACGAGGTAGCCGACTATATGGCCTATGTGCGCCTGGCCAGCGAGGCAGCCCTGCGCAGCCTGGCCACCGGCTTTGCCTATGATAATATAGAGGACGAGACCGCGACCATCACCCTGCGCGATGGCGGCGAGAAAGTGAATGAACTGCTGGAGAAGGAACTCAATGAACGCCTGATGAATGCCGGCATCATTGCCCGCGAGGCCCGCATCAGCCACCTGGCCTATGCACAGGAGATAGCCGGTGCTATGCTGCAACGCCAGCAGGCAACAGCCATAGTAGCTGCACGCTACAAAATAGTGGAGGGTGCCGTGGGAATGGTAGAGATGGCCCTTGAGATGCTAAGCGAGAAAGAAATAGTGCAACTCGATGAGGAAAAGAAAGCCACAATGGTGAGCAACCTGCTGGTAGTGCTCTGCGGCGAAAAAGGCGCCCAGCCGGTGCTCAATACCGGATCGCTGTATCAATAAACGAATAGTAACAGGATGAGTAAGAAAAGCTTTGTATTAAGGATCGATGAGGCCACTTATAAGGCCATTGAAAAATGGTCGGCGGATGAGTTCAGGAGTGTGAACGGCCAGATAGAATGGCTGATAGACAAGGCCCTGAGGGATGCCAAGCGAAAGGTTGCCAAGCCTAAAAACGAACCGCCTGCCGGGTAATGGTATATTTTACCACAAGGGCTTTAACATAGATGTCCTCCACGGCTCAGCCATGGAGGACATCCTTTTTATTTACAGTATCGCGTACGCTTATGCTATTTCTACTTCAGCACCGGCTTCAGTAAGTTTAGCTTTCAGCTCTTCAGCTTCAGCTTTGCTCACGCCTTCTTTCACGTTCTTAGGTGCGCCGTCTACCAGTTCTTTAGCTTCTTTCAGGCCAAGACCGGTAAGTTCTTTCACGATTTTCACAACGTTCAGTTTAGAAGCGCCTGCAGCTTTCAATACTACATCGAAAGATGTTTTTTCTGCTGCTGCTGCTGCGCCACCACCGTCACCTGCACTTACTACTACTGCTGCAGCGGCTGGCTCTATACCATAATCTGCTTTTAATACATCAGCCAGTTCCTGTACTTCTTTCACAGTAAGGCCAACCAGTTGTTCTGCTAATACTTTAACGTCTGCCATTTTATAATGTTTTTAAACGTTTTAAAAATGTTGTTTCTTTTATATTGTGACTTGGAAGCCGAATTCAATTTGCAGTTTCCAGAAGCAGTATGCAGTTATGTACTACGTTCTGCTGCTGCGGGCTGCGGCCCTTATTATTCTGCTGCGGGTGCTTCAGGAGCGGCATCATCGGCTGCCGGGGTTTCCGGGGCCTGTGGTGCTTCAGGAGCAGCTTCTTCTGCAGTGCTGCCACCGTTTTCGTGGTGGTGCAGTAATGCAGCCAGTACGCGCTTGGCAGGTGATTGCAGCAAGCCGATAACTTCGCCGATAAGCTCGTTCTTCGTCTTGATGTTTGTAAGCGCGGTCAGTTGGTTGTCGCCTACAAAGATATCGCCGTTGATGAATGCTGCCTTCAGTACGGGCCTTTCACCATTATTGCTTTTGCGGAAGCTGCTAATAATGAGTGCCGGCTCTTTGGGGCTGTCGCAAAACATAAGCGCAGTAACGTTGTTGAGCGATTCGAAAACGCCATTGTATTTCTCAGTGTCCAGGCTTTCGAGGGCCTTTTTGATGAGGGTATTCTTGGCCACCTTCATTTCTACCTGCTTGTCAAAGCAGTGCCTGCGAAGGGTGCTCACCTGCTCCGCGTTCAGCGACTCGGTATCGGTGATGTAAAAATTATTATACTGGTTGAATTTCTCCTTCAGTATTTCTATTGCTTCAGATTTTTGAGCAGGTGTCATAATTTTAATTTTTTGCCTCTTTCGCCATACTCCCCTAGGGATGGCCATTTTTCGAAAGAGCTTTTAAAAAATTTTTTCCTTTTCTCCGCTTCCCTCATACGAGGCAATGTGGAGGTCTTTACGAAACACTTTTGGTATCAATGATCAGTCCCGGGCTCATGGTTGATGCCATGCTGATGCCTTTCAGGTAAGTTCCCTTAGCTGTGGAAGGCTTCATGCGCACCAGGGTATTGATCAGTTCCTGTGCATTTTCCGCTATTTTATTAGGCTCGAAGGATACACGGCCGATGGAAGCATGTATGATACCGGCTTTGTCTATCTTGAAAGCTATTTTACCACCCTTAACGTCGGTAACCGCAGTGGCTACGTCGTTGGTAACAGTGCCTGTTTTGGGGTTGGGCATCAGGTTGCGTGGACCTAATACTTTACCAAGGCGACCGATCTTAGGCATTACTGCCGGTGTGGCCACGATAACGTCCACATCGGTCCAGCCGCCTTCTATCTTTTGTACAAATTCGTCGAGGCCTACATAGTCGGCGCCGGCTGCTTTCGCTTCTGCTTCCTTATCAGGAGTGCAGAGTACCAGCACGCGCTTGGTTTTACCAGTACCGTGCGGCAGTGTAACGGTGCCGCGGATGGCCTGGTCGGCCTTCTTGGGGTCAACCCCAAGGCGTATGTGCATATCTACCGAGCTATCGAATTTGGTGCAGTTGATATCCTTCACCATTTTGGCAGCGTCAGCAAGATTATATTGCTTGTTTTTATCGAGTTTAGCTTCTACAGCTTTTCTTTTTTTAGTGAGTGTTGCCATTACTACAGTTTTTTTAATACAGGTGAATCAATTAAGCCCATGGAGCGGTTCCTTCTACGGTCAGCCCCATGCTGCGTGCAGTACCTGCAACCATTCTCATGGCGCTTTCCACTGTAAAGCAGTTAAGGTCGGCCATTTTATCTTTGGCGATCTCTTCTACCTGGGCCCAGGAAACTTTACCCACTTTTACGCGGTTAGATTCTTTGGAGCCTTTCTGGATCTTGGATGCCTCCATCAGCTGCACTGCGGCAGGAGGAGTTTTGATAACGAAGTCGAAAGACTTGTCTGCATAAACTGTGAGGAGCACGGGCAGCACTTTGCCCATTTTGTCTTGTGTGCGTGCGTTGAACTGCTTGCAGAATTCCATGATGTTCACACCCTTAGAACCGAGTGCGGGACCAATTGGAGGGGCGGGATTAGCCTGACCGCCTTTCACCTGCAGCTTCACGAAGCCAGTGATTTCTTTAGCCATTTAAACTTTTTTGGTGTTAACGAATTGATTGTTGTGGTTGCCCACTTCAACTCTCCCAATGCAACCTAATAAAAGAGCAATTTGAGAAATTGGAGTGCAAAGGTAGGGGAATTAAATATCTGAACCAAGATTTACATGATTTTTTTAATTTTCATGATCTTTTGCATTTCCCGCCGGCTTCTGCTGAAGGTAAAACATGTTTCATAAGCGGTTTATCCATAATTTTAATCGTAAAATCACTGAATTTCACTACACTATGCAAAATACTTGATTTGGATAGCACTTCCGATCCACTTCCTGTTCAGTTCCGTTTTACTTCCGAAGCAGAAATATTGTTTTTTCATTATTTCTCATTGCCCCTCCCTTTCATTATTTCCTGTTCCTCACCTAGCTAATAACCTGGAATGCCCACCTGGAGGGACACATATGCGGAATAATTATTTCCCATTATTACCTGCTTTTTTGAACAAGGAGTTTCCGGGTTAGCAGGTAACCCGTGTTTGTGCATCATCATAATAGTTCATAGTTTGAAGTATTAATGCCACATGCAAGATACGATGCTGAGGCAGGGCTGGCCAAATTTTGGGAATAAATTGAGACAGGGTTGAAATTGTTGATATGAGGTAATGTATTTTAAAAGGGAAAGGCTGGCTTCCTTCCAAAATTTAAATAAATGCCTGATATTTGAGGCGCATATTTCCTATATGAATCGGACTATCAGGTTATTAAGCCTCATCTTAATATATTTTTTACCATTAATATGCTTTGCACAAGAGCCTACTGTTTACATCAGCAATGAGCGTAAGGTATGTGATAAGGAGCATGCCTCCTGTTACCGCGTAGTGACCAGAATAAATGAAAACAGTTACAAGGTAGAAGAGTTTTACATGAATGGCCACCTGCAGATGAGCGGCCATTATACCAAAGTGCTGGATGTGGATATAGACACCGGGATCAATCCATATAAGTCGGGGCTTTTTACTTATTACGAAGATGGGTCGGGCAGTAAGACGATGGAAGGGGAATATGAGGGAGGCAGGAGGAACGGGAAATGGAGGGAATACTATAAGGACAGCAAGCAGATGAAAGCACAATACGAATACGAACGAGGTGTTGTGAATGGCAAATCGACCTATTATGATTCGGCGACAGGGGCAGCCTATATCATTGGCTATTGCAAAGACGGGCAAAGAGCTGGCAAATGGAAAATATATGACCCCCGAAGTGACAAGCTGAGCCGTGTTATTGACTATGGCAACGACCCATCACAGGCAAAGTTTACCGAATATTATGAGAATGGCATAGTGCAAACTGAAGGGAGCTACCTGGATGATGAAAAAACAGGTGAATGGAAATACTATGCTAAAGATGGAAGGCTGGTACAACTGGAAACATACAAGAATGATGTACTTAACGGGCCAATGTACAAGTACCAATTACTTATCACACCGATATATGTGGTATCCGGTTATTCTTCAAATGTGACACATGCTCAAAACAACGTACTGGTTACTACGGGAAACTACGAAAATGGTCTTGCTTCGGGCACATGGAAGAGCTATAATGTAAGGACCGGTAAGTTACAGAGCACATCTACATATCAAAGTGGTAAAATGACCGGCCCCTATTGCAGCTACTACGGCGATCATGTAAAAGAAAAAGGATACTATAAAGACAGTATCAAAACAGGCAAATGGGACAAATACTACACTAATTCGGACAAGGTGTTCATCACTGCGAATTATGAGAACGGTAAACGCAATGGCATAGCCTGGCAATATGACGAAGAAGGACATACCCTGTTTGAAGCCAATTATAAAGATGGTAAGCTGAACGGTATCCTAAAGTCGTATAGCGGGAATGACAGCCTGAAAGCAATGGAAACATACAATGACGGCATACTGGAAGGACCAGCCACTTATTTTGATCCATTAACCGGTAAAAAGACAAAAGAGCTATCCTACTTTACCCAAAACTCTGACATCATCCATTTCAACGGCTACTATGCCGACTATTACAATCCCGGGATCATAAAGTCGGAAGGCACATTCAGAATGGGCGAAAAAAACGGGGAATGGAAATTTTATTCACCAACTGGCCAACTTACATCGGTCAAGAACTTTAAAGAAGGTTTATTGGGAGGAGCGGTGACCTTTTATTACCTGTCCGGAAAAAAATCCAGTGAAGGCCATTATGTAAATAATAAAAAAGACGGGACATTCAAATTCTATTTTGAAGATAGCGACACCGTATCGGCAATAGAAAACTATAAGGAAGATACTTTGGACGGGGATTGCGCTTATTATCACAGGAACGGCAATATTGAAAGCATGGGCGTCTGTGCAAATGGCGCAAAGGCAGGCACCTGGAAATACTATTATGCCAATGGCACTCTGAAAGGAAGCGAAAATTATACTATTGAAGGTGCAAACGGCTGGATAGTGACCTATGACTCGACAAATGGCAGAAAGCTGAACGAAGGTATGTATACAAAGAGCAAGAGAAACGGCCATTTCAAATACTACTTTCCGGGTACAGATAGTGTGATGGCGATTGAAAACTACGAAGAAGGGATACTGAATGGTGGTGCTGCTTACTATTATTCTCCCGGCCATAAAAAAAGCGAGGGTAATTTTGTAGCAGGGCGGCTACATGGCCAATGGAAGTTTTATTACGGTGACGGAAAACTCCAGTCAATTGAAATATATTCCTACCAGCAACTGGAAGGTAGAGCTGTCTACTATGATTCTGCAACAGGCCAAATAGATCATACGGGCGATTATTTCGGCAATGTGAAAGCAGGCGAGTGGATCTATTATTTCCCCGCGAGTGAAATGGTCTCAAAAACGATAAATTATAAAGATGGTCTCTTAAATGGCGAAATGACTGAATATGCCAGGGATGGTAAAATAGTATATAAGGGCAGCTATGCAAATGATGCTAAAACGGGCGAATGGCTTTGCTATTACAGCGACAGCAAAACACCGTGGATATCAATAAACTATGCTAACAACGTGACTGATGGCGCGTTACAAATATTCTATAAAGATGGCAAAACCATGGCCAGCGAGCAGTACAGCGCCGGCATCAAAAGCTCAGGTGAGTACTATGACGAGAGCGGAGCCCCTCAAAAGCAACTTAAGTCGAAAAACTACCTGCAAGCATTAGAACAGGTAAAGGAGATACAACGCAAATATTAAAGAGCTTGTGAAACGCAAGAACAGGAGGTATCTTGCTACCTTATGAATTAAATCATAAAGCCAGCTGAAAATAACTAACCTGATACATTCCTCAATGAAACGAGCACAATATCTTTTTATTCTTTTTATTCTTTTTCTCCTCGTATCCCTTTTCTCATGTAAAAAGGATAGCGGCAAGAAATTCACCATTGATAACCGCAGCAACAGCAAAGATCTGGCTGTAGCGGTGTATGCATCGGAAAGCGACTATGTGAACAGTACGAATGCCATAGCCAGCGGAATGGCCCCTGCTAATGATGTATTTACTTTTCCGGCTTCGAAGCTAAACAAGGGGGGCACCTATTATGTAGATGCCTACAGCAATGACTACCTATATACCAACTGGGTGAATGGCGATACAGCTATTATAGGGCGTGAAAACGAGACGCCCCGGAAATTTGCCTACAGCGGCGAGGACATGTACAGCATCGTGAACGTAAGCATCAACCCAACCAATGCCCGCATATCGCTGCTCAACAGCACAGGTAGCAGCAGCCAATGGAAGGCCATAGATGCGCTGGACCTGGACGACGGGCACAGCATATGGTGGAGCCTGAGTGATGCAGAACAGTATGCAACGATCAGCATCAGCAAAAACACTACAGGCAGCTACTCTTACCTGGCCGGTACGGATACCGTGAACACAGCTTTCAGTTTCGGGGATATTGTAGGCTACCCCCTGTTTTCGCTGCTCCCGAATGAAAACTACCTTCATTTTTTCGTGGTAAATACTAATGTGCACCCGACCATAGGAAATAATCAGCCACCAACTATCGACACGGTAGTGGCACTGATAAACGGCAACCTGTATGTGCTAAAGCGGCAGTAATACACCTCATGCCCCTGGCTGCATCATCCTAGTAAATAGCCTGTTAATCATTTAACGTTTTCTTCACTTTTGGTGCAACCCAATAGGTGTTTTCACTCTTGACAGCGATCAGCGACAAGCGTAGGTTTGATGTATTGTTCACCATAAAATACATAAGCTATGAAAAAACAGTTCCTAAGGAAGCTTTTGCTTCGCACAGGTGTTTGCGTATTATCGCTCACCTGCCTGTTTTCAACCAAGGTATCCGCGCAGTTCAACCCGCCTACTGCATTTGAGGATACTTATCCTGCAACACCCTCAATAGGCCTCACCGGCCACACCTCCGCTTATTCTTTCTCTGGAGCTACGATACCTGGCTACGGCCCCATAGACCTGGTACTGGCAGGATGGGATGACGCAAACCCGCTGCAGCCGGAAGGTGTATCGTGGCGTTACCTGCAAATGGGTAATCCTACGGCTGTGCTTGCGCAGGGCACTATTCCCTACAGCAATGTGCGGGACCTGGAAGTAGGCTGGCTGGATGTGCCGGGTGACCCCGAGATGCTCGTGGCCTACTACCTTAACGGTACAGGACATATGCTGGACGTGTACAGCATGTCGACAGGTACACCTGTATTATCGTACACGAACGTACTCTCGACCATGCCCAACTATACCCGCATCAGCATGGACTGCCATGTGCCGCCTTATGCCATGGCTGTGGCCTGGGAAGATGTTGGTGGTATCAATACAGTTGTGGGTCTCAATAACGCACCCATCACCTTCAGCAATATACTGACGCTGACCGGCACTGCGGGCGAAACAGGTGTGGACCTTGCTTTTGTGCATACCAGCACAGGTCTTATGCTGCAAACCGCCTACTACAACCCGACCACAGGTAACATCACAGAATCTATGTTTGACTTCTGGACGGCATTGGGCACACTGGGTACCACCATCACCCCTACTGTGAATGATATAAACCCGGTAGGTGTTTGTAATGGCGTACAGCAGGACGACCCCAAAGCACCAAAACCCATCCGGGTATGCCCATACATCAATATAGACGGCCCCGGCCACTACAATGTAGATAACTGGGCCTATACCTACACTACGGACAATAATAATATCTCCGTGCGCCTGATGGACCTGAACACAAGTCCCTTTGCATCGACAGTGATCGTAAACAATGGCAGTGTGTGGGGCGGTATGACCACAAACGGCAACCAGAACATCAACCCCTTCTGCTATTACAATCGTATGAACTGCATGAATACGGGCATAGTGGTAGCCTGGTACACGAATGCCATAGACCCGATGACCGGATCGACCGCAGGTTATATAGGGCTTAACATGAACGAGAACGGCACAGCACTGGTATCGGCCCCCGACTACCTTACTGTTGCCAATAACCCAACATGGGCCTCGCCCACCCCGGTACT
Organism: Bacteroidetes bacterium 46-16; assembly: GCA_001897835.1. GTDB lineage: Bacteria > Bacteroidota > Bacteroidia > Chitinophagales > Chitinophagaceae > MKUN01. Next base: position 38,363 of record MKUN01000006.1, read on the forward strand.
ATCGATCAGCAAGCAAGATGACCAGTTGCAATACATGTACACCGTGTTCCCGGAAATGGACCCCTTCGGTAATTTCCAGCTTGAGAACAAGTATCCTCCCTTCTGCGTGAACTCTTTCAAGCAGGCGGGACAGGAACATAGTGAAGTGACCTGCAATGATGAAGCAAAACGGGCGGCCTTCCTGGACGCACACAGCAAAGTAGCCGTGTACCCGAACCCATATACATCATCATTTAACCTGAGCATACCGGCAGATTACCAGCAAGACGAACTGACGGTAACTGTGAGCGACCTGCTGGGTGTAAGCGTGGGCCAATACAAGGGTGCGGCCAACCATGCCAATACCTACCTGGCCCAACTGAGCAAGGGCCTGAGCAATGGTACCTACCTGGTACATGTGAACATAAACGGCAAGCTGAAACAAACCATGAAAGTGACGAAACTGCAATAAACAATAACCATTAACAAGCGGGCATTGCTGAAAAGCGGTGCCCGCTTTTGTTTGCAGCAATAATAACATTTGCCTATTTTACGGTACATGCCAGCCGAAACTCAAAACAAAATAAAACCGCAGCTCCGGCTCTTCGACATGACAATGGTAGTGGCGGGGCTGGTGATCGGCATGGGTATTTTCCGTACACCGGCTGCGGTAGCACAGATGGCCGGCACGCCCGCGATCTTCTTCCTGGCATGGATAACTGGGGCTGTGGTGAGTTTCATAGGAGGCATCACCTTTGCCGAGATCGGCTCACGCTACCCTGCGGCAGGTGGTTTTTACAAGATACTCTCGCACTGCTATCATCCCTGCTTTGCCTTTATGGTGAACTGGGTAGTGATACTGAGCAATGCGGGAGCGATGGCCGCAGTGGCTATCATGGGGGCAGAATATATAGCCCCGGTACTGCTGCCAAAGGTGGCACATGAGCAGGCGGTAATGATGATAACGGTAGCATCGCTACTGGTACTATACCTGATGAATATGCGGGGCTACAAAACCAGCGCCAGGCTGCTGAACGGGCTGATGGTGATAAAGCTGGGCATGCTGGCCCTGCTGATCGCGGCGGTATTCTTTGTGAATGGCGATGCCACTGCGCCAGTTGGGGCTGTGCCTTCACCTGTTACAGGCAATATGTTCAGGGCCTTCCTGCTCTGCTTCATACCTGTATTCTTCACTTATGGCGGATACCAGCAGACCATGAACTTCGGCAAGGATGTGGCCGATGCACGGCGCACCATGCCAAGGGCTATATTTTACGGCATAGCCATCATACTAACGGTGTACCTGAGCGTGAACTATTCTTTTTACAAGGTGCTGGGACTTAAGGGGCTGGCAGGCTCTACCACAATCGCAGCCGATGTATCGGGTGTGATGCTGGGGCCTGTGGCTTATAAACTGGTGGCAGTAACCATGTTCCTGAGTGTAATGGCCTATGTTAACGTGGGCCTGATGAGCAACCCGCGCGTATATTTTGCCATGGCCGAGGATAAGGTATTGCCCCCTATCTTCAAGCGCATTAACAGCAAGACGCAGGTGCAGGAGTTTGCACTAAGCGTGTTCTGTGCTTTTATACTGGTCACCTTATTTTTTCTGAACTCCTTTCAAAAGATACTGGAGCAGGTAATGTTCTTCGACAGTATCGGTTTTATGGCAGCTGCAGCATCGATCTTCATATTGCGGCAGCGTGCCAAAAAAGAGGGTGAGCCCAAAGACATCTACAAGATCAGGGGCTACCCCATCCTGCCCACCTTCTTCATACTGGTGTACCTGGGTGTAAACATCAGTGTGTTCTATGCCAACCCGATGGCAGCATTTACGGGATTTATACTCTTCATCGGCGGGATCCCGCTGTATTATTTAATTAGATTTGCCGTAAACAGGAACAAAGCTATAACAGAACAAGTATGACCGACCGCGCACAACTTAAATCGCAGTTCTTACTGGACCCCGGGATCGCGTATCTCAACTTTGGTTCATTCGGGGCATGCCCAAAACCAATATTCGGGGATTATCAAAAGTGGCAACTGCTGCTGGAGCGGGAGCCTGTGCAGTTCATAGCCATGAACAGCAGTGCCAACCTGGAAACGTCGCGCAAGGCTCTGGCGGCTTATATCCATTGCGATGCGGACGACCTGGTGTACACCAGCAATCCATCGTATGCCATCAATATCATCGCCAAAAGCCTGGAGCTAAAAGCAGGAGATGAAATACTGAGCACTGATATAGAATACGGCGCAATGGACCGTACCTGGAACTATTATTGCAGGAAGGCCCGGGCGAAGTATGTGCGCCAGCCCATAAGGTTACCTGTGCAATCGAAAGAAGATATCATCAAGCAGTTCTGGAAGGGCTATAATGAGCGGACGAAAGCCATTTTCATATCGCAGATCACGAGTGCCACGGCATTGATACTACCGGTGAAAGAGATATGCGCAATGGCCAAAGAGCGCGGCCTGCTGACCATAGTGGACGGGGCGCATGTGCCCGGCCATATAGCCCTGGACCTTGCTGAATTGGAAGCCGATATATACACGGGCGCCTGCCATAAGTGGATGATGACGCCCAAGGGCTGCTCCTTCCTGTATGTAAAAAAAGAATACCAGCCTTTATTTGATCCCCTGGTGGTGAGCTGGGGCTATGAAGCAGCGATGCCATCGCATTCGCAATTCCTCGACTATCACCAGATGCAGGGCACAAGGGATTTTTCAGCATTCCTTACCGTGCCTAAAGCTATCGACTTCATGAAAGAACATGACTGGTGGACAGTGGCTGCAAACTGCAGGAAGATGGTGCAAGATAATGTGGCGCGCTTCTGCGAACTGCTCGGTTCTAAACCTTTATGCCCAGTTACTGATGATTTCCTCGGGCAGATGTGCAGCATACCGATAAAGACAGCAGCACCGGAACAGTTACAAAGACATCTTTTCGAACATTATAAAATAGAGGTGCCGGTAATGCGGCAGGATGAGCAAATCTTCCTGCGCTACTCCATCAATGCCTTCAATACACAGGATGACCTGGACAGGCTTTATGAGGCAATAAGCGAAATAATAAAAGCGGGGGAACTCTAGACCCAAAGGATAATTGATACCATACTACTACTCTTATATGGTTTTAACTATAAAAAAATGATATTTGCATCGCATTTAGATTTATTATGAAATACTCTATCAGGATATTATGCATATTCTATTATATAACCCCTATTTTTTGTCACGCACAGACAGATACAACCTTCCTCAATAGTGAATGGAAAGAAACGGACAAAGTCAATGCGAACTATTACCGGCTAAGAACCAAATTAGGGGATAGGCAATATGTTGTAGAAGACCATTACCTGGACGGCCAGATTCAAATGCGAGGGCATTACAGCCAGTTCGTACCAGCCAATGAAGATAGTATAGGCAATCCTGCACATAATGGTATTTTCGTTTATTACGACAACTACTCCAATACCAAAACGGCTGAAGGGGAACTATCCCTGGGAAAAAAGACAGGAAGATGGAAGGATTATTTTGTAAATAGCGAATACCTGAAAGCCGAATATGAATTTAACGACGGTCAATTAGATGGGAAAGCAGTCTATTACGACTCACTGACCCATAAAGTAATGTTAGAAGGCTACTATACTGCAAATAAACAAACGGGAAAATGGAAAACTTACTATGTGCCCTCTGGCAAACTGGCAAAGAAGTTTTTTTTTGGAGATGGAGAAGCAATAGGTTCTGCCAAATATTTTTATGAAAGCGGCGAACTCATGGCTGAAGGTAAATGCAATGAACATACAGGACGGGAAGGGGAATGGACCTACTATGATAAGTATGCTTTTGTTACCAAAACTGAAACTTTTTTGCACGATACACTAGATGGCCGCTGTCGCAAATATAAAGTATGGTTTTCAAGCCGTTCATATGCAAATTGCTTATGGCAGGAGTATTATTATAAACAGGGAGTACTATGTGATACGGTTAAAGTTTTTGATATAAATACGGGGAAATTGAAATATAGCGCGGTGATGAAGGATGGCAAATTAGATGGAGCATATTCATTATACAACCAAAATCATTTAGAGAAGACTGGGAATTTTAAAGACAGTCTCAGGATGGGTACCTGGAAAGAGTTTTATCCTGGGACAGATAAAATACAGAGCGAGGCGAACTATACAAATGGTAAACTGGATGGTATAATGACTACGTTTGATAAAGATGGGCATAAAAAAAGTGAATTGCATTATGAAAAAGGATGGCAAAGTGGCACACAAAAAAAATACTATGGAAACGGCAAACTTAAATCAGTGGAAACATGGGACTATAATGAACCTGAAGGGCCGGCAATTTATTATGATTCAGTAACAGGGCAACCCAACCGGGAACTAACTTATTTCACAGACAAAACCAACTTAATGGAATTGAATGGCTATTGTGCCAACTACTATGAACCAGGGATCATAAAAACTGAAGGAATTCTAATGTATGGCGAAAAGAACGGGGAGTGGAAATTTTATGACGAATATGGCAGATTGAGTTCCATAAAGTATTTCGAGAGAGGATTACTTTCCGGGTCTTTTATACAATATTATACCCGTACAGGTAAAAAAGCTGTAGAGGGATATTTTGTTAATAATAAGAGAGAAGGGCTATTCAAGTATTATTTTAAAAATTCGGATAGCCTGTCCTGTCTTGAGCGTTATCGAAATGATAGCATGGAGGGACATTTTGTTTATTACCATGAACCCGGAATTATAAAAAGCAAAGGTGATTACAAAGCAAATGTGAGGGAAGGCAAATGGGAATTCTATTATTATAATGGGCAAATGAAAAGTACTGAATATTATAAGGGGGGTATAAAAAACGGCCCTGCCAGATATTATGATTCTGTGAGCGGAAACCTGATAGAATCTGGCAACTATTTGAACGACTCAGCAGATGGTGAGTGGATATTTCAACAAACAGTTGAACCCATTCGATCTGTCATTGTACACTTTACTAACGGACAGGCTAATGGATCGTTAATTGTATATGACGCCAATAAACGCCCCATACTTAAAGGGAATTACAACCACGACAAAAAGGACGGGCTATGGGCAGGGTATTATCCCCAAAGTAATCAAATACTGATACAAGCAAATTTTAAAAACGATATCCTTACGGGGGATATGGACATCTACTATCCCAATAGTAAAAAGATGATATCACAAACATATGATAGTGATGGACAAAAGACCTCTGAAAAATATTTTGATGAAAACAACAGACCACTGGAACAACCGGATCTGAAAATGCGTCTTACCATCGACAAAGAAATGAAAGGACTCGCCGGATATATTTTAAATACACCGGAATAACTTAATAAGGGAGCATTTTTGCTCCCTTATGCAAACCATATAAAATATATTACTGTTTCGCCCAATTAAGCGTCCGAATGTTTCTTCCACCCTGCATTATCGAGATAAAATAAGTACCATTCGCAAGGTCGGAAACATCCAACGAGGTATTTAGTGCTTGCACTTCCTGCCTGCGGATGCTGCGGCCATATGCATCGGACAAGGTTATTACGCTGGGTTTATTATCGGGCATTTGCAGGTTCAGGGTGCCTGATGACGGGTTGGGGAAGAGCTTAATGTTATTAGTGTAAGCAGCAGGACCATTCACCGAATTGACCGTATCACCGGTCATGTTGATGTTATCGACGTTAGGTACGAACCAATCGTTGGTAGCGATGTATTTAAAGGCTATATACGTGCTGCCGTTGTATGGTGGTATGGCAAAGCCCCCTGTATCGCGCCAGTTATTACTGCTGGATGCCCATGCAGTAAGATCGGCAAGTAAGACAACAGTATCGGCCAGCGCAGGATCTGGCGATCCGGTAAGGTAGTAGATGCCAAAATGATCTTGTGCCGTAAAGGTATCGGTAATGGAATATAGGTTTATTTTCAGCGAATCGAGATGGCCACCGCCATAAAAATGAAAAGGCGGCGATACATACCAGTCCGTAACAGTATCCGTACCGGGATTACCAACCGGGTAATCGTGCGACAGCGCATTGGGTGCAGAATACCCACCAGCCCCTATATTCCAGGGAAAGTAGCCTGTAGCACCTTTGGTGAATTGCTGCCAGCCAGCCTGCTCAGGGGCATTATCGAAGCCCGAATAATAGGGCAAGGTGGTTTGGGCATTGATGACAGAAACCGTCGATAAAGAGCAAAAAAGCAAGAGGGACAAGTGAAGTAGTGTCTTTTTCATGTTAATGTGTTTTTTTGGTGTAACAATAAGTAAGTGCAAGCGCCTTGTGGGCGTTTGTATTAACATAGACGGTAAAAAAGGCTTTAAGCACTAAAAAAATAACAAATAGATTTTACAACCATGCAAGCACAACAGATAGCATCAAAATAAATTAATACAGTAGCAGATGAACGCAATAAAATAGTTCTTATCATTGCAACATGATAATGCCGATAAAATATACACGATGCTGGAAACATGCTGCGCATGCTGCGAAGTGTACGGTATTACTATCCTGATATAAATACAAAAGAACATAGTAAGAGGTCCTTCGGCACAAGCGGAGGGCCTCTTTTCATTTAGCATCATTTATCAAAAAAAGTAAAAGACAAAGTCATGAAACTGATCAACAAAAAAATATGCATGGGCAAGGACATAGGCATACACGGCAATATGTTTGGCGGCATACTGATGGCATGGATAGATGAGGCAGCCGCTGCATTTGCCACAGAGTATTGTTGCACCCCCAATATGGTGACCCTGCGCGTGGGAGAACTGATATTCAAAAAACCGATAAAAAGCGGCAACCACATACGTATATATGGCGATGTGACCCACATGGGTAAGACATCCATAACGCTGAATATAGAAGTACGCAAGTACAACCTGTATAGCGGCGAGGATACGGTGGTATGCGTTACCTCAATAACCTTTGTACGGATAGATGATGATGGCAACCCAACCCCTATAGGCGAAACGGTGCGCAATAAACATACCTTGTCCACTGAAGCCTGTGCCACAGGATGATATGGAATGGCATAAAAAACTATCCGGGAGCTGTGAAGCCCCCGGATAGTAAACATGCTCACAAATCATTTATTCTTTTGTCCAGGTCAATGTTTTAATGGTACGATGATCCTGTAATATGGCCATGAAATAAGTGCCTTTAGCCAAGCCTGATATATCAAATGTGGCCTGCCGCGTATTTATATCGACACGGCGGATGCAACGGCCATAAGTGTCGTACAGGAGCAGGCTGCGGGCTTTATCATCAGCCATAACGATATTCAATGTTTCAGAAGCCGGGTTGGGGAATACCAATATTTGTTCTGCCCCGGGAACCATGTTCCTCACAGATGTGGCGCCAGAAGCAAAGGCAAGAAAATGGGGGCTGGATGATATATCGAAGGCCGTGATAAGCGCACCCGTGTTCTCATCATAAACTGTAAGAGAATCTTTAAAATGGTTCACGACCCAAAGTTCCTGGCGCGAGGGATGGCGATATAATTCAAAAGGCTCCCGTGTGCCGGTGTTGATAGAATCGGTAAGTGCCATTGTTGCGGCGTTGAATATATATATAACAAAAGCATTGGGCGATGACACAAATACTTTGCTGCTATCGTGCGACACTTCAGCAGTATAAGGTGTAACCGGCATTGCTGCAGATGAGTCGATCACCGTTTTTGTTGCAGCGTCTACTTTATATAGCTTATTGGTAACAGAAGAGGAGAGATAGGCAAGGCTGCCACCGGTGGTAAAGCGTGCGCCCAAGCCATCGAAAGATGATACCGGCATATTCAACGGAGTACCGGAAAGGCCAGATGTATAGTCTATAATATATATCTTACCATCTGCAAGGCCCCAGATCTCTTTTTCACCCGGGCGCTCGCTTAGCATATGTATAGAAGGGAAATTTGCTGAATCGACGATGGCCTTTGTTGCTGTATTTATACGATACATTTCATCGTTATCGCCAACAGCAAAAAGGGTACTGTTCTCGTTCATGGCTGTGATGTCATATAAGTTCACGGCCATAGAATCGATGATAGCGCTGGTGGCCACATCGATAAAATAGAGCTGTTGCGTAGTAAATGAGGAAGCAAAGAAACGGGGCTCGTTCTTTGATGCACAAACAAACTGGTAATTGCCTAAACCGATATTGCCTGTATGGGTATAAGTAGTGCCGTTGATAGCAGCCATACCCGTTACGAAGCCGCTGCTAATAACCGGCTGGGCACGAACTGTATTTAATGCCAGGCTGGTGATAATAATGGTGAAGATGTGTTTCATTGTATCCTTTTTTGTGTGCATAAAAGTACAGCAGCACAAAAAGCAGGAGCATACACATAAGGGGGTATTTTACAGTAAGTGGCAGCACGGATACCGCCCTAAGCCAGCAGTACTTTTTTTAGCCAGCGCAGTGATGTTGCAACTGCGAAAAGCGAAAGGAAGATACCTGCAGTATAAAGCGAGCCTACAACAAAATAGCCGGTGATGGAAGGCAATGTAAACAGGAAGGGGCCTTTATCGAGTGAGAAAAGGATGGTGGTTAACAAAACAGCAGCTAATAATATCAAAGAAACATGTTTTTTCATAGCCAGTATTTTTATTCAAGTTAATGCAATACGGCTAACCAGCAAAAAATGAAGAATACTTAAAAATCATTAAAACCTAATTGTGTTCAAAAAACATCTCTATACATTTTGTACATTGCTTTAAGCAAAATAGTTATGTATGATATTTAAAAATGCAGTAAGCTGGTTCGAGATACCGGCTACAGACCTTGCCAGGGCACAAAAGTTTTATGAAGCCATATTTGACATCAGCATGATCGCGATGGATTTCCCCAACATTAAAATGCGCCTGTTCCCGCTCGAGGACCAGATGGGCGTGGGCGGTGCAGTATGCGACAGCGGGGGCTTCCATAAACCGTCTGCAACCGATGGCCCACTGATATACCTGAATGCCAACCCGGATGTGCAAAATATACTTGATAAAGTAGAAGCTGCAGGGGGCAATATACTAGTGCCCAAAACCGAAATAAGCCCTGAGCATGGGTATATGGCCGTGATACTGGATACCGAGGGTAACCGGATAGCCCTGCATGCTATACCAGTGGCCGGATGACAATCGGGATATACAAAGCATTTGTAAGTCAAAAGCTTTGGGTTTTGGTATTTATTATATAAATTGGAAACCTGTAATAATAAAAATACCACGCTTATGAAGAAGATAGTAATAGCCTGTGTTGCAAGCTTTATATGTGCCACTGTTTTAAGCTCCTGCGCTAAAAGGCAATATGAATGTACCTGCACTTATGACAATCATGCAACGGTGCACCTGTCAGGTATATACCGCAGTAAAAAAGACGCCAAGAACTGGTGTGCTAACTACGAAGAAGCCGTAGAAGGCACTACCTGCGGCATAACGAATTAATAGGATAACCACAGTATAATAAAAAATGCCCCGCAAATTGCGGGGCATTTTTTATTATAGGCCTTTCTGTTTATTCTTAGCGGCCTTAATACTATCTAATAGCTTATCATTATCTGAACCATGTTTTATTTCATGCCCTTTGGGAGGTGCAGTAGTTTCAGCGGGCTGCTGCCTTATATGGTTAGTTACAGGGCTATCCGGGATCTTCTCCGTGACCGCTTCGGGTACAGCCCCCGTGGCTGTATCCTGCGAAGTTACAGCTTCCTGTTTCTGCTCGCGCTCACCAACGGGTTGACATCCCGAGCAAATAAGGAGTGAAAATAAGACTGTAAGTGCGTGCTTACCTATTACTGATGACCATCTGCTCATGTTTAATCATGCTTGTTTTGTTAAAAATATTCAGGAAGTAAGTACCTGCACTTAAATTGGCTTTATTAAATGTAAATAGATTCTTCCCTGAAGTAGCATTACCATCGAACAAGTCTTTTACTACCTTACCCTGAATGTCGGTAATGTTTATATTTATATGCATGTTAGCATCCAGTTCGAACTCTACCCTGTAATTATCAACAACAGGATTGGGATAAACTTTGGCTTTATACTCATCTTTTTGTATATTATCAATGCCCGTGGTAAAGCCAATCTTTGCTATCCACTGCGACCAATAATGTGAATTGTTACCGTACATGCCTGCCATCCATACACTTGAGGGGTTATCATTGTACTTCCTGCAAATACCGGTGTAATCGCCCCAACGCTCTGAGGGATTGCTATTCCAGGTATGATGTATATAACTTTGCCCAGCCTTCACAAGGGTAGAGTTTGACCAATTTCCAGCATCATCGCAAGCCACCACACGGGTTTCGGGATATATTGCAGCGCTGCTACGCTCGAATGCTATGATAACAGACTTATCAGAAGTATTGGCGCCGATAGATGCCACAGCAGGGTAACAATAATCATAAGAACCAGCAAGCCCAAATGTGCTGGATACGTTAGTAGCGTTGCTCACAGTTAGCCTATTGTAATTGATACCATTCCACCCACTACCAATATCGCTATGGAAAACAAAATGGATGATACCATTCAGGTAAAAGCCATCGAGTGAGCGGCAATCGCCAGCATCCAGCATCGACGCTGAACCCTGTTGCTGTGCATCGCCTGCCGTACTGTAATTTGTCGTATTTACATTATATAAGTTGAGCTGTGCAGTACCCGAAGCAATGTTATTGGTGACCTGGTATAAATTTATATTGGTGCTGCCATTCGTTGCTCCTGCAGTAGAAACAAGGTTCAGCCCGGGTCCATAACTGCCCTGCTGGCCCCAGGAAAGTGGTAATATAGTGAAGGGGTTGCCATTTATATTGTACCAATAATTCCAGTTTACATTAGCGCCCGCGTAGCAAGGTGCTTTAGGCACCTGGTATATCACGGCCTGGTTGAATTGCCCGCTGAACTCGTTGAAGAGGTTCCCTGTAACGAACAGTTCATCGTTGGAGATACCCAGTTTTGGATAATCGAACCATGAACCATCTGAAAGAGGGTTGCCTGTGAATGCATAAAAATACCAGCCATCCTGTGGATTATTCGTTTTGGAAAAACCGAGTATAACTGCTGAGTTAACAGAAGTGGCATCGCAGGTCTGTGCATATGTAATAAACCTGTCGGCCACATTGTCGTAAATGACCTTGGGATCACAAATATTATTGACGAGGGACAAATTATTGATCAGGTTGTACATCGACTGTGAATACAGTAAAGAGCCATTCACATCGTAATAGCCCACCTTTGAATTGACGAAGGCCACGATAATACCGTTATTTGATATAGCCACTGTATTATCGAGCGGAGAACTGGTACCACCATTATCCACACCAGCAAAATTATTGCTGATCACAGGGTCGGCTGCTGTTGATTTAGCTTCTGCTGTGCCTTCACTGCTTTGTTTCAGCCTGTTCTTGACCTCCTTTATTTTCTCCAGCATTTCATTATCCTCGCTCTCATTGCGGGATACCTCGTGGTAAAGGAAAGGCTGCCAGCTCTTATCGAGGGAGGGTGGATTACTGAAGCCAAGAAATTTGGCGGTCATAAGAGGGGACTTTGTTGCAGCATTTTCAATGCCCGGTACAGTTACGCGCTCCAATTTATTTTGCGCATGCACTGCCATGGCAGATACCGCCATAATAAACAGGGGTAATATTATTTTCATAACAATAAATTTAAATTGCTAATACAAGGTACAACAATCCTTGTCAAATGCAAATGAATTTTTTATGAAAATTTGCTACAATAGCGATAATTATCAACCAGTTAGCACAAAAAATAAGCTTGCATGGTTTGCAATATCTATAAGATGATAAGCGCAATCAGCGGAGCAATGGGATACAATAATACGTCCCTATACAGGAGTATCTTAAAAAAGAAACAGATTGGAAATGGTAAAATTTATGAATTGAAGCGCCTGTTGAAACCGCCGCTATTGGGCCTGTTGCCACCACCGCTGAAACGGCTTCCACCACCGCCGCCGCGATTGCCACCACCACCACGGCCAAAACGACCACCACCACCGCCACCAGACTTGTTCTGCTTCGCTTCTTTAACAGAAATGACACTACCTTCGAAATAGGTCATATCCAGGTTGTCAACGGCATCGTAAGAATGGAATTTATCAGCCATCTCCACAAAACCAAAACCTTTAGGCAGGCCGGTAGCTGCATCAATGATTATTTTTACAGACACTATTTCTCCAAACTGTGCAAATAATGTTCTCAGGCTGCTTTCGCTTGTTTCAGGGCTTAAATTACCTACAAACAGGTTCATAAAATATTTTTTAAAAGGGTACCGTTATTAACAGTCCACAAGCTACGATGAAAAATTAAATAAACATAGATAAATATTTAGCCGAATGGCGTTTAAGCCTTTTACTTACATTAGCATGATGAAAAGCCCAATAATATTAGCGCTATTAATATTTATATCCTGCAGTTTATCGGCCACACCTTATTGGCAACAAAAAGTAGATACCAAACTTCAGGTAACCCTTGATGACAAGCGGCATGTACTGCTTGGTTATGAAGAACTGGACTATACCAATAACTCACCTGATACCCTGAGATATATTTACATGCACCTCTGGCCCAATGCCTATGAACACGACCATACTCCATTTGCCGAGCAGCAAACACAAAACGGGGAGAAAGCCTTTTATTATGCCAAATCGAAGGACAGGGGATATATAGACAGTCTCTCCTTTTTAATAGACGGGGAAAAAGCAGAATATCATAATACAGAGATGATGCCCGATGTGGCCCGTATAGACCTTCCCCATGCCCTGCCACCGGGCGGGCACATGCACATTTCCACCCCTTTCGGGGTGAAGATACCCAGGATATTTTCGCGGCTGGGGCATACCAAACAGGCCTATTTCATATCTCAATGGTTCCCTAAACCGGCAGTATATGACCGTAAAGGCTGGCACCCCATACCTTACCTGGACCAGGGAGAATTTTACAGCGAGATCGGCAGCTACGAGGTAAGCATTACGCTGCCAAAGAATTATATAGTGATGGCAACAGGCAACTGCAGCGATAATGCTGAAATAAAGTGGCTCGACAGCCTGGCGCAACTGCCATTGCCCAGCGATACTTTATACAGGAAGGGCTGGCCTGCCAGCGATGAACAAATGAAGACACTGCACTACCATGAAGACAATGTACATGACTTTGCATGGTTTGCCGACAAGCGCTGGATCGTGCGGAAAGATACCACTACCGTACCGGAGACAGGTAACGTAGTAGTGGCCTATGCTGCTTTTTTGCCGGTGGATAAGAAAAAATGGCTTAAGGGTACGGACTACCTGAAAGCCACAGTACAGCACTATGGCAAATGGGTAGGCCCATATCCTTACAAGACCATAAAAGCGGTAGAAGGCGATATGCATGCAGGCGGTGGCATGGAGTATCCTACGGTAACGATCATTGACCGCGCTGCATCCAGCGAGCTGCAAACGGTAATAGTGCATGAGGCCGGGCACAACTGGTTTTACGGTATCCAGGCCACAAACGAGCGCGACCATGCCTGGATGGATGAAGGCATCAATACCTTTTATGAACATAAAACCGTTAATGCCCTTGGCGCCGAAAAAATAAAAACCAAAGCAAAAGGGATCAGCATAAACATAAACAGCAGTACCGAAGACCTGCTATACTATGAAGCAGCATCGGTACGTACCGACCAGGCGATAGACCAAAACGCTGCGAACTTTACCGAACTGAACTATGGCGGCGATGTATATATCAAAACAGCGCTGATGCTAAAATGGCTGGAGCAATACATGGGCGAGGATAAGTTTGAAGCTGGCATGCATGAATACTATAACACATGGAAGCATAAGCATCCTTACCCGGAAGATATGCAAGCTATCATGCAAAAGCACAGTGACAAATCGCTCGACTGGTTCTTTAAAGACATACTCAATACTGACAAAAGGATAGACTATGCACTAAGGAACATACATATGGGCAATGGTGTTACTGAAGTACAGGTAAAAAATAAAAGCGGCGTGAACGCACCCGTACGCGTAGATGCTTATAAGGGAGACAGTATAGTAGCGAGTGGATGGTCGATGCCCTTTACGGATGCAGCCACCGTAGAAGTGCCTGCAATAAATTACAGCAAACTGAAAATATCTGATGACATACCGGATGTAAAGCGGGCCAATAACAGCAATCATGGAGGCTTGAAATTAGGGGTCATAGCTGGACTGAACAGGAGTGAAAAAGAACGCCTGTTCGTAGCACCGGCACTGGGTTACAATAATTATGACGGTTTTCAACTAGGGCTGCTGTTCCACAATATAACGATACCAGAGAACAGGTTCCGCTTTGCACTGGCACCCATGTATGGTTTTAATGACGGGCAATTTACCGGCACCGGCAGCATGAGCTATACCTGGTACAGCAGGGGCCTGTTCAGCAATATCACTTTACAGGTTGATGGCAAGAGCTTTAATTATGCCAGTACAAGCCAGAATATCACAGACCCGCTCTACGCACGCTATATTAAGATAGCACCTTCTCTGGTATTCACTTTTAATGAACATAACCTGCGCAGTCCGGCAGTAAGCAGCATTACCCTAAAGGCCTATTCGATATCGGAGGATATCTTCAACTTTAATCTGGACCCGGCAGACAGCCTGTATAAACCCAGTATAGCCACGCAACAAAAGGTGTACGGCCTGCTGCGTTTCGACCATAAGAACAGCCGTACATACAACCCCTTCAACTATAATTTTGAGGGGCAAATGGGTGCAGACTTTGCAAAAATAAATATAGAGGGCAATGTGCGCATAGACTATATGCTGCCGAAAAAAGCACTGTATGTAAGGGGTTATTTTGGTAAGTTCTTTGATATAGGCAACAACCCTGCCGCCGCCAGCAGGTATTACCTGAACAGCACCTTCACGGGGCCCAATGATTACCTGTATGACGATACTTATATAGGCCGCAGTGCGCAGAACGGTTTTACCGCACACCAGGTGTCGATACGGGAAGGGGGCTTTAAGATACCCACCCCACTCTATACCGACCCGGTAGGCCGCAATGACAACTGGCTCGCTGCCATCAACCTGGAAAGCGATATACCTAAGATACCACTAATACGCCTATTCCTGGATGCGGGCACTTATGCCAATGCCGCACAGCAAAATGCCAGCACCAACAAATTCATTTTTGACGGCGGCATAGAGCTTCATATGCTTTTTGATGCAGTAAAAGTGTACCTGCCCCTGGTTATGAGCAAAGACTTCAGCGACTATATGAAAAGTATGTACCCTGGCAAGGTGGTACAGAACAGCATTGTTTTCAGTATAGAGCTAAGGAACTGGGACTGGCTTAAAGCACCATCGAAACTGCTCCGGCGACTCTCGAACTAGTTATAATACATCTGCAGCATAACAAAAGCCCCCGATACGGATACCGGGGGCTTTTTCGTCCTGAAATAAGGAAATATTATGCGTGGTGTATTTGCTTCTTTTCTTTGATACGTGCAGACTTACCACTACGCTCGCGCAGATAGTACAGTTTAGCGCGCTTCACGCGGCCTGTTTTGTGCAGTACGATAGAATCGATATTGGGTGAATACAGCGGGAATACACGCTCTACACCTACACCATCAGAAATCTTACGAACGGTGAAGGTCTGGGTAAAACCGCGGCCCTGGCGCTTTAAAACATCGCCCTTGAACGACTGGATACGTTCTTTAACACCTTCAATGATCTTATAATTAACGGTAATATTATCACCCGCTTTAAATTTCGGGAATTCTTTCTTACCTGTCAGTTGCTCGTGTACAAAAGCTAAAGCTTCCATTTTCTACTATTGTTTTGGGTCTGCAAAATTAATGCAAAATACGGTGATAACAAAAATATTTCTTTATTATTCTTTATCGCCTTCTTCCAGCAGCCCCGGGCGGCGTTCCGCAGTGCGCTTCAGCGATTGTTCATGCCGCCAGGCATCTACCTTTTTCGGGTCGCCTGATAAGAGTATATCAGGCACCTTCCAACCCCTGAAATCGGCCGGGCGGGTATATACGGGGGGCGCCAAAAGCCCGTCCTGGAAGGAATCGAATAGAGCCGAGGTCTCATCATTGAGCACACCGGGTATCAGCCGGCCTACGGCATCGACCACTATTGCGGCAGCCAGTTCTCCCCCACTCAGCACGTAATCGCCTATGGACAGCTCCATGGTCAAATAATGTTCACGGATACGCTCGTCAATACCCTTATAATGACCGCAGATTATAATTATATTTTTCTTAAGCGATAATTTATTGGCAGTTTTCTGATCAAAAAGGGGGCCATCAGGGGTCATGTATATTATTTCATCATACTTCCGCTCCGCCTGTAGTTTTTCCACAAGGATGGCCAGTGGCTCAGGCATCATGACCATACCTGCCCCACCACCAAACTGGTAATCATCTACCTGGCCCTGTTTGTAAGGGGTATGATCGCGCAGGTTATGGGTATAAACTTCCAACAGGCCTTTGGCCTGTGCCCGCTTCATAATAGAATGGCTGAAGGGGCTCTCGAGCAGCTCCGGCAGGACGGTTATGATATCAATACGCAACTTATATTATTTATCAAGCCTTATGACCTGGCCCCGTTTATTATTATCCAGGCCCCTGTCGCGGGTTTCATTAATGTCTATTGCACTCTTCTTGGACTGCTGTTGCATAGTATGCTCCTGGGCAGCTTGTTGTGGTGCTTGCTGTCCCTGCATATCCTGACCCTGAACATTTTGCCCCATCTTACGGCTATGGCCACAAGAGGTAACCAATATAATAATGATGGCAAGCAAAGAGCGGCCGATGATTTTGTACCTGGTCATTAGCTTAAATATACTTCTAATAGCCCTTCGGGCAAATTCATTTTTATGATCTTCATTTTAAGGTCTATTTGCTGAACGGTCTGCTCAACCAGGGGTAGCAGCACTTCCTTATTCTTATAAGTAAGTTTCGCCAGCCATTGTGTAGGCGCTTCCATCACATCTTCTATAATACCCAAATCGCCATGATTTTTATCAATAACCTTAAAGCCTATCCAGAGCAAAGGTGAATCCTGCGCATGTTTGGCCAATACATCCTCTTTCACATATACATGTTTGCCCACCAGCCTGCGTGCAGCCTCCACCGTTGCTATGTCTTCAAAGTTCAACAGATACTCCTCATTGTTCGTGGCCTTCACCTGCGTCAAAAAAAAGGGGATGTGACTATTCTTATTCATTTCGACGAATAAAATATCCTCCTTTTTCAGCCATTCGGAATGACCGATAATATGGGTCATGATGACCGAACCGCCGAGGCCATGAGTAGCCACTATTTTACCAATCCTGAGCATTTGGGGCAGCAAAGATAAGAAAAACCCTACCCTAATGGAGCTATAATAAAACGGGCATCATAAGACGCCCGTTTTGCTTATTCAAGATCGTACGTTTTACATCTTCACTAACTTCTTTACCGTACTGCCTCCTGTACCTTTAAATGTAATGTAGTAGATGCCTGCCGGCAGGGATTTAACATTCACCTTAGCCTGTCCGTTGCTGATGTGTTGCAGCAATACCTGCTGGCCCATGCTGTTGGTGATGGCCAATGAGGAGTATGCGCCCTTTTCTGTCATCACCATCAACTCAGTGGTCGCCGGGTTAGGGAACATATCGATCCTGCTTTGCTGGTTGATGCCAGCCGCATTTAGCGGCTGACCAATGATATTCTCGGTGGTATTGGTCATGACCACTTCATTATCATCAAAATAAATACCGGCCCGGTTGTGTATCAGGGTACCATCGGGCAGGCCATTCTTTGCATTGATGGTATAAGTGAACATACCCGTACAATTTTCAGGGTGATGTACACTGTCCGGCAGGTTGATATTCGGGAAGTCAAATTTTATGATATTATGTATACCATCACTGTATTTCACAATATTCATAAACGCCGAAGCAGCCTTTATTTGCAAGCTATTAAAGTCGAGTTCAGCAGGTATGGTATCCAGTACATAAATATTTGTGGCCGTATCGTTACCTGTATTCTCAAACTCGATGGAATAGGTAAGCTTCGTGCCTGCAGCAATATAACCATCCGGGTTCACCTGTATATGGTTAGGATCGAAGGAGCCGGTAATGGTATCATGTATGATCACGGTATTGTTGGTCGTATCCATGTCACCTGTTGCAGGCGTTACTGTTATCATGTAATCAACGGGGGTACCCACTACAAACCATGGCAGTGGCCTTTCTATAGAGCCGTGCAAGGCAGGCGTGGGCGCCGTAAGTGCCGAGAGGCTATTGATATCCCAGGTAATAGTAGAGGCGGTGTGCCCAACTGCGGGGGGTGTACTGCCACTATAGGCATAACCGGGATCGAAAGTAACGGTGACCGTAGCATTCTGCGGCGCGCAGTAGGTATTGCTGACCAGCATATCGATATTGCCGGTATGCCGGCCTGAAATAGTTGTTGCCGAAATTGCAAGGTCGAAATCGGAAGGGTTACCGCAGACTATGGCAAAAGATTGCGGTGCAATGTTGTTGGCGGTTTGCAGCGTGTTGCTTATCACACCCGATTGCGGGCAGTTTATGGAATAGCCCGGGGCTAAGGAAACCGGTTTAAAATCGTAGACGTCACCGGTATTACCGTATGTCGTATAATAAAAGCCCGAGGTAGCCGGTATGGTATCAACAGGCACGCCATTCGAATCGACCTCTGTAAGTGAAGGTTGAACGATATCGAGCTCACCTGCATCCTGTACACAATTACTGTTGGCATCGTAGAAGAAGCCGATATAAATGGTATTGCATAATACATGCTCATATGAGAACTGTATAGAGTCGATAGCCGCTGCGCCATTATACAGAACCATTTTAACACTGTAGGTACCTGAAAATGCATACACGTGATCAAATGTTGCATGACCGCCGAAATTACCGCTTGTTACAGCGGCTGAGTCTGTACCGGCATCACCATACCATGTCTTCACCCCCATGCCGGGTGTATATATTGCCGTGTTCGCTACAAGGTGGGGACCTGAACAATTATGGTAACTGCTAACAGAGAAGTTATTCCCGGCAGCGGCAACCGGTGGTGTCCAGCGGTAAACCTGGCCGGAGGCCGGCTTTTGATCAATATCTGTTGTAAAGAGCGCTGATGAAGGTGTTGGGCTTGCTGTTGCATCAGAAAGCGTTTGCCAGTCGCTGGTGCTATTGAACAGGCCTATTGTAGCACCACCACTCAATGTATCATAAGGCGTAGGACCCTGGTCGTACTGAAAGTCGATCACATTATCCGTCTCATAGAGCGATACCTGCATTGAGATAGCATTGGTAGCACTGGAGCTGCTCCAGCGCCAGCCGCTATATTCAAACTTGAATATCCTGTTAGGCGCGGTACCCAGCAGGCTGTATGTAGCGGTTGCACTATCACCACCCAGGTCATCCCATAAAGGCATCAGCATGGGCCCAATGCTATCGGCAACGAGTGTGTCGTTAATAAGGTCATTGGCTGTAAAAGGTTTAAAACTCAATTGCCCGTTGGAACTGACAGTTATATCATTATATGATCCATTAGCAAAATTGAAAGTGAAACCAAGGTTGATGGTCGTGTCATGGTTGTTCTGCTGTATCGTTGCCAGTGGTGAACCGGCTAATGCTGTATATGCCGTATTGAATGCAGAAAAGGAATAAGATGCTACAGTTTGCGCATGCAGTGCGGTAACGCCGCATGTGAGCATAAAGCATATTGTACAAATGAGACCTTTTGCACTTGTCGAAGCATTGCGATTTCGGGTAATTTTTTTTGTATTCATGATATTAGTTTTAAGTCAGATCATTTTTTACAAACTTCCTCATCTCCTTGCCATGCGGGCCTATCATACTGATGTAATAGGTACCTGCGGATAGAGACTTTATATTTGCTACTGTTTGTTTGCTATTAATATCGCCCTGTAGCATTACCTGCCCCATACTATTGGTGATAGTGAAGGATGTAGCTTATATCAAATATACACACTATACATCAAAAAAACATATGGGTCTGAAATAATATTGTACAAAAAATTACAATTGATTGATGATTAATTCCTTTCGATTAAAAAAACAGGGTAGTATAAGAAATGGCGCCAGAACGCTATATTTATAGCATGGAGCGCTTCACAGGCATTTTAGGCATACTACTCATATTGGGTATTGCCTTTCTTTTTTCCAACAATAAGAAAAGCATCAATATCCGCCTGGTAATAAGCGGACTGGCCCTGCAATGGTTCATTGCTATACTGGTATTCAAAATACCGGCGGTCAATCACTTCTTCCAGTTCCTGGGCAAGGGTATGGAAAAGATAGAAGGTTTTGCCAAGCAGGGAGCCAACTTTGTGTACGGCGGCATAGGTGCCTATGATTTCACAGGGGCAGTCACCAATTATAGTGCGCCCGGCACTTTCGTGTTCGCTTTCAACATCACCGCAACTATCATACTGGTGTGTGTACTGGTGGCTATACTATACTACTTAGGTATTATGCAACGCATCGTGGCAGTAATAGCGCGGGCCATGAATTTTGTAATGCGGGTAAGTGGTGCCGAGGCCCTCAGCAATGTGGCCAGCGCATTCGTAGGGCAGGTTGAAGCACAGGTAATGATACGTCCCTACCTGGCCACTATGACCCGCAGCGAACTGCTTGCATCCATGAGCGGCAGCCTGGCCTGCATAGCTGGCGGCATACTGATCGTATATGCCAATATGGGCCTGCGTGCCGGGCTCAATATTACCCCGCAACTGATAGCGGCCAGCCTGATGGCTGCACCGGGAGCACTGGTGATATCCAAGATCGTATTCCCGGAAACAGAACAATCGCAAACAATGGGCAAGGTGAAGCTGGAAGTGAAAAGCGGTTATAGCAATCTTATCGATGCCATAAGCCACGGGGCTGCAGATGGTTTTAAAATTGCCATGAACGTAATAGCCATGCTGATCGGTTTTATAGCACTGATCGCATGCCTCGACTGGATACTGTTGAAATGCGGGCATATCTTCAACCCTGATTTTAACCTGAGCCTCAATTGGATATTCGGGAAGATATTTTACCCCTTTGCCTGGGCCATGGGTGTGCCTGCACAAGATGTGAACAATGCAGCTACCCTGCTGGGACAAAAGCTAACGATCAATGAATTTGTGGCATTCAGTAAAATGACGAGCCATGAACTGCCCATACTTAGTCACAAAGGGCTTACTATCGTTACCGTAGCTATATGCGGTTTTGCCAACTTCAGCAGTGTGGGTATGCAAATAGGCGGCATAGGTGCACTGGCCCCTGAACGCCGTACCGACCTGGCCAAGCTAGGGATGAAAGCATTGCTTTGCGGTACGCTGGCTTCTTATCTTTCTGCTTCTATAGCAGGTATATTGATATAGTTAAAAATAGCCGAGATATAAACGGGAGTGTGTAGCAAATTCAATGTTCACCTCGTCACCGGCCTGGAGCCTGTAATAATCGGTTTCCTGTACTTCAATACTTAATTTATTGGTAGAGTCAAGATAAAGGAAATAGGCATTGTTCTGCGGCATGTACAGCTTCCTTACCACGTGAGCGCACTCTACCGTCTTTGTCCGGCTCTTGATATCAGCCTGTATCTTACGCAGGTTTACACGATATGCGCTCCATACGGCAGCGCCAGAAATTGTGAGCAATACACAGGCGCTTACAAAAAAACGGGGCAATGAAAAAGCATTGGGGGCACCTTCGAAAGCGCGATACCAAGCCCCGGCAAAAGGTATGATAAAGCTCATGATCATGAGAAAAGAGAAGACCCGGAAATACTGCTTACGCTCTTTCTGCTCTTTCCTCACCAGGAAGATGATCTCTTCTACTTCAAGCGGTTCATTATATTTTTCCAGTTCATCCGCCATGTTTATCCTTTTAAATCATACACGGCGGTATATTTGGCCTTAGCATAATTCATAAAAGAAGTAAAATCAAGCCCGCGCCCGGTAATACGTTCGCACAATTCTTCTGAAGTATAATGCCTGCCATGCACGTGCACCCGGGTGCGTAGCCAATGAAGAAGTTTTTTGAAGTCGCCCTGCTTTATTTCGCCCTGTAGGCCGGGGATATCTTTTGCAGCCTGCTCAAAGAACTGTGCCGCATAGAAACTGCCCAGCGAATAAGTGGGAAAATAACCAAAACTGCCATGGCACCAATGAACATCCTGTAATACACCCTGCATATCACCGGGAGCGGATACGCCAAGATATTGTTTGTAATAATCATTCCACACCTCATTCAAACCTTCAGCAGACAATGTACCGCCGATCAGCTTTTTTTCGATCTCATAGCGTATCAGCACATGGAAATGATAGCTTAGTTCATCGGCCTCGGTGCGTACCAGCGATGCTTCAACCTTATTCATGCCTTTATAAAAAGTGTCTAAAGACACATCTTCGAGCGACTGTGGAAAATATTGTTGCAGTTTAGGATAAAAATACTCCCAGAAATTAAGGCTGCGGCCTACACTATTTTCCCACAAACGCGACTGCGACTCGTGTATGGCCAGCGATGCTGCTGTGCCAAGAGGCATGCCATATTCACCGGAAGGAAGCCCTTGTTCATAAAGAGCGTGGCCACCTTCGTGTATACTGCTCCACAACATGGATGCAAAGTTGTCTTCATCCACACGCGTGGTCACCCGGACATCTTCGGAAGAGAAGGATGTAGTAAAGGGGTGTTCGGAATAGTCCTGCCGGCCGGCATCCAGGTCATAGCCCATTCGTCTCAGCACAGTCATCGAAAAATCCCATTGCTGCTGTTTGGGGTAATGCCGGGTAAAGAAACTGCTGTCATCAACCTGCTGCGCCTGTTCAATACTCTTCAATAAAGGGGGCAATTGTTCTTTCACTTGCTCAAATACCGGGTCGAGCATAGCCACCGTAGCACCTTTCTCATATTCATCGAGCAAGGCATTATAAGGGTGCGCTTCATAACCATACAGGTCGGCCTGTTTACGTTTCAGGTCGATCATTTTGCTTAACTCATTCTTATAGACACTGTACTTATTCTCACGCCGGGCCTGTATCCAGGCATTGTAGCTATTACTGGTTTGCCGGGTGAGCTCTTCAACAAAGGCGGGGGGCAGTTTACGGTTCTTCTCATAGTCTTCAAGGCTCAGGCGCACATTGCTCTTTTCGTCATCATCCAGATCATCTTTTGCCGCAAGTTCATGCAATAACTCGCCATATTGCTCAGAGGTAAGCAGTTCATGCGCCTGCGATGCCAGGGTAGCCAGTTGCCTGCCCCTGCTTTCAAAACCTTTAGGTGGCATATACACTTCCTGGTCCCAGCCAAGCACTGCCGCCGCGAATTGTATATCTGCGGCCTTTTGTGTCATCTCCTTATACTGTGTATATAATTCCTTACTATTCTTGTTCTGCATGTGTGATTTTAATAAGATAATGTATGCCATTAACCGGCACCGGGGCCTTCAAAACGTTCTACTTTAGTGATGCCTTCCAGCGAACCCAATTGCTGGCACAGCACATCGAGCTCTTCCCTGTCGTGCACATATACCATTATGTTGCCTTCAAATATGCCATCTTTACTATCAATACTTAAGGAGCGCATATTCATTTTCAGTTCGCCCGATATTACGTTGGTGATCTTTTGTATCACACCCACGTCATCGAGGCCAATGATACGAACGCCGCTGAGGAAGGATATCTCTTTATTCTTCGCCCACTTTGTCTTTACTACCCTGTGGCCATAGTGCGCCAGTAGCTGTGTGGCATTGGGGCAATCGGTACGATGTATCTTCAAGCCTTCGCCCGATGTGATAAAGCCAAATACATCGTCGCCTGGTATCGGCTGGCAGCATTGTGCCAGTTTATATAGTATTTTGTCCGAGCTTTCACCAAATATGATGAGCTCGGCACCCTTAGCCTGTTTTTGCCTATGGGTTTCTTCATCGGCAACAATATGCTTCGTGTCCGTCTTTATCTCCCGGGGTGGCTGCTGCAACTTATCGCCATGTACCGTAAAATCTTTAAGATCTTTAAGGTCTATACTGCCTACAGCTATGGCGTAATACAGGTCGAGCGGCGATGGCTTTTTATAATGGCTGCATAACTCTGCAATATTGTGCTGCGACATGGCCGCTTTCATATGTTCCAGCTTGCGCTGCAGCATACCTTTGCCGTCATCCGCGATCCGCCGTTTCTCTTCTTTCAGGTAATATTTTATCCTCGATTTGGCTTTTGCAGTGGTCACAAAGGCCAGCCAGTCTTCCGAAGGGCGCTGTTTCGATGAAGAGATCACCTCTACCTGGTCACCGCTTTTAAGCGGGTGGCTTAAGGGCACAAGGCGGTAATTTACTTTAGCACCTATGCAATGCGCACCTAATTCAGAGTGTATATCGAATGCGAAATCGAGGGCCGTAGCCCCTTTGGGCAGCACCCTCATCTCACCTTTAGGTGTATAGATATACATCTCTTCGGTGAACAGATCAAGCTTAAAATCCTGAAGGAAGTCGAGCGTATCGGTATCGGGGTTGTTCAGGATATCGCGCAGGTGGTGCAGCCAGCTATCCAGCTTGCTTTCCTGCTGCTGCGATGCACCTTCTTTATACTTCCAGTGTGCCGCAAGGCCTTTTTCCGCTATCTCGTTCATCCGCGACGAACGTATCTGCACTTCCACCCAGCGGCCACCCTGCCCCATTACCGTAGTATGCAGGGCCTCGTAGCCATTACCTTTGGGTACACTTATCCAGTCGCGCAGGCGCTCGGGACTAGGGCGGTAGAAATTGGTAACTATCGAATATACCTTCCAGCAATCCTCTTTCTCCCTTTCTGCTGTGGAATGCAGTATGATGCGTATAGCAAACAGGTCATACACTTCTTCGAAAGCCACATGCTTGGTACGCATCTTGTTCCATATGGAGTGTATGGCTTTGGGCCTCCCATATATCTCGAATTCAAAGCCATTGCGCAACAGTTCTTCCTTCACGGGTTTGATGAATTCATTGATATACCGGGTACGGTCGCGCTTGGTCTCTTTGAGGCCCTTAGCTATTTCCATGTACACTTCGGGCTGCGTATACTTTAGGGCCAGGTCTTCCAGTTCCGATTTTATCTCGTAAAGGCCAAGGCGGTGCGCAAGGGGAGCATATATATATGTGGTTTCAGAAGATATTTTGAGCTGTTTCTCCCTGCTCATACTGCCAAGTGTGCGCATGTTGTGCAGGCGGTCGGCCAGTTTTATCAGTATCACGCGCGGATCTTCTGCCAGCGTCAGCAATATCTTCCTGAAGTTCTCGGCCTGTATGGTGGTCTCGGCTTTGAGGTCCACTACATTCGATATCTTGGTGAGCCCGTCTATTATCTTCGCAAATTTTTCGCCAAATTCCTGCTCTATCTCTTCGAGTGTCACCTCCGTATCTTCCACCACATCGTGCAGCAGGGCGCATATTGCCGATGTAACACCCAAGCCTATCTCCTCCACTACTATACGTGCTACTGCCACAGGGTGCAGTATATAAGGCTCACCCGACTTGCGGCGCATGTCCTTATGCGCATCGGCCGCTATCTCGAAGGCACGGCGCAATAACCTTTTATCACCTTTCTTGATGCGCTGTTTCAGCGCGCGCAGCAGGGCGCGGTATTCCCTGAGGATCAGCTTTTTCTCCTCTTCTTCGTTCTTACTATATGCCTGCGTGATTACTGTTTGCATAAAAAATGGGTACTACTGTAAATTACGAAAAAAAGGAAGATATTTCTTAAACATAATGTTATAAAGCAATAGGTATTGCCTATGATGCCGCATCCATCAATAAGGAGTGATAAGCCCTTAACTTACTTATAATTCTCGTTATAGAAATTAAGGTAAGGCCCGTCTGTTTTATCGGCAAGCAGCTTCAGGTAGTTCGTTGCCGATATGATGAGCACCTTGTATTCGCCGGGCTTATATTCCCTGAATATCTGTGCTTTGGCCTTCAAGGCATTCATATAGCTTTTGGCTGCCGCAGCATTATCAAATTTCTTAATAGCTACAACGCCAAGGCCTACATTAAGCATGTCGATATTAGTGGCCAGGTGCTCTTTGCTGTACTGGAAGGTATTGAAATCACCTATAGCTGCCTTTACGCCCATCGACCTGGCCTCGTAACCCGGAAATACGAAAACACAGTAATGCTCATCCTGTGGCTTGTAAGTATATTTATCCGGGGGCGAAAGTTTTACGGCATTTTTCATATCCACATCCTTATTGGCTGCTGCCGGCTTATCTTTCGCATTACCGGTAGCTGCACTATCTGCAGGCATAGCCGGTATTTTCGCCTCTGTTTCTTTCATGGTGTCTGTAGGCAGTATGTGCTTTACTTCCTTCGGCTTCACCCTGTCTATATAGCGCAGCACCGCCTCGGCCCACTCACGGAGCGAATCGTTCACATTGGTCTTCAGAAAGTCATTCAGCAGGGTATCTGCGGTATTATATTCACCGGTGCCTGCCAATGCCGAGCCCTCTACGATAGTAAGGCGGCCATTGTATTTGGGGTCGGGATATTTCTTCCTGGCCACCCTTACCCGCTGCAATACCTCGGTGTACTGGCGCTTCATCAGCAGATCATAAGTAGCATCATAGTACTCCTGTAAAGACTGCAATTTGTCGCCATCCATACCGGCACCATCTTCCGAGGAAGGCCGTACCAGTTCTGCATACTGCGAGTTCGGGTACTGTTTCAGCAGCTGTGCACTATAACCGCTTGCCGCATCAAACTTGTTTTGGCGTATAGCTACCAGGTAGCGCAGGTAAAGGTCATGCGCTTTGTGCTCATGCTGGGGGTAACGGTAGTCAAGGGTGTCCAGTGCTTTTATGGCAAGGGGATAATCCTCCAGCTGTATCACATATGCATTGGCCAGGTCAATATAGGCACGTTGTACCAACCTCCTGGCCTTATCCTTTTGCGCATCAGTATTCGGTATCAGCGCCAGCAGGCTTTCCTCGGTAGGTATTCCGTTTTCATCTACCTCCAGGGCTGCAGCGTCATTATCCTCAGAGCCGGGCTGTTGTGCATTCACATTGCTGTTGCTCACAAATCCTATGGCCGATATCCTTCTCCAGTTGTCGGTAAGCGGGCGGTTACCCCATTTTCTTTTAAAATCGTTATAGCCCTGCTGTACCAGCGCGGGATTTGAGAAATACCAGGCAACCACTGGTTCTGCATTCCCCACTTGCTCCGCAGCCACCACACCGGCATTCTCTGCACGATATATACTGTCGGCCCTGCGGTCTTCCAGCATCCTGATATACCTGCGCACCGCACTGCGCTGTTCTCTTTCGTCGAGGGCTGCCAGTGCCAGCAGGCTATCCTGCACATGTATGGTCATTACAGGGCCTGCCACATCGCCCAGTACCGGGCTGCGGCGCAGGGCCAGGTCCACTTCCTTATCATCCTGCACATACTTCGAGTAGGCCCCTGCACTGTCATAGGCTGCTTTAGCCGCTATGTAATCTTCTTTATTATAGTATATGCTTCCCAGGTGGGCATAAGATATGGCCTTCTGTTTTTTAGTGGCTTTAGGTGACTTGATACCCTTGTCGAGGTAGGTTATCGCCTCATCGGCATTACCCGTTTTTAGCGAGAACATACCCAGCAGGTAATATACCTGGTCGTAATAAGGTGCATATTTCCCATCTTTCAGCAAATGCTTCATGGACGATACTACCTCTCCCTGTTGTTTGCCATCTCCAATCGACATGATACAATCGGCCATGTGCTTACGGGTGTAAAAATCCATTTCTATTTTCGGATGCAGGTCCAGCACTTGCTGATAGCTGGCTATAGCAGCTGAATCTTCATGACGCGACTGGTATATCTGCCCGGCCAGGAAAGCACAACGCTGGCGGAGCATATTACTCAGTTCAGCATCCTGCGATGCCACGGTCAGTTGACCGCTTGCTGCTTTATAATTGCCTTCTTTCAGCTTTATATTGGCTTTCTCAAGTGCCAGCCTGCCCTTAAGCGATTCGGGGAAATTAGGGTCTGCCTCTACAAGGTCCAGCACCGATTCAGCATTACCTGTTTCATTGATCTGTGTAAAGGTGCGTGCCAGCCACAATATAGCCTCGTTATGCACGCTCTGGTGCTTCAGGAAGTCCAGCATCGATTTCTTGTCTTCTTCCAGTATCGATGGCCCTTCGCCTTTGTTGCTTTTATGCTCTTTTTCTTTTTTCTTGTTTTGCTCGTAAATACTTACCGTATAGCGGAAAGCAATAATTGCATTCTGGTAATCGCCCTTGTAATAATAGGCTTCGCCGAGCAGCATATACAGGTCATCACCCCATTTGGTGCGGGGATCGTGTATCTGTATACCCACCGATACCTTGTGGATAATACTGTCCATATCGGGCGCTATGGCCGATGAGTCCCGGTCGGGGTTGAAGGGGAAAAGGGCGATCAACGAATCATAATTCTCTTTGTTGATCCGCTGCATGTTCAGCAGCGCCTCGTCCATCTTTTTATTGGCATTAAAGTAATAATTGTAGCGGGTAAAGGTGTTCTGTATCTGCCTTCTTGGTACCCCCCACCGCTTTTTAAGCATGCTCTCATTGCTCCATGCCTTATGTTTCTTCTCTATCTTCAGTTTTAGTGCCAGGTCCAGCTTTTGCTGTTTTTCCTTTTCTTTTACCTTCCGGGCTTTTTCTTTCTTTTCCTTTACTTTGGCAAGGCTGTCGGTACGGGCCTGCCGTATCGCTTTCATACTATCCAGCGCTTTTTTGCGCACCGCGGTTATACTGTCCGTATATTGTTTTCTTGCATCCCTTATGCTGTCGCTTATTGCTTTACGCGCGGCTATCATACTATCGCTATAGGCTTTGCGCACGGCACGTATGCTATCCAGCCTCGTCTGCCGCAATACGGCCACACTGTCCTTATAGCGTTTACTTTCCCGGTATTTCCTCTTTGCAGCGAGTTTTTCAGCCCGCGCCTTCTGCACCGCTTTTATACTATCTGTTCGCTCCTTACGCTCAGCCCTTACACTGTCGATCACATGCTGGCGGGCAGTTTTTATAGAATCCAGGCGGCTTTGGCGCACCTCCTTTATACTATCCAGGCGGTGTTGCCGGAACTTTGCTACGCTATCTTTATAATGCTTGCTGTTACGGTACTTCCTGATAGCGGCCAGGCTGTCGGTCACCTTTTTGCGGGCCGCGGTCATGCTGTCTATCCGGTGCTGGCGCGCTGCTCTTATACTGTCCTGCGTATGCTTTTGCGCAGCATGGAGGGCCTCAAGGGCAGCTTTTCGGGCGCGGGCAGCACTATCTGCATTCGCCTTCTGTGCCCATACAGGCTGTGTAGCGAAAATAGATAAAAAAGAAAATATTAATACTAAAACTAATTTATTGCGCAAGCTAAATTACCCTTTATTACATTAACTAAATAACGCGAAAAATATTATAATTGCATAGCTTTCCCGGAAAAATTCTCAACACCTGCAATTGCTTCAAAAATAGGCAAAAATGCATAACTTAAGCTATGCCTCATCACAGGCTTTGCTTAATTTACCGGATAATTAAACCATATTGTTCACAATTATAAAAAACGTGCAGCATATTCGCATCATAAATGCGTTATAATACAGGAACATGAGCAAGCTGGCTTTCATACGTTCGGGCATTTTAAAGAAGCTGAATATTAATTACAGGGTAGTATTTATCGATGATGAGTCTTTGCAGGAAGTAGCCAGCTTTAAACTAACGATGCGCAAGCTGTACATTTTGCTTAGTACGCTCTTTGTGGTCATTGTAACGCTTACCGTATGTGTGCTGCTGCTTACGCCGCTTAAGTACTATGTGCCCGGCTATGGCAGCGACAAGACGCATATGCAGGTGATCAGGCTGAAGCGCAACATGGATTCATTATCCGATCTTGTAGCTGCCCAGCAGCTATATGAAGATAATATAAAGAATATCGTACGCGGCACTTATAATGGCCAACCCGACACTACGAAACTCGACCTCAACCAGGTGCGTAAAGAAGAGATGAGCATCTTTCCGCAAACGGATGAGATAAAAAAGAAAGCGATAGAAGAAGTAAGGCAGGAAAACAAGGCTAAGAAGAATGCGAAATAAGGCACGGTAATGAGTGAAGATAAAAACGGGAACATCATGCGTTATGCAGGGCTTGCAAGTACCTGGCTGGTGTCGTTGCTGGTTGCTGTATGGCTGGGCTATAAGTTGGATGAATGGCTGAAATGGAAATTCCCGCTCTTCATTATTTTATTGCCCGTAGTGATGCTTATCGCACTGCTCTGGCAGATCATAAAAGAATTTGGTAACCCGAAAAAATGAAAAAAGTATTTATACCGGTAGTCATCATCATTTTTGCCATTCTGGGTATCGGCAGCTATATGCTGCACAATACCGAGCCTGCTTATGATTTTACGGTACTGCTCACCGGCAATGTGATCATGGCCGCTTTATCGCTGCTTACATACTTCATCGTTACCGGGCAGTTGCGAAAAAACCCCGCGGCCTTTGTGCGCGGCGTATCAGCCTCTACCTTCATCAAGCTGCTGGTGTGCATGGGGGGTATACTTACTTACGTACTCGTGAAGCAGGGCAAAGGCATCCATAAGCCTTCGCTCTTTATGCTATTGGGTATCTATGCGGTTTATACGATAACAGAGACCTGGCTGCTTTCCAGGTATGTACGGAACACTAAGTAATATGAAAAAGGAAACATCATTCAGCTACCTGGAGCTTTTCCTGCCGCCCGATACCTTCCCTATGGTGGCGCCCTATTTCCGCGATCATACCGTGTACCTCACCCTTACACACGAGCGTAAAACTGTGTTGGGTGATTACCGCCACCCTACTATCGATCAGCCCTATCACCGCATCAGTGTCAATGCCAATCTCAACCCATACAGTTTCCTGATCACCCTTATACACGAGCTGGCCCACCTGCTCACCTTTGTGCACTTCAAGCACGATCATAGCCCCCACGGTAAAGAGTGGAAAACACAGTTCCGCCACATGTTGCTGCCATTTATGGGCAAGCGCATCTTTCCGCCCGAGGTGGAGAAGGCTTTATATAACTACCTGCACAACCCCGCTGCCAGTACCTGTACCGACCCCGGCCTGTATAAAGCATTATACCTTTACGACCAGCGCAAGCCCGGCTTCCGCCTGGTGGATGAGATACAACTCGGCCAGCGTTTTATGACCGAGGATGGCCGTGTGTTCGAGAAACTGGAGCAACTGCGCACCCGCTGCCGTTGCAAGGATGTAAAGAACGGCAGGCACTATTTCTTTCCCGGTATAGCCGAAGTAAAGATGATTCGTGCCAATCATGTAATGGCCTGTAGCAATAAGAAGGTGACGAGATAAGCCCTACGATATTCACAGCCCTGGGAGGCACAAGCACGCTCGTAAAAACAAAAAAGCACAAGAGCATTCCTGTCATGCTGAACCCTGTCGAACCATGACTGTATATGGTCAATGATAAAATTTCAGTTCTATCACAACTTATCCCCATTTTAGCTAAGCCCTGCTTTTGCTTCGTAACTTTGACAGTGTTAAAACCCTTTGGGTCTGGCAATAAATTTCTTTGATATTTATAAACTCTTTTTATGTATCTCTACCTAATTTGCGTTACACCTCCGCTCCTTTCCACCTCGCCTCTTAGGAAACAGGTAATAACCGGAAATAACTATTCCCCATATACATCGCACCCATCAAGCATTTCATCCCCCTCCACATCCTGGCGGAGGAAATAATAAAGACCCGGCAAAACAGGAAATAATGAAAATATATAATTTCTCATGTAGAAGAAAAGAAGAAGCTACAAGAAGTTACCGGAAGCAATATTCACATCAGGCAGCGCATCATAAGCAACTGAAAATGAACAACAAAAGCAAAATGATCTTCAAAAACTGCTTCCGGAATTACATTTTCTCAAAAACCGGAGACCCTACCTATCAACCTGTCAACTTATGAACCTGTCAACCTGCCAAAAAATACCCCAAATTTCCCCCATCTCGATTTTGCCTAATATACCCTAACACTCGCTGTAATTTGTACATTTGTTGCTTTAAAAATAAAAAAGGATGAATATCAAACACACACTTCTTGCAGGCGCGGCCGTTGTGGCCATGGCCTCATGCCAGCAATCGGGTGGCTCAGGCGAGGGCAATGCCGTTAAACTGCTCAACCCGGCTAATATGGACACAACCATAAACCCGGGCGACGATTTCTTTAATTACGCCAATGGCGCATGGCTTAAAAATAATCCCATCCCCGACGACAAAACACGCTGGGGCAGTTTCGACGAACTGGGCGAGAACAATTACAAGGCTCTCCGCAGCCTGCTCGAAGATGCTGCAAATAACAAAAGTGCTGCTGCCGGCAGCAACGACCAGAAAGTGGGCGACTTTTACCGTAGCGGTATGGATAGTGCTGCTATCGATAAGGCAGGCATTAGCCCTCTTAACGGTATCATGACCCGTATTGACAACATTAAGGATGCCAACAATGTACTGAGCGAGATAGCTATGGAGCATGCAGAAGGTATAGGCCCGCTCTTCGGCTTCTATGTATCGCCCGATGATAAAAATGTTACGAAAGAGATATGCCAGTTCGCACAAGGCGGCCTGGGCATGCCCGACCGCGATTACTATTTTGAGAAAGACGAACGCACTGCCAAAATACGTGATGCATATAAAGACTACCAGGTAAAACTGCTCACCATAATGGGCGAAGACAGCACTACAGCCAAAAAAGATGCTGCTGACATCTACAAGCTGGAAGAAGCACTGGCAGGAGCATCTATGACCAGGGTTGAAATGCGCGATCCCTATAAGCTATACAACAAGTACAACATAGAAGGCATCAACAAAGTGACCCCGAATATAGAATGGAACGGCCTCATGCAGGACCTGAGGGTAAGCGGCCAGGACAGCATCATAGTAGGTATGCCTAAGTTCTTTGCCGAAGTAAGCAAACAACTGAAAGCTACACCTGTGGACGTTTGGAAGAAATACCTGAAGTTCCACCTGGTAAATAGCATGTCGCCCTTCCTGAGCAGCAATATCGACGAAGCACACTTTGCATTCTACGGTACCGCCGTTCGTGGCCAGAAAGCTCAGCGCCCCCGCTGGAAGCGAGTATTGAGCGTAATAGATGGCTCCATAGGCGAACTGCTGGGCCAGATGTACGTAGACAAATACTTCAAGCCAGAAGCAAAGAAACGTATGCTGGAACTGGTGAACAACCTGCAGGAAACATATGCCGCACGCATCAAACGTCTCGATTGGATGAGCGAGGGCACCAAGCAGAAAGCACTGGCCAAGCTCAATGCATTTACCAAGAAGATAGGCTATCCTGACAAATGGAAAGACTACAGCAAGGTAACCATAGCTGGTAACGACTATGTAAAAAATGTCATTGCATCATCACAGTTCGAGTACAATTACAACATAGCAAAACTGGGTAAGCCTGTGGACAAAACAGAATGGGGCATGACACCGCCTACAGTTAATGCCTACTACAACCCTGCATTCAACGAGATCGTTTTCCCGGCAGGCATCTTGCAGTACCCCTTCTTCGATATGAGCGCCGACGACGCGGTTAACTACGGTGGTATAGGTGCTGTGATAGGCCACGAGATGACCCACGGCTTCGACGACCAGGGCCGCCTTTATGATGCAGATGGCAACCTCAACAATTGGTGGACATCAGACGACTCGGCCCACTTCATGCAGAAAGCCAACATGGTAGTTGATCAGTTCGACAAAATGATCGTAATAGATACCATGCATGCAAACGGCAGCCTCACAGAAGGCGAAAACCTCGCCGACCTCGGTGGTCTTAACATCGCTTACGAAGCATTCAAGAAGACAAAACAAGGCCAGGGCGAAGATAAGATAGACGGCTTCACCCCCGACCAGCGTTTCTTCCTGAGCTGGGCCCAGGTATGGCGTGCCAATACCCGCCCCGAAGAGATGGCCATGCGTCTTAAGACCGATCCGCACTCGCCTGTGCAACTGCGTTGTAACATGCCTATAAGCAATATGGAAGCATGGTATAAAGCATTCAACATACCCAACACTGCCAAAATGTTCCGCCCTGAAAATGAAAGGGCAAGGGTTTGGTAGCAGAACCGATATAACATAAGAAAGCGCCCTGCATACTCTATGCGGGGCGCTTTCTTAAATATTACCACTGGGGTAATGGCCTATATTATTCACTGAAGCAAGACGGCTAAAACCCTACATTGCCCCTGAATATCTTGATAGCTATGGCGAGCAGTATCACCCCAAAGAATTTACGGATGATGGCAATACCCGATGGTCCCAGTATGCGCTCTATACGGTTGATGGAGCGCAGGATAAGGAACACAAAAATAAGGTTGACCATGATCGCTATAAGGATATTGTAAGCATTGTAATCGGCCTTGAGCGACATCACAGTTGTAAGTGTCCCCGAGCCGGCTATAATCGGGAAGGCGATAGGTACTACCGTTCCCGATTTGCTATCGCCATCATGCTTGAAGAAATCGAAGCCAAGCACCATCTCCAGGCCGAGAATAAAGATAACTATAGAGCCTGCGATGGCGAAAGAATGTATGTCGAGGCCCATGAAATTGAGCATCTGCTCACCCACAAAAAAGAAAGCTAATATGAGCGCACCAGATACTAATGTGGCCTGCGTAGCACTGATATCACCCATCTTCCGCTTCAATGAAAGGATAATGGGTATGGACCCTAATACATCTATCACGGCAAAAAGTGTGAAACTCAGCGTAACGATCTCGGAAAAATCCAATTTATTGCTCCAGTTCATAGAACGAATATACAATCAATACTACATGAACGCTATAAAGAGAACTTATTTAAGAATATGATTTTATAAGCCCAATCCGCTATTTTTATGCCCTCAAATAACCATACATGTCATTGAAAGATTATAAACATACAGCAGCCGACCGTTTTATGCGTTATGTGCAGGTGGATACTCAGAGTGATCCTGCATCACCCTCGCAGCCATCAACAGAAAAACAAAAAGATCTTAGCCGCATATTGGTAGAAGAGCTGAAGCAAATAGGCATCAGCGATGCGGAACTGGATGAACATGGTTATGTATATGCCACTATACCCGCCACCACGCAAAAACAGGTGCCGGTACTTTGCTACTGCTCACATGTAGATACAGCCCCCGACTGCAGCGGTACAGGCGTGAAGCCCATACTGCATATGAATTACGACGGGAAAGACATCGTATTGCCCGACGACCCTACTGTTGTCATCACAACAAAAGAACATCCTTACTTAAAAGAACGTATTGGCGATGATATCATAACCGCATCGGGCACCACGCTGCTGGGCGCCGATGATAAGGCGGGTGTGGCGATCATCATGGACCTTGCGGCATACCTAATACAACACCCGGAGATACCGCATGGTAAAATACGCATCCTCTTTACCCCTGATGAAGAGATAGGTCGCGGCGTAGCCAAAGTGGATATGAAAAAACTCGGTGCCCAGTTCGGCTATACGCTGGATGGTGGTGAGCGCGGTCACCTGGAAGGAGAGACCTTCTCGGCCGATGCCGCAACAGTCGTATTCAATGGCGTGAGCGCACACCCCGGCTATGCCAAAGACAAGATGGTGAACGCTATCAAAGTAGCCTCAGCCTTCATTGATCTGCTGCCACGCAATGAATGGTGCCCGGAAGTAACAGAAGGCATGCAGGGCTTTGTACACCCGGTGCATATGGAAGGCGTGCTCGAAAAGGCCAGCGTTCAATTCATTGTACGCGACTTTGATACGGCGCAGCTGGCACACCATGAGGAGCGCCTGCGCGAACTGGCCAATAAAGCTATAACAGCATTTCCCGGCGCAACTGCTGAGGTGATCATAAAGGAACAATACCGCAACATGAAGGAGATGCTGGACCAACACCCCCAGGTAATGGACAATGCGGAAGAAGCATACAAACGTGCCGGGATAACAACTGAACGGATGAGCATACGCGGGGGTACTGACGGCTCGCGCCTGTCATTCATGGGCCTGCCCTGCCCCAACCTCTTTACCGGTGAGATGGGCATACACTCCAAACAGGAGTATGTAAGTGTGCAGGATATGGAAAAAGCTGTAGAAGTGCTGGTACACATAGCACAGGTATGGGAAGAAAAAAGCTAAACCATATTTTTTTGTTATCATTATTTCATAGAATTTTGACCATTGAATTTTGATCTTATATGAATTCGCAATTAAAGACCATACTGCTTACCGTGCTCACACTATCCTGTTTCGTGATAGCACTGGTAGAGCTCAGCGGCGTAAGCCAAACAGCCTTATTTAACAAGTATCATATAGGTGACAGCAATAACGGCCTCACCACTGCAGAGGCCAACAACAGGCAACAGGAAATAGCTGCCATGCCCAAAACGACGGTACAATACATTGACAGCTTTTACAACTTCGGGGAGATCAAGGAAGGTGATGTAGTAAAGCACAGCTTCCGCTTTAAGAATACCGGGACCAATCCCCTGCTCATATCAAAAGCAGACGTATCCTGCGGATGTACGGTCCCCAGCTTTTCGAAAGAGCCGATAGCACCGGGCGCTGAAGGCACTATAGAGGTGCAATATAACAGTAAGGGGCACCCCGGCCACCAGCATAAGAATGTAATCGTACATTCCAATGCACAGCTGGAGGCCATGTCGATAGGCTTTGAGGCCGATGTAAAATAACCATACCGAGTACAGCCATGTTTCAAAAGGTCCGGAACTATCTTTCGCTGATCAAGTTCAGCCATACCGTTTTCGCGATGCCATTCGCGATGATCGGCTTCACGCTGGCCTGGTTCAAATATCACCCGGATAAAGAGCTCAACTGGCTGTCGCTGCTGATCAAAGTGATCCTTTGCATGGTATTTGCGCGTAGTGCAGCCATGGCCTTTAACCGCTACCTTGACCGTAAATATGATGCGCTGAACCCAAGAACTGCAAAAAGAGAAGTGCCTGCCGGCATCATCAAAGCAGAACACGCACTGACCTTTACTATTGTCAATTCCGTATTGTTCATTGCCACCACCTGGTTCATCAACCCCGCATGTTTCTACCTCTCCATCGTAGCTATATTCGTAATATTATTCTATAGCTACACTAAACGCTTCACAGCCTTATGCCATATCGTACTTGGCATAGGCCTATCGTTATCACCCATAGGCGCCTTCCTGGCAGTGAATGAACACTTTGAGCTGGTACCTGTATTATTCTCTTTATCAGTCATTACATGGGTATCGGGTTTTGATATCATTTATGCCTTGCAGGACGAAGAATTTGACCGGGCCAATAAACTACATTCCATACCCGCCGCGCTTGGCACAGGTAATGCGCTGGCTGTATCTACCCTGTTGCATATATTTTCAGCCGGCTTTGTCATCTATGCAGGTATCATAGGCCCCTTCCACTGGCTATACTGGGCGGGGGCTGCATTTTACGTTGCCATGCTTATTTACCAGCATGCATTGGTGAAGCCCGGTGACCTGAGCAAGGTAAATATGGCCTTTGCCAATACAAATGGTATTGCGAGTGTTATCTTTGCAGCATTCACCATAATTTCTTTATTGATCTGATGAACATTGCACTTATAGGGTACGGGAAAATGGGGCATGCGATAGAACGCATTGCCACAGAAAGAGGTCATAATGTAGTGCTGCGCATAAGCAGCAGCAACAGGGATGAAATGAACACCGAAAACCTGCAAAAGGCCAATGTAGTTATAGAGTTCACCAACCCCGGCGCGGCAAAAGAGAATGTATTGCAATGCCTTGATGCCGGCATACCCGTGGTATGCGGCACCACCGGCTGGAACCAGGATATTGCAAAGGCAGAAATGAAAGCAGCTGAAAAGGGCACTGCATTTTTGCAGGCTTCCAACTTCAGTATTGGGGTCAATATCTTCTTTGAAGTAAATAAGCTCCTCGCTTCTTTAATGGAGGACCACCCGGAATATTCCGTATCCATAGAAGAAACCCACCATACGCAGAAAAAAGATGCACCAAGCGGCACTGCCATCACACTTGCAGAGCAGGTACTGGACAACATAAAGAACCTGCAACATTGGACAAAGGGTCATACAAACGAGGCGAACACATTACCGGTCATTGCACACCGCGTAGAAAACGTGCCCGGCACACATACGGTAAAATACAGCTCCGGCATAGATGACATCGAGATCATCCATACCGCCCACAACAGGGACGGGTTTGCACTGGGCGCTGTACTTGCGGCTGAATTCGTAGCGGGTAAACAAGGTACTTTCCATATGAAAGATGTACTGGGCATCCGTTAGCTATATGGATAAACGCCAGCCGAAAGGATAAACCTGTGTATAAAAAACAAATTTTGACCTTATGGTAGCAGCTGTATATATTTCCTTGTTTTTCTTCCTGGTCGTCCTGGCCATGGCCATTGTATTTATCATTACGATCACTAAAACACTAAACGCGATATCCCCCGGCAACAGGAAGATGGAACCGAAGCAGGCCTGGCTATTACTGATCCCTTTATTCAATCTTATATGGATCTTCAACACGGTAACAAAAGTTTCTGACTCCATATATGCAGAATTCAGTTCGAGAGGGCTGCCTGTTGAAAAACAGCCCACTCTTACCATAGGTATGATCTACGGGTTTTCTTTATGCCTGATCTTTATCCCCATACAGTCGATCGTATACACTTTCCCTGTGACCTTCATGGCCGTGATCTTCTGGATCATCTACTGGGTAAAGCTCTTAGAATACAAAAACAAGTTGGAACAACTACCAGCAAATGATGGCAGTACGGGTCAAATTTTCAAGGCAAAAAAGTAGTCCTTACCTGAGGTAAGTATCAAAATAGTCCGTTATTTTTTGCATGAGATGCACACGGTCTTTCCCGCGCACATTATGCTCATAACCCGGGTACACAAAATAATCCAGTTGTACACCTTCATCCACACACTTTTTCAGGAAACGGATGGAATGCTGCCATACCACTACATTATCTTGTGTGCCGTGTATCAATAAAAGTTTCCCCTTCAGGCTTTTAACTTTATCCAGGAGGTTGGCTTGCTCATAACCTTCCGGGTTATCCTGCGGCCTGTCCATATAGCGCTCTGTATACATTACCTCATACATTTTCCAGTCCATCACAGGGCCACCTGCTACAGCGCATTTGAAAACACCCGGGTGCTTGAGCATCATATTAGTGGTCATAAAACCACCAAAGCTCCAGCCATGTATGCCCATGCGCTCCCTGTCGACATAAGGCAGCGACCAGAGGTATTTTACACCCTTCATCTGATCATCCAGCTCCACCTCGCCCAGATGGCGGAAAGTGGCTTGCTCAAATGCCATGCCCCTGTTCAAACTGCCACGGCCATCCATGGTAAATACTATATAGCCATGCTGTGCCATATACTCATACCATAGGTTACCACTTGCCGGGAAAGAATTATGTAATAGCTGCACATTGGGACCATTATACAGGTATACGATAACAGGATATTTCCGGTTGGGGTTAAAGTGCAGCGGCAATATGAGCTTTCCGTATAAGGGCGTACCGTCGCTGGCTTCGAGGGTAACATTTTTCACTTCGGGGCGGTCATAACCGGCAAGGGGATCGGGGGCATCAAGCACTACTTTCGAATACTTGCCATCGGTACTGCGCAGCACACTTTTTTTAGCTACATCTGCATTACTATATACATCGAACACATATTTGCCATCATCACTGGGCAAAATGGTGTGCATACCCGCACCTTTATCTATCCTGTTCATTTCACCTGTATTCCAGTTCACCGTATAACCATGCTTCTCCATTGGCGACTCTTTTGAAGCTGTTATGAGCACTTCTTCGTTCTTCTCGTTAAAACCGAGCAGTTCATTCACCACCCATTTACCTCTTGTCACCTGCCTGATCAGTTTACCATCGGTATTGTACAGGTACAAATGCCTGTAACCGTCACGGTCACTCCACCAAATGAATTTATCGGATACAGCAGGCAGGAAAGTAAGACCATGTTCCGGGTGTACATAGCGGGTATCTGTTTCTTCGAACAGCGTTTTTACCTTCTTACCGCTTTGAGCCTCATACTTATTGAGCCAAAGATGGTTTTGGTCACGATTGAGTATGGCGATGTAAATGTATTGCTCGTCAGGTCCCCAGGTAACACAGGTCAGGTAATGGTCTTTCGGAACACCGGTCTGCATGGTGACAGTCCTCCGTGTAGCGGGGTTATATACACATAAAGTTACCTGGTGGGATGTACCGCCTGCCATTGGATATTTTATCAGGTCGACCTGTGCCGGCACCGTATCCCAGCGTATAATAGGATAATCATTTACCATGGTTTGGTCCATGCGATAATAGGCCAGGTAATTGCCTTTAGGCGAGAAGAAAATGCCGTGATCTATACCAAACTCTTCGCGGTGCACCGATTGGCCGTTAACAATATTCTTATTGGCATCTTTGGTCACGGCAACAGCTTTGCCGTTATTCACCAACCACAGGTTATTATCTATCGTGTAAGCTATTTTACCACTTTTGTCGGGGCTTACGTTCTTTGCTTCAGCCGGTAACGTTGCCCACTTGTTCCATGATATACCTGCTGCCGAGACTTTTCCTTTTTCGAGCGTTTGTTTATCAGTAAAATACAGGTTGTCTTTGTCCAGCCATTTAATAGCAGGCATGCTTTTCAAATCGTTATGCAAAGCATTATTGATATCTGCCAGGTGCAGTAATGTATAACTATCCTCAGCAGGAAGATCGGTTGCGGTCATACTTTCATCATCCCCATTCTTTACCACTTGTGTAAAGGTATTGGTACCCGGCCGCCAGCTTGCCTGCTTTATACTTTGCGGCGCAAGTGTTGTGGCCATGCCATTAGTAGCCTCAGCCATGGTGAATTTTTCCTGGGCTTTCAAGCCAGTCCCTACAAATACCAACACAGACAATATGCCTGCAATTTTACCTGGATGCATGAAAAATGAGTTTAGAGCAACAAAATAAATGTTACCCGTAAAATATACCAGCTATTGTATAAGAATTTGAGAAAATCACTCCTTATGGGGGGCTGAACACTGGTCATTAAATCAAGACACCTATATGCAACTAGCTGTACAACAACGCTTACCGCATTATTGGTGCTTAAAATATTGTATCTCCCTTTCATGCTGTTTCGCAGCATCGAGACTGTCAAATGTTCCCAGGTTACGTCTTTTATTGGTCTTCGGGTCTTTCTTCTTTGAATAAATACGGTATTTACCCGACTTCAACTTACGTATCATAGCAGCGTATTTTATACTGAAGAGCATAAATACTATGCCTTTAACTACTAATATTGAGCAAACCTTCTACTACGATCATTCTTGTGGTTGCAGTGTTGTGGCGAATTAGTTTGGCAGGAGCATACTCAGCGGAAGCCCACCAGAGTTTCGCATCGGCTATCGTAGGAAATTCAAGTATCACCACCCTGCCCGGTTCCCAATCCCCTTCAAGGGTTTCGGAAACACCACCACGCACTACAAATTTGCCCTTATATAAAGCCAGTGTAGCCGGGGTAAGTTTTTTGTATTCATCATAACCGTCGGGGTCTAAAATATCAATATCAACGATCACATATGCGGCCATAATGCAGGTATTTTGATGTATAATAAATTTACGAAAAAGCAGCTTAATATGCTGTTAAAGAATACCACATCAGAGTGCAGGATCGATCCTTTTATAACCTACCCGAATAGCTTTGGGGCGGTACGTATTCGGGTACATGCGACCATTGATGCAGGTAGTAACACAGTTGCCGTAGCCATTGATGCAGTAGGTAATAAGTAGCTGGTTATAACCGTTATCAAATTCAGGATGGGCGTTGGCTATATAAAATACCGGCCAATGGCCATTGAGCGTATCATCGACCTCCCAAACCGAGTGATGATTTGTGAAAGGCCCGTAAGGATTGTTGCTCACCGAAACATAAATATTCTTGCCCTGGTCGCAATCCACACTGAATTCGGTAGTGATCATAACGTACTTCTCTTTCACCTTAACTACATAAAAAGAAGAAGTGAACTCACTGTATATCACCTTAGCCTGTGCTGCATCATTGACCCAGCCATTATCACTATAGTATTGCCATGCTGCATTTACATCAGCCGTAGGGAAACGTGCCAGGAAAACATCATTACCAAAACCATTGGTCTTTGTTCCGTAGATGAATGTGAAGCCACAGAATGACACATCGTTTATCACTGCTTTATTAAAATCTATTCCATTGCGCGAGCCTTGTATTATATAGGATACCTGGGCAGGATTACCAACAGGTACACGGGCTATATAATTGGAATCGACCACTTCAAATGCAAAAGGGCCATTACCCGTAGACCTGATCCGGTCGAGAAATATGGTCATTGTATCATTATATGTATATCCCGCACCGGGCCAAAACCAATAATTATTATCCTGGCCAAAACTGAAGTATGAAGGTGGATTGCCTGTGCCTGTATAGGTGCTTTGAATATTGGGTTGAGCAATATCCATCAACAGGCCGCAATTACGTACCTGGAAGAGGCATGGCACAGTGGCTGTGGCTATGTCATAGTTATCAATATAGCTGTCGCCAAATAGCCAAAGCGACTTACCGTTATCCTGGGGCACTGAATAAGCGCCATCCCCAGCTATAAAACCTGTAATACGCTTAAAATAATTGGTAAAGGTGGTGTCTTTGTAAAGGGAGGTATCCGCAGTATAATCGTATGCAGCAGCAGCCTGGGGCGGCTCATGGGCATTTATATTGACCGCATTATTAGCAGCCGGCTTTTTACAGGCCATATAAAGCATGATAATAAGCGCTGATACACATAAAACCCGGTACATGAGCAAAATATTACGAATGTATTGTCTTAAAGATAAAAATATTTCAGCACAGATGACCGATATCAGCTTCTTATGTAACAAATGTCACCATTTAAAGCTAAAATAGTACTGATCTTTACTTTGTAAACAACACTACAAATAGTTCATACCAATATAAAACTACCAAAGATTATTCATGGTGATAGGGTTTATAGGGGCTGGCCTGTTCTCAGGCTGGCTTTTTATTTGTTATTATCCTAACTATGACACCAGTTCCCACCAGAAGAAAAATCAATCATCCTACTTGACAAATAAAAACCTATACATTATAATTGCAAAAATACTACGATGAAAAAGCTATTCTATCTTATCGGCTCGCTGGTAATAATTGCCGGAGCCACTTCGTGCAAAAAGAGTTGGACCTGCCAGTGTACAACAACAGATAATTACGGCGGTCAAATAAGCACACAAACAACGGAAATTGAATTGACAACCTATCACAAAGGAGTAGCTGAAAGTACCTGCTCTGCAAACACGGCGAGTACCTCATCCGCAGGTTATACCTCAAGTACAAGCTGCCACCTGAAATAATCGCAAAAAATGCGCATAACAAAACTTTCTGAAGGAAGAAGGCTTTGTTATGCGCTTATTCTCCAACCAGATCTTTCTCCACTTTCAGGTTCTCGATAATAAAGACCTGCCTGTCGGGCGTATTCTTACCCATGTAATAAGACAGGAGCTTCTGTATCTGCGCATCGTGTGTGAGTAATACAGGATCTTTACGCATGTCTTCACCAATGAACTGTGCAAACTCCTCCGGGCTTATCTCACCCAGGCCTTTGAAGCGTGTTATCTCGGGTTTGGTTCCCAGTTCTTTTATGGCCCGCTGCCTTTCTTCATCAGTATAGCAGTAAATGGTCTTTTGCTTATTACGTACACGAAACAAGGGTGTCTGCAATATGTGTACATGCTCTTTCTTCACCAGGTCGGGGAAGAACTGCAGAAAGAAGGTCATGATCAGCAGGCGTATGTGCATGCCATCCACATCAGCATCGGTAGCAATCACTATGTTGTTATAACGCAAGCCGTCCAGGCCTTCCTCGATATTCAGGGCATGTTGCAGCAAGTTGAACTCCTCGTTCTCATACACCACCTTCTTGCTAAGGCCAAAACAGTTCAGCGGCTTGCCCCGCAGGCTGAATACTGCCTGTGTTTCTACATTGCGACTCTTGGTTATGGAGCCGCTTGCCGAGTCGCCTTCGGTAATGAAGATGGTGGATTCCTGCTGTTTCTGGAAGAATTCTTCCTTGTTCTTAGCCGGCGGATCGTCGTTGAGGTGTATGCGGCAATCGCGGAGTTTTTTATTATGCAGGTTAGCTTTTTTAGCACGTTCATTGGCCAGCTTACGGATACCGGAAAGCTCTTTGCGTTCCCGTTCGCTCTGCTCGATGCGTTTTTTTAATGCCTCAGCTACTGCCGGATTTTTATGCAGAAAATTATCCAGTTCCTTGGAAAGGAAATCATAAACAAAGGATTTCATGGAAGGGCCACCCTCCCACACATATTGTGAGCCGAGCTTGGTCTTGGTTTGCGATTCGAACACCGGCTCCTGCACCCTTACGGAAACAGCAGCGGTAATGCTCTGGCGCACATCAGAAGCCTCATAGTCCTTCTTATAAAAATCGCGTATCACTTTCACAAATGCCTCGCGAAATGCACCCTGGTGCGTGCCACCCTGGGTAGTGTGCTGGCCGTTCACGAAAGAATAAATATCCTCGCCATAGTCACCGGTATGGGTAATTGCCACTTCAATATCCTCTCCTTTAAGGTGTATAATGGGATAGCGCAGGTTGTCGGGGTTGGTCTTGCGCTGCAAG
This sequence comes from Bacteroidetes bacterium 46-16, assembly GCA_001897835.1. Classification (GTDB taxonomy): domain Bacteria; phylum Bacteroidota; class Bacteroidia; order Chitinophagales; family Chitinophagaceae; genus MKUN01. Next base: position 83,101 of record MKUN01000006.1, read on the forward strand.
AGGTCAAGCAGGCCATTCTTTGAAACAAAGTTCTTGCCGTTGAAGTTTATCTGCAGCCCGGCATTCAGGAAGCAGTAATTCCATATCTGGTTCTCAATATACTCGTGTATAAAATGATAATTGCGGAAGACCGTATTATCGGGACGGAAAACTACCAGCGTACCATTAGCCTCTTTGGTTGCCGCTTCTTTGTATTCTTTTACCAATATCCCTTTATCGAACTCAGCCACCTTCTCCCTGCCTTCGCGGAAAGCCGCTACTTTAAAATAGCTGCTCAATGCATTTACTGCTTTTGTACCCACACCATTCAGGCCTACAGACTTCTGGAAAGCTTTACTATCATATTTGGCACCGGTATTTATTTTGCTCACTACATCCACCACTTTACCCAAAGGGATACCACGACCATAGTCGCGAATGGTGACCATACCTTCAGCAACGGTTATCTCCACACGTTTACCATAGCCCATCGTATACTCATCTATACAGTTATCTATAACCTCCTTAAGCAGGATATAAATACCATCATCCATACTGCTGCCATCGCCCAGCTTGCCTATGTACATGCCGGGACGCAGGCGTATATGTTCCCTCCAGTCGAGCGACCGGATACTCTCCTCCGTATACTGGTTCTGTGATTCTGCCATGCTGCAAAGAAAATCAAAAGTCAAAAGTCAAAAGGGGAAAATGCACATTAAAGGGAAAAATGTGGATAATTAAGCTCAGAGCCCATTCCCAGCCCGTATTCATAATATGATAAGAGCCTCCAAAAGGAGGCTCTTATTCAATATATAATAACCATTAAAATCTAAGCCCTATCGTAAGTGCCGCATTATTCAGGCTGTTCTTCAGCGTAGCCGTAGGCACTACTACAGCAGGGTAAGGCAATACATAAGGCTGTTCCTGCCCATTATACATAGTATGTACAAAACCCAGATCGGTAAACCAATGGCTGAACCTGAAACCTATACCTGCAGAAAGGTCTATATGACTGGCATTAGCTATGCTTTTACTATATGGCGTACCATAATAACCACAGCCTACGCGAACCATCATAAAATCAATCGGACGCCCCTCTATGCCAATGCGGAAATTAGAAGCCGCGGTATAGGTGTTTTTGATCAATTGGTTGACCGATGATTCATAATCAATAAAATCGCTTTGGAAATGATAGCGCATCGCGCGATAGTTCACAAACTCGTAGTCGGCGGTAATAAAGCCATACTTGCCCATAAAGCCTGTGGCGCTTACCACTGCCCTCCATGGGGTGGTCAATGTATAATCGATAGTGCCGGGATCGTTGGCCACTTCGCCGGAATGCAGTTGCGCATTATAACTAATGGAATTAAGGTATTCATCGGTCATAGCCATATAACTGGGCGTATGTATCGCGGCGCCAAAACGGAAGTAATCGGATGGCTTATAAATGAAACCCAGCTTAAGATTAATACCTGTACCCTTTGTCGTCAGTTTTTCGGTATAGGTATAATTAGAGAAATTGCTGGTGGGCGCATCCAGTGCCTCTGTATAATCAGCCACACGGTCGTACCTGATGAAAGGTATACCGATAGTGGCCCCCAGCATTAGCTTCTCCATGTAGTTACCTCCGAAGGAGAATACCATCTCGTTCATACTACCCTTTTCATGCACCCTGCGCCTTTGGTTGAGGCCAGTAGTATCGTAGGGTACCACGGTGCGAAAAAGCCCGATATTGGTGTCGTAGTTAATAAGATATGACTGGTAACCAAGGCTGGCCAGCGAGCTGTAGTTCTGCACGTAGTTCAGGTCATTAATATTGCCATTGGCATCTGCCACGAATACTTCGGAACCACTGCTGCCACTCTTGCCGCCATTTTTGCCACTGTAAACATAATTACGGTTAAAATCGGCCAGGCGGTTAAAGCCAAAAGCAAATGAGGAAGCCTTCCACTTACTACGCTCATACCTGCGGCCCTTTGCTGCACGGCTAAAAACAATGCCTGCATTATTAATGGTAAACCTGAGCTTATCATCGCTCGTAGTGCTGCCCAGGTAAGTACCCGAAACAGAATTGGCCTTGATGGAAGGGGTGATCATCATTTCACCATTCCGGTAAACGCCAATACCTGCAGGGTTAATGCTCAGGGAACTGAAATCGGCCCCAACGGAGCCACCGGCATTGCCAATACCCATAGAGCGGGCAGTGGCCTGCGGGGCCAGGTAAGAATAACGTAGTGCATCTACCTCGTCTTGCGCGAGGGCATAAACACCAGTACATAATGTAAGTAATGCTATTGCGATATATTTAAATCTGTTCATAAGACCCGGTTTCTGCTATTTTGACAAATCAGGGTATTGATTGTTTAAATACCGTGACCAATATACCTATTCAAAAACTATACCGAATGTTAAAAAAAGCGCTATCCTAAAGGATAGCGCTGTAAAAAGTATTTTATTGTGTTATGGAAATCATAAAATTACCTGCGCCCGGAGCGGCTACCACCAAAACTGCTACCGGAAGAGCTCCGCGAGCCACTGCCTATACTGCTGCCGGAACTGCGTCCGCTACTACCAAAATTGCGCGGTGCAGACTGTACCGGGGTACTGCGGGGCTGCTCGAAATGCTGTTGCGGCTGCGAATAAACAGGCTGTGAGCGTTGTTGCTCGTAACGTGGCTGGTTGTATTGTTGCGGTTGCCTGCCCTCGTTAAACTGCCTGTCGTTACCATAGTTCCTGGCAGGCTCAGCTTCATTACGGAAAAAATTATTATTGCTACGGTCCGGGTTCATTTCATTCCTGTCGCGGGTATAGCCATTATCGTTATTGTTATAACGTATGTCATTATTGCGGTTATTCATGCCACCGTTGTCATTACGTTCATTCGTGAACCTGTTGTCACGGTCACCGACCTGTATACGGCCATTATCCCGTTTTTCCAGGCCATTGTTCCGTCCCTCTGTACCCAGCACCCTGTTCTCGCGGGTAAAAGCGTCGTTACGGATAACAGGGCTTGTATTACCGTTATTTGCAGGACGCAGGTGGGGCGTACGGGTATCATTGTTGTATGCCACGGGGACAAAGCCTGTACCCGGCCTTACACCATTACTGTTGTGAATGGCATTGAGTGAATAACGTGGACCGTATGAAACTGTGTTACGATTGTTATGATGACCGTAACCATCGTAAACGCCACCATAATAACCATTCCAGTAATTACCATAATAAGGGCCATAATAGCCACATGCATAATAAGGATAATACCAGGAACTATAGAAACCGGGATAGCCATACCAGCTATACCAGCTCCAATAAGATGTCCAGTATGGGCCATAACCAAAACTAACAGTATAACCGGGACGAGCCCATGGGCTCCAGCCCCAATAAGGATCCACCCAATAAGGGTCGTACCAGTACGGATTGTAATAAGGGCTGTAATAACCTACACCATAGTAGGGATGATTGAAGCGGTTAATGCGCGATGCATAAGAGTTATCATCGTCATAATCCACATAATCATCGTCTGAATAATTGCCGTTATCATTATACTGGCTGCCGGAGCTTGTATAAACATCTCCGCTGTTAGCATTTGCGTTATCATACCTGTTCTGCCTTTCCGCCTGGCGTATGCTATCGCGCTCTGCCTGCCTTGCTGCCTCTTCCTGTGCCTGCCTGTTCGCATCCTTGCTGCTGAAGTAAACATCATCGCTCTGGGCGTATGATATACCGCCTATCCCGAACAACAACAGGGCAAGGATCATTAAACGTTTCATTCTGAAAGATTTTTACGTAAAAAATGCATAGTGAAATTAGTACATTTGCGCCACTTGGCCAATTAATAAGACATCGAAAAGTATGCCAAGTTTATTATGAGCGAAATTTTAACATCAAGAGAACAAGACTACGCACAATGGTATAATGACCTGGTACTAAAAGGCGGCCTCGCTGACTATTCGGCAGTGCGGGGTTGCATGGTCATAAAACCTCATGGATATGCCTTATGGGAAAACATGCAGGCCCAACTGGACAAAATGTTCAAAGAAACGGGACACCAGAATGCTTACTTCCCCCTGTTCATACCTAAAGGTTACCTGAGTAAGGAAGCTGCCCACGTGGACGGCTTTGCCAAAGAATGCGCAGTGGTGACCCATTACCGCCTTAAGAACGATCCTAACGGTAGTGGTGTAATAGTGGACCCCGATGCAAAGCTGGAAGAAGAACTCATTGTAAGACCTACATCTGAAACCATTATATGGAGCACTTATAAGAACTGGGTGCAAAGTTACCGCGATCTGCCCCTGCTCATCAACCAGTGGGCCAATGTGGTGCGCTGGGAGATGCGCACACGCCTGTTCCTGCGCACAGCAGAGTTCCTTTGGCAGGAGGGCCATACCGCACATGCTACCAAAGACGAAGCTGTGGCCGAAACGCGGCAGATGCTGGATGTATATGCAAAATTTGCAGAAGAATACATGGCCCTGCCCGTGATACGCGGCGTAAAAACGGCCAACGAGCGCTTTGCCGGTGCGGAAGATACGTATTGCATAGAAGCGCTGATGCAGGATGGCAAGGCATTACAGGCAGGCACTTCACACTTCCTTGGCCAAAACTTTGCCAAAGCATTTGATGTTACCTTCACCGATAAGGATAACAAAATAGACCACGTATGGGCAACATCATGGGGGGTATCTACCCGCCTGGTAGGTGCACTGGTAATGGCACATAGTGATGATGACGGGCTGGTGCTGCCTCCAAAACTGGCACCGTTGCAGGTAGTGATAGTGCCCATCTATAACAAAGATGCCGCCGCAAGGGAAAAAATAGACAATACGGCAACAGTGATAAAAAAGGAACTGGAAGCCAAAGGTATCCGGGTAAAATATGACAATGATGATAACACGAGGCCCGGCTGGAAATTTGCAGAATATGAATTGCGTGGCATACCGGTACGTATAGCTTTAGGCGCGCGCGACATGGAAAACAAACAGGCTGAAGTGGCAAGGCGTGATACTAAAGAGAAAAAGGCCTATTCGCTGGACGGGCTTACGGAAAACATTGCGCAGTTGCTTGAGGATATACAAAACAATATGTTCGCGAAAGCACTTGACTATCGCAATGAACACATCACGAAGGCAGATAACTGGGATGACTTTGTAAAGATACTGGATGAGAAAGGTGGCTTCGTAGCTGCACACTGGGACGGAACAGGCGAAACTGAAGATAAGATAAAAGAAATGACAAAGGCCACGATACGCTGTATCCCCCTGGACAATGAGCAGGAAGAAGGCAAATGCATCCTCACGGGCAACCCGTCAGGACAGAGGGTGCTGTTCGCAAGAGCTTATTAAAACTATTTATTTCATAGCTTAAAGTCATCCTTAGCAGGATGATTTTTTCTTTATATATTTGATGCATAACTATTAAAACTATGATGGACCAGAACGAAAGCAAAATATTCAGCCTTGAAGTAGATGATATAGCCAAATCACATATGCTCGAAATGGGGCGCTGGGGTAAATTTCTTTCTATTGTGGGTTTTATTATGATAGGATTAATGATATTAGTTGGTTTATTTTCCTCGGTGGCCCTGTCTGCTGTAACTGCAAGCAGTTTATTAGGCGGCATTACCGGGATGGGCCTATTTCTAATATACCTCATTATGGGCGCCATCCTGTTTTATCCTACATTTTCTTTATTCAGGTTTGCAACCAACATAAAACCGGCTCTGAACACAATGAACAGGGAGCAGTTCAATACTGCATTTGCCAACCTTAAAAGTATGTTCAAATACTGGGGTATCATGATGATCATCATACTGAGTCTATATGGCATTGTCATCCTTTTTGCCATCGTAGGTTTGGCCAGTTAAATAACACAAGCATGAGATCGCAGGGATTAAGAACCGTTGGCTACTATACCAATGAACTCAACAAAGCAAAGGAGTGGTATAGCGAGGTATTTGAAACAGCACCTTATTTTGATGAGCCTTATTTTGATGAGCCTTTTTATGTTGGCTTTAATATTGGCGGCTATGAATTAGGGTTAATGCCTGCGGAAGACGGCATTGCCAAAGGCGACAATGTGCTGGTATATTGGGCCGTAGACGATGCTGCCAGCGCATATAATGAACTGTTGAACAAAGGGGCCACAGCACACCAGGCCCCACAGGACGTGGGCGACGGGATCATGGTGGCCACAGTAAAAGACCCATGGGGCAACATATTAGGCCTCATTTACAACCCACATTTCAAATAATAATACAGGTGACAGGGGTCATGTTCGCTGCAGCGCATAAACTTTAATTTGCGTCCATGAAATATTGGAAAAAACTGGCAGCTAAGGACCTTGATGAACGGATAAGCCTCGCCCTCGGGGAGAATATAGATTATAAACAAAAGATATCATTAGGCTTGCCTGCATCAAGGCTGGACCCAAAGGTCTTTCACGATGATGCCGCTTTCCTGAAAGATACCCCGCTACTGCGCTGCTATGTGCAGAACCCCAACCACATTGGCTGCCATACCTTTGGCAATTCCGAGTCCTACTTCAGGGGTACGCAGGAAATAGAAAGAGAAACCATCGAATTGCTGAGTGTGGATCTTTTAAAAGCCGAAGAAAATAGCTGCGACGGATACATAGCAGCCGGGGGGACCGAGGCCAATATACAGGCCGCATGGATATACAGGAACTATTTTATCGAAAATCACAATGCACAGAACAATGAAATAGCCCTGCTGGCCAGTACGGATACACATTATTCTGTAGCAAAGGCTGCCAACCTGCTTGGCATGCAATGGTACGCCGTGCCTGTAGCTGATGATACAAGAACCATCATAACAGCAGAACTAAACAGGGTGATCAATCATGCACGGGAAGAAGGTATAAAGTACTTTATCGTCATTGCCAATATGGGTAGCACTATATTTGGCAGTATAGACGACCCCGATCTTTATGCGCGATACCTGGAACAAAATGGAGTCGTCTTCCGTATACATGCCGATGGGGCTTTTGGAGGATTCATTTACCCCATAAGTAATAGAGAAAGTAATGTCCACTTCGGCAACCCAAACATCAGTTCCATCACACTCGATGCACATAAAATGTTGCAGGCGCCCTATGGCACAGGTATATTTATGATCCGTAAAGGCTACATGCAATATGTGCTCACCAAAGAGGCGCAATATGTGAGTGGTATGGACATAACACTCTCCGGGAGCAGGTCGGGCACTAATGCGGTAGCAGTATGGATGATACTGCAAACATACGGGCCATACGGGTGGCTCGAAAAAATAAACAAACTCCTTTACCGCACAGCCTGGTGTTGTGACGAACTGGACAAAGCGGGTATAAAATACTACCGCGACCCGCATATGAATATCATTGCCATTTCGGCAAAGCATATCCCGCCTGAACACGCAATAAAATATGGGCTTGTTCCCGACACACACGACAACAGCCCATCATGGTACAAAATAGTGGTAATGGACCATGTGGAAATGGAACACCTTGACGTATTCATTTCTTCATTGCGCGAAACACGGGAAGAAGCAGTAACAGGCTAATAAGGAAGGTCTATTTCACCATCATACGGGCGATGTGGTCTTTATATTTCACTATATAAACCCCGGGAGTGAAATATTGCAAAGATAAATGCACCTTGTTCTCTTCATAAAACGGGCTTATAGTCATTTTGCGTCCAATAATGTCATACACGTCAAATGCGCTGTGCTCTTCAATGCCATCGATCAATACCACCCCGTTTGCAGGATTAGGGTATATGTATATCCCCCTGGTAAATTCTGCCTCTTTCACATCAAGGTCGCATTGGTTGTTCCATGTTAGCATTTTCATTCCCGGCCAGTAAGAGCAAAAGGGGAAGCAGAATGGATTGTTTATGTATGCGAGATATATTTGGTTTTGATAAAGACTAAAGCCCCATGTTGCTAGTGTATCACTAGCTTGTCCATAGGTTGCGCACAATTGCGGATTTGCCGGGTCTGCAACATTTACCACTGAAAGATCAGTAGTGCCTCCTGCCAGGAACATAAGCCTGCAAGCTTTATTATACTGCATCTCGTTTATATAACCATCGCTGTTTATCCACAAATTGGCAGGCGTTTCACAGCCCCATGGGTTCCACCAGCCCACCTGGGCAATATTACCCGGGTGGGCGATACTGAGTATTTCCATCCCGCAGTAATCCGCACCGATATAGGCCAGCGTATCATCGAGAATAATACTGTTGTAGGCTCGTGCTTTCCCATACACAGCCGGGTTTGAATAATGCCCCACCTCCGAGGGTACCGCTTTATTGCTTACGTCTATTATCCTTAGCCCACCAGCATCGTAGCAAAGAAATACCGTATCCCCTCGCACGGCCATTCCACGGGCATTGTATTTTAAAGAATTCGGGCTTGTCGGGTTAGGCCAGTCCTTGGCCAGTTCCAGGTGGGCACTCATCGTGATATGGCTCTTGTCGGCGATGTTCAATATGAACAAGCCACGGCGCATCCCGCCAAAATAGGCATAATCGCCTGCTACCTTTACAATTCCTCCCCCACCAGCAGCAGCATCGTAATACCAGTGATCTTTCAATACAGCATTGGCAGGATCCGAAACATCTACAATAGCTATCCCGGGTTTTGAATTGTTCTGGTAAGTATTGCCCAAAGAGAGATAAACATAATTGCCCGATTGTTCCACATTTACCACCTCCATATCATTCATCAGCGAAACAGGAACAGAATCCACCTGTATAGGATTAGCAATGTTCGATACATCATAAATGACAAGGCCACGTTCTTTGCCTGCCACATATAAATATGGCTTTGTTGAGTCGTGCTGAATGGTAAGGCACTGTGAAGTCAGGGGATATGGTATCTCCCACTGAAATTGCATGTTTACAGGATATGCACATTGTGCAAAAGAAAAGGAAGAACTGAAAAAAGAAAAAGCAGATACCAGTAAAATATATACAAACCGCATAAAGGAATATTTTACAACTACATAAAGTTACCTATTATTTTTCTATATCTTTTATTAGACCGGGGACAACAGCAAGGCATACTTTTTGAGTTTATGTAGTCAGAAATAAATATTGTTTTATGAAAAAGTTCATTCTTATACTCAGCATATTGTTTTGCATGGGCAGTGCTGCAACCAAAGCACAAGTGAGTTTTAGTATAAATATAGGCTCCCAACCTATATGGGGACCTACTGGTTACGATTACGTGGAATACTATTATATACCCGACATAGATGCTTATTACGATGTGAATACAGATACGTATATCTATTTATCTCGTGGAGCATGGATACATTCACACTACTTGCCTCCTCACTACAGGAATGTAGATCTGTATAGGATACATAAGGTAGTGATCAATGAACCAAGGCCATGGCTGCACCACCAAAAACACTGGTCCCTCTATAGGTCATACAGGGGCAGGCACGACCAGTTACCGATAAGGGATAGCCGTGACCACCGCTATTATGCTAACCCTCATCACCCACACCATAACGAATGGCATCCGGGGCGGAACAGGGGATATAACAATAACCATCACTACCAACGCAGCAGTCATACAGAACACCATTCTTATAACAGGGGACATGGCAACAATCACGGCCATAATAGTGACAGGGGGCATGGTAATGGCAGGGGACACGGACATCACCATTGATCTGTGTTTTTGCTTTACGATAGGGGCTGGCTTCAATTTTATAAAGCGTTGAGAAAGCTTATCATATCGCGGATCTTCATCGTGTAACTGACAGCATCAGCAGCAATTGCCTGACCGGGCATATACGCCACTTCAGCTTCATCAGGATCCTGCGCTATAGTGATACCGCCTTTCTGAATAACAACCTTACAGCCTTCTGTACCATCGGCATTAGCACCGGAGAGCAATATGGTCACGAGTGAAGATCCATATACCCCGGCAGCTGATTCAAAAACCACATCGATACTGGGCCTGCTGTAATTCACCTTTTCCGAATAATCAAGTGAAAATGTCCCGTCTTCTTCAAAAAGCAGGTGATAATCTGCCGGCGCGATATAGATACCGCTCCTGTTTACCGGGTCTTTCTCTTCTATCTCACGTACAGGTACACTTACACGGCTGCTAAGGAGGTCAACCAATAAAGAATCATCTGCACTTTTGCGATGCAGAACAATGACGATAGGTATACTGAAGTTCTCTTTTAGCTTAGGCAATACCTGCAGTAATACCTCAAGGCTGCCCGCAGAGCCACCGATAATAATAAGCCCTACTTTATCTTTTGCCATATTTTGTCTTTTTGCAATTGGCTATACCGTTTACCAATATGGGAAAATCTTATCGTCTCTTTAGCACCCAGTGCAAGGTATCCCAGTGTTTCCAGGCTTTCATCAAACAAGGTAAAAACATGGTCCTGGAGATTTTTATCAAAATAGATCAGTACGTTCCTGCATAATATCAATTGAAATTCATTGAACGAACTATCGGATACCAGGTTGTGTGTTGCAAATACCATACGCTCCTTTAATTCCCTGTCAAAAATGGCCCGGTCGTACTGCGCAGTATAATAAGAGGAAAAATCATGTTTGCCGCCCGATTCAATATAATTTTGGGAATATTCCTTCATACGGGCGAGGGGAAATACGCCTTTACCCGCCTGCTCCACTACATTAGGATTGATGTCTGTAGCATAGAGCAGCGATTTGTGCAGGATATTTGCCTCTTTAAGTAATATGGCCATTGAGAAAACCTCTTCGCCAGTAGCGCAGCCTGCATGCCATATACGAATAAAGGGCTTGGTGGCAATAACAGGAATTACATGTTCCCTTATAGCCTTGTAGAAAAAAGCATCCCGAAACATCTCTGTGACATTTACAGTAACCTCTTCAATGAAACGCTTAAGATAGTCGGGGTCGTTCCTTAAGCGAAAACGGAATTCCGCAAAACTGGGAAACTTATCAAGGGCAATAAGCCTGTTGATACGCCGTGTAAGTGATGCCTTGGTATAGTCGTTAAAATCATAACCATATTGCTCAAAGATATCTTTAAGCAACACCTCCATCTCCTTATCTGTCACATTTAATTCCAATACTATTGTTTATCGTACGTATTTAATAAGGCAAGCAGCTTGTCCACATCTATAGGTTTTGATATATAATCATCTGCTCCGGCCTCAAGGCATTTTTCTTTATCGCCGGCCATAGCCTGTGCTGTTACGGCTATTACCGGCATATTGTACTTTCTGTGTATCAGGGGTATTGCCTCATAGCCGTCTATATCAGGCATCATCATATCCATCAGTACTACAAAAAAATCATTACTATCGGCAAGGAAAGCCATTCCCTGTTGGGCACTTTCGGCCGACAAGCAGTCAAAGCCTTTTGCTTTTAGTGTAGCAGACAATGCAAAAATATTGCGCGCATCGTCATCTATTATCAATACCTTTTTTTTCATTCTTTTATTTAAGCCCTAAATTTTATTGTATAGCCACACTCTCAACAAAGACAATAGCTGGTCTACATCCACCGGTTTGGTAATATAATCCGAAGCACCTGCATTAATACATTTTTCTCTGTCCCCCATCATGGCCTTTGCCGTAACCGCTATTACAGGCAGGTCTCTCCATGAACGATTCTTCCTGATCTCGGCGGCTGTTTCATAGCCATCCATTTCCGGCATCATCATATCCAGCAACACAATGTCAATACTATTATTGTCGTGTAACACTTTCAAGGCCTCCTTGCCGTCTATGGCGGTAACGATATGCATACCGTATTTTTCCAATGCCTTGGTCAGCGAAAAGATATTCCGCACATCATCATCCACTACGAGCACTGTCTTCCCATTCAATACATCCTTGAGTGCTCCAAGTTTCTTTGCACTATTCCCGTTTGCTGCTTTTGCTTTACCCTCATCAACAAGGTGAAGAAATAAAGACACCTCATCCAGCACGCGCTGGTACGAATGGGCTGTTTTTACTACTATCGAATCAGCATAATATTTTATACGCTGTTCTTCGGCCATAGACAGGCTTTTCCCTGTAAATACGATGACGGGCAATTGCTCCAGGTCGGCATTCTTTTTAATATCTTCAAGTGTGTCATAGGCGCTCTGACCCGGCACTTGCATATCCAGTATTACACAATCCACGTTTTGTCTCACTGCATCTACCGTATCCGATATGTTGTTTTTTATCTCTGAATTCACATTGTGATTGCTGAGAAAATAAGATAATGCCTGGGCATGCATGCTGTTCTCCTCGATAATAAGTACCTTTTTGGTTTTCTTGTTAGACACTTCTTCGATCCGGGTAAATATCTCCTGCAATTTTTCAAAGGCCACGGGTTTGTTCATAAAATCAACAGCCCCCCGTATAAGGCTTTCATTTTTGACAGAATGCGATGACATTATATGAACGGGTATATGCCTTACCAATGCATCCTTCTTCAGTTCTTCCATTACCTCCCAGCCGCTCTTTACAGGCAATTGTATATCAAGCAGGATACCCGATGGTTTATAGCGTTTCGCAAGATCCAGCACCTCATCGCCCCTTACCGTTACGACACCTTTATAACTACTTTTCCTTGCAAGGTCCAGCAACGACCTGGCAAAATTGACATCATCCTCAACGATAAGGATGCTTTTGTCCTGCTCACTTACATCATCCCTGTCATCCGGGATACCTTCCGGGATAATCTCGGATATATACTCCGATCTTTTCTCTTCCGGCTCACCGCCTATGGCATTTTTTTCGTCCACCTCAACCATATCAGCTTTTACCGAAGCAGCCTCTATCCTTGCCAAACGGGAAACAGGTATGATAACCGTAAAACAGCTACCTGATCCGGGATTACTTTCCAGTTCTATATCACCACCTAATAAACGCACGAGTTCCTTGCTGATAGACAGACCAAGGCCCGTGCCGCCATATTTTCTCCTCGTAGAGCCATCGGCTTGCTGAAAAGCCTCAAAAATTTGTCTTTGCTTATCTGCAGGTATTCCGATACCTGTGTCTTTGACCGCAAAAGCCAACTTATCCCCCGGCCTTGTTTCAATAGTCAGGGAAACAGAACCCTGCTGGGTAAATTTCAAAGCATTTGACAAGAGGTTCTTTAACACTTGTTCGAGACGTTGCTTATCCGACTCTATCGTTTTGGGCACATCACTTGTGGTCCTGATGTTAAGACCGATACCCTTATCTTTCGCTACAGGGCTAAACAATCCGCGCATATCGTTCAATATCTCGTCGGTCGATACCGTTTCATACTCGAGCAGCATTTTACCCGCCTCTATCTTCGAGAGATCTAATATCTCGTCTATCAAGGCCAATAAGCCATTGCCTGAGCTCAAAATAACTCTCGCATATTCTACCTGGTCATTGCTAAGATTATTATCATTGTTCTCGGCAAGCAAGCGCCCTAACAGCAGGATAGAATTGAGCGGAGTGCGCAATTCGTGCGACATATTCGCGAGAAATTCAGACTTGTAGCGTGTACTGATCTCCAGTTCCTCTGCCTTTCGCTGCACCTCTGCGTTCTTTTCTAATATTTCCTGGTTCTTCTCTTCAAGTAAGCGGGAGCGCTCTTCAAGCTCTGTATTAGCCTGCAACAGCTCCTCCTGCTGCACCTTCAGCTCTTCTTCCGAAGCCTGTAGTTTTTCAGTCTGCGCTTCTAGCTCTGCGTTAATGTTCTCGAGTTCGTTATGCTGTGCCTGTAGCTCTTCAGCCTGTGCCTGTGTCTCTTCCAGCAGGTCTTGTATCTTCTCATAATTAAGCGCAGTATTCAGGCTTATTGAGATAGCATTTGCATTATTTTCCAGGAATTCGAGCTCCTTTTTCATGGGTCTTTCCCGTTTGCCCAGTTCTATAACGCCTACCACATCTCCATCAAAGATCAGCGGCAATATCATTATATATACAGGGGCCGTGTATCCTAAGGAGGAGCTGATCTTAAGGTAATCTGCCGGGAGATCTTCAACAACCATTAGTTGTCTTTTGATAACAGCCTGCCCGATCAAACCCGCACCAGCCGGTAACTCACTTCTTACATCTTCAATTGCATATCGTCCCTGCAAGCTCAGCGATCCATCCTTATTGGCTACGTACAGCGTTCCAATATCTGCGCACAAATGGCCGGCAAGCGCAGAAAGCACCTTATGTGCCACACTTTTAACAAATCGCTCACCTTGTACAGAATTACTCACCTCGATGGATCCCGCCTGTAGCCAGTTACTATCTTCCATTTCTGAAAAATTCCGCTCAAGCGTATCGGTCATATTGTTAAGCGCAACTGATATTCTTCCCAGTTCGTCATCTACATCATCTGCACTCCTCGCGCTCAGGTCGCCTGAGGCTACCTGCTGCGTCATATCTTCGATCATAGATATGCGGCGGTTGGTTTCTACAAATTTATCCTCATCCTCCTGTTGTTTTCTTGTCCGCTCATCTAGGTCCGATTTTATGCGTGCATAAGCGATAACGGAAATAAGTATCGAAACCACAAGGGCAACGATAAGTAATACAGGCGTATACCTGATGTAAGTTTCCTGCTTTGCCATCCTTGTTTTAAGCAAGGTCTCTTCTTCTCGTTTAATATCATCCACAGCTTCCCTTAGGTTCCTCATGATCCTGCGGCCCTCATTCATAGCATCATGTTCCCGGCGCAGGGATGTTATCCGGTCGGCAACAGAAATGTTATTAACGGAATTGAGTACTTTTTCAAACTGTACATATCGCTGGTCAATGAGATCTTTTACACGGGCAAGGTTCTTTTGCTGTATGGGGTTGTCTATGGTCAGCGATTTCAGGTGACTCAATATTTTATTGGCCTGGTCATATGAGTTATTATAGGGTTGCAGGAATACCGGGTCGTTGGTAAGAATATATCCCCTTTGTCCTGTTTCCGCATCTTTCACCTCTGATATGAGACTCTCGGCATTCACAATAACTTCATTGGTATGGTTCACCAATTGCGATGATTCTATCAGGTTGCGATTGCTGTAAAACGACGCAAATGACGCGACCAGTAATATGGACAGCGAAATGGCAAAAACAACTTGCAATTGCTTGATGATGGATTGTGGCGCGTTGCGTTGATTCGTCATGGTTTGTGTTATGCTTAATGATTATTATTGTTAGCCTGGATGTGATGAACGGGTAATGTCATAATGAATGTGGCCCCCTCGCCCTCCTTGCTGTAAGCCGATATCTGGCCTTTGTGTTTATCAACGATCTTTTTCACTATCGCCAGTCCTATACCCGTACCTTCATAGGCCTCTCTTGAATGGAGACGCTGGAAAATGGTAAATATCCGCTCCGAATACGCTTCATCGAAACCGATCCCGTTGTCCGAAAATAGTATCCGGCAATATTGTTCCATATCAGGATCCCCTGGCAGGTTATCAATTTTATCGGCTTTGATCGTAATAACAGGCAACTCATCAGCTTTAGAAAATTTCAATGAATTGCTGATAAGGTTTTGAAATACCTGTCTTATCTGTCCGGGTATCCCTTCGATAGCCGGCAGCTGGTCTATTATGATTATTGCATTTTTATCCTTGATCGCTATTTCCATATCCGTCTGGATATCGGCTAAAAGCTGGTTCAGGTCCAGTTCCTGGAACAGCGACTCAACCGATAACCTCGAATAATCAAGCAGGTCATTGATGAGGCCTGTCATCCTTGCAGAAGCGTCGATAACTTTATTGACACTATCCATCGCTTCTGTTGAATCTTTGATATACCTGTCGCGTATTATCGAGCTGAATATCTGTATCTTCCTCAGTGGTTCTTTGAGATCATGCGATGCCACCGATGCAAACTGCTGCAACTCATGATTGCTATTTTCTAATTTCCGGTTGTTGTTCATTAACTCAAGGGTCCGCAATGCCACTTTCGCTTCAAGGGCCTCGTTGGCCAGTTTCTGCTCGTTTATATCGGTAAAGGTCCCCACCCACCTTAATACCGTATTGTTCTCTTTTACGGGAATGACCTTTAAGAGGTGGTAACGGTAAGTATTATTCACCAGGCTCTTTACCCGCACTTCGGTAGCATAAGCCACTCCTGCTCGCATAGCCTCCTGCATCTTCTGCAGCACGTCCTTATCCTGGGCATGAAAGGATGGAAATTCATGCGCGTCGTTAGAGTACAAATACCACTGCTGGTTTACATATTCCAAATCGCCCCTTGCCGACATGGTGAAAGACACCTGCGGAAGCGACTCCATTACAGACCTCAGCTCTTTCAGCATGTTGCTTAATTGTTGCTCTGCCTGCTTGCGTATCTCTACCTCCTCCAGCAACGACAGTCGCATTTCATTCAATTCCCTGTTTTGTTCATATAAACGATTCAGGGTTTTCACCTTTAGCATGAAAATATCAGGATCTACCGGCTTGGTCACATAATCGACCCCGCCTGATGTATAACCCCGCGTAATAAATTTCTTATCCGTATTTACTGCAGAGAGGAATATTATAGGTATATCCCGTGCTTTGCTGTAACCGGACAGGGTTTCTGCAACTTCAAAACCATCCATGCCCGGCATTTGCACATCCAGAATTATTAAAGAGTAAATATTTTTTAGTACTTTCTTAAGCGCTTCCTCACCCGAACCTGCCGTATCTACATCAAAACCGTTCAACTCAAGCGTACGCCTTAGTGAAAAAATATTTTCAGGTTTATCATCTACAATAAGAATCATGTATTCAAATAGATAGTTTTACTTTATATGTATTTGGCCAAATAATTACACACTATCTCCTCATCAGTGTGCAACCCAAATTATACTAAAAAACCGTGCCAGCCCTATGTTATTCTCTATCAGTTTCATGAATATATATTTTATACAGTCACAATCGCGCTGCTCATGGCATGATATTATCCGGTTTAGTGGTGTAAAATACTAACAAATCAGACATTACATTATGAGCCAAACTACAAGTGATTTTATGTTAGAACGCCTTCATGAGTGGGGCGTTCGCCGCATATACGGTTATCCTGGCGATGGCATTAACGGCATCACCGGTGCACTTGAAAAAGTCACAGATAAAATAGAATTTATACAGGTACGTCACGAAGAAGCCGCGGCCTTTATGGCTTGCGCACATGCAAAATTCACCGGCGAAACAGGGGTATGCCTGGCTACATCAGGCCCCGGTGCTGTGCATTTGCTTAACGGCCTTTACGATGCCAAACTGGACCATCAGCCTGTAGTGGCCATAGTGGGCCAGCAGGCAAGAGCAGCTATTGGGGGGCATTATCAACAGGAGGTAGATCTCATATCGCTCTATAAGGATGTCGCCGGTGAATACGTGCACATGTGCACTACGCCAGGGCAAATGCGTCATCTTATTGACCGGGCATTCAGGATAGCACAGGCAAGAAAAACGGTCACTTGTATCATCGTACCCAATGATGTGCAGGAACTGGATTACAGCCCGCCCGGTCGCAAGCATGGCACCATCCACTCAAGTGTTGGCTACACCAGGCCGCGCATTATACCCTTTGAACAAGATCTGAAAAAAGCGGCCGATATACTTAACGAAGGTAACAAAGTGGCTATCCTCGCAGGCGCTGGCGCACTGCATGCAGGCGATGAAGTGCTTGAAGTAGCAGAACTATTGGGTGCCGGTGTAGCAAAAGCACTGCTGGGTAAGGCTGTAGTGCCCGATGATATACCTTATGTCACCGGGTCTATCGGCCTCCTGGGCACCAAACCAAGTTGGGACCTTATGTCAGAATGCGATACACTACTCATGATAGGCTCTGGTTTTCCCTATTCCGAATTTCTCCCGAAAGAAGGCCAGGCTAAGGCCGTACAGATAGATATAGATGGTAAAATGCTGGGCATACGCTACCCTATGAACATACACCTGGAAGGCGATAGTAAAGATACCCTGCAGGCACTCATACCACTTTTAAAACGTAAAGAGGATAGAAGCTGGCAGGAGCATATCATTGGCGAAGTGGAAACATGGTGGCGTGTGCTGGAAACCCGTGCACACAAGACCGCCAACCCCATTAATCCGCAACATTTATACTGGGAGTTATCCAAACGCCTGCCCGATAATTGTATCATATCTGCCGACTCCGGTTCTACTGCAGCATGGTTTGCCCGCGATCTGAAGATACGGAAAGGTATGAAAGCTACTCTATCAGGCAACCTTGCGACTATGTGCCCGGGTGTACCTTATACGGTAGCGGCTAAATTTGCTTACCCCGACCGTATGGCTATTGGGCTTATAGGCGATGGTGCCTTCCAGATGCTGGGCATCAATGAAATGATCACCATATCCAAATACTGGAAAAAATGGGCCGATCCGCGCCTATTGATCATCGTACTCAATAATCACGATCTTAATATGGTAAGTTGGGAACAGCGCGTAATGGGGGGTTACCCGAAATTCGAAGCATCCCAGGATGTACCCGATTTCAAATATGCCGAATACGCACGGATGCTTGGACTGGATGGCATACGGGTAGAAAAGCCAGGGGATATAGAAAGTGTTCTCGACACTGCAATGAATGCCAATAAGCCTTTCGTGCTTGATGTAGTTACCGACCCCAGTGTACCTATGCTACCGCCACATATCAGCCTGCAGCAGGCAAAAAGCTTTATGTCATCGATGGCAAATGGAGATGCAAACGCATGGGACATCATAAAAGCTACTTATAAAGACGTTATGGCTGAATATTTTCCGGAGGCAAAATGAGCAGCACAAACCCGGATATGATCACCGCCGGCACAGTACCCGTTAAAAACATACAGGTAAATGCCTATACCATACCCACACATCAACCCGAATCGGACGGCACGCTCGAATGGGACAGCACTACTTTGGTTTTAGTAAATATAGATGCCGGGGGAAGGTCGGGCATTGGTTATACTTACGCTACAGCAGCTACTGCTTATTTTATCGCCACATCATTAAAACAACAGGTACTGGGGAAAAATGCATTGGATATCCCTGCAATTACCGGGGGTATGATAAACTGGATACGAAATAACGGTAATACAGGTATTGCTATGATGGCCGTATCAGCGATCGACAATGCGCTATGGGACCTGAAAGCAAAATTGCTCAATATTCCCTTGTGTACATTACTGGGTAAGATGAAAGACCAGATACTGGTATATGGCAGCGGTGGTTTTACTTCCTATAGCGATGAAGAACTGGAAGAAGAATTTGCCGGCTGGGTCGATAAAGGTATTTGCTATGTAAAAATGAAAATTGGCCGGGAACCGGGCAAAGACCTGGAACGGGTAAAAACTGCCCGTGCCACTATCGGTAAAGAGACTGGATTATTTGTAGATGCCAATGGGGCTTATACCACTAAACAGGCTCTGCAACTTGCTGATGAGTTTGCTCATTATGGTGTCACATGGTTCGAAGAGCCGGTTTCATCCGACAATCTACCAGGGCTTGGCTATATCAGGGACAGGGCACCACTCCCCATCAACATCGCAGCAGGCGAGTACGGTTATAAATTACCCTACTTTAAGGCTATGCTCAGTGCGGGTGCTGTAGATATTTTACAGGCCGATGCTACACGCTGTGGAGGTATCAGTAATTTTTTAAAAGCAGGGCAGCTTTGCGAGGCATACCAGCTCCCCTTCTCTTCTCATTGTGCACCTGCATTGCATTTACATGCGGCCCTCTCCCTCCCTTCTTTTTATATAGCAGAATACTTTCACGATCATGTGCGTATCGAGCAAATGCTATTTGATGGTATTGCACAACCGGGGCATGGCATGCTGAAACCGGATATGAGTCGGCCTGGCCTAGGTTTTGAGTTTAGACACAAGGATGCTGAAAAATATAAAGTACTGTAAGAAATGAAAACGATACACCGCAACGAACAACAAGACACAAATAACACTATACCAATGCAGGCCGACACAGCACAGCACGACGGTAGCTTTGACAACATACACGAAACGGCCCAATCACATGGAGTTAGCATACCTCAGTTGCAGGCAGAGCTTTCTGCCGCAATAAGGGGTGAAGTATGTTTTGATGCCGGTAGCCGCGCGCGCTATGCTACCGATGCTTCTAATTACCGGCAAATACCTATAGGCATAGTGATCCCGAAAAGTGAAGAGGACATTATGGCTACCATATCCATATGTCGCAAATATGGGGCACCGTTATTATCGCGGGGAGGTGGCACCAGCCTGGCAGGTCAATGCTGCAACGTGGCAATAGTAATGGACATGTCTAAATACTATAATAGTATCCTTGATGTAGATATTCAAAACAGGCTGGTTCGCGTACAGCCGGGCATAGTGCTCGATAATATGCGCAAACCCATGGAAAAACAATTTGGTCTCACATTTGGTCCTGATCCTGCCACACACGACCATTGCACTATAGGGGGTATGCTCGGCAATAATTCATGTGGTGTGCACTCCGTAATGGCCCAGTTCAGGGGTTATGGTTCCCGTACCTCCGACAATGTCGAGTCACTTACCGTAGCAACATACGATGGACTTCAGCTCACACTTGGCCCCACTACTGAAGAGGAGCTGGAAGGGATAATAGCCGCTGGCGGGCGTAAAGCTGAGATATATGCAAAACTGAAAGCTCTGCGGGATAAGTATGCTGACCTCATACGCGAAAAATTCCCGGATATCCCACGCCGGGTATCAGGTTACGACCTTACCCAATTACTGCCGGAGAATGGCTTTAACCTCGCACATGCCCTTGTAGGCAGCGAAGGCACCTGTGTTACCATACTGGATGCCACACTGCGGTTAATTCCCGCTCCACGCGCACGTTCTTTGGTAGTACTGGGCTATCCCGACGTATACACGGCAGCCGATCATGTAATGCAGATACTGGACTTTAAACCTATAGGTCTGGAAGGTATGGACGATATACTCATTGAGTACATGAAGAAAAAGGGTCTGAATATCAATGATCTCAGCCTGCTGCCTGAAGGTAACGGATGGCTGCTCGTAGAGTTTGGTGCCGACACCAAACAGGAAGCTGACGAACAGGCAAAAGCAATGATGGCTGCATTAAAAAAAGAGGATGATGCCCCCAACATGAGTCTCTTCGATGATCCGGAACAGGAGCAAATGATGTGGGAAGTACGGGAGTCTGGCTTAGGGGCTACTGCATTTGTTCCCGGCGAACCGGTCAGTTTTCCCGGCTGGGAAGACTCTGCCGTAGCGCCGCAGAACGTAGGTAAATACCTGAAAGAGTTACGGCAGCTATTTGACAACTATGGTTATAAGCCCTCGGTTTACGGGCATTTCGGGCAGGGCTGTATTCATTGCCGGGTACAATTCGATATGTTCACAAAAGAAGGGCTTGAAAAGTATAAGGCTTTTACCCACGAGGCCGCAAAGTTGGTAGTGCGCTATGGTGGCTCCCTCTCGGGCGAGCACGGCGACGGGCAGTCGCGTGCCGACCTGCTTGAGATCATGTGCGGCAAAGAATTGGTACAGGCGTTTCGCGAATTCAAAGCCATATGGGATCCACAGGGCAAAATGAACCCCGGCAAAATAGTGGATGCATATGGGCAGTTATCCAACCTGCGCATCAGCAATCATTATGCGCCACCTGTCTTAAAAACGCATTTCAGCTTTGGTAACGAAAAAAGTGATTTCGCCCATGCTGCGCTGCACTGTGTAGGCGTAGGCAAATGCAGGCGGCAGGAAGGAGGCACTATGTGTCCCAGCTACATGGTGACCATGGAAGAGGAACACAGCACCCGCGGCAGGGCACACATGCTTTTCGAAATGCTGCAGGGCGATGTTATAAAAAATGGCTGGAAAGATAAAAGCGTTAAAGAGTCGCTTGATCTTTGCCTCTCCTGCAAAGGCTGCAAAAGCGATTGCCCGGTAAATGTGGATATGGCCACCTACAAGGCCGAGTTTCTGTCCCACTATTACAAAGGCCGGCTAAAGCCGCCTGCCGCTTATGCCTTTGGCTGGATACACTGGTGGGCAAAGCTGGCTTCACTAATGCCGGGCATAGCCAATTTTGTGATGCAGGGCCCTGTTATACGCAACATCGTAAAAGGTATCGCAGGCATAGCCCCGCAACGCAGGCTACCCCGCTTCGCTTCCCAGACATTCCGCAGTTGGTTTCGTGAAAGAAAGAACTGGCTGCTCTCCGGTGAGCGCCCGCAGGTCATCCTCTGGACCGACACATTCAATAATAACTTTAAGCCCGAAACGCTCGTAGCAGGGCTTGATGTATTGGAGGCTGCTGGCTTTGAAGTATTGATACCCAAAACCAACCTCTGCTGTGGCAGGCCCTTGTATGATTACGGCATGCTGAATACCGCACGGCGGCTATTAAACGATATCATGAGCTCATTGAAAAAAGAGATACACGCAGGGATACCGATAGTGGGCCTGGAGCCCAGTTGCGTAGCCGTATTTCGCGACGAACTGACCGGGCTCTTCCCCGATAGCGAAGAGGCAAAACGGCTACAGGAGCAAACCTATACCCTTACTGAATTTCTTCAAAAATATGTCCCTGACCTTAACCTGCCCAAAATAAATAAGAAGGCCATTGTGCACGGGCATTGCCATCATAAGGCCATCATGAAAATGAAAACAGAGCAGAAGCTGCTGGACCGGACAGGACTGGAATACAACATGCTCGATTCCGGCTGCTGTGGCATGGCAGGCTCTTTCGGTTACGAGAAGGGCAATAGATATACCGTATCGGTGAACGCAGGCGAACGGGTATTGTTACCCGAAGTACGAAAGGCCGAAAAAGATATACTCATTATAGCTGATGGCTTTAGCTGTCGCGAACAGGTAGAGCAGCAGACTCAGCGCAGGGGCCTTCATACCGCACAGGTATTACATATGGCTATGAACGGAGTACACAAGAAGGATACCGGGGAAAATATAGAGAACGAATACCTGGATAAAATGAAGCTGAAACCCGGCAAAGCAGCCATAATAAGTAATGTGCTTGCAGGGGTGGCCATAGGTATGTTAAGTGCGTATGCTCTGTTATCTGTCAGGAACAAAAAATAGTATTCCTAATCGTTAGCTGCGTAGGCAATAGTACTGATAAGCGCATTGGCATCCTGCCGCGAATCAAGGCGGGTATGTTGCACTACAATAGGAATATTAGATATAATAACGCTTGAGTAATCCGTATCCCTCGGTACAGGGGATGGGTCTTCCAGGTCATTGAATCGTATATGCCTGGTCCTCTTTGCAGGTACGGTTATCTTATAGGGTCCAACAGGATCTTTATCACTGAAAAACATCCATATCTCCACGGCCGCATCTTCGTCTGATGTGTTTAACAGGCAGGCTGTTTCATGGCTGGTCATTGCCGGTTCGGGCCCGGTACTTGTTCCCGGTATATAGCCCTCAGCTATGGCCCATATTCTTTTCCCTATTGCTTTCATAATATGTTTGATGATAAAATATCATGCCCCTGCAATTTACTCAACAGCCACCTCGCTAAGTTCATGCGAGCGTGTTTCCGATTGCCCGGTCGCTGCAAGTGCCGGTGTAAAATTGCTGTTTTGCATGATCTTATGTACCAGCACATAAGCGATGATGGCAGCACTTAAACCAAATATATTGGCATCCAGCCCTAAAGGCAGCTTCACTTCCGATATGATCAGCAATATAGTGGTAGTACCACCGGTGATCATGGATACGAATGCCGGCTGGGGGTATCTTTTTTTCAGCATCATGGCCGCCACTACGGGTATGAACAGGCCCGATACCATAAAGGCATAGGCATACAGCATTAACGACAATACATTCTCCATCGTAGAGGCGAGCAATATAGCCAGCACACCAACCATGAACGTGGCCACTTGCGACAGGCGAACGACCCTTTTGTTGCTGCCCTTCTTATGCTTGGGTACCAGATCGCCAACTATACTGCCCGATGCAGCCATCAGGCAGCTATCCGCAGTAGACAATACAGCCGAAAAATAGGCTGCCATCACGATACCGGTAAAGCCCGCAGGCAATATATTCTTCACCAGCAAAGGCAGGCCCATTTCACTATCCTCCAGCACACCACCCGGCACAGGTACTATGCCTTTCTGCACCGCCACATTGGCCAGCATACCCAATATCACACCGGTAAAAGCCATAAAAGGCCACTCCAAAGCACCGGCTATATACCATGCCTTTTTCGCAGCCTTTTCATCCTTTACTGCAAAGATGCGCTGGTACAGGGTCATCCCAACGAACCATATGGGTATTATCGTTACACTCCAGTTCACCACCTGCTGCCAGCTTATGTTGCCAAGCGATAGCATGTCTTTCGTAAGGTAAGGTGTAATGCCCTCATAGCCGCCAAGCTTGGTCCATGCAAGTGGTATGGCAACACCCATAAGCCCTGCAAGCAGTATGATCCATTGTACCGTATCGGTATAGATCACAGCCTTCATCCCACCAAGCATAGTATAGATCACTGTTATAGCACCCATGATCCAGAGCATACCTTCTGTACCCATTTGCGGAAAGGTCGCAGAGGTCAGCTTCGCGCCGGCCAGTAGTTGCGAACTGGTAAAGCCTGTATAACCTATTATGGAAATGATAGCTGCAACAAGGGCCACTTTCCTGTTGTATAAAAAGCCGAACACTTGCGGCAAGGTCAGGAAATGACGGCCATGGGCCTTTTGCCATTTAAAAACAAGGGGTATCAAAAACACAGCACTTATCCAGGCACCTATCAGGCCTGTGAACAATAGCCAGGAACCTGACAGGCCCATGGTAAAACCGATACCGCCAAGACCAATGGAAAAGCCGCCGCCAACATCGGTAGCTACTACAGATAGCCCCACATGGCCGGGACTCATATTACCGCCTCCGGTAAAATAATCACGTTCGTCGCTGTGCTTATTGGCAAAGAAAAAACCAATACCCAGCATCAGCAAAAAGTAAACAATGAAAATAGTAATGTCGATCCAGGTCATTCAGTTTGTTTTACTTGTGTAAATGATTGCATAGGGCATTAAATACAAAACACTCCCGTTCCCGGAAGTATAAAAAAAGCATTAAACCAGCTTTTCTATATTGCTCACTGATCGTAAGCAGGATAATTCAGCAGTATTGGGAAGGCATCATTTGCTATACTGGTAGAACGAAAAGTTCGATAGCCCAAGGCGATGTTCCCGGTAAAATATGTGCAAAGGTACAAAATATGCCTGGCGATGTCAAAAATGAACATATTGTAACGGTACTCATCACCCTATACTACATTAAATGCCCTATGTTAAGGCAACATTTTCAAATTCCTAAAAATAGTTAATTATCATCTGCATGTATGGGGTTTTACATACCTTATCAGGATAAAAAAAACGCAACATGAAAAAATTCATCGTACTGTATCATGCACCAATGGATGCAATGCAGCAAACAGCAGATGCTACACCTGAACAACAAGCAGAAGGCATGAAGGCCTGGATGGACTGGGCACAAAAAGTTGGCGACAAAATGGTGGACCTTGGCGCTCCGCTCATGAACGGCCGGCAAGTGCGGCCCGATGGCTCCAGCAGTGATAGCGATAAGAACGTAGTAGGTTACTCCGTTCTGCAGGCCGGGAACATGGAAGAGGCTAAAAAGCTCCTTGAAGGTCACCCGCATTTAAGTGGCTGGAATGATGCCTGCACCATTGAAGTGCATGAAACCATGCCGATACCCGGCATGTAAGACCTGTATATATTAACATAAAGTAACGCTCCCTCTTTAACAGGGGGCGCGTTACTTTACATAACTGTGGGAGATTAATGTAAACATTGGCTGCTTATATTTGCCCGCAATGCAAAACAGCTACGACACACCCCGCCTGGTACTCCGCCAATTAACATTGGCGGATGCCATCTTCATCCGGGAGCTTGTGAATACACCGGCTTGGCTTAGATTCATTGGCAACAGGAATGTAAATAATACAGAAGACGCCCTAAGCTATACCAGTAAGATACTGGATACCCCCCGTGCAAGCTATTGGGTAGTGCAATTAAAAGAGAGCAACAGCCCCATTGGCGTCATCACCCTCATCCAGCGCGATTATTTAGACCATCCGGATATTGGCTTTGCCTTCCTGCCTGCATATGCCGGACAAGGGTATGCCAAAGAAGCAGCAGGCCTTGTGCTCAACGATGCTATTAAAGAACAACCCAAGGTCCTTGCCATTACTGTAAAAGAAAACGCGCCCTCCATTAAACTGCTCGAAAAACTGGGCCTCGTCTTTGACAAAGAGTTGTTGCAGGACGAGGAACATTTACTCCTCTATACTTACAACAAACTTCCTTAGCTGTTCAAGAGCCACATTCCAGTAAAAAGCAAAATGCCTGTAGATAGCTTCAGTGGGGAAATTACTTATATCCAGCCTCAGCCTTGTCTGATCATCTTTACCTGTCAGCCTGAATTCAAGTACAGTGTAATTTTCCGGTATGTCCTGCAGGCGCGATAAAGAACTTAAATGACTATAGCTGAAAATGTGTTGGGGTTCAAAGGCCAGCAGGGTCCCCTTATTCTCAAAACCGGTCTTATACCAGGGCCCTTTGATGATAAAGGGCTCGCCAGTCTTCCAGTCGCTTATTATTTCTATTTCTGTCTCAGCCATCCATTGTTTCATTTGTCCAGGCACGGTGAGCGCTGCCCATACTTTTGAAACAGGAGCATCTATTAAAAGCTCTTTACTTATTGACTGGCCGAATGACATTATCCTTTTAGAAAAATTTTACGGGCAAATATCGTTTATGCAGGCCCCGAAACATAATACATTTTAAGCATACCCTTATTCTTCGCATCTATCTCGCCCCTGTACACGCAGTCAAACTGCCCTTTCACCAGTTCATAAGTGGTTTGCGATATGTTTATCCTGCCCGCCTCACTGTTACTCTCCATGCGGCTTGCTGTGTTCACAGTATCGCCCCAAATGTCATAGGCAAATTTCTTCACACCCACTATACCGGCCACAACCCCTCCGCTGTTGATACCAATACGCACCTGGAAGGTCCGCTCGCCGAGTTTAGCACGGCGGTCCTGCATAAAATCATTTATTTCTATTGCAGCCTGCACAGCATGTATTGCATGCTTCGCATCCTCGTTGGGAAGTCCCGCCACGGCAAGATAGGCATCCCCTATCGTCTTTATCTTCTCGATGCTATACTTGGTCGTTATCTCATCAAACACCTTAAAACAGTTGTGCAATTCATCGATCAGGTCTTGGGGCTTCATACGTTCACTTGTTTTAGTGAAGTTCACAAAATCAGCAAAAATAACGGTCACATTATTATAATATTGGGCCTTGGCGCTACCTGTCGTTTTAAGTTCATTAGCTACTTTCCCGGGCAGGATATTCAACAGCAGCTCATCCGATTTCTTTCGTTCCTTTTCCGATTTGCCGCGTTCCTTAACAATAAAAAATGAAAAACCGATCAGTAACAACACACCACCAATGGCCAGGTACGTAATGCTTTTTTGCCTTTGCAATTGCAGCCTGCTGATCTTTTGCCGCTCTGCCGTTTTCAGGCTGTCTGCCAGGTATTTTCTTTCATACTCATTCTTCAGGCCCATTTTGATGATCTTCTCCTTATTCGTTTCAGAATATATTGAGTCTTTAAGTTTCCAATAACGATTATTGGCATCCAATGCCCTTTTATAATCCCCCTTCAATTCGTACACCTCGCTTATATATTCATAACATTGCGACAATACATATGGGTCGTTTACTTCTTTTGCCTTGCTTATCGACTGCTGCAGGTTATCCAATGCCAGATTCAGGAGAGTCGCCTTATTAGTAGGTAAACTTGCATCGGGTAGGTAATTCCCTGTTAACCGTTCATTTTTAGGGTTATTGGCTGCCGTATTTTTATCTTTTATTGCCGGTCCCATTGCCGCAAAAAGATATAGCCCGCCTATTTTGCATAAATGTGAGGCAATTAAACTCTCAGAACCTGTCTCCTCTCCCAGCGCTAATGCTTTTCTGTAGTAGCCGAGTGCCGTAGTATAGTTTCCAAGCTTTCTGTATACCACACCAATATTGCCCATCGTCCTCGATATGTTAAGCCTGTCTCCAAGTTTTTCAAATGCTTTTAATGCATTGAAGTAAGCATCGAGCGCTTGTTCATACTGCTCCCTGCTGTCATAAACAATCCCCATGTTATTGCTTACCGCAGCAATGATGCCATCATTGCCGATCTCTTTAGCTGCATCGAGCGACCGCTGGAAGTATTTCAAAGCATTTTCATAATCCTCCTGGTATTTGTATATGCTGCCTATGCTGCAGTTTGCCACCGATACATATTGCTTATTCCCCAATGCCTCACTTGTTTTCAAAAATTGCAGGTAGCATTCCATAGCATTAGTGTAATCTCCTTCCAATTTGTAAACATTGCCCATATTATTGGCGATCCTGGCTATCGCCGTTTTGTCATCCCTTTTCCGGTTTATGCTTATTGCTTCCCGGAAGCAATTCATCGCCGTACTATAGTCAGAATTGTCTACATAGCAATTGCCCAAATTATTAAGCGCCATAGCTATCCCTGCCTCCCAATTAATATTCCGGGCAAGCGCCAGGCCTTCTTTCGCATATAGTATCCCGGTATCCGTATTTATAACTGAATATGCGCTTGCCAGGTTCAGCAGCAATTTTACTTTCAGCGTATCTTCCTTCCTTACCGACAGTTCACCCCTTATGGAATCTATTTTTGCCTGTGTTACTGTTTTTGCATCTAGATTCGTACTGTTCAGGAGCAGCAATATAAATAGCAGGTATGTACAACGAGTTTTCATGGTTGCATGTATATACTATAATGGTGTAGCCGCATATCTCTTATAAGACATCGGCTGTTGGGTTAAAAATGCAAGGGGAATGAAATAAAAGTAATAAAATATTTAAAAGAAATAGCAGCATTGCAGCTATGCACATAAAAACATAAAATGGAGCAATATCGCTCTATTGCTCTGCACGCTACATCCGGTTCAAATGAAAAAGCCATCTGTTAAGGTGGCTCTGTCGGGGCGACTGGATTCGAACCAGCGACCTCTTCGTCCCGAACGAAGCGCGCTACCGGGCTGCGCTACGCCCCGATTGTTTTTTGAGACGACAAATTTAATTACTCAACAGCACATTTGAAAACCGCATCCAGCTCAATATTAAAATACTTCCTTAGCAGTTCCTGCCTGTGTATCTCATCCATTATGGGCTCCTCACGTTTTTGCCCGCCCTCGGTATACATCATCCTGTTATTGATCATACTGATGCGTCCGTTCTCTGTCGGCAGGCTGCACATCAGCGTCTTCATAAAGTGCGATTCCGGGTTCGTCTGTTGGTACTCGTTGCGCGCAGCAAAGTCCTGCAATTCGTGCTCCTTCAGCGAAAAAATGTACTGCGGCACATACATCCCCCTGCCCTCGTTCCAGCGGCTGGCGCTGTAGTACTCCTTTCCCTCCACTTCAAGTTTTCCGACCAGGTATTCCTTTCGCCCGTCGCTCTGCACTTCGCTGCTATCTATCTTCAATGGCATCAGTGAAAAATCGCCGAACCCTACGTCCACCAGCCATTGTATCCCCTCTGCTTCTACCGCCAGGCACATATGGTCATACTCCGGGCTATACGCTTTACCGTTCGCCACCCTTGCCGATAACATATGCACCCGGAAGCCCAGTTGCACCAATAGTTCGCAGAAGAGGCCATTCAGCTCATAGCAATAGCCTCCCCTTCTTCTTATTACTACCTTATCAAAAAATTCTGCTGTGTTTAGCCTTATGGGCACACCCGCCTGTATATCCAGGTCTTCGAAAGGCACCTGCCGCACATGGCAGTCGCACAGCGCTGCCAGCGTTTCTATATCTGTGGCAGGCACACCGGTATAGCCAATGCGTTCCAGGTATTGCTCTATATTCATACCGCTTCTGCTTAGGGGGTATATTGATTTGGCCGAAGTACCATTAAGGTACTCAAATTCCCTGCAAATAATTGCAAAGCCTGTGCCACTTTTTTAATGCTGAATGTGAAATTGCTTAGGCGCTCGCCTGTGCGCCCTGCCATTCCCTGCGGCCCTCACCGGCTATCACATGGCGTTCGCTGTGGTATGACGAGCGTACCAGCGGCCCGCTTTCTACATAGTCAAAGCCCATCTTATATCCCTCTTCGCGGAAGAAGGCAAACTCATCAGGATGCACAAAGCGCACCACGGGCAGGTGTTTGGGGGTAGGTTGCAGGTATTGTCCTAAGGTCAGCACATCACAGCCGTTCTCCTGCAAGGCATGCATGGCTTCCAGCAGCTCTTCCTTTGTCTCTCCCAGGCCCAGCATGATACCGCTCTTGGTGCGCATACCACCATCTTTCAGCCTGCGTATCACCTCCAGGCTGCGGTGATATTTGGCTTGTATCCGCACTTTACGCGTCAGGTTTTCCGTGGTCTCCAGGTTATGAGATACCACCTCCGGCGCCACTTCTATTATGCGCTCCAGGTTTTCCCACTGTCCCCTGAAATCAGGTATCAGGGTTTCCAGTGTTGTATCGGGGTTTAGTGCCCTTACTGCTTTTATGGTATTGGCCCATATGATCGAGCCACCGTCTTTTAATTCGTCACGGTCCACCGAGGTAATAACTGCATGTTTCACTTTCATCAGGTATATCGCCTCAGCCACACGCTGCGGTTCATCCCAGTCCACGGCTTCAGGCCTTCCCGTAGCCACCGCGCAAAAGCCGCAGGAGCGGGTACAGATATTGCCCAGTATCATAAAGGTCGCCGTGCCTGCACCCCAGCACTCGCCCATATTCGGGCAGTTACCGCTCTCGCATATGGTGTGCAGCTTGTGCGTATCCACAAGATTGCGCACATGGCGGTATTCTTCGCCTATAGGCAGCTTCACACGCAGCCAGTTAGGCTTCTTCACACGTGTTTCCGTATTATTCTCTGCTGAATTAATTATGGGCAATTCCTGCATAAGGTCCGCAAGTTACAACCATCACCAACGTCTGCCAAATTGGAATGATCCGAATATATTAACAAAATATGGCACGTCTTTTTGGTTGGCCATTATTTGTACCGCCTGTGTATATACCTCTGCATTAATACCAAACTCTATTGCCAGTATGGTCTTTTTGCTTGCTGCAAAGTCAAAGTGCAAGCCGGTCTTACCGTATGCGCCACCGGCAAATTTCATCTCACCTACCCCCTTCGCAAAGCCCGCACTGCCTACTATATCATTCTTATTCAGGAACTCTTCTTTGGTAGAGTCTGTATATTTTATGCTCGATCCGTCATACAACTCTATATAATAAGGCTTTAGCAGGCCAAGCGATAAGCCACCGCTGTAAAACCAGTGGATCGATACAGTACCGGGGTCGGGCTTGCCTGCGATCATTCTCCTGAATCCGTAACCCAGCTTCAGGGAGTAAAAATTATTCACCTTACCATACACGAATGCACGGGGCTTGGTATCATTGAAATTACTCAGGTCGCTGGTACGTTTTATTTCCTTAGGATGTTTTTTTTCGTCAAACTCTACTTCCCAATACCGCAGGTTATAAAAATATTCACTCTCCCGCATATCGCTCTTCGACTTCCCACGTTGTGCATATATCCCCCAGCCATCTGTATTGAGTCGTGCCCCGAAGCTGAATTCCTTATCTACGGGCTTAGGCTTCTTGATATGTTTTATTACCCTTGGTTGAGTTGTAGTTTTTGCAGAGTCTGTAGCAGCCACAGTAGTTTGCGCCGCCGCCACTATAGGCAGGCTGCATACTAATATCAGCGATACACATTTAATGAGTCCCTTCATGTGCAATTCATTCTTATCTTACCCTGCACAAAAACCGTGCAGTTATTTTCACAGTAAGTTACAAATAATTCATTATAAAACATCGTAAATTTAACCGAAATTAAGATTTTATGACCGCAAAAGTGATCTATAAAGGCGATTTAAGGACTGTAGCCACCCATTTACGTTCCGGAATAGATATTGAGACCGATGCACCGGTGGATAATAAAGGCAAAGGGGAACGTTTTTCACCTACCGACCTGGTAGCCACCGCACTGGCCACCTGCATACTCACCACTATGGGCATATCCGGCAATGCGCATAATATCAATATCGATGGCGCCGAATGTGACGTTGAGAAGATAATGGCATCCGACCCACGCCGTATAGCCGAAATAAAGATAGACCTCCGTTTCCCTAAAGACCGCAATTATAGCGATAAAGAAAAGACGATACTGGAGCGCATAGCCCATACTTGCCCGGTAGCGGTAAGCCTGCACCCCGACCTTAAGCAGACCATATCAATTTCCTGGGGCTGATCTTAATATATTGAGCCCAATGCCGCATTCCATGCAGCGCTTTTTACTGCAGTAGTGATTATACAGTTGTATCAGGGCCTGCGAATGGGATGCGTTCTCCGCAACCCAGCCACTTGCATTCCAGGTGCCGAGAATATTATTCTTTTCCGCTGCAACGGTATCGAGTAGTTGCAATGCCTTTTCCTGTAGCCCGTCCACACCCTGTCGCGATGCATACAGGAATTGTATGGGTGCAATCGTATTGATGATGATATTACGTATCGAGTCTTGCCCCAGGTGCTTTACCGATGGCACATCCTGTACCTCGTCAAAACGGAAATGCGTATCCCAGTATTCACTCGCTTGCACCTCCAGTAATGGAGCTATCTCCTGTTCCGAATTGGTCTCTATTATTTTAGCAAATAGTTGCAGCGATCTGTGTACCAGTGCCGCAAACTGTGCTATGCGCACAGTCGGAAAGTTGGACGGGCGCATCCGCATGAATTTCCACAGGTGTACTGCTATAGGTTCCAGTTTATACTTCTGCTTCAGGTACAGGTATTCTTTTTTCAGCCTGTCAGGATACTCCTCTTCGAAATCACGATTCAGCATTCCCGCCTGTCCAAAAAGCAGGGCCTCTATATGCAGCAGGTTTTCATGCTGCTTAGCCAGCACATTTATCGGCAGCGACCGGGCCAGCATCAGGAAGGGGCTTGCATTTACCTTAAAGCCAAAGTTAGCTGCCATACGCCAGTAGAGTAGCTCACGCCAGTCACCTTTGCTATCCTCCAGCAGTTCATCCCAGTCGCCCAGTTTTTGCTCCCAGCGTTCCGCCAGCAGCCTGCTCAGCCAGCTTTCTTTGGTTATGCGCTTAATGGTGTGTAACTGTGATGCGCAAGGTATGCGTCCGGGGTTTTGCTGCAGTGCAGCATATTGTGCGCTTATATAAGAAGGTATGCAGCCTCCCAGTTCCAGCACGGGCACATGGTCCACTACTTTGTCCACATCGTTTTTATATACCACATGCAGTATAATGTTGCGGTAGGCCGCATCATCCTGGTGGCCGTGTTTCAGCCAGTCGCTGCTGTTCACATGCAGTTCCACATGTCCTACGAGTAGCGTATCGCCAACTTTTATTTTTGCCTCTGTAAAATCCGGCCCCGAATCCCGGTTTAACCTGCCGGGCTGTATCACCGTTACTGGTTCGCCCTCACTCGTTACCAGCCCCGCAGGCTTGTACAAGCTATATTGCCATATCAGTTGTAAAAGGGCTTCGTTCACGTTCCATTCGTTTGTGCCTTATAAATACGCTGCCATTTGCTGCTGGTATTCCCTTGCTGCATTATGTGCAGTCTCGGCAAAGTCGGTGCCTTTGCCCGCATAGATCACACCCCTGCTCACGTTGATCAGGATACCGCCATCTTTATTCAATGCGTTTTCACACACGGTCGGCACATCACCACCCTGCGCCCCCACGCCCGGCACCAGGAAAAAATGCTCGGGCAACATCTGTCTTACATGCTGTAATTGCTCTTTCCTGGTCGCACCGATCACGAACATCAACTGCTCAGCACTGCCCCAGCCTGCTACAGTACGCAGCACTTTTTCATACAGCAATTCCTCCCCGCATTGCTGTAGCTGGAAGTCTGCACTGCCTGCATTTGAGGTAAGCCCCAGCACTATGGCCCATTTGCCCGCATACTGCAAAAAGGGTTGCACGCTGTCGCTGCCCATATATGGGGCCACCGTAACACTGTCAAATGGGTATGTTTCAAAAAATGTTTTGGCATACTGGTCTGCGGTATTCCCTATATCGCCACGCTTGGCATCAGCTATCGTAAAAATATCTTTAGGTATATATGCCAGTGTTTTTTGCATGCTCAGCCAGCCCTTTATGCCTTGTGCTTCATAAAATGCAGTATTGATCTTATAGGCTACCGTATATTCTTTGGTCGCATCGATGATCGCCTTGTTAAATGCAAATGCGGGATCTTCATCATCCTGCAAGTGTGCCGGTATTTTTCCAAGATCAGTATCCAGTCCTACGCACAATACCGATTTCTTTTTAAATATCTCTTTTACTAAAACTGAACGCTCCATTATTCAATAAATATTACAATAAAAATGCTGGCAGCAAAGCTGCAAAAAAATGACTAACTTTTATAGTCATCGTCCCACCTATCAACCTATCAACTGTACTTCCCCGTCTTCTCCGATATATGCAGGTCCTTAACCGCGCTGCGGTGCAGCTTCATATTAATGATCAGTGTCTCCGCACCAGCCATGTAGCAATCATCCTGTATATCATCAAGTAATTTCATCACATCGGGGTAATAACCCTCTATCACAGTTTCAAAAGGGCACACCACATGCTTCAGCCCCGATTGCTGGATACGGGCGATGGCCACATCTATTATTCTTATTGCCTCCGCCTGTTCCATATTCAGCGGCAGCACTTGTATCGCGAGATTTACTGTATGCATAATGAAAATTATTATCCGCAAGTTACTGCCACAACACAGGCCCGGCAAATCAAGATATCCACATTTTGGCCTTTACGCCATAAAGTGATATCTGTATAATATGGCCCAATAATTTAACAGTCCACAACTATTGCATGGGTATTTTTTTCTCCGTACCTTAATAAGGTCACTTCAACACAAAGCATATGGGCGCTCGCAACCGGAGGGAATTTCTTGAAGAACTGGTAGCTACCCAGGTAGCCGGCAACCAGGCTCCTGCAGAAGATAATATTTACAAACAATACGCTAACAAGGAGGTATTCAAAGCCTACAAGGCTACCAACACATTGGATGAATACACCGGTGCCTGGACCGAAACTGAGGTCCGTCACCTGCTGAGGCGCACCATGTTCGGCGTAAAAGAAACCGATGTGCAAACACTCCTCGCTATGACCATGAGCGATGCGGTCGACTATTTGATCGACACCCTTTCACCCGATCCTCAGCCACCACTCAACAATTACAACACCGATAATTATACCGATCCCACTGGCGTACCTGCCGGGCAAACATGGATCAATGCCGACTATGGCGATGGCACCCTCAATTTCAAAAGAGAACAATCATTAAAAGCATGGTGGATCGCACAAATGATCAACCAGCCGCTAAGTATCCTGGAGAAGATGATCTTCTTTTGGCACAACCACCTGGCCACGCAAATGGTAGTGGTCGGCGATGCCCGTATGAGCTATAACCATTACCTGCTTTTACGAACACATGCATTGGGCAATTTCAAGACCCTGGCACGCCAGGTCACCACCGATCCGGCTATGCTCCGCTTTCTCAATGGCGATCAGAATACAAAGAATAATCCCGATGAAAATTATGGCCGTGAATTACAGGAACTCTTCACCGTGGGCAAATTCAATTCGCCCAACTATACCGAGGATGATGTAAAGGCCGCAGCCAAAGTACTTACAGGCTGGCGTATCAATAACAGTACACTTACCAGTTACTTCCAGCCCGCGCTGCACGATAACAGCAACAAAGCATTTTCTTCTTTTTACGGGGGCACCGTCATTGGCAACTTTGGCGAAACAGAGACCGACGACCTCATCGATATGATCTTTGCAAAACAGGAAACCGCACATTACATATGCGGTAAACTCTATCGCTTCCTCGTTTACTATAATATCGATGAAAATATAGAACCGGGTGTCATTGCCCCGCTCGCCCAGCTAATGGTTGATAACGACTACGAGATAAAACCGGTATTGAAAGCCCTACTCAAAAGCACCCATTTTTACGACCCACTCAATATGGGCTGTTATATAAAAACCCCGCTTGACCTGCTGGTAGGCACCTTCAGGACATTTGGTGTGGATATACCGGCAGGCTTTGATGTGAATGATACTTACGCTATCTGGAATTATATCCGTTCCTTCGGTTCTGTTCTTGGCCTCGACCTTGGCGACCCGCCAAGCGTTGCCGGCTGGGAAGCCTTCTACGAGACCCCGGCCTTTTACGAGATATGGATCAACAGCAGCACCTTCCCCTTCCGTATGGAGTTTACCGACATTATGCTTACCTCAGGATTTACCGCAGGTACCGGTACCCCGGTAAAGATCGATATCACCGGCTTTATCAAACAATATCCCGGGGCCGGTGACCCCGATATGCTTATCGATCATCTTACCGCTATGTTCAGCGGCATTGCACTATCGGCTACAGAGCACGATGAGCTCAAAAGCATATTACTCTCCGGGCAGGCTGCCAACCATTACTGGACCGATGCCTGGAACATATATTTAGCCAACCCCGATACGGCCAATACCGCTATAGTTACCGAGAGGCTCAGCAGCCTGCTGATAACCATGCTGCGCCTGCCAGAGCACCAGTTATGTTAACCTGAAATGTTAAACGGATGAAAAGAAGAGACTTCCTTAAGGTAACGCCCGCTGCGGCAATGGCATACATGATGAACGGCCTGCCCGTCAAAGCGCTGGCGGCAAGCCCCCTGCTCAAGCTACTGGCCCGGCAAGCCGAAGCTACCGGACGTGTCATGGTATTCATACAACTGGTGGGTGGCAACGACGGCCTTAACACCATCATCCCCATAGACCAGTATAGCGCACTCAGCACCGCGCGTGGCAATGTGCTGATACCCGAAGAAAAAGTGCTGAAGCTAAACGGCATCCTCGAAACAGGTTTCCACCCCGCTATGTCGGGCCTGCGCGATCTCTTCAATAACAGCATGGTCAATATAGTGCAGGGCGCCAGCTATACCAATCCCAATTATTCGCACTTCAGGGCCACCGACATATGGCTTACGGGCGCCAGTTCCAACCAATACCTCAACGATGGCTGGCTGGGGCGCTACCTCGCCGACGAGAACCCCGACTATCCGCAAGTACTTACACCCGATCCCCTTGCCATACAGATAGGTGCTACTGTCTCCACAGCCTTGCAGGGGCCCAACGTCAATATGGGTATGGCCGTTACCAGTATCGAGAACTTTTACAACATCGTCAACAACCAGGTAACGCCCGCCCCGCCCACGCCTGCAGGCCACGAGCTTACCTTCCTGCGCTTCATAGCACAGCAGACACAGCAATATACCAGCTCACTGCAGGCCGCAGCAGCTAAGGCTAATAATCTTTCGAAGCTGTACCCGGAGAAGAATTCCCTGGCCGATCAATTGAAGATCGTGGCCCGCCTCATCGCAGGTGGCCTCAGCACACCGGTATACATGGTAAGCCTTGGCGGCTTCGATACGCATGCCGGGCAGGTAGAGGGCATGGACACCACCACCGGTACGCACGCCGACCTGCTTGGTAAACTATCCACAGCCGTCACCGCCTTCTTTGATGATTTAAAGCTGCTAAAGGTGGATGACCGGGTAGCGGCAATGACCTTCTCCGAATTTGGCCGGCGCATTCTTTCTAACGGTGGCCTCGGGACCGACCATGGCACCGCAGCCCCGGTGATGGTATTCGGTAAATACGTCAATCCCGGCATTATAGGCAGTAACCCTGTTATACCCGATAATGCCACCGTGCGCGACGACCTCGAAATGCAATATGACTACCGCAAGATATATGCCGCAGTGCTTACCGATTGGTTTGGCGCTCCCCGCGAGGTATGGCTCGATGCCCTGCAGGATTATTATACCCCATTGCCCATATTCCGCAAAGACGATAAGCAGATACTCGAAGAACGTAATGAAGACCCCGTATCCCAAAACTACCCCAACCCCTTCAGCGACAAGACTTGCATATCCTTCAACTCACAGGGTGGCAGCGTGCGCATAATGCTCTACGATGCAGCAGGCCGTATGGTAAAGCTGGTAGCGGATAAAGAATATGATGCCGGCTATAACCATGTGTATCTCTACCGCGAGGGCCTGCCGCCGGGCAACTACGTCTACAAGTTCATGAACTGGAACAATAAGGCCAGTAAAAAACTCACCATTATCGATTAAGCCCCTGTGCTTCTACCTGTTGATCACCAGCCGCTTTATGGCATAACGGTCGCCACGCTCATACCTCAGTATATACATACCGTTGGGCAAGGGCAGTGTTGTATAGCCCCCGTTGGGTTCACAGCTTGCACGGTACACTTCCCGTCCATCTATGCTGTATATTTTTAGCTGCGCATCGCCTTCGTTCTTCCCTGCATCCTGCAGGTATAGTTTACCGCCGCATGGGTTAGGATAGATGTGCAGTATATCATCCTGTCGTACCTGGGCCACATAACCTTCGCCTATTGCATCCTCAACGGTAAAGTTGTCCAGTATCCAGCCATCCTTCGGTATCACTACATTGCCCGATGCAAAGGTGAAACGGAACATCACCGTATCAGAGGTACGATAATGCGGGAATACGAGGGGACCACCCGGCCAGGCATTGGCCCAGTCTTCCATATTCAGCTGGAACTTTGTCCAGCTATGTACTGAAGTGTCGAGCCTCGGCTTGGGCCCGCCCCAGTAAAACATATAGGTCGTGTCCTCGGTCATCGGGTCTATCCAGTTCAGCCCGTCATCCCCCGATATTTCTACCCTGGCTATGGAGCCTGCATCCTTGTCGAGCTTATAATAAAAAGTAAGCGAGAACATGATGTTCGAGAACATGTAAGAGTGCAGTATGGTAAATACGGAGGTATCGTGCCCGGGATAGGTGTTTACCGTATCGGTAACGATGGCATTATCGGGCGAATAGGCCGAATCGAACACGGCCTTCTGCGGTTTGCCTATCTGCCACTTGTTCTGGGCATTGCTGCTGTCGATCACAAATTTAGTGCGGTTATTGTCATAGGGTGCTTCAAAGCTTTCCTGCCAGTACCACTGGGCGTTTGCGGTGAATGAGCACAGGATGAATAGCATTGTAATGAGTCTTTGCATAAAATCGGGTTTTAACAATGAATTAAAATAGGTGTCACGATTACAGACGTTGAAAATATAAAATACGTTAGGACTTTGAAAAACATATTTCCGCTTAAAAAATCCCCCTGCCCGGTGCTTCCATATGTTAATTATTATCACGAACTTTATATAAGCGCCGCTACCCGCGCCACCCGCTTTTATTCATCATTAACTGTTCACAAACAAACCAGGGATTATGAATACCGATCCGCAATTGCAACAGGAGGTAACCAAAAAATTGCAGGGTTATCCCAAAATAGATGCCACGCACATCAGGGTAGCAGCCACCAAGGCCGGCTACGTGATACTGGGCGGCTATGTGCGCCACTTTACCGAAAAGGTGGATGCCGTGCAGATAGCCAAAAGCGTAAAAGGCGTTAACTCCGTGACCGATGATATAGACGTGATACCACCGGGACAGGAAGTGCCCAAGTGGCATGAATCGACCTACGACCTGGGCGACGGCAGCGATGGCGGTGCGTCTGAGGCCGGTGATTAATTTATGATAAGGCCGGCTGCAGGCTGTACCGCATTACTGTATCGTTATGGCCTGCCACAGCTCCTGCTCCTTTACGAAAGCAAACTTTTTGCCGCCAAACTCCCCAACCGTATAGCTGTAGGGGAATATCTTGAGCCATGCATGTTCGGCCGACTGGAGGCCTGAATTGGCCAGCCCGCTCAGCTCTGTGGGGGTGAACCATACCGTGCCCGCCCGCGAGCTTACATTTTTATACACCAGCTTACCGGCACTGTCGGCAACGATGACGAAGACCGAGTCGGCATGATGCACCACATTGGTATCGATGATCAGCACAAGGCCCGATGCCTTGGTGACTGATACAGGTATATCGCCCGTATAAGCGGGAAAGGCTGCGTTATAGTCGTACGAAAAGGCCGGTACGGGATCATTGCCTGTTACATTCCAAAGATTGCTGCTGTCGATACCGAAACCACCGGGTGCAAGGCTGTCGTAGAGCAGGGTGCTGTAATAGGTGCCGCCCCCTTGGGAGGGCTGCTGCGCGAGGGCTATATTGTTGAGCGACACATCGCCTGCACTGGCCAGGCTGTGCTGCGCACTGCCCCTGAAGTTGGCATAGCCCAGCTCCTGCCTGCTTATGCCAGAGTCATCGCCCTGTGTACGGAACACCTGCCGCACTGCCTGCAGGCTGCCATCTATGCCATCCGCAGGCATTGCATCTGCAGGTACGTCGTGCAGCAAACTGAGTTGATCGGAAGGGCTGCTGCTTGTATTGCTGTCTTTCTCCTTTTTGCAGGAGCTAAAGAGCAGGGCAAGCGCCAGCGCCGTATAAAAGAACCGCTTCATGCAACAAATCTAATTAATAATAGAATAATTGGAATGATGCTTTGGGGGGTATTACTTCCACTTCTGCATGATCACTAAAATCGGAAGCGGCTTATCAACATTTTTTGAAACAAGTCTTTTGTTTTTAAAGCTTTAGCACATTTACCTGGTATGGATAGTGCTTCCGGTCTGCTTCCTGTTCGGTTCTTAATGACTTCTTGTTTTCGCGTCTTTGCGAGGCACGAAGCAATCTCGTAATATGGCGGGAGAAGTTCAAGCTGCTTACCATTCCTTCATTATATCGTCCCAGAGATCGCGCCATTCATAGTTCACAGCATTTATCAGTTGTTCCTTTTGCTGACGGCTACCTGCTTTGATCCGCTTTTCTTCTGCGATAGCTTCTTCTATCCGGCTAAAGCTATTATAATAAACAAGCATGGTACAATTGTACCTGGCGGTAAAGCTATTGGGATGAATTTTAAGCTTGTGTTCAGATATCCTTTTGACAATATCTGAGGTTACGCCGGTATACAATACTCGCCTGTTAGCTGTTGTTAAAATGTAAACTGAACCGCCTCTTTGCATAGTATAAAATTAATATTCTTCATCGTAGCTGGGATCAAGCTTTGCTCATGTTTTGACGAGATTATTGAGTTATTAATTATATAACGGTCTCAATGAGAAAAGTTGCTTCGTGCCTCGCAAAGACGGGAGGAGAGCATGGGGTTATTTCCTGTTTTCCTAGTGCTTCATTATTTCCTATTATTATAGGCGGAACAGCGGAAATGCCTGCCTGTGGCTACACAGCGAAAAAATAATTATTTCCTGTCGTTACATATTTGTCTTTTAATGGCGACAGGGAGAAAGTTCCTGTCGTTACCTGTTCTCTTTAAAAGGAAACAGATAATTCCTGTTCAAGGGTTTACCGTATGTGAAAGAACTTAATCACCCCGTCCGCTCGTTTTAATGGAATCGCATCTATTGAGCGGCCACTCCCGAAATTCTTCGGGACAGGCCCTCTTTGAAAAAAGAGGGGAGTTTTTATAGGTAATTGCACCTCCTATGCTAAAAAGCTTCGGCGGTTGATAAAGTTACGATTTGGGAGGAGGGGTTTCCAAATAATGATATCCACATTTTTATGGCATTATGCAAGTGAAAAACAATGTGCTATTGTCAGACACAAGTCGAAAAGACTTGCGCCAACTAGGGAATATGCCCTGAAGCAATGGGTATACGCTTCTTTACTTAAGGCTAATTTATAGGTCAAGAAAGTGCTGAATACCGATGTCCTCCAAAAATTGCTTGTCATGCGAAACTACCAGCAACGTTCCTTTGTAGTCTGCAATGGCAGCAGTGAGAATGCCGATGTTTTGCAGGTCAAGATTATTGGTCGGTTCATCCAACACGATCAGGTCCGGTGCCTCCTTCGATAAAGACAGACAGCACAATCCTAAACGCATCCGTTCTCCACCACTAAGTACCCCACAAGGCTTGTCCCAGTCATCTTTGGTAAACAGGAACCTGTTCAGCCTGTTCTTTAATTCATGTTCCTGCAAACCGAGTCCATTACAGCTTTGCACCTGCTCATACAAGTTTTTTACACTGTCGAGCAAGGCATAGTGCTGATCCAGGTAGACGGCAGTAGGTACGCTTCTTTCTACGGCACCTTCACTAGGAATGAGGTTACCTAATAGGATATTCAATAAGGTGGTCTTACCAGAACCATTAACTCCTTTGATAGCCCATCTGGCACCGCTCAAAAGTTGAAAATTAATTGCCTGCTTCCATACAAGCCCATTTCCATAGTTATGATTCACCTTGTTAAGCTGTATCAGCTGTTTCCCAAGGTGTAAGTTCATATCCTCAAAGCCCAACCTGATTTTGTCTGCACCGGGAAGGCTGGCTCGCAGTTCCTGAAGCTCTGCCTGTAATCCCTGCTGTTTTTCGGCGTGCGCATTTTTGAGCTTTGCCGTGCTTTGCTCTGCCTGGTTGCGCAGGGTATTCATCATTATTTTGGCGACGCCCGCCTTTTCCTGCTTTTTCTTACCGCGGGCATCCAGTCGCTGCTGCCGCTCGATGGTTTCCCGCTCAATGGCTTTTGCTTTGCGAATCGATTTTTCTGTTTCGGTGAGCGATTCTCGAAGCGCATGCAATTCTATAGCTTTCTGTTCTTTATAGAATTCATAGTTGCCACCATAGGCTTTCAGCCCCTGGCTGCTCAGCTCATAGGTTTTCTCCGTCAGTTGCAATAGTCCCCTATCATGACTTACGATCACAAAGGCTGTTTTACGCTGTTGAATGAAGCTGTATAACAGTATCCGTGTATCGCTATCCAGATGATTACTGGGTTCATCCATTAAAATAAGATCAGGTTCATGGATTTGCATACCCGCGAGCAGCACCTT
The DNA here is from genome assembly GCA_001897835.1 of Bacteroidetes bacterium 46-16. GTDB lineage: Bacteria > Bacteroidota > Bacteroidia > Chitinophagales > Chitinophagaceae > MKUN01. The sequence continues at coordinate 125,905 of MKUN01000006.1, forward strand.
CGTTCTTTGCCCCCCGCTAAGCGTACCAAATTGTTGGTCAAGTCTAATAGCCTCCAAGCCCCAGTAGTGAAATGCCTGTTGACAGCGCTCTTCAATTGTCCAGTCATCGGCAAGCTGTGTAAAATAGATTTCCTCGGCATCTCCGTTTAATATTGCCTGCAAGGCATTGAGCTTTTCAGCTATACCCAGCATCGCTGCAACGGTTTGGTCGGCAGGAGCCTCTGCCTGTTGTGGTACATAATAATGGCTGCCCTGCCTAAGTATGGTTCCTGTATCGGGAGCCATGATACCCGCAGCTATTTTTAAAAGTGTAGACTTGCCACAGCCGTTATTGCCAACGAGGGCTATTTTTTCTTTACTGCCAACAGACAGCTGCGATTGTTGAAATAATAAAGATTGATTGGGGTACCCAAAGGATATGTCCTGTAGTAAAAGCATGCTATTTCTTTTTGAAAACGTGAAGATCAGTAGCGAAAGACCACTACTGTTTGATTCCGGTATCTGAAAGAAATGAGCTACTACATTATTGCGGTAAGAATGAGCTGCAAATATAAGTAGAATTGATGTATAAGAACAGCCCAAACCTTCTTTGAAGGACTGCGCTGCTATTATCGATAGCCAGACCACCCCAACTCGTCCTCGTTTGTAACGAGGATGCAAGGGCACAGCATTTGCAACGCGAGTAGGTATGGCCATAGCATACCCATACCTAATGATAACAAATACAATGTTTAATTAGTGTTAAGCAGGTATTTACCTAATTTGCATCCGTAAATACAAGACCATTGACAACACAGGAATTCATTACCGCAGCATTGCTGGAAGATGTGGGCAGCGGCGACTACTCTACCCTGGCCTCCATACCGGCAGACGCAAAAGGCAAGGCAGTGCTTAAAATAAAGGAAGATGGCATACTGGCCGGTATGCAACTGGCGCAGGATATCTTTCATTACCTGGAAGAAGATGCCCGGTTCACCCTTTACAAAAAAGACGGAGATGCGGTAAGCAATGGCGAAACAGCATTTACCGTTGAGGCCGGTGTGCACACCATACTAAAAGCCGAGCGGCTGGTGCTCAACTGCATGCAGCGTATGAGCGGCATTGCCACCCTCACCAACAGGTACGTGACTAAAATAAAAGGCTACAAAACCAAAATACTCGATACCCGGAAGACCACCCCGCTGTTCCGCGAATATGAGAAGCAGGCGGTACGCATAGGCGGCGGTTACAACCTGCGCATGGGGCTGTATGATATGATCATGCTAAAAGACAACCACATAGATTTTTGCGGGGGTATTGAGCAGGCCATACGGAAGACCAATGAATACCTGGCGGCCAGCAAGCTGGACCTGAAAATAGAGATAGAGACCCGCAACCTGGATGATGTGCGCCGTGTGCTGGAAACGGGCAAGGTGCACCGCATCATGCTCGATAACTACCCGCCGGAACTGGTGGAAGAGGCTATTGGCATGATAGACGGCAGGTACGAGACCGAGGCATCGGGGGGCATCAACCTGGATAACATCCTATCTTATGCACGCACGGGTGTTGATTATGTATCCTGCGGCGCTATCATCAATCATGCGGTGAGCATGGACCTGAGTTTAAAAGCACAGTTGGCTTAACAAAAAAGCTCTTAGTATTCATCGTAAACCCGAAATAGGTGTGGATAAGGATGTATAGCTGGCAGTTACAAAAGCCATTATTTATAACCACAAGTCACAGACTTGCGGGAGCGGGGAATCACAAAGTTCCAATGTAGAGCGAGAGGACATATTGCTAATGTACGGCTTGGGAACAGACCTTGTACTATTTCGCTATGAACTCCGGTTGTGGAACCATGCAGTGAGCATGGACCTGAGCTTAAAAGTACAACTGGCTTAACAAAGCAGTTGCTTGTATTCATCATCGAGCCACTTGCGGGAGTGGGGAAACAAAAAATAGATAATTTTATACTAAACCATTAGGATATATGAAGGGGACGTTTTCAATAGATGAATTACAATTTTCACAAGACGATTCTATCGCTGAGCAATTAAGAAGTAGAAAAGTTTTTGAAACATTAAAAAAACGAGCAGAGAAAGGATTATCACTAACAGAACATGAAAAAAATTTTTTTTGTGAAGGAGTCGAGATTTCTCATATTCAATCGGATGGGCGTTGGGAGGATTATCCATGCTGTGATAACCCACGATTTAAATTCACGTATTTAATTTACTTTAACGACATCACCGGTGGAGGAAAATATTACAGCATTAAAGGTACACAAGAATATCGTGTACCGCCTGAAGAATCTCGAATAGCAATCGCTTATCTCGAAGAAAAAGCAAAGGAGTGGGATGTCATTGTACAAAAAACAAATCACACTGAGAAATTGCTCCAAGAATCTTGTACTGAAGCTCGAAGTGATTTAAAGGCACTAGACAAACTGCCCCAATTTGTGAATGATCAATTTTCTAAGGGAAGCTTTCGATATAAATATAAGCGATGGGGGATTTTGCTTCGTGCGCGTTACATATACTTAAAAGCCTTAGAAATATTTGAAGCCCTGACGCCCGATGATCTTACACTCAAATTGAACAATGAGAAAATTGAAATTGATGAATATAGTATTATACACGTTACTAGTCGCCATTTTGCAGGCATCACGCAACAAACAGAGGCTGACAAGTCATATCATGTTCACACCTTTTTACCTTGGCAGTTAGGGCCTCAGCTTAAACCTATTTTTGAGCAAATTGATAAAACCGGCCTTTTCAAAGATCAATCTCTTGATAAAATTGCTATTCAGTTCAAAGGAACTGATTATTTGATATGGACAAAAGAGCGAGAAAAATTTGAAAAGGGGAAAGGAAAGTCTATTGCGAGACGGCTTGAAACATTTTATCCAGTTGAAGATGCCGTTGAACTAAAAAAATTGAAAAGTGATTCTACTCTTTATAAACTCAATGACGAAACATCTTTCTATTATACTCCCACTAATAGCAACTAACGGTAGAATGTGGATAACTTTATTTAAAGAGTCTAAAAAAAGGGTTTTTTTATAAAGAAATAGGTTATAAATTTGAGTTTTAAATAAAAGCTTATGCCTAGAGTCATAGATTATCCAAGAGGTTCCTTTAAGAACGCATTAGAAATCGCTAACGCAGTTGATTATCTAGGTGGTAATTGTAGCGTTGCAAGCTGTGCTGACAAGCTACAAAAGAAAGTAAGTGGTGCATTTAGTGCATTAATAAACGCTGCTGCTAAACACGGTTTGATTACTTATAAAAAGGAAATGTTAGCTACGACCGAACTTTACAGAGTTTATAAGTATTCCTACAACGAAGATGAAAAATTAAATACATTAAGAAAATCTTTTCTATATCCAATATTATATACTAAAATATATGAGAGGTTTAAGGGTAAAGAGCTCCCGATGAATATGTTGGATAAGCTTTTGATACGAGAACTTGATGTGGATGAAAGCTTAGGAAGTAGAGTTGCTGGATATTTTGTTGATGGGGCAAAAAAATTGAATTTACTAGAGAATGGTAAGCTTGTCACATATGAAAACTTGTCAAACATTAGTTCTGATAATGATGTAGATGACAAAGAAGAAAATGATTCCATTTTAACAGAAACGGAAGTTTTGAATACACGTAATAGTAGCCCTGAAGATAACCAAAGTCAACCACTAAGTATTAACATTGATGATTTTGTTGTTTTGATAAAAGGTCCGGGCATGGATACACGCCTTGTAATCAAGGAAGATGATGACTTAGATATACTAGATCTTATTGTAAATAAAATAAGGAAAAAAATAAAAGAAATAAAGGGGGGGGCTTAATTATCTCCAGCTCAAGAAATTGCAAGCTTCCAAAACTTGTAATTGCAAAAAGATAAAAGAGCATTCAAGGTCCAAACTTGAAATCCCCCTAACTTTATTTCGCAATTTACGACTTTTTACAAAAAATCTACGTTCTATGAAATTCACCTACTACGGCCATTCCTGTTTTGCCATCGAGGTATCGGGCAAGAAATTGTTGTTCGACCCCTTCATCACGGGCAATCCCCTGGCCAAAGACAAGATAGACATCAACACTATAGAGGCCGACTATATACTGGTGAGCCATGGCCATGGCGACCATGTGGGCGACCTTATAGCCATAGCCAAACGCACGGGCGCCACGGTAATAGCGGCCTACGAAATAGTGAACTGGGTGCAGGCACAGGGCATAGAGAAGGCGCACCCCATGAACTTCGGGCCCTTCAATTTCGAGTTCGGCGAGCTGCGCTTTACGCCAGCGGCACACAGCAGCGCCCTGCCCGATGGCAGCTACGGCGGCAATCCCGGCGGTTTCCTGCTCAGTACGGCGGAGGGCAATTTTTACTACAGCGGTGATACCTGCCTGACGATGGATATGCAGCTCATACCCCGCTACTCAGCCCTCGACTTTGCCATCATGCCCGTGGGCGGCAACTTCACCATGAACGTGAGCGATGCGGTAATGGCTGCGGAGATGGTGCAGGCCAGTAAAGTGATCGGGGTACACTTCGATACCTTCGGCTATATCGTCATCGACCACGAGAACGCCAAACATGCCTTCAAGGCTGCGGGCCGGGAACTGATATTGCCGGAGATAGGGCAGTCGTTTGAGGTGTAGTTGATCGGGTTGATCGGTTGACCAGGTTGATAAGGGCCTTTTTATAGAAATATGTTTGATAGGTTGACTAAGTTGACCAGGTTGAAAGGTTTTTGTGATAGGGGTGCACATGTTAGATATTTTTAACCAGCATGTCCCGATCAACTTAGTCAACCAATTAACAGATCAACCGGACCAACTACTTATCAACATATGGACTAAATCGTTTGCAGATAGGAGCGAAAAGAGTAATTTACAGCCAGAAAGGCCCGGTCGGGCCCGGGATTAGTATTATATATTGTTGAAAAAATGAAAAAGTCCCGCTGCCTGCGGGATTTGAGGACTATGGGTAAAGTAATAGCGATAGCGAACCAGAAGGGCGGTGTGGGCAAGACCACTACCGCTATAAACCTTGCTGCCAGCCTGGCGGTACTGGAATATAAAACGCTGCTGGTAGATGCCGACCCGCAGGCCAACAGCACTACGGGCAATGGCTTTGACCTGAAGAACATACAGCTAAGCCTGTATGACTGCATGGTGAACGAGACGCCGGCCAGCCAGGTGATACTGGAGACGGAAACGCCTAACCTGTACCTGCTGCCGAGCCACCTGGACCTGGTGGGTGCGGAGATAGAACTGATACACCACCCCAACCGCGAGCATGTGATGCGCAAGGCGCTGGAAGAACAGCGCAAGCACTACGACTTCATCATCATAGACTGCTCGCCCTCGCTGGGCCTGATAACGGTGAACGGCCTGACGGCTGCCGACAGCGTGGTGATACCGGTGCAGTGCGAATACTTTGCCCTGGAAGGCCTGGGCAAGCTGCTGAACACGATAAAGATCGTGCAGACGCGCATCAACACCGAGCTGCAGATAGAGGGCATACTGATGACGATGTATGACGGGCGCCTGCGCCTGAGCAACCAGGTGGTGGAAGAGATCAAGAACCACTTTGGCGACCTGGTGTTCAACACGATAGTGCACCGCAATACGAGGCTGGGCGAAGCACCGAGCTTTGGCAAACCGGCCCTGCTGTATGATGCCGAGAGCACAGGCGCAGTGAACTACCTGAACCTGGCGAAGGAGATACTGCAGAAGAATAACATGACCAAAATAAAGAACGAGGATAAAATATTTGAAACCGGGGAGCAGCATGTCGCAGACCAATAAAAAACAGGCATTGGGCAAGGGCATACGCGCCCTGCTGAACACCATTGACGAGGAGATAAAGACCACCGCCGAAGGTGTACCCGCCGTGAGCGGGCAGAACGCCGGCTCGGTGACGCGCATACCCGTGGACCAGGTGATCGTGAACCCCAAGCAGCCCCGCCGCGACTTTGACGAGCAGGCGCTGAAGGAGCTGAGCGAGAGCATCAAAACACATGATATCATACAACCGGTAACGGTAGTAAAGACCAATAACAATAAATACCAGCTGATAAGCGGCGAACGCCGCTGGCGCGCCTCAAAGATGGCCGGGCTTAAGGATATACCTGCCTATGTGCGCACGGCCGATGACCAGCAGATGCTGGAGATGGCCCTGCTGGAAAACCTTCAGCGCGAGGACCTGAACGCTATGGAAATAGCCTTCAGCTACAAGCGCCTGATGGATGAGTGCGACCTGACCCAGGAGCAGGTATCGGAGCGCATGAACAAGGAGCGCAGCACGGTGGCCAACTACCTGCGCCTGCTGAAGCTGCCCCCCGATATACAGAAGGCAGTGCGTGAAGACAAGCTGAGCATGGGCCATGCCCGCGCTATACTGGGCCTGGAGCAGGTGGACGAGCAACTGTACGTGTACCGCGAGGCTGTGAAAAAAGGCATGTCGGTAAGGCAGGTGGAGCAACTGGTAAAGAATATGCAGGGCGCCGAAAAACAGGGCGGCCATGCCAATGCCAATGCTGCAAAACTGCCCCCCGCCTATAAGCGCATAGAGGATAATATGGCCTCGCACTTCAGCACCCGCGTGAAGCTGGACCGCAAGAAGAACGGCAAAGGCAACATCAGCATAGAGTTCTACAACGATGAGGACCTGGAAAGGATCATGGACAAGATGGGGCTGTGATAATGTGCCTTAGCTAAAGACGCGAACTACATCCCTCTATATCTCCCCCTTAGACCCGGCACAGGCATCCGCACAAAGGGGGAAGTGCATAACGGGATACTTTAGCAACAGCTTTATACTTAAGACTTAGACCAAGATGGAACAGTGGGAAAAGGAGGCGAAGGAAAAGCAGAAGGCTTATAAGCGCCTGCTGGAAAAGGGGAACAGGAACAGGATGCTCAAAGCCCTGCCCGAACTGCATGAAGAAGCCTTCAGCAAAATTGACTGCCTGCAATGCGCCAACTGCTGCAAAAATTACAGTCCCCGCTTTAAGAACCCCGATATAAAACGCATAGCCAAAGTGCTGCGTATAAAAGAAGGCGAGCTGGTGGCACGCTACCTGAAGCTGGACAATGAGGGCGACTATGTAGTGAAGCAATCGCCCTGCCCTTTCCTGGCCGGGGATAATACCTGCACTATTTATGAAGACCGCCCCAGCGACTGCCGCCGCTACCCCTATACCGATGAGGATGTGCTGCTGAAGCGCGTATCGCTCACGCTGAAGAATGCCACGGTATGCCCGGCTACATTTGCCGTGCTGGAAAAGCTGCTGGAGCTGGAAGGGAAGCAGGCCTAAGCACGCTTTTTAAACCCGGTAAGCCCATCGCCCAATATGCCGGCGGGATCGATATCATTCAACTCAAGGAAAGTGCCCAGGCTGCAATGATTAAGCTGGTCATCCACCCCACGCACTGCAGGGCATATCAATACCACCACATTATCCTTATAGGGTGCAATGGCCTTTTCGAATGACTGATCCTGCGTGGTCATTGCATCAAGCATATCCAGTAATTGTTGCCGGTCGGCAGGCATTACGAGGAAATCATTAACGGGTGAATTAAAAGGTTGCATGATATGGCCTTTATAAGCGCCCAGTCTTTCGATAACAGCATAGGCCTCCTCCAAAGTCATTTTAAACCGGGCACATTCCTGTGCATATTGACTGCTTGTCATAGAAATAACGTCATTGTTGTAAAAAAAAGATTACAACAGCGGTTAAAAAATCATGCCAAACCTAGTAGATATACACGCCTGCAGGGTTGTAATAACGGCGCATGGAGTCCATGATATGGGCCGTATCGGCAGGGAGCGCAATGACGGGCATTACCACATCGAAGTTGAAGGAATCCTCAGCGATCACATCGGCCTCGTGGCCATAGCTGCGCATTAGTTTAGCCTTTTTGTCGGCCTTTTTGCGGGTGGTAAAATTGTCGATGATGACCTGGTAATGCAGTTTGCCATCCACCATCTCGATGGTGCCCGTGGTGTCTACCGCGGTCGAGTCGACCTTAAGTGCAGCGGAGTCGGCAGGTGCCGGGGCAACTGCAGTATCGGTCTCCGGGGCCTGTATAGTAGCATTATTCGAAGCGCCTTTACGGTTCTTCATGTAGCGGAAGGTATAGACCGCGCCTACACCTAGTACACCCAGCAGGAAAAGCGCCAGCAATATACGGCCCCAGTTGAGCTGGCTGAGTATGCCGCCCTTCTTAGGCCTGGGCACGTTACTGTATTGCGGCTGTGCGCTGTACTCGCGCTTAGGGGCTTCGTGGTGATGGGTGTGGGGTATGGCCATCTCCTCCTCCATCCTGCGCGATGAGCGCATAGCGGGTATAGGCGGTGGCGCATACTGCATATGCTTATCGGTGATGAACTTCATTTTACCATCAAGGACCGAGAAACGGCCGATGGCGGGTATCAGCACATCTTTGCCCGCTTCCAGGTCGGCTTTGGACTGCTCGCTGAATTCGCGCAGGGCGTTAGATGCTTTGGAGATACTGATCAGTTCGTTGGTAGCAATGAAATTGGCGAGGTTATCGTCGATGGAACCGGAGGCGGTAAGCAGCACTTCGTAAGTGCCTGCCTGCAGGGTGTCGCCATTGAACGTGGCAGGTTTTCTTTTAAGCTCCAGGTTGCCGAGGCCATGTATATAACATGCCTGGTTCTTCAACAAGAAAAGCCCTATATATTTTGCTACCTCCATAGTTCGAATCGGGGTGTAAGATAAGGATTAGGCATTAAACCAAAAAGGCTGTTTTAGTGGCCGATACATTAAAATTTGACCCTCAATCCGCCGTATATGTTAATACCATATGAAGGATAACCGAGCCAGCGCTGGTAATTGTTGCCCAATATATTATTGACCTGTACAAATGCCGATAAACGCCTGATGAAGAGATACTCGGCACTGGCACCTATATCTATAATATCATCGAGCTGCACATCGTTCTTAAAGCTATCGAGGGCGTGGATATTGTTCAATATAGATATGTATGCCCCAACAGTAAGGGCAGGTATGGGCCTTAAAGAGAAGTCGCCCCTGAAACGGGCATGTGGCACGTGCCACACCTCGGCCTGTGTACCATTATAATACCTGAACCATGCTCCGCTGAAGCCTACCGAGAAGGTATTGGACAATGTATAACGTATGGATGCCTGCAATGAGGTTGCATTGAGGTTATCGTAAACAATGTAGAACTGCTTCATGTCGGCAGAGTCGCTGAGGTAGAGGGGCATCCTGTCGAGCTGCCACCAGCTAAGCCTGCCGGTAAAATAAAGGTGCTTACCAATATTGCTCTGTATGCCGGCATATATCTCGCTGGTGTGCGACTGGTGCCATGTATAAAGGTTGAACAAGTAAGGATTCTCCGTAGTAAGCTGCTCAAAGGTATTGCGCACTACATTGGCCTGCCAGCCTGCTTTGATCGCCAATTGTGTTTTGGGTATCATAAAGCTCACAGCAAGATCGGGCAGTATATAATCGCTTTCGCCAAACGACGGTGATATAAATAAATGGGCGGTAAAGTATTGGTTACGGTACTCAACGCCGGGGCTTATTTTAAATACTTTGTTGGGGAAGGCATAAACGCTGCCTACTTTATATTGGGTAAAGTCGCCGCTGAGGGCTAAAAATGCTTTGAAGTTGTCATTGATATTGTATGTGGCCGGCAGGTTAAAGCCAAAGCTTGCTTCTGAAGCTTTGAAATGGTCGCCATAATAGGAAAAGTTTATGGCAGGCTTATAGCCCAGTTTAGTACCGGCATCACCCTCGTTCTGTGCATCGAGATCGATCCTGAAACCTGTAAATACCTGTTTCAGCGAATCGGTATTGGTATAGGCATATACATCATGGTCGTAGCCATAGAGGCCGTAACGGTTCCTCAATATGCCCAGGCCCGCATGGAATGCATGCTGCTTAGCATGCAGGGTACCATCTGCTTCGAGCCCGCTGAAAGAGGTCTGCTGGTTGGCCAGGCTACCCTTCTGCGATAAATGATGTAAGTGTATCGCCGATTCGTAGTTTTTACCATGCAGCATACCGATACCTGCATCGAGATAAAAGGTAGATAAATTGCCTGCACCTACTTTTAAATAATCGGCAAAGGGTAGTTTTGCAGTGTCTTTGGCAAGGGCAAGCGGTCGTAAGGGCTGGGCATTGTAGGTATAAGTGAGTGTTTGCTGCGGCACTTCATATTTAAAGGATGGGCGCGTGGTATCGGCGGGGGGCAGCCCAGGAAGCATTTCGGGCTTGGGCACCTGTTTCACTTCGGGCTTATACGACTGCACGATCTCAATAGTGGCCCCTTTTATGACCGTATCCTGCCTGGCAGCAGGCTGCTGCGCCAGGGCCACATTTGCCAGGGCCAGCAGTACAACCGATATGTATATAAGCCTCAAACTCATGCTCTGTATATTATTCTTCGGATAGTTTGCTTTGTTTCTTTTCCAACGCTTTCACCTGCTCCAGTTTTTGGCTTGCCTCCTGTTTCAGGTCGGCAATTTTGGTGTTTTTCACAATGCTCTGCAAGAGGGCCTTTGCATTGAAATAGTCTTTTTCTTTCACCAGCACATCGGCCAGTAATATGTTAGACCTCACCACCCAATAATCGTAACCACTTGATTTAAGCCGGGCATTATTGGCAGCTTCCTCAGCATCTTTCAGCCTGTTCTGCTGCAGGTATATCTCTGCAATATGGTAACGGGCCTCAGCAGCGATGGCCCCGTTCTTCGAATTGGCCAGTTGCTTATAACTATTGAGGGCATCATCGGCTTTGCCAGATAATTGCAGGGTCTTTGCCTTATAGAAAGAAGCCTCACTAAGGGTATTCTCATCCACTTCGGGAAGGGTAAGCAGGGTATCGGCATAGGCAGCGGCCTCATCATACTTCTTCAAATTGTAGCTGCTTCTCATCATACCGGTATATGCCAACTGGAGATTCTCTTTGCCCATAGCCATGCTGCGCAGCAATTGATAATAGTCGAGTGCTTTATCAAAATCGTTGTTTTGGTAGGCTATAAGCGATGCACGACGGGCGCTGTTCTCGGAGAAATCACTCCAGGGCCTGCTTAACACCGCTTCGTAGTCGGCAAGGGCAGCTTTAAAATCGCGCAGTTGGTAATTGCTTTCGCCCCTGTAATAAAAGGCCTTGGTGGTGAAGGCGCCATTGGGGAACTGGCTGAGGTACTCATCGAGTGCCTGCTTTGCCTTATCCCATTTTGCTGTAGAGACCAGAGCCTCTGCTGCCGCATAATAGGTAGAGTCGAGCTCGTTCCTGTCGGCAGAAGGCAGGTTGTTATCTTTGAGCAGCTGGGCATAAGCAGCGGGCTGGTTGCTCTCAATATACAGACTCCTTAAAGCATCGAGCGCTGCGGGCCTTTCTTCGGAATGCGGGTATTCAGTTACTACATGTTTGTAGGCTTCGATAGCTTTTGTCTTGTTGCCCATTTGCTGATCTGCAAAGCCTATCTTCATCCATGCTTTCGAAGCCAGGTCGTGCTCAATGGCCTGGGTAAGTGGCTGCAAAGTATTTATGGCG
>MKUN01000006.1:137485-150585 GCA_001897835.1 Bacteroidetes bacterium 46-16
CAGTTCATAGCGTGCCCCATTGGCATACTTGGATGGCGGCACTTTGTTAAATATGGATTGCAGCAAAGCGGCCTTTTCTCCAGCCTTGCCCTGCAAACCTAACAGTATTGCTTTCTGGAAGGTGGCATAGTCCACATCGGAGCCATTGGCTGCTATTACCTTGTCATAGAGACTGGCAGCGCGGGCATAGTCTTTTTGCATGAATACCGCATCGGCCTCACGCAATGTGGCAGCAAGCACTGCCGCCTGATCAAGACCCGATCCTTGTTGCGCCTTACTGAAATATAACTGTGCAGCTGTATAATCATTATCCTGCATAGCTGCATAACCCATATTCAGGTATGCATGCTGGAAGGTGGCCGATGGGCTCAGGTATCTTGTTTTAGCCTCACCCAGAAAATTTGCTGCAACATCAAGATATTTCTGCCCGTCACGTATCACATCCTTATAGCGTTGGCCCCTGTAGGCTATCTCACTTTTCCAGAACCAGGCTGCAGCTTCGTATGTTGCATCTTTAGGATGCGACAATGACATGGTGAGCAGGCTGTCGCCGCCATTGATATTGCCTGCCATGACCTGCTGCATGGCATAACCGTAAGTAACCTTTTGATAAACCTCCCAATAATTGCCGGACTTACTGGCTACATCGCGCAAGGCATTGAATGCCTCTTCATAGTTACTGCTCTTGAGCAATATATCGGACATTAATGTTTTAGCCTCATCTTTGTAGGGAGAAGCCGGGTAATCGGTAAGCAATGTGGTAAGGCGCGCACGTGCATCATCATTGTAGCCCATCTCGTAAGAGAGCTTGGCATTCAATATCAGCGCGGCCTCCTGCTGTGCCGGATTGTAAGCCATATCCGCACAGAAACCAAAGGCATTGCGGGCACTGCTTTTATCACCTGCCTTAAGATAGCAGTCGCCCAGCAAATACATAGCAGCCTGCCCGAGTGAATCGTGGGCATTGCTCAGCGGTTTGAATTTCTCTATAGCATTGTTCCATTCTTTGACCTTATAATAGCTGTAGGCCATTTCATAAAGGTCTTCCTTCCTGATCTTATCGGTGTGATCATAAAAATATTCGAAATAAGCGAGCGCATCTTCAAAACGGGCCTCTTCAAAAAGGCATTGAGCGGCAAGCAGGTGGAGCTCGTTATCGTAGTATATCTTATCCTTCAGGTTGGTGAGCCTTACAGCTTCACTTAAGGCTTTATCGCGTTGCCCGGTGAAATAGTATATCTCGGCAATGTAATAGGGTACGATGTTCTTATACTGGGCCTCATCCTTAATACGCTCGAAGCTTTGCAAAGCTTCCTGGTAACTGTTTTGATTATAGGCAAGCAGGCCATAATAATAATTGCCAGCACTGTAGTATTTACCCTTTAGCTCTTTAATGGATGCAAAGAGCGGCTCGGCTTTATCAAATTTTTTAAGGTTGAAGTAGCAATAGGCCAGTTCAAACTTTTCCTTTGCTATTTCGTCGTTATTAAGGTTAGCGATACCCGCCATTTCGTAATAAGGAACCGCCCGGGCAAGCTGGTTGTGATGAAAATAATATTGCGCAAGTGCAAAAGCAGTACGCTGTTTCCAGGATGGGCTGGAGGTGGTATTAATGATATGGAGGGCCGTATCGGTACAGCCCTCTACATTCATCTTCAATAATGAAGCGGCATAAAAGTAATATGCCTTGCTACGGGCATCGGTCTCTGCAGTATAAACGGTAGCATGCGGGCGATGCAGGTATTTACCTGCCGACTGTGCTGCCATAGCATAATGCTCCTGTTCATATTGCTCACCTGCAAGGACCAGCCATTTATTTTCGGGTAAGTTGGGCGTATGTGTTTGAGCGATAACTACCTTAGCCTGTATGAGGGCTACAAGACATAATACGCCTATATATATTTTCCTTTTTTCCAGATCCATTCAAACAGAACAAAATTAAAAGTTCCAGGTCAGGTTCAAACTTGGGAAGACAGGCAATTGGTAAACCTTTACATTAGTAACACGATCTACATAGAAAATATTGTCCCTGTCATACACATTTGTTACACTAAAGGTAGTCTCAAGATTTGAATATTTCGACAATTTAAATCGTTTCTTAATGGAAATATCCAGGCGATGATACCAGGAGAGGCGGCCACCATTGAGCTGTTGCCCGTAAAGTATACCTATCACACCATTTGCCTGCGCATAATTGGTATTCACACCATTAGCCCCTGCATTGATATTTTCATAAAAGGCCTGGGTTTGGGTGAATGGGAAGGGAGAACCGAGGTTATAACGTGCAGAGAAGTCCCAATCGTTCTTTTTGCCTGCTGTGTATGCTGCAAGTATATTCATATTAAACCTGCGGTCGAATGGCGGCGGGTAAGACTGTTTGTGATAACGATCCTCCACATTGGTGCTGTTATAAAAATTATATGGTATAGAATCGGGAATCAAAGTAGTGTATTCAACTTTTTGGTATGAGAATACGGTCCAGAGGAAGATACGGTTGTAGCTGTACTTCATAGACAGATCGATACCGTACGCTTTGCCATAACCGGCAAGGAAGTTAGGATCGGAGCTGAATGCTTTGATACGGCTAAGCTCTATATTACGTGTAAAATTCTTATACCATGGCTCAACATTAAACTCTACCCTGTTGACATCCACTTCAAGCCCACCAAGTAAATGATAGGCAGTCTGCAGGTTACTGGCTACTACTTTACCTTCTGTATTCCTGATACTTTCATCCGGGCTTAAAAGATAGCCTGAGAAGAAGTTAACAATATCCCTGTCGCTTTTGGAGCTCAGTATATTTTGCGAGTACAAACCTGCGGCAGCCTTCAGGCGCACATTTTCCGTAATATTATATTTAAGACCAAGACGTGGCTCGGGAGAGACCTTGTTGATGGAAGAATAATATTGTACCCTGATACTGGGATCGAGCACAAACTTATCGCCAAAGTTGCGGCGATACTCAACAAAAATGGCAGCGAGCGTACTCTGGCGGTCTTGTGTCGTGTTTTGTTTGAAATCGTTGGTATAATCGAGCGTAGTATGATAACCGCTAACTTCGATACCATATTTCAGCAAGCTGTAATGCGGCAGGAAGTAAGAGAAGTTAATCCCCCCTTCAAAGCCATCAATGCTCGTTTTGCGCGGTGTACCGGTTGATATCTGGTTAAAATCTACATTATATTTAGAATATGCGAACTTACCATCAATAAGCGCAGAAGAATTACCCGGTGTTACCACAAATGTGGCACCACCACCAGCAGCGTTCCAATGATAATCAGCATCATCGTTATGTGTCTGCGCATTGAGAATAGAGGCCTTATCATCGAAATCGAAACCAAAAACGTTCAGCTTACTACCGTTGTCTGCGTTGAGGGTTACCTTAGCATAGAGATCGGTAAACTGGTAAGGCAGGCCACTCTTAAAAGGCTCACCAAAACTACCATAAATAGACTTTGAAGTACTACTGAGGTAGCTATGTTTGGCAGACACCAGGAATGAGAGGCTGGAAGCGCCTTCGCTCTTAGGTTTCATCAGCGGACCTTCAAGCATGCCGCGCACCATAATGGGCGACGCAGAAAGCTTGCCTGCCAACCTGTTCTTGTTACCATCTTTTGTATGCACATCAATTATGGCAGAGGTACGATTACCATACTGTGCGCCAAAACCGCCTGTCATTACATCTACGTTGCGTATGGCATCGGTCTCAAAGACAGAATAAAGGCCTATGGAGTGGAAGGGGTTGTAAATGGTAACCCCATCGAGCAGGATACCGGTCTGCGTAGTGTTACCGCCGCGAATGTATAGCTGACCACCCTGGTCGCCGGTAAATACCACACCGGGTATCACCTGGAGGTATTGGGCTATATCGGGCTCACCGCCTGCACTGGGCAACAGTTTCATTTCGCGGGGTGTTACTGTAGTGGTACCTATATTAACCTTAGTGGTCTTATCCTTTGCTGCTGCGGATATCTCCACATCGCCAAGGGAGGTTGCACGGGGGCTGATAAATAATTTATGCGACAGCACCTGGCCCGCATCGATCTTGCCGGATACCGATGCAGTATCATAACCGAGCAGTACTGTCATTAATGTATATGGGCCGGGCGGAACCTGCATGGAGAAGTAACCATTCACATCGGTCTGCACACCAACATTGGTACCCTTGAGAATAACAAGCGTTGAGGGCATTGGCTCACCACTTCCCTTATCGTATACGAAACCCTTGATGGCTGTGTTTGTCTGTGCAAAGCCGGTGAAAAACGATAAGATAAGTAAAACACTTAGCAGGCCTGTGCGCTTCTGCATACTGAAAAAGGTTTTATATTAAATTATAAATTACCCGGGACGGGGGCTGCCCCTACCCTATAAGCGAACAAAGATAGGGATTAGTACATAGCAGCAAAGAATAAATTGCCTGTACATATATATTCGCATTTATGTTTACAATAGTCTGACACTTTGTTTAATATTGCTATTGTGAAAATATTTTCAGCCGCACAGATAAGGGCATGCGATGCATATACTATGCATGCCACTCCCATATCGTCGATAGACCTGATGGAGCGTGCCGCCACAAAATGTGCAGACTGGATAACAGCACAATGCGGCAGGGAAGGCCTATACGTGGTATTATGCGGCACCGGCAATAATGGTGGCGACGGGCTGGCGATCACGCGGATGCTGCATTACCGCGGCTGCGCTGCCAAAGCCTTCGTCCTGCAGTTCAATCCTGAACTTTCTGCCGACTGCGCCAGTAACCTGCAAAGATTGCAAAGGGCAGGTGATGAGCTTGCAGAAATGCTGCAGCCTGATATGTTCATTACCGATATACCGGGCAACATCATCATCATAGATGCGATACTGGGTACCGGCCTTAACCGGGCAGTACAGGGCTGGGTGGCCAATTTCATCGAGCACATCAACCAACTGCCTAACCGCAAAATAGCTATTGATATGCCCAGCGGAATGCCCGCTGATAATATACCGGGAGAGGGGGCTGCCATCATAGCGGCTGATGATACACTGAGTTTCCAGTTTTACAAGAGGGCCTTCCTGCATGAAGAAACCGGGAAATATGCCGGTAACGTGCACCTGCTGGATATAGGACTTGACCAGACCTTCATCAACAGCACGCATACCCAATATCTTGCCACCGATAAAGAATATGTGCGCTCGATATACCATAAAAGGGAGCAGTTCTCGCATAAAGGCAGTTATGGCACGGCTCTACTGGTAGGCGGCAGTTATGGATCGATGGGGGCAATATGCCTTGCCACAAGAGCAGCCGCAAGGGCAGGTGCAGGAAAAACAAAGGCTTTGCTCCCGGAAACAGGCTACAACATTCTACAAACACTGGCACCTGAGGCGATGTGCGCTACAAACGGGAGGAAACATCTTATCGAGATCAGCGGATGGAACAGTGCCGATGCCATAGGCATAGGCCCCGGCCTGGGCCTGGAATGGGAAACCATGCGGGCTTTTGAGCAATTCATAGACGAATGCAAACAACCTATAGTGATCGATGCGGATGCGCTGAACATGCTGGGTAAAAAACCGGAACTGCTGTCGAAAGTACCCGCGGGCAGTATACTTACACCCCATCCCAAAGAATTTGAGCGCATGTTCGGCAAGACCGTGAACAGTATGCAGCAGGTGGAAGTAGCGCGCATGCAGGCTATGCGCTATAACCTGAACATCGTATTGAAAAACCGTTACACAGCCATTGTAAGCCCCGAAGGCGAGTGCCGTTATAACCTGACCGGTAACCCCGGGTTGGCGACAGCAGGAAGCGGCGATGTGCTGACGGGTATCATAACTGCGTTGCTGGCCCAGGGCTATGAACCCGGTGATGCGGCAGTAATGGGTGTGTACCTGCACGGACTTGCAGGAGATTATGCAGCGGACGCCCGCTCGCAGGAAGCCATGATAGCCGGGGATATTGCAGAACATTTAGGCACCGCGTTTTGGGAATTAAACCCACCCAGCCTTGCGGAAGGAAAGTAAGGTATCTCTTTTAAAACTCAAAGCCTATGTCGCGGCGATAGTATTTGCCTTCGTATTCAATAGAGCTTGCGTTCTCATAAGACAACTCAAGGGCATCCTTTAGGGTTTCGCCATAAGAAGTGACCGCTAATACCCGGCCACCACTGGTCACAATCTCATTTTCTTTTAATGCTGTGCCTGCATGAAATAACATACTTCCCGATACTTTTTCGAAACCCTGAACCAGTTTGCCTTTGGGGTATGGGCCGGGATAGCCTTCGGACACCAGCATCACCGTACAAGCCGACTGGTGGCTATGCTGTGCGGCCACCTCATCGAGCTTGCCCTGGCCCATCTTCACGATAAGCGACACCAGGTCGTTATCCAGGCGGGGCATGACCACTTCCGTTTCAGGGTCGCCCATGCGGCAATTATATTCTATTACGTAGGGATCTCCACCAACATTAATAAGGCCAAAGAAAATGAAACCATGATATACCAGGCCCTCATCCTGCAGACCTTTTATCGTTGGCTCAATAATGCGATCGGTAACCTTTTGCATAAAGCCTGCATCGGCGAAGGGGACCGGCGATATAGCGCCCATGCCCCCTGTATTGAGGCCTGTATCGCCCTCGCCAATACGCTTATAGTCTTTTGCCTCCGGCAGGCGCACATAGTTAGTACCATCGGTAAGTACAAATACCGATAATTCAATACCGGTAAGAAACTGCTCTATCACTACTTTTTTACCTGCATCACCAAAAGCGGCATCCCTTATCATAGCGCTGAATGCTTCAACAGCTTCCTCAGCAGTTTGCGCTATGATGACACCTTTACCAGCCGCCAGCCCATCGGCCTTAAGCACTACCGGCAAAGGATGCTGTTTAATGTATGCTATACCTTCTTCAAAACTTGCCGCATCGAACTCGCGGTATGATGCTGTGGGAATATCATGGCGCTGCATAAATTGCTTAGCAAATGCTTTGCTTCCTTCCAGCTGCGCAGCAGCTTTCGAAGGACCGGGTATGATGATATGCTTCAATGCATCATCGCTCTTAAAGAAATCATAGATACCTGCAACAAGGGTATCTTCTCCTCCCGGGAAAAGTATGTGTATGTTCTTTTCGATACAGACCTTTTTAATAGCTTCAAAATCGGTCAGCGATAATGGAAGGTTAGTGCCATATTGTGCAGTGCCCGCATTACCGGGAGCAATATACAGATCGGCACAAAGGGGACTTTGCCTTAATTTCCATGCTATAGCACATTCGCGACCACCGGAACCTAATAAAAGAATATTCATGTATCGAAGAACTGTTTTTTGCAAAAATAATAGTGACGGGGCGTTATCGTTCAAAAATTTACCCCCATGTGCGCCATTTTTACCGCAATGATAGTATTAACGCAAGATTTTTATTTATTTTAGGACTTCTACAAAAGAAAAATCTCCCATATGGATCAACACTTGAATATTGACCCCCCAAGTAAAAAAGGTCACCCTAAAGGACTTTATGTGCTCTTTTTCACAGAGATGTGGGAAAGGTTCAGCTATTATGGTATGAGGGCCATCCTGGTACTGTTCATGACCAAAATGCTTGCTTTCGATCCCAAATTCGCTTCCGGCATCTATGGTAATTTTACAGCACTTGTTTACCTGACCCCACTTATAGGCGGTCTAATATCCGACCGTTACTGGGGCAACCGCAGGTCGATCTTCGCAGGTGGTATCGTGATGGCCATAGGCCAATTCGTGTTGTTCTTCTGTGCATCATTTGTGCATACCGATATGCACCTTACCCAGATACTATTTGTTATAGGCCTAACCGCGCTGGTCATAGGTAATGGCCTGTTCAAGCCGAACATATCCACAATGGTGAACCAACTGTACAAACCCGGGGATAAAAGGGTGGATGCTGCGTTCTCAATATTTTACATGGGCATCAACCTTGGCGCTTTCTTTTCGCCACTGATATGCGGCTGGCTGGCTGATAAGATAGATTATAAATGGGGCTTTTTTGCTGCCGGTATCGGCATGAGCTGCGGACTTATTGTATTCCAGATGCTGAAAAACAAATACATAGTGACAGCAGAGGGTGAGCAAATAGGCATGAAACCCAACAAGACCACCGAGCCCAGCACAGTTGTACCCAATGACCGTGAAGCAGACAACGTGGAGCAAGCCGATGCGAAACTACAGCCCGTGGCAGGTGCAGCAAAAAAATCGGAATTCAGCATGAAAAGGGTGTTGGTTTGGCTTGTGATATATGGCATCTTATGGTTCGTCTTCATGCAGTTTGTGGGCTTTAACTGGATCAGTACACTTGTATTCTCCACGTCGATAGCTGCTTCGGGTTTCATTATCACGGACCCGACATTAAGTAAGGTGGAACGCGACAGGATCATTGTGATCTATATTGCCGCGTTCTTCGTTATTTTCTTCTGGAGCGCATTTGAGCAGGCAGGCGCCTCGCTAACGTTATTTGCAGATCAGCAAACCGACCGGCATATATTTGGTTTTGAAATGCCCGCAGCATGGTTCCAATCGGTGAACCCGCTTGCTATCATCATATTCGCTCCTTTATTTGCAGAAATATGGACAAAACTCGGCAAGAAGAACCGCGAACCAGCATCGCCGCTCAAACAGGCCCTGGGCCTGTTCCTGCTCGCAGTTGGTTATTTAGTTATTGCCATTGGTGTGAAAGGCGTGGATGGTACAATGAAGGCGTCGATGTTCTGGTTATTGGGCATGTATGTACTGCATACATTTGGCGAGTTGTGCCTGTCGCCTATTGGCCTGTCGATGGTAGCCAGGCTGGCCCCAATGCGCCTGGCCTCCCTGCTGATGGGTGTATGGTTCCTGGCCAATGCCATGGCCAATGACTTTGCAGGTATGCTCAGTAAACTGTATCCTGAAAATGGAGTGGCTACCAGCTTCTTCGGTTTCGAGATCACTAACCTGAACCAGTTCTTCATGATATTCGTATTCTTATCGGGTGCTGCAGCCATAGTGCTGTTCCTGCTCTCAAAGAAAATGCTGAAGATGATGCACGGGCTCAGGTAATTATATACGGCAATATTTTCAAAGCAGGGCGAATGCCCTGCTTTTTTTATCCCTCAAAAGGCGTGAATTGGAAATAAAGTTTATTTTGGTGGCTTAAACTGCTTCAAAAAATGGAAACCGCATCAACGATCGATCCTGCATTAGAGGAGATACAAAACTTTAAGGGTAAGTATCCCAAACAGTTATGGTATTTATTCATGTCGGAAATGTGGGAACGTTTTTGTTTCTACGGAATGAGGGGCATGCTCACCTTCTTCATGGTGGACCAACTGCTGATGAAAGAGGACGTAGCTAACCTGCAATACGGAGCCACGCAGGCATTTGTATATGCATTCACCTTCATAGGCGGGCTTTTTGCCGATAAGATACTTGGCTACAGGAAATCGCTGTTCTGGGGTGGTATCTTAATGATAGCCGGCAGTTGCATACTGGCCGCCAACCCTCAGCATTTCTTTTTCCTGGGTATCAGTTTCACCATCATAGGCACGGGCTTCTTTAAGCCCAATATCTCTACAATGGTGGGCACCCTGTATAAGGCAGGTGATAACCGGCGCGATGCAGGCTTTTCGCTCTTTTACTCCGGCATCAACATCGGGGCCCTGCTGGGTGGTTATGCATGTGTGAGTATCGGCAAGGGCTATTCGTGGAACCTGGCCTTCGGGCTGGCGGCCATCGTGATGACCATAAGCCTGCTGACCTTTGTATTTACCAAAAAAACGCTTGGCCCAATAGGCCTCTCGCCATTGATGCCCAAACCCATTAAAGACCTGGGTGGCGAGCATAATACTATTTATAAAGGTGAGGATGGCAGCCAAACGAACACCGGCAATAGTAAGCGATCTAAATGGTACGAATATGCCGTATATATCGGCTCGCTGGCTATTATACCTGTTATTATGACCATGGTGGCCAAAACAGAATACACGGACTGGTTTATGTATATCATCGGCCCCTGCACGCTGATCTATATCTTTTATGAAATGAGCCGCTACACGGCAGTGGAACGCCAGAAACTGATGGCGGCGCTGGTATTCATCATCTTCTCCATTTTATTCTGGGCCTTCTTCGAGCAAAGTGGTGGCTCACTAAGCCTGTTCGCAGCCAATAACCTGGATAATAAACTGCTTGGTGTTACGCTTGATCCCAACGGGGTAAACAATGCGGCCAATTCCTTGTTCGTTATCATCTTCGCCCCTATTATAGGTCTTATATGGCTGGGGTTAAGCAAAAAGAAAATAGAGCCCAATACGGTCGTGAAATTCGGCCTGGGTTTCATATTCCTGGCACTGGCCTTCTTTGTGTTTTACTATACCCGCTTCTTCGCTAATGCCAATGGTATCACATCGCTTAATGTATTCACAACGGCGTATCTAGTGATTACTTTCGGTGAGCTGTGCCTGTCGCCAATAGGCCTGTCGATCATGACCAAGTTATCGCCTAAACCATTGCAGGCTGTTATGATGGGTATGTGGTTCCTCGCCAGTGCTTACGGGCAGTATGTGGCAGGTATATTAGGTGCCGGCATGTCGACCACCAGTGAAAATGCCACCCAGATGCAGAAACTGATCGCCTATACGGATGGCTACAAACAACTGGCCATTTATGCATTGATCGCAGGGGTAGTATTAATAGTGATCTCACCGCTGGTACGCAAACTGATGCACGAAGTACACTAATACTAATTAGGTGGCAGCACCTTTATAATTCATCGACACGGCTATTATCTTCATAAGTTCATGCGGGATAATAGCCGTAGTCGTTAAGGCGAGAATCATTTAGTTGCGCAGCGCTTGCATGACATTATTTACATAAGAAAAACCCAATTCATATAACAATAATTATTTCTTACCTTTAGCTTAACTAAAAAAAACATTGCCATGGTACGAAAAAACATTTTAACCGGCATTGTACTTCTCTCTTTACTCAGCCCCACCCCACGCCTTTTAGCCGCAGATAAGTCACCCCTTGAGAATACCGATAAGGCACTTATCAAAGAGCTCTTCCTCGATGGCCTGATCAATGAACAGCATGATGCAAGAATTGACTGCAAGGAAAACCTTATCATCATAAACGGCTATACACTTGATGAAGGCTTTTATAAAAAATATGCGGCTATGCTTGCTGCTAGCCCCTGTTTTGATAAAGACAGGAATGAGCAGCTTATCGAGATCAAACGGCAGGCTATACTTACAGTTGCCATGGCCGACAGCGACATACTGAACAACTGGGTGATCTCGGCGCCAGGCGGCGAGACCATCAACAGGGCGAAGAGTACAAATGTATCTTTGCCGGCAGGATCGACAAGCACATTTATGAACAAAAGGATGCAGCTTGCGCATGAACTTATCGCCGACGGTATCGCATTGCCTAATGCCGATATTACTATAAGTTTTGTCAACCGCGACGCGACAGCCCCGATCAATGTTAATGCCGTTGTGCTTAATACAGCGCAACAACAAAAATATTACGATATGCTACGCCCCATCGTATCGCTAATGAGCCACAACGGGCATGATGTAAAAAGGGAGGTAAAGCTCAGTATATACCGCTTTGAACTGGCAAAAAACTAGATCACACCCGGATATTCCCAATAAATAAAACAATACAGCCCGGAAAAACCGGGCTGTATTGTTTTATAAAAGCAGTATATCCTTACTTGAATATAGTGACCTTCTTATTCACAACAGCCTCCCCGATACGTATCACCGCTGTGTAAACAGCAGCCGGGAGATTTTGTGTATTGATCGTTATTTTATTGTTCCTGGCCTGGTCAAATTGTTGCTGGTAAACGATCTTACCCTGCATATCGGCCAGTTCTATATTTATGGGGTGACCAACGTTAGCCCCAAAAACGATATCGAAAGTACCATTGTTCGGATTCGGCACTATGTCTACCTGTTTGTCGTTCACGATAGCCTTTAAATCCGCAGGATCCGCAACGAGCACACTATCTGTTGCTGTTGCTGCCGAAACGCAGCCCCCATCATCCACCGAAAGCGTAATGTGTTTCATGCCGGCAGTTGACCAGTGCACAGTATGTGGCCCCTGGGTAGTACCTGTTGGCGGAACGCCGCCGTCGAAATCCCAATTATACGTAGCCGTGGCCGGTGCATTACCGGTATAGGTCACCGTCACATTGGTATCAATATAAGTATTGTGGCTGCTGACCGTAAAGGTGCTTGTAGGCACTGTTATGGCTACAAGATTATTGAGCGTAAAGGAAACACCAGTATCACAGGAGTTAAGGCCCGCTACAGTTATGGTGCCCGTACCGGTACCTACCGTAACATTTATTGAATTAGTAGTACTGCTGCCACTCCAGCCTGTGCCGCTGACCGTCCACACATAGCTGGTAGCATTATTCAACACAGGTGTGGTAAATGTGACCGTACTGCCGGAGCACAGGGGTCCTGATGCAGTTATCGCAGTGGCATTACCAGGAAGTGGTGCCGGTGTCACGATCATCGTATCGGGTACACCTGTACCGCATGTGCCTACTGCTGCGCAGGTAAGTGTACCTGTGCCTGTGCCCACCGTAACATTTATGGATGCAGTAGTACTGCTACCACTCCAGCCCGGCCCGGTCACGGTCCACACATAGCTGTTGGCATTAGGTATGGCTGTTACTGAATAAGTAGCCGTAGTATTAGGACAAGGAACAGGCTGGGCCGCTATAACGGGCCTGGCAGGTATGCTATCGGGTATTAAGCCGTTGACCGTAAAAGCTGCACCTGTATCACAGGCATTTAAACCGGCCACGCTGATGGTACCAATACCTGTGCCCACTGTAACGGTTATAGTATTTGTAGTACTGGTACCGCTCCAGCCTGTGCCGCTTATGGTCCATACATAGCTGGTAGCGTCTGCTATAGCATTAGTAGAACAAGATATCGTTTGCCCGATACATATAGGGCCTGACACAGTTATGCCCTGTGCATTGGCCGGTAAAGGAGCCGGTGTTACCACCAGGGTAGCTGCAGGGCTCGTGCCACAGGCGCCGGTAGCGGTGCAGGTAAGTGTACCCGTGCCGGTACCCACCGTAACATTTATTGAA
>MKUN01000006.1:150642-151016 GCA_001897835.1 Bacteroidetes bacterium 46-16
CACCTATTACAGGTGTAAGCGGCACACTGTCGGGTTGTATATTATTGACCGTAAATGCAACACCTGTATCACATGCATTTAAGCCTGCCACTGTAATAGTGCCCAAACCGGAACCTACCGTTACGTTAATAGAGCTTGTGGTGCTGCTGCCGCTCCAGCCCGTACCGCTTACGGTCCATACATAGCTGGTAGCATTGGCTATAGCACTGGTAGAGAATGTTGCCGTCTGGCCTATGCACAAAGGGCTTGGCACTGTGATACCCGTAGCATTGGCCGGCAAAGACGCCGGCGTTACTACCAGGGTAGCTGCCGGACTCGTACCACAGGCGCCGGTAGCGGTGCAGGTAAGTGTACCCGTGCCGGTACCCACCGTA
>MKUN01000007.1 GCA_001897835.1 Bacteroidetes bacterium 46-16
CTGCGAAGCCACCGGCTGCGTGTCGGGCGGGTGCTGGCACAGGCCCACGCTTATTTACATGCCACGCACCCGCTCTCACTGTGCGGCCTGGCACTATGTGGCAAGACAGGCCGCCCCAGCCTGTGGCGCTCGCGGACTGCACTCACTGCACCGGGTTATGTTCATTCCGTCTTTTACGGCGAGCCTGGCATTTGTGATATTTGTCACATAAGTCAGTGAGCGTATTGCGTATCTTTGTGGAACAAGTAGGAAAATGGACAAGAAAGCCCATTGGGAGAAGATATATGCTACGAAGCAGCTAAATGAGGTAAGCTGGTATGAGCCTACACCTCATACCTCATTATCTTTTCTCAGGGAATTCCGCGTTCCGCTCAATGCCAGGATCATTGATGTAGGCGGCGGGGATAGCTTGTTTGTCGATCATTTGCTTGAATTAGGATATACGGATATTACGGTGCTAGACATTTCCGGCTCTGCAATAGAGCGGGCAAAGCAGAGGTTGGGCGATAAAGCTGCCAATGTACAGTGGATAGAGGCGGATGCGGCAAGTTTCAAGCCAACCGGGCACTATGATTTTTGGCACGACAGGGCCGCTTTCCATTTTCTTACCGAAGAATCAGACATCACCAGTTATATCAACGCAATTGAGACGGGGCTGAATCCCGGTGGCATCTTAGTAGTAGGCACATTTTCCGAACAAGGGCCAAAGAAATGCAGTGGCATTGACATTAAACAGTATTCCGAACAGACCCTTTCTGAGCGCTTGCAGAAGTATTTTAACAAGGTCAGGTGCATAATGGTTGACCATATTACGCCTTTCCAAACAGTACAGAACTTCGTCTTTTGCAGTTTTACAGCTGCGGCTTAAACGAAACTTGCGGTAGTCTCTATAGTCACAAACTACATTGTAAAAAGAAAATTGGTCAGAAGTTTGACGGGTCAGCCGCAGTAGGAATTGCCTGATTGAACCGGAGGGACATTTTACGGTCATCGCACCATTGCAACTTACACCAGTTCGTCAGTAAACCATTCTTTCATAGATACCACTCCCGATAACATAGTCATTTCTACTTGCAGGTATTTGCCCAGGTACTGTTCAAGGGGCTCTTCGACAGGATTGGCCAGGGTATATGTGAGGCTCCTGCCGTCCGGACGTGTGTAGGTGATAACAACACGCTGGAATGATGCCTGTCCATCGTTGCGGGTTGCAACGATCTTTCCATTGGTGATACCCAAAGCCATGCGGTAAATTCAATTTGCCTTTTTAGATAATTAGCCGGCCTGGGAACAGGCCAGCCTCTGTAAATTTTTATCACTATATCCTGTAAATATAGGTATTCCATATAAAACGATACGCTGTCTATTGCCTGTGCCGCCGCGAAGGTATGCACGCAGTCAAGCCCGGCAAGGTCAAGCCCTGTTTGTCCGTGACAATCTCCAGTCTCCGCTACGGTGTTTAGTAAAATAACCTTCGCTCCCAACTCGTATTCTCTTAGCCAAAACCTTGCCTGTCTTTCTTTTTGTGCAAATGGGTTGCTTACCACAGGCAATAAGGCTTTTAAGCCGACGTGTTTTCTGTAACAGCTAAAATCTAAATGTATGACAACAAGAGTAGAAAGACTATCCCGCCTGATGACCATAAGTTGGGCCATCCAGAGACGGCAGCGCAGTACGCGCTCCAAAGCGCTATCCCAGGCATGGGGCATTATCCTGAACGAGGACATTACGGTGTCCTACCTCGTACAGCGACTAAACCACCACAAGCCGGTAAAGCCCGGAGTACGCGGACAGTTCAGCTTATTTCAACGGTAAAAGCATTTGTTCACTAAAAACGTAAAAGAATGGAAATCATCGGAAGAGTAACCAAAGACGCACAGGTACGGAAATTAAAGGATGGCAGAGAACTTGTAGCGTTTTCTATTGCCATCAACGATTACTACAAGACAAAGTCGGGAGAGAACCGGGAGGAGACCACCTACATTAATTGCAGCTATTGGGTCAATGTGAAAGCTGCGGAACTGCTACGTAAAGGCGGTATCGTTTCCCTATTCGGGCGCATTGGCCTTAACGCCTATAAGAGCATGGATGGCGATTTCCATGCGCATCTGACCTTTCATGTGAACGCTTTTAAGGTCATAGCGCAGCAGAAGAAAGGTGCATCTGTCGAACACGAACCCGCCGCAGCAGGCGCAAGCACGGAAGACCTGCCGTTTTAATAAGCAATTAAGTAATGGCATTGGGGAGCTACATGCTCCCTTTTTTCGTCGGTCACTTTCTTTGTCCTACGCAACAAAGAAAGTGTGCAAAGAAAATGCGGTGATATCATTTTCCTGTTTCGGAATGAGGTGCATCTACGGGTTTTGATTCCGGAGAGCCCTTTTGCCGAAGCCAGATGGAAAGCACCACAATGGACGCGACAGCCAGGAACTCGCTTTGCCAATTTTGAAAGGATTCAAACCAAAAGTGGCTATTGCCAATATATTCAGATGCCGTCGTGGGCATTTTGCCATCCTGTATCTGCTCTTGATTGTATGCTGCAAGGCTACCGACGAAATGGAGCGTGAATGAGATGAAAAACAACAGCACAAATGCCAGTGTAAGGGAGTTTTCATATAGTTTTAACCACATACCGCCCTTTTTGACCGGCCACGGCGCCTGAGAGTGCGCCTGTGGCGGTCTGTCAGTTTCTTCTTTCCCTTCCAGCTTTTTAGATTCCGCAGAACCCTTTTGCCGGAGGGAAACAGTGAGAAATACATATATCGCCATTTGGAGGAATTCGCTCTCCCAATTTTCAAATGTGGCTTCCATGAAATGGCCGCTCGTCAGGTACTCAACGGCAGTCCCCGGAGGATAACCGTGTTCTATATTCTCGTTGTTGTATTCATGCCATCCGGTGAAAAACTGGCAGCTGATGAACAAGAACATGAAGGCCAGCATTACGATGCTCAACCCGTTTTTATAGAAGAAACCATGCTTCGCGCTGCGCATACTGTGCTATTCAGCCCACTAACATAAATATTATGCCAATCTTAACTGGAGACAGTATCGTCGTCCCCGGTCAGGATAATGAAATAGTCTGTTTGGGTATCCGCAAGAATCCCGCGTACTACTTCTGAAGTTGTAGGTTCGCATAGCCAATCATCTGGTATTTCTCCGCACTCTCTTACAGCCTTGAGCATTTTGAGCGGCCGATCACATAATATGGGATTTGATGTTAAAGCTTTCTTACCTACCATTATGTACTTGTATCCGACATCTAAAACTTTGCGGTAAGCGGCATCTGTAAACGGCATCAATCTCATAACACACAATTTGAGGATAAAACAAACCGGGCTATAGGATGCTCACGAAGGAATACCAAAATTACAGTATTTGCATTATGTAGCGTATTGATTTTTCTTATAGAAAAAGCCCTCGCATTGGATAATGCAGGGCTTGGGTTTATTAGATGGTTATATCAGAACAAAGCTATTCCTCCGTCTGTTCGCTCTCGTCCGCTCCCTGCTTCACATTGAGAATGAAGTCGGTAGCAGCCTGGGCCTGGGTCGCGGCGGTGTAGATGAAGCGCTTGTCGTTCCTGAGCTTCGCTAGCCAGCCTGCAATATATCCTGTGCTCTGCTCGAACTCGCTGGTGACACCGGCATGGGATTGGAGATAACAGGCTCCGATCTCTGCCACCAGCTCTTCATGAGAATACGGCTCGGACCCGAATTCGGCCATTTCGATAAGGTCCCTGCGGTTCAGGCGGCTCCGGTGGCCCGTGCTGTGGATCATTTCATGGAAGAGCGTACAATAGTAGCCTTCTGCCGTACCGAAGCTGTTCTTCTTCGGCATGTTGATAAAATTCAGCAATGGGTTGTAATAGGCCTTTTGTTCCTTATGCCTGATATCCGGCCGCTGTGGCATGTGAGCCACGATATCCTCGCAGGACTGTATGGAGCCTATGACCTTCGTAATAGCGGGGATGTAGCCTTCAGGGATATTCTCGCATTGGGAAACGTTAAAGACGGTGTAATAGCGGAGAATGGATACCTTCTTTTGCTTCGGCTCTGTTGCCGTTTCGTCTTCCTCTGCTTTGTCTTTGACATTCCAGTACACGACGGGACAGCCCTTTTCGCCCTGCTTAACCTTGCCCCCGATCTCTTTGAGTTGCTTGAAGGTGATGAACAGGTTTTGTTCATATCCGAGCGATGAGAGGAGCATGAGGTTAATGCCCCGGTAATACTTTTTGGAAAAGAGGTTGCGGGGCAGTCCGCCATCGCTCCAGGGCCTGCGCCAGGGCACCGCACCTTTTTCCAGTTGTTCGATAATGCGCTCCGTAATGAGCGCGTACACGTCGATGCGTGTGTTCTTTTGGGAAGGAGTTTGTGTCTCCATGTTCTACACTGTTTGATTGTGAAAGAAAATTGATGTCTTTCCCAGTGTAGATGCTGGAGCATATTTGGGGAGTAGGAAAAATTTGCCGGTTTCAGCAAATTAAAAGCCGGTATGGAAATACCAGCTTATATTTTATGAATACACAATTGAATTTATTGCTGATTTCGGCGAAGCTGTTCTTCCAGGACTTCAACGCGCTTACGCTCGCTTTCTAGTAGGCGCTCATACAACTCTACAATCTTTTCTATCGGGTTAAATAAATTTTGAATTGAATTGTCATAGAACGTATTTTGAATGTTATTTACAAGCGCGTCTTCATTAAAACTTTTTATTGCCTCAACAGACACTCCTAACGCATCAGCTACCATTTTTAATTTTTCTTCATCTACATTTTCGCTTTGTTCCATTTTAGAAATAGCACCTTGGGTAACACCAATCATAGTTGCTAAGGTGTCTTGTTTAACGCCTTTGAGAATGCGTATGCGCTCTATTTTTCTACCAATATGGGGTGTAGCTGTATCTGACATAGTAATAAAATATTCCTTTGAGGAATAAAGTATTCCAATTTTGGAATAAAGTATTCCAGTGTTTCTTTCTGATTGATAAAGGTAAACGATTATTTCGCTAGAAACAATCTGTGCAATGCGAAATATCAAGCTCCTTCCGGTGATTACCCTCTTACTGCTGATGCAGCCGACACCGACGCAGGCTTGGCTAGGCCTCTCTCTCGGCTATCCCCATGTGGCATACCGCTCAGACATCAGTTCACTTGGCCCCATGTTCAGCATCGAGGCGGAAGGAAGGGTGCATCGGATCGGGATAGGCGGCATCGCCTCCTTTGGGATATTCAAAGGGTACAGGTCTCAGTGGCCACTGGAGGACTATGGCGGCTTCGGGATCATTGGCTTCCGGCTGAATTACTACATTATCCGCAAGCCACATTTCGACCTCTACGGCGGCGGTATGCTCTCCGGCCTCGTAGCTGACAATGGCATTTACATCACACCCAAAGACCCCAAACCATATTACAGACCTACCCTTGCATCTGAATCTATGGGCTTCAAGGCAGGGTTCCAGGTGGGTACGCATGTGTGGCTGAGCCACCACTTCGGAGCATTTGCAGAAGTCAGCTACGGGACAGCCCTCTTTAGTGTCGGGATCGTCTGCAAGCACCGGAGGGATAACTAATACCAACAAAAAGAAAAATCAGGAATGTTGAGACTACTGCTTTGTTTGCTGTGCATGGAGGCCGTTATGCAAACGGCCGCGCAGGAGCATGTAGTTAATAGAAAGACAGATGGCTACCTGGGATTTATCCAAACAAAACGATCCGGGGGGCCAATAACTCCAGTGTTTTTCTTTCTCACACCGTACAAAACCCGTAACAATGGCTCATTCACTAAAGACATATGCCTCGTGTCACTCAGCTATGGATTTCCTACGGTCTTTTCGGAAGCGGAGATAGGCCTGAACTATGACTTTTATTACACTACACGCCGGGGCTTTGGCCCGGTTTCCTTTCGATTAGAATTTGGTGCCAGGGACGATATGGGTATTGCACTATTCTGGCAACGCGCAAAGAAGAGATGGACAGGCACTTTTACAGGCGAAAGTGTAGCCTTTGACGGCGACCTCATTGCGCAGGGCTGGAGTGTTGGCGGATTGGGTATATACCATTTCAATAAGCATATCCCGCTGCGGAACATAGATGCCTATTTCAGTGTAGGAGGCGGTATGTTCTTCAATACCTGGGTAACAAAGAACCGGGCTAATAAACACAACGATACAGCAGTAAAGAACAGCATGAAGCTGCTGCTATTTACCGGTATGCGGTATTACCTGAACCGGCACTACAGCGTATTCGCAGAAGCTGGCCGCATTGGGTACAGCACATTGGATTTAGGAACCTCAATCAGTTTTTGATATGAAAAGAACCAGCTACTTTCTTATTAAGCAATTTGATGCACTTGTCTATGGGGCTTTCGGTCCGTTTGGAGTGCTGTATGTGTTCCCTCAGTTTTTCAGGACGCTGGATAAGAAGCTGCATTTGGTATTCCCGGTGTCATCGGTACAGGATTATATCGGTACGGCGTTTATGTGGGCTGGGGCAGCACTCGCATTGTGGTGCGGTGGTATCATGCTTCGCAACAAAAGCACCGTTAGTCCCTTCTCCTGGGCAACAAAACTGGCAAGGACGGGCCCTTATAGGATAGTACGCCATCCCATGATGTGGGCGATACACTTGGTGCTTATAGGAGAGATCGTTGTATGGAACTCCCCAATGCTGGTTATGTGGTTTTTGCTGTGGCTGCGGCTTGCCGTTCTATACATAGACCGGTATGAAGAACCACACCTTCTTTCCTTGTTTGGAGAACAGTATGTTGACTATTGTAAAACAACTCCAAGATGGATTCCCCGGTTGGGGAAGATCCGTATTGCGGGAAGAAGGACTAATGAAATCAGCGGTTAGTAAAAAAATATTAGCGGTATGGCCATTTTTTAGTAAATAAATTCGACAAAATCAAGAGTGAAAACACGGTTTTTTGAATGGATTTTTTATTATATTCTTGTGGCGTGTTGAGATGGTACCGTACATCTCGCCTTGCCACCATGAAATCACAGGCCCTATATTTTAGCGCTCCAACCCTATAGCACTAAAATCTTCTATCAATAAACCATAGCAATCCTGACGCTTTCTATGAACTGTGTTACTGCATTTGCGTGCGTCATACCCGCTGTTGGTAGCAGGAGATTTTTTAATCTTTAAATAAACACGCAAAATGAAAACACGGACCATTTGGCTATGGAGCATAGCCTTATTGCTTGGATTCGTTCCGCTGGCACGGGGAGCGACCATTGTAGGCCCCGACACCGTATGCCGCGGAGGATCGGAAATTTACAAGGCCGAATTCACGGCAGGGACCATTTACGACTGGACGGTCACCAACCAGGGAGCGGTTACCTCCACCACCACCTACCAGGACAGTTCACTTGCTACGATACTCTGGAGCAATGCAGGAACTGCGACCATCACCCTCTACGTGATCGATCCCAATACAGGCGACACACTTTCTACCTCGACCAAAACCGTGTACGTGTATGGGCCACCATCGCTATACCTGACTAGCGATGTAGTGGTGGCCTGCACCGAATTTCATGAGGGTGACCCGCTGCCGGACAGTACTGTTGGCTGCACCAAGTACTGTAAAAACAGTACGGTCGTATACACCCTGCATGGCGACACTACCGGAACAACCACATGGACCGTGACCGGAGGGACCATCTCCTCATCATCGATGGGGACCTGTACCGTGATATGGGGCGCAGGAGCTTCCGGTTCTATTACAGTCACCGAAGTGATGCCCTGGGGCTGCGAAACTACCGTCAGTCTCTGTATACAACTCATCGACCCACCGACCGCTGATTTTGCAGTGGCCCCGGACCCGGCGGATACTGTGGTATGCGACAGCTCTATAGTTGTCTTCGTGGATAACTCTACCGCGGCGGCCAATTCGCAGATCGTATCGTGGTACTGGGATTTTGGCGACGGCTTCTACAGCGGCCAGCCAGGCGGACCACTGGCAACGGTATCACACCAGTACAACACTCCGGGTAACTATACCGCAACGCTGGTGGTTACCAACGAATGCGGATGCACGGATACTGCGCACATACACATCGAAGTACTGGACTCTACGGGCGTGAAGATAACCTGCCCATCGGTAGTGTGTGAGAACGATACAGCTACTTATACCGTCGATGCGACATGCAGCGTTTATAACTGGAGTGTTACCGGCGGCACCATCGTATCGCCCATGCCATACACCAACGTGATACGCATCGTGTGGGACGACCCATCATCTACCAATGGCATCGGCACCGTAACCTTTACCCCTGACACCGCCTGCGAGCTGGCCTGCGCCGAACCGACAACGGTATTCGTGCCCATCGTACAGCAGGCTGGAACGATACAGGGGCTGGCAACCGTATGCCCTTATTCGCAGTATATATACAGGTTGCCGAAGTGGCCTACCACAGAATATAACTGGTACGTGGAATCGGTAACCGGGCTTGCGACGCTAACCCCAACCGACCAGCCTAATGAAATAGCGCTGAACACTGCCTCCGGACCGGATGTAATACAAGTGAAGTGTAACTATCATAATACTTTGCTGGGTTGTGGCGGCCTTGCCTCACTAAAAGTAAAGGTGCGCCCGGCTTCCAGCATCAGTGTGCAGGCCCATGCGTGTCTTGGAGACAACGTAGGAGGCGAAATAGCACCCTTCCCCACAGCGGTGGCAAACTGGACCATAACTGCGCCGGACAACACCCAAACAACCAGTACAGGACACACCTTTAATTTTACGGCCACACAGGTGGGCACGTATATGATAGAGGCTGTAAGCCCTACAGATGTTTATTGCCCGCCTGATGCCGCTTATGTGACGGTGGACACAGTGCAAAGACCTGACAGCATCGTAGGGCCGGATACTATATGCCGCGGCGAACCTATATTGTTCACTGCTATGAACCCCATGCCCAATACGGTATTCCACTGGCAGGCCACGGGCGGCACGGTGAATGCTGTATACGGCAATAGTACGTATGCCACCTTTACGGGCACAGGCCCCTTCTCCATATCCGTATGGCGCGAAACAGTATATGGCATCCCGCATTGCCAGTCTGTTGCCATCAGCAAGGACCTGGATACACCGTTTATTGACCTGAACATCGGCGACTTCGATACGGTATGCGGCAGCTCTACCCATACCTACGCGACGGCCTACACCGAAGCGGAAACCTACAACTGGACCATAGTGCCGGCAACAGCGGGCAGCGTGAGCCCGGTAAACGGCTCTCCAAGTGTGACCGTGTTGTGGAACAACCCGCCACCTGCGGGACAGGATGCCTGGCTGATACTGAAAGTGCAGAAGTGCGGCGGTACGTACCTGGACAGTATGCATGTGCATGTATGGGGCAATCCTGACTTTACGGTAGTGTTTACGCCGGATACGGACACGATATGTGCAGGTACGGTACTTGCCGTGTCGCTTGATCCAACAGCGCCCGCTACCACTACCTGGGATTTTGGGGATGGTTATGTAACTACCGGTTCAACGGCCAGCCATGCTTATGCGACATTCAATTCCAATGATCCTGTTAGCTATACCATTACTGCAACAGTAACCAATGCGCATGGTTGCCTGGGCAGCTATGTATTTACCCGGGATATATGGGTAAAGCCTGCTCCCGTAGCCTTTGTTACGCCGGTGGGCGCCTTTTACTATTGTAATGACCTGCCGGACAATGTTGTGCTAACGGCCGATGCTCAATCGGGCTATGGAGGGCCGATAACCAGCTATGAATGGTATGGCTGCGCTACCTGTCCTACCTATGGCAATACACTGACGGTAAACGACCTCGGCAACTATTACTGTGTCGTGACCAACTCACTTGGTTGCAGTACCCAAACCAACGTGGTGCAATTCCTGGAACACTGCACACCTGAAGATTGTACGCCGCTGGATGGCCCCGTTACCGTAGGCGCTTCTGTGGCCCGCACAGCCTGCGGAGAGCTTACCTTCACCGGTACGACAAGCGGAGGGGTAGTATGGTCAAGGAACTGGGCATCAGCCGGGTCGTCGGGTATCACCCAGTATGCGTCCGGTCCGAACTGGGTAGGCGAAATAACTTATGATAACCCCGGAGTGTATGACGGGTTCTTCCAGGTAGGTTTTGAAAGTGCGAACATGCAAGATACCTGTCCCGTGGAAGCGCATGCAACGGATACTATATTTTATATTGCCAAACTGCTCTACACAGTTACCTGCGACAGCACCAACCCCGGCCATTACCTGGTGACGCTGTTCGACAACTCACCTTACTACCCGATAACACCACCCGACAACTATGCCTTCACCATTACCGGGCCTACAAGCGGCTCACAGAGCGGGCCGTCTACTACATACTCCCTGAGTGTGCTGCCCGGCAGCTATACCTTTGGACTGACGATTGGTGACGGGCTGCATGATGATTGCAGTACCTCGCTAAATGTGACCTTGCCCGCCCTGCCGAGCGCATCCTTCACCTATACCTTTGACAGCGCCTGCGCAGGCGACACCTCGGTGATCTTTACCAATACCAGCACCGGGGCATCCAGTTACTTATGGCAGCTTGATCTTACGGTTTACAACTACCAAGCTGATCCATATATAGTGTATCCTTCACAAGGTTATAAGAAAATTATATTGTACGCTATCAATGAATACGGCTGTGCCGATACCGCAACGGATAGCGTATATGTACATGACCGAGACTTGAGTGGAATTTTAACCCTGTCCCCAGCCTACGCCTGCCAGGGAGATCCCGTTAACCTTGATTATTTACCAACACTTCCAACCTTCCCAGGCTATCCGGAATACAACCATTGGTATAAGGACAATATGCCCTTTGCCTATACCACGGTATCGAACCTGGACGTATATGAGCCGGGTGCCTACTGGCTGACAGGTACCGATCACTACGGCTGCCGCGTAACAACGCCGCCAGTGGTACCGCAATTCACGCAGGTACCGCCCGCCATTGTGTATGGCGATACCAGCCAGTGCGTGAACGTGCCCTTTACCTTAAGCGGTTATGTGGGCTTCATGACCTCTTATGTGTATGCCTGGATCATAGACGGAGTGCCTTATCCCGGCACCGCCGAGCTTACGCAGGTATTCAGCAGCGCAGGTGTGCATACTTACCAGGTGGTGGATACAGTGACCGGCCCCGCAGGCGATTGCTATGATACCAGCGATGTGTTCACCGTAACGGTGCACCCGCTGCCCGCCCCGCCTACGGTTAGTGTAAGTGTACTGGACTGCCCGAGCTATGAGCTGCAATTATCGGCCAGCGATGTTGACGACCCGGGTTTCTACAACTGGAGCAATGGCATGACGGGATCGACCATCAATGTGTACCAGGGCGGCCTTTACAAGGTGACCTTCACCGACAGCTTCGGTTGCAAAAGTAATAGCGACATAACGGTGCCGCGCGACCCGAAGGCCTATATGTGGACCTTCCCGACCGGCTGCTATACCTTCTGCTACCAGTTCATGCCCCGCACATTGGTTGGCCCCATTACGGCCTTCAACTACTGGGCCTACCTGCTGGACCTGAACGTGAGCAGCGACGGCAGCTACAGTGTGCCCTCGCCCTATGTGTTGGACACTGCGGGCACTTACAACTTCGTACTGGATAACGGCCTCTGCCGGGATACCAGCGGCGATATGAGCGTGACCATAGACAGCATGTGTAACTGCGGCGGTGTAAGGTGGGTGCAGATCGATTCCATCTACAAAGACACCACGGACGGTGGCTGCGAAGATTTCATCACCATCGGCTTCCTGGGCGCCAATACCGCCGGGCCCCTGGGCTGGGCTGCCAGTGCGCACCACGGCACCCTGCTGCCCTATTCGGGCACAGAGCCGGCCAGCTATACCGGCAGCGAAACGCTGCGCTATATAGCCGACCCCAGCTTTACCGGGCCTAATGATACGCTAGTGATCACCATTACTTACCTGGGGCACACCTGCGTGATGCGGATACCGATTAAGATATACCCCTGCGATAACAGCTACGCGCCAAGGCCGGGCAATAACGGCGACAGCCTGGTACGGCATGTGAACAGCATAGAGCTGATCAGCAAACTGGCCGAGCTGATGGTAGTGCCCAACCCGGCGCAGAACAGCACGCGGGTGGACTACCGCTACAGTGTGGCAGGAGCGAACCGCTACCTGGAGCTGTATGACATGACCGGGCGACTGATAGCCCGCCATGCAGCGGAGGCTGATGCCGGAAGCTGGCAGATAGATCTGAGCCACTACGCGGCAGGCATGTATATCGTGCTGCTGCGGCAGGAGGGTCGGGTACTGCTGCAAAGCAAGCTGAGTATCCTCAGATAAAGGCCCTTTGGGGCAAGCCGTAAAATACAAGCAGGGGCGGCAATTGGCCGCCCCTGCTTTTTATACAGCAGAAGTAAAGAAATTAGTAACTTGTAACAACAAATAAACGACCATGATAAATATCTTACGAACAGTATCACTTTTTGCCTTTTGCATATTGGCCTTTCAGCAAAGCGAAGCCCAAGCATGGCAATGGGGCAAGCGCGGCGGCAGCAGCGAATTTGACATCAACAATAACAACGAAACGGTGGTGGATATGGCCACAGATAAGAATGGCAATGTGTATGTATTAAGTAGTGTCCGACAGATAGACCTGAATGTGGATGGACATCCCTTAACGGGCTGGGGCGAATGGGATAATGTGGTATCGAGCTTTAGTTGTGACGGTACATACCGATGGAGTAAAATTATAGGTACCAGCACTATTGATGCTGCAAGGGCAATAAAAACGGACACACTTGGTGGCGTGTATATCACCGGCGCACTTTACATGGTGAACAACTACACAGGTCATTTTGACAACGACACAACATTGGCCATCAGCCCAAAATCACTCTACCTGGTTAAGTATGATACCGGTGGTAACTTCAAATGGTTGAGAATGCCGCAAGCCGACACCGTTACGACGCAAGCAGCAGCACATACGGTGTCAGTTGATATGGATGTGGATGGCAACGGAAACACTTTTGTCCTTTGCCAGCTACAGCAGGGAGCCTATGCAAGCGGCGCTTATGTGGCACCAAATCTGGGTACCTATATCCTCCAATACAATGCGCAAGGCAATTTTGTATCCGGCATGCAACTGGACATGAGCATTTACTATTTAGGCTACCTGCACATGGCGCGGGATCACAAAAATGGCCGCTTCTATTTTTGTGGTTATAATGCCGGGGGCACGAACAATATGGGTGGCAACCCTATAACCCACAGCATGTATGCCGGAGCCTTTAACAGCCAGGGACAGTTTCTTTGGAAGAGAGAAAATACCGACTATAATCTCGGATTCATTAGCCGACCAGTGATTGATGATTCTGGCTATGTCTATTTAAATGGTATAGCTAGTACTAACGATAATTTTAATGGCTATGTTGTGACTAATACTTTTGCTAATTCAGTTTATTCTTTGCCTTTGGTGATTAAAATTGACAGCACTGGCACAAACAAATGGGGTGCAAATGGCTCCTCTACGGTAGGTGATTACACCTTTGGTGTTGGGAGTATTGTCCTTAGAAATAATAATGAAGTTGCTATAACCGGCGATTACGGGCATTTGAAATGGCCCGGTATAAACTCAATTTTATCTAAAACACCAAATGCGGGCGCAAGCGTGTTTCTAATCCGGATAAATAGTCACACCGGGCTTGGAATTGCTTCTGACACCCTGATCGGCAGTTTTGGCTATAATGAGGTCGGCGCAGTTTTGACTTCGGACAAAAAAGGAAATTTGTTTGTTGGCGGCTTTTTCGATGCTGACCTGCGTGTACCAAATGATACCCTTGAAAACATAGGCGGGCAGACCGATTTCTTTGTGGCCAAGTATGGCTGCAACTGCGGGGCTACCTTGGCCAACTATACTGCCAATGTGAACAACGCCGGGCACTCGGCAGCGTTCACTTACACAGGTACTGCCCCTTATGACAGCCTGAAATGGAGCTTTGGTGACAACACGACAGCTAACACCGGCAACGATACCATATCGCACAGCTATGCCCTGCCGGGTACTTATCAGGTATGCGTAACCGTATATACCGCCTGCGACAGCAATACTTATTGCAGCACAGTACAGGTGGCTGTAGGCGTGGCTACTATCCCGGGGATGGCAGATGTCATCATTTATCCCAACCCGGCCAGCGATGAGTTATATATGGACAATGTGCCCAAGGGAACGAATGTGCGTCTTTTCAACATGATGGGACAGCAGTTGTACCAAGGAACTGCCATTAAGGCCAGGGAGGCCATAAACATAAACGTTTTACCTGCGGGTACATACTTCCTTGAATTTACCGATCCGGAAGGCAGGCAGAGCACAGCCAGGTTTGCAAAAGAGTAAGCACTGCTCATTGGATATTTATGTGCAGTAATAAAAAGGGTACATAAGCCGGCTCATTCCTGGGCTGTCTTCTTTTACATGAAAAGCCTCAATAGTGCAATCCTGTTTTTGATGGCAAAAGAACAGGGCGTACGCCGATTTCCTATTCACTCCTAAGTCGAAATTTGAAATTGGCACGGAATATGAGTGTATTTGAAATATTTTTGACTATTAAAACTACATTTACCATCAAATTTTGATTTTATGAGAAGGATATTTTTATTATCGATCGTTGCTGCCCTGGTCACGTTAAACGCATCTGCACAACAAGTCAATGAAAAAGTGCAGATCGAGCATAACGGCACATGGTATGACGGCAAAATATTGAAAACCGACGGAGAAAAATATTATGTGGGCTATGACGGCTGGGACGATAGCTGGAATGAATGGGTGACGGTTGACAAGTTAAAGGGCTACGCGACAAAAACGCCGCTGACAAAATTCAAGGCTGGCGATAAAGTTGAGGTTGAATACGGCATGGTGCCAGAGCCCGCGACGATCATCGAAGTGGGTGAAAACAAATATCATATCAAATACGATAAAAGTGTCTTTGGAGACAAATGGGTTACTGAAAAGCAGATCAAAAAGCTCTAGATATGTTGGTTCGTACCGGGCCGGTCTTTAGGAACTTTTTTAATCATCAAGGCAAAGAACGACCGCCAAAGCCTCAAATACGCGTATGTAGTATTTGGACTGGTTTCGCTCCTCCCTGCGGTATTCTGTGGTCAACTCCGGGTATTTGTGTACCAGGTAAGACACAATGGCTTCTTTTGTAACCTGCTTGTTGGAGGAGAACTGCCGCTTGATGTCCGACAACGTGCAGTACTTAGCTTTGATACCCTGCCGCTCACATAGCACATTGATAAGCCCCAAGACCTGCCCAAAGGAAAAGGAGTCCGGCAGCTTGTCCGAGACCTTCACCGCCACCGCCTCGATGGCGTAAGCGGCAAATAACTTCTCTAAGGTGGCCAGCATGGCCTGCCGCTTCGCATCAGACCACTTCCCCCGGAAGGTATGCACCCGCCAGGCGATCAGCTCGCGCTTGTAGAGCACCGCGATGCCGATATAACGGCTGCCGGGACTAAGACCGACCGTAACCCGCATAGCCTTTGAGGAGCGAGGTGAATAATGCGCCGCGGGTCTTGCGTATTTGGACCGCCGGCACGGACAGGCTGCGCATGAGCACCTTGCGGAGAATGGCCTCTGAATAAATGAGCACATATCGGCGATGGGCCTGGATGGAATCCATGTCATCGAGGGCGCTTGCGATCTCGATGGCAAGCCGCTCCTGCTGGGGAGTGAGTTCGT
Organism: Bacteroidetes bacterium 46-16; assembly: GCA_001897835.1. Taxonomy (GTDB): domain Bacteria; phylum Bacteroidota; class Bacteroidia; order Chitinophagales; family Chitinophagaceae; genus MKUN01. The sequence continues at coordinate 15,721 of MKUN01000007.1, forward strand.
TGTTCATAGGTTTGTACTTCTTCGGCAAAATCTGTTCATAAGTTTTGCCGGATTAGGCAATTAATGGGGATAAAGCCCTACGTACGTTAACGTTTAATACAAATACGTGAACGTACGTTTACTTGTAAGGGACGGACGAATATGGGTGCAGCGAACAAGCATTTGCCGGATTCGGCAAATAGTGTGGAAAACGGGGGTAATGATTACGCTCATGGATCGCAGCCGCGACGCTTTATGGTTTGCTCATGCGGGAACAGTTCCTTTCCGATCTCCCGGTCCAGTTCATAGACCAACTCATTGACGAGGGTCTTGTAGAGCCTGGAGAGCCGCACAGCGTTCTCTAAGGAGAGGTTGGCCTTGCCGTTCTCCCAACGGGAGAGTAGGCTTGTGTTCTTATGCCCGAGCCTGCGGGCCACCTCTTTCCGGCTGTAGCCCATGAGGCGGCGGTATTTGCGCAGGCGGTGAAAGTACTTGTTCCGTGCATGAGCCATGAATAAAACGTATCAATGACCGCAACAGGAAAACAGGAGGGATATTTTGCCGTTTCCGGCAAAAGAAAGAACCGGTGAGGCAGAAAAAAGGCAAAGCAAAGCAAAGCCCACGCGGTGCGCGAGCCATACTGTGTGGTAAGTATACCGGAGCAGGTCTAAATGAATTCTAAAATCTTATCGTTTGATAAAGTGGACGCTGGCCTTGATGGGAACCGAGCCGTCTAATGCACTGTTTTCCTGAACCTCGATAGGAAAATATCCGAGCTATTGACGTTCTTGCAATGGCTGATATATTGTCAATATGAAAAACGCGAACCGCTCCGTAGCTATAGTCCGGCCTAAAAGGAACTTCACGAAATGGGCAAATGCCAATTCGATAGACGGTCGGGAATTCAGCGCTGAGTATTTTGCCAAGAACCAGAGCTTTGCCGTGACAATGCCGTATTATGATTTTATCGTTCGGGAATCAGCCAAACGATATATCAATTTTGTCTGCGAGGAGATATTTTCCTATGCCCTTGAAAGGTGGAATCCTAATACCGATACCTGGCCTGAAGACCTGGGAAAGGATATGTTTGCAAAATGGTTTACCGTGGAGTATGTCTACAATGTAATAGAATAGTTTGTATTGGAGTAGCTCATTTTGGTTTTGGCAGATAGCCTTTATTCTTTGCAAAATCAGGGATAACGAGGTTGGGATCATTACTCCTTTCCATCTCGGTTCGAACATCCTCTACTATCCCGCACAAATTTGCCGAATTCGGCAAAATATCCCTCCCACTAGGCGTTGAGTCCTCTCTGTGGATATTGTTGCAAAATTGACTCTCAGACGTTATAGTATCCGTATCACTACGAAAAAGACCCTTATGCTGTTCCGTCGGCATTGGGGGCTTTTTCTTTTTAAGGTATATATTCCAGGGTGGAGCGCTTGTCGCTTATATATACAATAGGAGCACCGGTCCGTTTCAATAATACCGAGCAACGATCTTGTGGTGCAGATGAAAGAACGACATTGAACTTATCTTTATCTAAAAGGAATTTCACTAGACTTGCATAGTCTCCATCACTTGATATCAGCACGGCTTTTTCAAAGGAGTTCTCATATGCATCTTGCATTGCTTTAACGACAAGATCGGCATCGCAGTTTCCTTTGGCTTTGCCAGCCTTGTCATAAATAACCTCTTTAAAAATGAGGGTATATCCGTCTTCTTGGAGAGCTGTGTAAAGATCCTTGTATTTCGGCATCATTCCGAGGAATATATATGCTTGCTTCACTCCGTATTTTTCAGTAAGCCAAACTCGAAATCTCCGATAGTTCAATTTCCAACCTAAAGAGGCCATACCATTATAGAGGTTTGCGCCGTCGATGTATGCCACATTGTTTGCATTAATCTTCACGGAATATACTATATCACCTTTAGGATAGGGATATGTAGGGTAGGATTATTTAGTTTTTTAATCTCGGTTCGAACATCTTCTACGATGGCGCACCATCGTTGAATGATTGACCCCAATCGTTCATTCCATACTTCTTTTCCAAGGTCTTTTTGCAGTTCGAGCCGCCTGTATTCGGCAAGCAGGCCGGGATAGGCCTTTTCGATCGGAATGAGCCAAACCGAGGCTTCATACAAGAGTTTTTTATCTTTTACCGCGTAGTTCGAGCCAAAACAGGAAACGATGTCCCGCCTGCTTTCTGCGGGGCCGTGTGCAAATTCTTGCTGCGCATAGGCTGCAAAGACAAATGCCTGTTCCGTCAATGCAAGCCATTTTTCCGCATGGTTTTCCTGCTCTCTTAGCTGCACCTTCAGCCTGGCAATGCTGCTTGCGAGCATATCCCGTTCCCTGATGAACGCCTCATCGTCTATGAGTTCCTTATACCGCATACGGGTGAGGTTGCCGAGTTCCTTCTCCGTTTCGGACAGCGACTGTTCCTGCATGGACCTGGCGCTTGCAGCGCCCTCCGCCAGCTTTTCTTTTTCCGCTGCGATACAGTCTAGTGCCCAATGTAAAAATTCCGGGGCGATGGTGTAACGCTCCAATTCCGTTTCAAACTGGCTTTCCAGGTCGCTTGCAGTAAGCGGGGCATTGGTGCAGGCCGCTTTCTTATGCTTCCGGCTGCAATGGTAATAGGTATAGGTTTTATATTCCTGAGTAGATTTTACGAGTTTTACCTTTTCTGTGGCCGTATACATGCAGCCGCATTCCGCGCAGCGCATGAGGCCGGTATAGGCGAAGGTATGGCGCTGCAGGCGGGGCTTGCCCTTTCGGCCAAGAAGCACCTGTACGTGGTCGTATTCGGCAAGGCTTATCATAGGCTTGTGCTTGCCGGGGTAGCGCTTGCCGGACCATTCGAACATCCCGGTGTAAAAGACATTGCCGAAGAGCTTGTAGATCATGCCGGTGGTCAGTTCCATGTTGCCGAACTGCTTATGCTTCGGTGTCCGGAAGCCCCACTGTTCATTTGCGATCCTGCGGATTTGTTCGGGATTGTATTTGCCGGTGAGCATCATGTCCCACATCCGCCGGATGAGCGGGAAATATTTCCGGTCGGGTATGATCCTGTGGTTGGCCTTGTCGTTCACGTAGCCAAGGGGCGCCTGGGCGGGATACCAGCCGCGCTCCGCCCGGCCTTCCATGCCCCGGCGGCAGTTCTTGCGCAGGTCGATGATGTACTGGTTGGCCATGCCGCTCTCGACGTTAAAGAGCAGGACGTTATCGTCCGGCAGGTACTGCTTGTCTATGGCCTGGATGGACTTTAATGTGCCCTGCTGGAGCATCCAGCTTATGGTGCCGCTGTCTATGGGATTGCGCGAAAGGCGGTTTATCTGCCAGCATAAAATACCGTCCGCTTCTCCCTTCCCGATGCGCCTGAGCATGTCCGTAAATACAGGGCGGTTGTATGGCTTTTTGGCGGATTTGGCTTCGGTCAGTATCTCCGTGACTTCCAGTCCCAGTGAACGGGCAAGTTCCGTAAGGCGGTTCACCTGGTCTTCTATGGACTGCACCTGCCGGTCCTCGCTTTCCGAGGATTTGCGGGCATACAGGAAGTATTTAAGCTTTTGGTCGGGTTTTGCGGGCATATGGTTACCTCAACATTATACCATACCATCCCTGTCCCGTGAAGCGATGCCTGCAAGGACAGCGGGGAGGATTTTCATGCGCTTTTGAGTAATGGTTTCAAAGGCTTCTTTGGTCATGGGCTTGTAGATGCGCTTCAGGAGGCAGATGAGCTTCATGCCTTGCTCATAGGCAAGCTCTTTGCTTATCTCCGTTCCGTACCGGGCTTTGTAGAGGCCCCGGAACTGTTCCAGTTGTTCGTCTGGGATGACCATCCCAGGTATTGTGACGGCCAAGCGGGCTGTATGGCAGGAGGGATTTTTAGCCTCAAAGGTCGGAATATCCCTCCTGCCAAAGCAGGGCAAGAATTAGGTATGCTCAGCGTATGAAGGACGGCATCACGCCCATCGGCATCACCAACTACCGAAACACCAACCAGAAGTTCGGCATCAAGGCCAAAGACCGCCTGGGGCATATCTATGTCATCGGCAAAACAGGCGTTGGCAAAAGCACCTTATTACAGAACATGGCCATTTCGGACATCGAGCGGGGCAATGGTCTTTGTATCCTCGATCCTCACGGCGATATTGCAACCGACATACTAAAACACATACCTGCATGGAGGAAGGAAGACCTGATCTATTTCAATCCCAAAGACACGGACAACCCGATTGCCTTTAATCCCCTCAAAGGCGTACATCCCAAGTATCACTACCTCGTGGCATCCAGCCTGGTATCTACGTTCAAGAAGATATGGGCGGATAGCTGGGGCCCGAGAATGGAATACATACTACGGTATGTTATTTTAACCCTGCTTTGGGTGCCGGATGCAACGCTCTTAGACATACAGCCTTTGCTTACGGATGAGGCATACCGGAATAGAGCGCTGGTGCACGTCAAGGAAGCGCACATTCTCAGCTATTGGGACAACGAGTTTGCTAAATATACTAAGGCCTTCCGTATGGAGGCTATTAGCCCGATATTGAATAAAACAGGGCTATTCCTGGCCTGTGCGCCGCTCCGGGCTACTGTGGGTCAGAAAACGCGGGGGTTCAGGATGCAGGAGGTTATGGACAAGAAGAAGATATTGATCTGCAATCTTTCCAAAGGTGAATTGGGAGAGGATGCCAGCGCCTTGCTTGGCTCTATGATCCTGACGGCCATCCAACATGCGGCACTGTACCGTGCCCGGTTGGCACAGGAGGAGCGTATGCCGTTTTACTGTTACATTGATGAGATGCATTCCTTCGTTACCTTATCTTTTATTGGCATCCTGGCAGAGTCTAGGAAATATGGACTATCTCTATTTTTGGCTCACCAATACATTGAACAGTTAGATGAGCGCATACGAGCGGCGATTTTCGGAAATGTGGGAACGATCATATCCTTTCGGGTTGGCGCTACTGATGCTGAATACCTGGCCAAAGAGTTTTACCCGATGTTTAATCAGGAAGATTTGATTAATCTGCCACGGTTTGGCATGTATATAAAGCTTATGATTGATGGTGCCACCAGTGTATCTTTTAGTGCCGTAAGTTGTTTTATCGCTTAATATAGTTAAAGAATACACTCTATAAGTGATGAAGTTCTTTATTAGTTTTAATAAATTTTGGGTGTGCAGAGTTTACTTTTCTTTATTGGAAGTGATATATTTACTTCATGCAATACAAAGCGAT
>MKUN01000008.1 GCA_001897835.1 Bacteroidetes bacterium 46-16
AAACCTTTTGATCCGTAGTCAAATGCTCTATTCAGTTGAGCTACAAGGCCATTCCGTTTTACCGGATGGCAAAGGTATAATATTCCTGCCGATTATACAAAAACTGTGTGCTTATCCTAAAATGAAATTATCATTGCAGCATGAATATCGAGATATGGAGCATTGGGAAAGAGAGTGACCCCTTTATTGAGGAGGGCCTGCGGTATTATTTTAGCAAGACGAAACCATGGAACAGTGTGGAACTGCATGTGCTGCAACTGCCTAAAAAAGCCCTTACAACTGATACGGAACTGGCTAAAAAACGCGAAGAAGAAATGATACTGAAACGCCTGCAACCCGCGCATTATCTCGTGCTGCTCGATGAAAAAGGCAAAATGCTTGACTCTGTGCAATGGGCGCAGCAGTTCCAGCAAATGATGAATACAGGTGTTAAAACATTGGTAATATTAATAGGCGGGGCTTTTGGGGTCACAGAGGCCATCAAGAAACAGGCAAAGCAGTGTTGGTCACTATCGGCGCTGGTTTTCCCGCATCAATTGGTGCGGCTCATTGTAGCCGAGCAGGTTTACAGGACCTTTAGCATTTTAAATAATTCACCTTATCATCACGTTTAACCGTTATTTTCGTTCCTTATTCAAGTTTTATTCATGTCCGTTACACTCATCATAATTGCTGTTACTGCCATAGTATCCATTATGGCCTTTAATAATGAGCTCCTGTTCAATAAACTTATACTATGGCCCAAAAGAATGAACAGTCCTGAAGAGTATTACCGCCTGCTTACCTCGGGCTTTATTCATGCCGATTGGGGTCATTTATTCTTTAACATGCTTACCCTCTATTTTTTTGGCTATGGCCAGGGCTATGGTGTTGAAGCTATTTTTCAAAGCCTTGGTAAGGGTTTTGCCTATCCTATATTGTACCTCTTCGCAATAATTGTTGCTTCTATTCCTTCATTTATTAAAAATAGAAATAATGGCTATTACCGCTCGCTTGGCGCATCGGGTGGAGTAGCGGCAATACTTTTCTCAAGCGTATATTTTTCACCATGGAATAAGATATATCTCATGTTTATACCTATTGGTATACCTGCCATACTTTTTGCAGGTCTGTATCTTGTCTATTGCGTATATATGGACAGGAGAGGAGGGAGCAACATTAATCATGGGGCACACTTCTGGGGTTCAGTCTTTGGTTTTGTATTTACTTTTATACTCGACCCCACACATGGCCAGATATTCATTCAGCAGATCATTCCGCAATAGTTTTTATACGGCATAAAAGCACCTGTTCTGTACTGCCCTTTATCTTAAAACGTTCATCGGGCCGCATGCCGCAAAGCCACAGTATCCTTTTTTTGCTCTCGAGCACCCATACATGTTCTTTTTCATGCAGGGGTACTTTTTCATTGATCAGGTAGCGGCTCACTTTTTTCTTTTTCATGCCCATGCCAAGAGGATAAAAGTAGTCGCCTATACGCCATTTACGTAAGATAAGGGGGAACTCAATGTTCTTCAGGTCAAGACAGGCTATATGCGGATCTGTAGGTGCCTGTGCAGGCTTGTCTTCAATTGCAAAGGAGAAATGTGCGCGTCCCGTCTCTATTTCGCAAGGTGCAGCTTCTATAAGTATGGTGTCAGTACTGGCGGCAGGCACCGTCGTGATGACAAGAAAATCCCTGTTCCTGATCACCCGGTGTGTATCAGAGCTTATATAGCGCCCGCTTTCTGCATCCATAAGCTGCATTATATGAGGTACCTGTGCAGCAGTGAAGCCAAAGGGCGTAAAAAGTTCATAGCAAATGGTTTCGATCGCCTCCCGCTTTTTCAGTTTTCGTATCGGGATGTAAATATCCCGGCCCCGTTTCTCCGATAGTTTTTTTCGTTCCTGTTCTATCGTTTTCCGGTATAGCGTCTCTACCTGTGCAAAGCGGGCGATACTGTCATTTAAGTTCGATACTACTCCCGGAAAATATTCCTGTATGGCAGGTATTATTCTATTCCTTATTGCATTTCGCTGGTACACATCTGTACTGTTCGATGCGTCGTTGCGATAAGGTATGTTGTGTTCTGCTGCATAGGCTAATATCTCCTCTTTTTGGGCCCAGAGCATGGGGCGGATGATGTGCTCATTTTTTTCCCGGATGCCATGCAGCCCGCTGATGCCTGTACCTTTGAAGAGGTTCATCATTAATGTTTCTACGTTATCGTTGGCATGATGAGCGGTTGCCAGGTAGCTGTAACCATGCTCCCGGCAAATCATGTCCAGCCATTCGTAGCGCAATATTCGGGCAGTTTCCTGTACACCTTTTTTCCATTCTGCGGTTTTCTTTTTGGTGTCAAAACGTACATGGTGAAAGCTGGTATTGTGGCGCAGAGCCCAGTCATGCACCAGCGATTCGTCAAGGTCAGCTTCAATGCCCCGTAGTTGGAAATTGCAATGCGCAATGCCAAAAGATATATTGTTGCTTAAGAACAAGTGAGCCATTACCATTGAGTCTACACCACCGCTTACAGCAAGCAGTATCTTTTGCTCTTGCGCTGCAAATTTTTTCTTAAGCCAGTTGTTCCTGAAATCCTGTAGCAATGTTATCGTTTTAATAGGCAAGGTCTTCATAAGCCCCCTGCAATTCGTTATAGCTATGCATATCCCCTGCGGCCTTTGCCTGTACCATGCCATTTTCATAAACGCCTATTGCTTCCTGCTGCGCACCGGTACGCTCCAGCAGCTTGCCCAGGTGGTAATAGGTGGCTACATAGCCGGGGTCGGTACCCAGGTTGTGTTCAAAGAGTAGCTTTGCATCGTTGTCCTTGCCGGCCTTTATATATTCAAGTGCCAGGGCATGGTTTAAAAAGCAGTCATCAGGCGATGCTTGTAAAAATTGAAGCAACTTTTCTATCCTTTCGCTCATAAACCTGTAAAATTAGTAAAGCCTGGAAACATTAAGTAAAAAAATAAGGCTGCATAAGCAGCCTTACCGGGTTTAGTGTATGTAAGAGAAAACGTGGCCTTATTTAGCGATCAGCAGGCGGGTCTGCAGTTTGGCCTCTGCATTGGCCCTGTCGCTGTATATTACGGTGTACATGCCATTTGCCAGGTTGGCAACATTCAATATAGCTGTAGTGCTGTTGCAGTTTTGCGTCAATACGGTCCTGCCCAGGGCGTCTACCAGGCTTACAGTACCTGATATATTGGCTATGCCGCTGATGCTTACGGTAACCGCTGACTGTGCAGGGTTGGGGTAAGCTGCAACAGATGCAGGTGTAGCAGATAAATTCTCTACGCCTACACCAAAGCCCTGCGTGGTAAAGTACTGGTTAAAACCACAGCCAAAATCATCGTGGTAGGTACCGGAGTTAACATTGCCGTTCAATGAAATTGTGCCAAATGGCAGCTTTTTTATCTGGATATAGCCGGCAGTAACACCACCTACCTGGTCCCAAACCCACCAATGAAGGCCGTCGCAGCTACCATCCTTTACTACCATTTTATAGCAGCCCCTTGGCAGGAAAACAGTATCGGTATAAATGGTGTTTATGCTGCTGGTAATGCGCTGGGCCACTACATTGTTCGACTGGTCAAATATTTGCCATGTGGTTTCGCAATTGCCTTGCTGGTCGGTTTCGCTATTGGTTTTCATTTGCACCAGGAACTGGCTCGGCCACAGTGGCGCAGGCATGAAATAGGATGACATTGTATTGTTGGTCGCATCATCGTCGGCATTCCCGTTCACTTCCATGATCTTTGTTGTGAATTTATGGAGGTTATTGTCGGAAATGGTATCGAGGTAGGGCAGGTGCGGTAGTGTTATTATTGTATCCTGTAAGGAATTCAGGTTGCCATTCCATGTATAGTCGGTTACCGGCTCATTCTCTGCACCATACTGGAAATGTATCGACGTAATTGCAGTTGCCCCGGTGTTTTTTACATGTATAGTTGGTGAGCCGCAAACCGGGTTTGCCCTGAAACTGCCTTCGTAATTTGTAGGCGCAATGATATCATCCAGCGATGCATCTACAGTTTTGTTCATGCTGCCGTGGTAGAAGAGTTGGGCCTCTGTGGTATAGCTGCCACCACCATTGCCTGTATAAGGCTGGAAATTTATTTCCACATCGAAATTGTTGCCTGCTACAATGCCAGGCAGGTTGTGATAGTTAGGCCGTACCAGTGCACCGGGGCACCAGTTGGCTCTTTCATAAAGCCATGTGCCCGATTGAGGATAAAGGTCATTAAGACCACAGTCGTTGCGCCAGATATCGGTATGTGCTACCTGGTTATTATTGAGCATTACTTCGTAATACCTTGAAAGGAATTCGCAGCATTGGTTGTTATCGCTGCCATGACCGGTAATGGTAAGTTTCAGGTCGGTGCTCTGTGTACCTGTGGGTGCCGTTTCATTCACGGATTGGAAATTGGTATCTATTGGTATGGCATTGCCATAGCCGAAGCTTCCGTTCCAGAGGCGTGTTATGCCTTTTACATCACGATCGGGTGTGCCCTCGATAAAGGCAAATTTTACATTGGCAGTAAAACCGCCTGAATAGCCCGAATAAAGGATACGCATGGTAGCACTATTCTTCAGCACAGGGTAGTAGTCGGTCACATCGTATATGTACCGCTGCGTCCAGCTCCACGGAGTATGTGGGGCACCTGCATTGGCATAAGGTGATATGAGGCGGGCGAGTTCCAGTGTATCCCCGCTTGGGGTCATTAAGTAATTTGTTATGGTATAATCCCAGTCGCCGCAGTATTGCGGGTTGCCCGGGCATTGGTATTTACCCAAAGTGAATATCATATATATCTTGCGATAGGTAACAGATCCGTTCGGAAAGGTTACCGTAGTATCGAAGTTATTGTAATAATCCAGCCATTTGTCATAATGCGCCTGTACCCAGGTAGTATCGCCGGGGCTTGCCTGCGCACCATAGCCTATGAACAATGCGCACAGTAATACATAAAAGTGTTTCCTCATTAGTATATATTTTATTAAAGCAGGGTTAAAGTTACAGTTAAATCAGCTATACGGGTAATACTATTTTAACATTGATAATGAAAAGCTGCATATAATAGAGTACCTTTGCAGGCCAAAATTAAATTATGCCGGGATTTACCGTAGCTATAGTGGGCAGGCCAAATGTGGGGAAATCAACTCTCTTCAACCGTTTGCTGGAACAAAGGAAGGCCATTGTTGACGATGTGAGCGGCGTTACACGCGACCGGCAATATGGTATTGCTGAATGGAATGGTAAAAATTTCAATATAATTGATACCGGTGGTTTCGTTGCCCGTTCGGAGGATGTTTTTGAGCGTGAGATCCGCAAACAGGTACAGATAGCCCTCGATGAGGCCGATCTGCTGCTTTTTGTTGTAGATACCCTTACCGGTATCACCGACCAGGACGAGGAAATGGCGGATATCTTGCGTCGCTCCTCCAAACCGGTTTTGCTGGTAGTGAATAAAGTGGATAATGCCGAACGTGCGCTTTATGCGACCGAATTTTATGCTTTGGGTTTTGAGCAGGTTTTCTTCTTGTCCTCCATATCAGGCAGTGGCACCGGCGAATTGCTTGATGAGGTGGCCGCACATATCCCGCCCCCTGAAGAAGAAGAGGAAGAAGAAGTACATATCCCTCAGTTTGCGATCATCGGCCAGCCCAATGCGGGGAAATCTACCCTGCTCAATGCATTGATCGGGCAGGAGCGCACCATTGTATCAGATATACCTGGCACTACAAGAGATACCATACACACCCATTATAAACTGTTTGGTAAAGATTTTACCCTCATCGATACGGCAGGTCTGCGTAAGAAAAAGAATGTAAGCGAGGACCTTGAGTTCTATTCCGTGATACGCGCCATACGTGCAATGGATGGCGCTGATGTATGTATGCTGCTGATAGATGCGGAAAAGGGTATGACTGCGCAGGATGTTAATATTTTCAGCCTGGCTACCCGTAAAGGCAAGGGCATTGTGCTGCTGGTGAACAAATGGGACCTTATGGAAAAAGAGACCAACACTGCAAGGGACTACGAAAAAGAAATAAAGGACAGGATCGCTCCTTTTACGGATGTGCCGATAATATTCATATCAGCACAGGATAAAAAACGCATCTTCCAGGCCATGGAAAAGGCGCTGGAAGTATATGATAACCGTAGCCGTAACGTGGCCACCTCACAACTAAATGATATCCTGCTGCCGGAAATAGAACGCTACCCGCCACCCATGTCGCGTGGACACTCGGTTAAGATCAAGTTCATCACCCAGCTTCCGGTTGCGGTGCCTTCATTTGCATTTTTTGCCAATTACCCTGATGCCATAAAGGATTCGTACAAGAACTTTTTAGAGAACAAATTGCGCAGCCATTTCAATTTCAGTGGTGTACCCATAAGGGTATTCTTCAGGAAGAAATAGCAGGGCTTTAAACTTTTACTTTTCAACTTAGCGATGCTATGGCCGGATCATCGCAAAAAATAGACAGACGCATTTGAAGACGAAGAAACTAAAACGGGATAAGGTGAACATCATTACACTTGGCTGCTCCAAGAATATGGTGGACAGCGAAGTGCTGAGCGGACAGCTTAATGCCAATGGTATTAAAGTGGTGCATGAGAACGGGCGCCTTGATCATAATATAGTGGTGGTGAACACTTGTGGCTTTATTGATAAGGCAAAAGAAGAAAGCATCAATACTATACTGGAACAGGTGGGCCTGAAAAAAGAAGGACGGCTCGATAAAGTGTACGTTACAGGTTGCCTTAGTGAGCGCTATCGCCATGATCTGTTGAAGGAAATACCCGAAGTGGATGCATGGTTTGGCACTATGGAATTACCGCTTATCCTGAAGCAGTTCAATGCAGATTATAAGCAGGAACTGGTTGGGGAACGTTTATTGAGTACGCCAAAACATTACGCATACCTTAAAATTTCGGAAGGATGTAACCGTACCTGTGCTTTCTGCGCCATACCGCTGATGCGTGGCGGCCATGTATCTAAACCCATTGAAGAGGTAGTGGCCGAAGCGAAACGGCTGGTACAAATGGGCGTAAAGGAGATCATGCTCATCGCACAGGAGCTCACTTATTACGGGCTGGATATTTATAAAAAACGTGCTCTGCCCGAATTGCTGAAGCACCTTTCTGATGTTCCGGGCCTGCACTGGATCAGGCTGCATTATGCATACCCTTCAAAATTTCCGCTTGAGGTGCTGGATGTGATGCGTGAAAGAGATAATATCTGCAATTATCTCGATATGCCACTGCAGCATATCTCAGACCATATGCTGAAGGCCATGAAGCGCCAGATGGATAAGCAGGAGATATACGACCTGCTGGCTGCCATACGCGACAGGGTGCCCGGCATATGTATACGTACTACATTGATCGCTGGCTTTCCCGGCGAAACACGCGATGATGTGGAAGAACTGAAAACATTCCTTGAGGATGTACGCCTCGATCGTGTGGGCATCTTTACTTATTCGCATGAAGAGAATACCTCGGCATACGACCTGCCCGATACCTTAAGTGCAGAAGAAAAAGAAGCACGCGCCCAGGAAGTAATGGAAGTGCAGCAGGAAATATCCTACGAAAAGAACCAGGATAAGGTTGGCAAAGAGTTTAAGGTGATCGTCGATAAGCTGGAAGCCGGTCGCTATCTTGGCCGTACTGAGTTTGACAGTGTAGAGGTGGATAACGAGGTTATTATCCAGGCAGATAAGGAACTGCCGATCGGCGATTTTGTGAATGTACGTATCACAAAGGCATATGATTACGACCTCGAAGGTGAAGTGATCTGATATCTTTGAATGATTATTGTATGGCTAAGCCATCCGATAATGTTTTCCTGGCAAAGTCTTAATAAGTCCCTGCATTTCCAGCATCAATAGGGTAGAGGCCAGTTGCGACCCGCCCAACCCGGTTTGATAATACAGGTCATCTGCATGTACAGAATCTTTGGTCTGCAATATGTCAATGATCTTCTGCTCTTCGGGTGCCAGGTTCAGGAATAGTTGTTTTTGTACCGTTTTATGTTTTGTGCCCTTATTCCAGTTCATTAGTTCCAGCAGGTCTTCCGGGCCGGTTATCATTGCGGCGATATTGCTGCGTATCAGGTCATTGCATCCTGCCGACCTGGTATCGCTTACCCGGCCGGGAAATGCGGCCACTTCGCGGTTGTAACCACTGGCCATATATGCAGTAATGAGTGATCCTCCCGCTTTATCACTTTCTACGATCACGGTCACATCGCTTATGCCGGCTACTATCCTGTTCCGCATGGGGAAGTTTGTGCGATCGGGGTTAGTGCCCGATGGGAATTCTGTAAGCAAGCCGCCATTTTGCAGCATATCTTTTGCCAGGTGCTTATGGCTTGCCGGGTATATTCGGTCCAGCCCGTGTCCCAACCCTGCTATTGTGGAGATACCCAGCTCCACGCTCTTTTTGTGTGCTATGCCATCTATGCCAAAGGCAAGACCACTTACAGCCTGAGATTAAAGTGGGCGAAGCTTTAAGCTATGTTATCCTTTACGAACTGTTCACAATATGTTTTTATTTCGTCCCTTACTTTCCTGAATGATCCTATTACGTCTTCATCAGTCCCTTTTGCTTTGGCCGGGTCGGGAAAGTTGTAGTGAAACTGCCTGGCTCTCGAAGGGAAATAAGGGCAGTTTTCTTTGGCATTGTCGCAGACCGTTATCACAAAATCAAAGTCTATGTTGCGGTATTCGTCAATATGATTTGACGTATGCCCGCTGATATCGATGCCATCTTCTTTCATTACTTCCACAGCCTTGGGGTTTACGCCATGAGTTTCTATCCCTGCGCTGAATACTTGTGCTTTATCTCCTGCAAAGTGCCGCATATAGCCTTCGGCCATCTGGCTCCGGCAGCTATTGCCCGTGCAAAGAATTAATATTTTTTTCACCATCCGGATATTTATATAATTTCTTCTTTAGATAAAAGGCCACATTGACCAAAGCGATCAGGGCGGGAACTTCGACCAGGGGGCCGATGACGCCTGCGAAAGCCTGCCCGGAATTGATACCGAAAACCCCAATAGCCACGGCAATAGCCAGTTCAAAATTATTACCGGCGGCTGTGAAGGAGACCGCTGCATTCTGTGCATAATCTGCTCCTGCATATCTGCCCACGAAAAATGTGACGAGGAACATAACAGCAAAATAGATGGTAAGCGGAATAGCTATCCTGATCACGTCCATCGGTATGGAAACGATCATTTGTCCTTTAAGGCTGAACATAACCATAATGGTGGCCAAAAGGGCGATAAGCGTTAGGGGGCTGATGGCAGGTATAAATCTTTTTTCATACCAGTCTTTCCCTTTGAGCTTAATGAGCGTGTAGCGGCTTAGGAAGCCTGCAATGAAAGGAATGCCCAGGTAAATAAAAACACTCTGTGCGATCTGCGCTATGCTGATATCAATATCGAAACCTTCGAGCCCAAAGTAAGGGGGTAATATTTTGATGAAAAACCATGCAAACAAGCTGTAGAACAAAACCTGGAAAATACTGTTGAATGCTACCAGCCCGGCAGCATATTCCCGGTTGCCATCAGCAAGCTCATTCCATACGATCACCATAGCAATACAACGGGCCAGTCCGATCATGATCAGCCCAACCATATATTCCGGTTTATCTCTTAAGAAGAGAATGGCCAGCAGGAACATCAATACAGGGCCGATCACCCAGTTCATAAGAAGCGATAGAGATAGTATCTTCCTGTTTTGGAACACCCGGGCCAATTGCTCATATTTTACCCTGGCAAGAGGCGGGTACATCATCAATACCAGCCCCAGTGCTATCGGTACATTCGTTGTCCCCGACTGAAAGGAATTTATAAATGCTGAAGAAGAAGGTATAAAATAACCAATAGCCACCCCCAGGACCATGGCCAGGAATATCCACAGGGTAAGGAACCTGTCCAGGAATCCCAGTTTTTTTCGCTCTTTTACCGGGTTGCAGTTATTTGTGCTCATTATCCGTATCTCTTTTTTTAACAACATCCGCCGCCCGGCGTACAGCATGAGCTTTGTGCGGTTGGCAGTTCGGATAGCTTTAGTTTTTGTTTTGTTTCGGGTACACCGCAAAGTTCTTTAGCAAGGCAATCGGTATGTTTGGCTGTGAGCACGAATTTTTCATCTTCGTATTGCAGCCCGTAGATACCTACCGTACCGGTTTGGTATTCTACCTGTACTTCAAGGTCTTCGTTATTAAATAATTCCTCTGCAATAGTTATTATCTTTAGTAGTTTTTGTGGCTCCAGCCTGTGTTGGGTGTCATTGGCAACCCACAATTGGAAGCAGATATTTTTATCGGTTCTTACCGTGCCGCCGCAATCGATAAAGTGTTTGGTTACCAGCCCGGCTTCTGTGATGTGAAAATGCACCGGAACTTTTTGGCCATCGGTCTGTATGAATGTCAGCGAGGTTACCTTATTCAGCTGTTCTTTAAATTCTGATAGTTTCATCTTAACAACAATTTTTGTTTTTAGTACTTAATTTTTGGGCAACTCCCTTAAAATAGTTTTGAAGTTTTTCTATGCCGTTCTCATCGATACAATAGCAGATGGCATTGCCTTCTATACTCCCTTTTATCAGGCCGGCATTTTTTAATTCTTTCAGGTGCTGCGATACGGTTGCCTGTGCCAGGGGCAGTTCATTTACTATATCGCCGCATATGCAGGTATCTGTGTTCATCAGGTACTCCACTATAGCTACCCTTGCCGGGTGGGCGAGGGCCTTGAGCAGGGTAGCAATGGCATTTTGCTCTTCGGTAAAATGTTCTGTTTTAGTTAAGCCCATTTCAATAGGTTTATTGCAATATTACGATATAAAATTGAGTCGCAGGCAAATATTTTTTCCAAAATTCTCAACAAAATGTGCAATAATTTGACAAATGTTGTACTTTAGTGCTGAAATGGCCTCGCTCATAGAAAATATCACCGGTAAACGTATTCCTAAGGAGGAAGTCACGAAACCCTCGGCTTTCAAGGCCTACAGGCGTAATAATGCGAATGTGGGTACTGAGACAGAGGCCTTGCTGCTGTACCTGGACATGAATAGCTTTTTTGCCACTTGCGAGCAGCAGGCGAATGAGGAGTTGAGGGGTAAACCGGTTGGGGTCATCACCCACGACAGTCCCTATTCCTGTGTTATAGCACCATCCATTGAAGCCAAGAAATTTGGCGTAAAGACGGGTATGCGACTGAATGAGTGCAGGGTGCTTTGCCCGGGTATTATACCGGTGCTCACCCATCCGCCTTATTATCGCAGGGTGCATGTTAAGGTAATGGAGATCCTGCGCAGATATTGTGATGATGTGCTTGCTAAAAGTATAGATGAGGCTGTTGCCAATTTTACCTCGTACCGAATGGTATATAAGGATATTACGGCTATTGCACAGCAGATAAAGGAAGATATAAGGAAGGAATATGATTACCTGCGCTGTTCCATAGGCATAGCGCCGAATACCTTCCTGGCAAAGCTGGGTACAGAACTGCAAAAGCCCGATGGACTGATACAGATAAGCCCGGATAACATAGACCATTACCTGGCCAAGTTGCAGCTACAGGACCTGCCCGGTATAGCCAGCCGTAATGCAAGGCGACTGGAAATGATAGGCATCAAGACCCCCCTGCAAATGCGTCATGCATCGGAAGCCCTGTTGCGGAAAGCCTTTGGCGGCGTAGTGGGTAATTACTGGCATCGGAGACTCAATTTTGCGGAGGTGGACCAGTATAGTAATGGGCTGAACAGGACCATGAGCGCCATGCGTACCGTATCGCGAGAACAACGGGAATCGAAACAAGCTTTGGAATCGCTATTGGTATCGCTCTGTACCCGGCTGGAGCAGCGTATGGTAAAGATGGATGTGTTTTGTAAAGAGGCATCCTTTTTCATCCGTTACCGTAATAATACCGGCTGGGATACGAAAATACGATTTACACAGCCAGTGCAGGATGCCGTGGAGTTGCGTTATTACATCCTTGACCGCATCAGGGAGTTTGAGGGTTCCGGCAATAAAAGCATGTTCAATAACAATACATTGAGCATGGGCGTGGGTGTTCAGGGTTTTGTATTGGGCGGTAACCTGCAATACAGCTTGTTCGATAACCGTATCATGCAGGATAAGGTGCGCAAGGTGATGTACCATATCAAAGACAAATATGGCAAGAATACGGTACGTAAGGGTGCAGAACTGTTTAACCCGCATGTAATGAGAGATGCCATTGGTTTTGGATCGGTGAAGGATATGGTCATGCTGAGAGATGATGACACGGGTGATGAATATGTAAGGAACCAGTACCTGCTTGAGGATGATGATTATTGAGTTGCATAAACCGACCGTTTGATAATAAAACAAATAATAAAAGAGAGACCATGATAAACCAGAAGGCCAACGATCGCTTTGAAAAGGGCAGGGGAGCCCAGTTCAATCCCAAAAATAAGTTCCTGAAGGGTGAATATATACAGGAGCATGCAGAGGCGATAGATGACTGGGAACAGGAACTACGCAAAACGGAATACATTTTTGACGATAGCCGCACATTGGTAAATGAAGTAAAAAGTCCCGACGTGGGTATGATGTACTCGGCCAACCCCTACCAGGGCTGCGAGCATGGCTGTATCTACTGCTATGCCCGCAATTCGCACGAGTACTGGGGCTATAGTGCCGGGGTGGATTTTGAGAGCCGTATCGTAGTGAAGAAAAATGCCCCCCAGCTCCTGAAGAAATTCTTTGAAAATAAAAACTGGCAACCAGCCCCAATATCCTTATCCGGAAACACTGACTGTTACCAGCCCATTGAGCGCAAAATGCGCATCACACGCAAATTGCTGGAAATATGCCTCGACTACCGCAACCCTGTTGGCATACTCAGCAAGAACGCCCTTGTGCTTCGCGACCTGGACATTATACAGGAACTCGCGAAGCACAACCTGGTGCGCGTGTTCAGCTCTATTACATCGCTCGATGAGAACCTGCGTAAGCTGATGGAACCGCGAACGGCATCGTACCGTTCGCGGCTCAAGGTGGTGGAGACCTTATCAAAGAACGGGGTACCTACCGGTATCATGAATGCGCCGATAATTCCCGGCCTTAACGACAGCCATATGCATGATGTACTGAAAGCCGCATCGGAAGCCGGGGCCAAATGGGCGGGCTATACAGTAGTACGCTTGAATGGTGCTATAGGCGGTATCTTCCACGACTGGCTACATAAAGCCTTCCCCGACAGGGCAGAGAAAGTATGGAACCTGATATGCGAGTGTCATGAAGGCCATGTGAATGACAGCCGCTGGGGCAACCGTATATCAGGCGATGGCAAGTTTGCAGAACTGATCAAAACGCAGTTCCAGGTATACTGTAACAAATTTGGTCTCAACCAAACAAGGTTAGAAATGAACACCAAAGACTTCAGGAGGATAAAAAAAGGCCAATTACCACTATTTTAAAAGCGACATTATGGAAAACAATAAAACTAATGAACAACAGTCGCTGCCAGACCTCATTGCGGAAGAATTAAAGCGGATAAAGGTCATTTACCGGCCATCGGCAAACAGATCAGAACTGGCGGTAAAACTTAAGGAATCGCTAGCATTACTTAGCAGCACAGCTCAATACACAGGAGTATAGCAAGTGTATATTATTTGTTGGTAAATTCGGCTAGTTCATCTAACTCCCGGGCGATGGCATCGTTCCATTCATTTTGCTTTTTTGTATCAAGGCTGTGAATGGTTTCCTTATCGTATTTCAGTTGTTGCTCATCCAGCTCATGAAAATAGCGCTGGTATATGCGGTCTATTTTGTCTATGTCATCCCCTGTCCAGGTACGTTTGGCTAGTTTTTGCCTGAACTTGCGGGCATATAATTCACAGAGGTCGAAGTGCCGTTGTTCATGTTGTAAGAGGCGTACACTTTTCCGGTCGGTACGCACCCATGACCTGTTGCTGTAAAACCGGGCCAGAACAGTAATGTTGATGATCTCGTAATGGTATGCTTTATTGCTTGAATAGCCAAAGCCACAATTGGATAAGGCAGCCTCGCGCGTGGTATGCGGAGCGTTAGCTTTGAAATCATTCCAGTTGAGCTTGCGGGCTGCGGTCCATTCTATCACATTGCTTGTGTCATCTTCAGTCCTTACCTGCGCCTGTATAAGAACTGGAAATAGCAAGATCAAAGATACTAAGCACGTTCTCATTGCTGATGTTCCAGAGCGCCTAAGTAACGTTCGGCATCGAGGGCGGCCATGCAGCCACTGCCTGCCGCCGTTACGGCCTGCCGGTATATCTTGTCCTGTACATCACCGCAGGCAAATACGCCTTCTATATTTGTTTTAGATGTGCCCGGTTTAGTAAGCAGGTATCCCTGCTCATCCATTTCCAGCCATCCTTTAAAAAGCTGTGAATTCGGCTCATGACCTATGGCAACAAAGAATGCTTTTACGGGTATGACCGATGTTTCGTCAGTCTGGTTGTTATGCACTTTTATAGAGTCCACTTTGTGTTCGCCCATCACTTCTACAGTTTCCGTGTTCCAATACACTTTGATGTTGGGTGTTTTCAGTACGCGGTCCTGCATTACTTTACTCGCCCTCATTTCGCCTTTGCGCACCAGCATGTGCACTGTGCTGCAAAGCTTCGACAGGTATAATGCTTCTTCGCAAGCCGTGTCGCCTGCACCTACTATGGCTACTTCCTGCCCTTTGAAGAAGAAGCCATCACAAACCGCACAGGCCGATACGCCGTGCCCGTTAAGGCGTTGTTCTGATTCCAGGCCCAGCCATTTAGCCGATGCGCCGGTTGCTATGATCAGTGCATCGGCCTCTATCCATTTTTCTTCGTCTATCTCTACTTTATAAGGACGGCTGCTAAGGTCTACTTTTGTTGCAAGCCCCCAGCGTATATCAGCGCCCATACGCTGTGCCTGCTGTTCAAAATCGATCATCATCTGGGGGCCCATGATGCCATTCGGATAACCGGGATAATTCTCCACTTCTGTAGTTATTGTCAATTGCCCGCCGGGCTGGAGACCCTGGTATAGAACGGGGTTTAAGTTGGCACGAGATGCATATATCGCTGCAGTATAGCCTGCAGGTCCTGAACCTATAATAAGACAATGTACTTTTTCTGTATCAGCCATAATTAACTGTAAAAATGCAAAAAAGATTTTTTTTGTTTAGCTATTATTTTCTACTGCTGTATTGAAAACAAATATAATGAGGCTGGCGGGTAAGGTCATTGAACAATAATTGTATTGTAAACAGCGCCGTATGCGGCCCAGATGCCTAAGGCCCCGTTGCTGATATTGGTCTTTAAGTTGATAGGTGTTGAAAATGGGTTGCCGGATACATTCGAAGCATAAACATAGCTTTTCCAGAAGTCGTATACTTTTTTATCGATGGCGCACCATTTGAGCGTAACCGTGTCGCCCTTGAATACATAGCCTAAAGAGTCGTTAGCTTCTTGACGATCTTGCCCGGGTGCCAAGCCTAATGTCAATGGATAGCTTGTTTGTAAAGAGCCATTGGTAAATTCATCGGTATAAAGGTCCTGGCTCATATAGTAAGGCTGATCGTTTGTTTTAGTATAATACAGGCCGTAATTGCCGAGCGTATCAGGATCGGCATAGTTTACATATATGGTCTTTGCTCCATCTGCAACATTTTGCCCGAATGCAAAGGGATCTCCTGCCCATATGGTATCCATAGCTTTTGGGTTGGGCAATTTGCTGCTGGCCTCATAGGTCTTGCCTTCGTATACTATCTTCAGGCTATAGGTTTTGCCTATCTCGCCTTTCATTTTTACTGCTGCAAATGCAGTATCAATAGTATAGAAATAAAACTTGTTTGCGGTGCCGGTATCTACTGTGTATTCTTTAAGTGTAACTGTATTGGTGCCGTCAGAGACAGTAATTATGGCATCATGCAGAAAGCTGTTCTCAAGTGTATTCAGATCGATAGAAGAGAAAAAGCCTATAGATTTGGTGAGTACAACATATGGTGGGACGTCATTCTCTATTGCTCCGTCTACTACCACCTGGGTAGCACCTTCTTTAAGATTTATTTTCACTTCTTTCTCGCATGACGAGAAAAGTATGAACATAATAAAGGCAATGCCTACAGGTAATATTGCATTGCGTTTGAAGGATAGATGTGACATTGTTTTTCAGTAGCGGGATTATTACTCATTTGCGTATTTACCCTCAGGGGTGTACATTACCGGCAATATTTTGTGGTATTGCTCAAAATAGTCGTAGCCCTGCTTCAGGTTCACCCAAAATTTTTGCTTGGTAGTATCGCTGGCATATTCCCTGCCCAGGAAGTTAAGCCCCACTTTAGTGAAGCGAACAGGGTATATGTGAACAGGAATGTATGTTTCCCCATTGAGTTTGGCATTCAGGCAGAGCACGTATAGTTCCTGTATAATATCATCGGTCATGGGCATACAGCCTATAGTGAGGCAGCCACCATGTATGTAAATGTCGCCACCCGGTTTTTTCTTATCGCCCAGCACAAGGTCTGAATAGTTTGGGTAATTCAACAGCATAGACAAGTAAAAGTCGCTACGTGGATTGAAATCCTCTATGAAATAATAACCTTCCGGTACCTGGTGGTCACCTTCATAACGTTTAGGGCCCAGGATGCCCGATAGTGCACAGATACGGTATGTTTTAATAAGTTTGTATTCTTCGGTGGCATCATTACGTGCCCATAGCTCCATCTCGTTCTGCGATTTGAAGGTGCGCAGGTATATGTCATGTGAAGGATAAGAAACGCCCTGCCGCTCGAACATGCCCCTTAGGGTATCGTTATATTTGGTCCAGGCCTGTGATACCCGGGTAAAAGATAACTGGAAATTGCGGAAAGCCTGTACATCATCCTGCGCGAAAGCCGGCGCCGATATCACAAATAATATTGCCAAAAACAAACTGCTGAACAGTTTTCTTCTCATCATAACCCGGAGTGAAATAAGCGTTAGTAAATGCAATAATTGACCGCTTCATTGCATGTCATGCAAATATACAGGTAATAGATGAAAAATATTTCTTAAAAAACGAAAAAAAGGCCCTGGAAAGGGCCCTTCACATATAGAGGATAAGAGAGAGCGTGTTATTGTGTTTTCATGTGTGTCGGTATGATACAGGCTATATTGCCGGGCTTATTTTTTAGCTGTGTGCTGCATTTATATTATGCGTATACTGCAGTTACTACAAGCATCAGGATGGTGGCGAATAAGGCTATCTTTTTCATATCTTTTATTGTTTCTGTTATTGTTTTGCTTTGATGACACAAAGATGCGGTGGGGATGATTCATAGCGAAATATTTGGCATAGGTTAACAGCGTGTTTGTAACTGTGTAACAAGCGGTTAACAAGCCCCGGGCAGCTATAAATCACGAAAAACCCCCGCTGGAAAGCGGGGGTCATGGTTAAAAATTGATATGTGGCTTAATCTTTAACGCTGATCCTGATATGGTCACGATCACCTTTTATTGTCAAGTTCTCATTCTTCATGTATTTGTTATAGCGCATATACACATCGCCTGGTTGCAATTGCCCGTTTATGTATAGCCGGTCGCTGTATTTTTCTACTTTATAAGACCTTGAGCGGTCGATAAGCCCTTCATGTTCCATTTTGCGCAGCATTACTTCATGCAGGCCTCCGGCGTGGGCATTAGTATTGCTTTTGCCATAGGTGTAAGCATAATTATAGCTGCTTGAATTGCCATTGCTATATGTATAAGTGTTCGTGCTGCTTCCGGCTCCCGTGGCCCATACCGCAGCATTGTACGAAGACTTAGGGTTCCCTTTATATTCGGCATCCAATTGTGCCTTTATTAGCGCCCTGTTAGCTCTTGCCACTGCCCTGAGGCTTTGCTGACGTGCCAGGGCCAGACTTTCCTCAACCTTCTCACGCAGTTTTGGGTCATCTATCGATCTGCGGGCTTCTTTTAAGCCCCGGTCTATTTCCTTTTGTATATCTTCCCAATGAATAGCATCTATTTCTTTTTGAGCATCGGCCAATTCTTTGTTTAATTGGTCCCAATTCACGGCAGCCATCTCCCTGTCTGCCTGCCTCATGCCTTCATCTGCTTCTGCCATAGCTTTATCCGCTTTTTTCATTTCCCGGTCTATTTGGTCCCAGTTCACGGCAGCCATCTTCCTGTCTGCATGCCTCATGCCTTCATCTGCTTCTGCCATAGCTTTATCTGCTTTTTTCATTTCCCGGTCTATTTGGTCCCAGTCCACGTCTTTCATGGCTTTTGACACAGTTTCATCTGGATCTTCCGCTTCGGGGGCAGCAGGGGCTTCGCTATCCTCATTTTTATCATAGGATTTTGATGGCTTTGGTGCGCTTGCCTGATCGCTTGTATTGCTTTCCGTATGGGTACTGTTGCGTTTAGTTGACGTTTTTGCCTTTGCTTTATGCGATTGTGCAAAGGAAGGCGATAACCATGCAAAGGATACCACTATTGCTGCTATTACCAGTGAGGCGATTATTGCCCTCGCGTAATTGTTCTTTTGTTTTTTCATTTCCATGATGCGTTTGATACGATTAAATAACCTGTTTTTATTACCGGTGGCTGCAAGGGCCAGTGCATTTGCTTCCCTGCGTCGTGCTTCAAGGGCAGCAAGGGCTCTTGCATAAGGCAGGGGACCAGCGCTGCAAGAAAGCACCAGGTCATCGCAACAATGTTCCCTTTCCTTGCGGATAGCGGATGATACCAGCCATATAAATGGGTTGAAGAAGAGCAGGGTCTCTGCCAGGGCCTGTAGTATATTCAGCAGGTAGTCGTTGCGCCTGATATGTGCCAGTTCATGCAACAGGATAGCTTCCACCTGCTCGGTGCTCATGCTATTTGCCATAGCGAAAGGTAAGAGGATGACCGGTTTTAAGGTGCCTACGGTCATAGGTACATGTGCATAGACACTATAGCATAACTGCACGGCCCGGTTTATGTGCAATTGTTCTTTGGTTTCCTGCAGCCATTGTTGCCAGTTATTGGTAATCTTCGTAATTCCCTTATTGCGCATGCGCCTGTTATGAGCTATACCGGTGCCAAAGCGCAGGATCATCAGGCAAAGACCGGCCAGGTAGATGGCAACGGCAATGGGCAGGTATGGCTGTGCCGCTTCAATCAAATTGTTCAAAATATCGTTATCGGGGCTATGTGCTGCAAGAGCGCCGGTTACTGCCGTGCTCAAAACCCCTCCTGCACCTTCTGTAATGATGACCGGCGTATTATGCAGGGTTCCCCATTGCTCCAGCCAGGTATCTGCAAACCAGGCTGTCATTATTATAAGTGCAGCCATAGAGAAGGCGTAGCGCAATTTTGCGTTTTGTTTTCCCGTCAGTGCAAGAACTACCTGCAAGCATATGTATATGAATAAGCATTGCCAGAGTGTGTGTAATAGTGCTATACCCAGCGACTGGACCATCAATGATGTTTGAGGAAGAAAGTTATTCATGTGCTGAATGGTTTGTGTTTTAAAAGATCGGCCTCCTGTTACTTGCCTTTATTCTTTTCCATCTGCTCCAGGTATTGCTTTATATGTTCCAATTCTTCGTCCGTGGCTTTGTGGTTGCCCAGTGCCTGCATAATGAGCTGGCTAGCTGAGCCGTTAAATACAGTGTCGATCATGCGTTGCACGATTTGCCCCTGTGTTTGTGATTGTGAGACGGCTGCTTCATACACATGTGTTTTACTGTCCGTGTTTCTTTTCAACAGCTTTTTTTCATGCATTATCTGCATTAGCTTAAGGGTAGTGGTATAGCCCGCTTCTTTGGTTTTTTCCAATATCTCATGCACCTCGCGCACAGTGCTTGCTCCCTTATCCCAGAGGATATTCAATATCTCCAGCTCACTCTCTGTCGGTTTTATCTGCCTGCTCATTTATGTTTAGTTGTTCGTTTTAAAAAATGATAGGGCTTGTTATGTTGTTTAGTCTTCTACGAATTGTTTCGTAAACAAACGTACGAATCTTTTCGTAAATCTAAAATACGTCTAAAGCTTTTGTGATTTTTTTAACACAATAAAATATCGATAATAAGTGAGGAATGGTAATTTAGCAGGATATAGGGGAGAAGAGGACCAAAAAGATTAATGCCCCCGGTTTGGCCGGGGGCATTATCTGTATATATTAAGTTTAAGCTTAAGCCAGTGCGTTGATCTTCTTAACGATACCTGATTTAAGGTTACCTGCTTTGTTTTTGTGTATTACATTGCGTTTAGCCAGCTTATCTATCATAGATATAACTTTAGGCAGTTCTTCCTGCGCAGTTTTTTTATCGGCAGTGGCTAACAGCTTGCGGATGGCATTACGCGTGGTTTTGCCATAATAACGGTTACGGTCGCGGCGCTTTTCACTCTGGCGGATATCCTTTTTGGTAGCTTTATGATTTGCCATTTAATCTTTACTTTTTGATTTTAAGGACTGCAAAGGTAGCAAAAAATATTGAACAAAAAATATTTTTTAACTATAATCAATTACATGATCAGGTCGCTGAACATCTGCGCTGAGCGCTTGGTAAGCCTTTCTTTCTTTTCCACGAACTGGTCCAGCTTATCCTTGGGTATCCTGAGTTTGTAATATTCTGTAGGATAAGCCTTCATCAGGAAGAGGTCGTAGTCTGAATTCCACCTGGCCAGCAGGCTTTTGTCGATAGAAAGCTCCTGGGCAACAATGTCCATGCTCAGGGGATCCGTGATCCGCACTATGGTCATGTTCATCAGTTCATCATGTGTATAGTTGGGCACATTCTTAATGGGGGCAACACCGGCAAGGGCAGCTTTCTTGTTGGCAGCTGCTGTTTTTGCCTTAGCTGCAGCTATTTGAGCAGCCGGCCCGGTATCTTCACCGAATTTGAAATCCGAAGGGAGTGTACCAAGGCCAATGAAACGGTCCAACTGCTCAAAAATGGTAGCTGTGGCAATGAATTTCAGCACATGACCCTGTGTTTCAAGAGGCAGGTGCGATTTTATAGCCCAGAAATTATTGCTTCCGGTACGCTCTATAGCGCGTTGCACTGGCACAGGACCACAGTTGTATGCCGCTACTACCAAAAGCCAGTCATTGAACTTGCCATAGAGCAGGCTGATGTATTTGGCTGCAGCAGTGGTGCTTTTATACCAGTCGCGCCTGTCGTCACGGCCCGAAGGGTTAATGCCCATATTGCGTGCCGTGCCCCGCATAAACTGCCATGGCCCAACTGCTCCTACTGGAGAGACAGCATTATTGTTCAGGGCTGATTCAATTACTGCAAGGTATTTTAACTCTTTTGGGATGTGGTTCTTTTTAAGAATATTATCGATAAGCGGGAACTGTACGATGGCCCGGGCCTGCATAATGCTGAGGCTTTGATTATGCGCTTCGAAATATTTGCGCACAAAGTCCATCATATAATCGTTCATATCGCCGAAATAGGCTTTCTGACCTGCAAGTGGAACAGGCTTGTATTTTTTAGCAAAAGTGCCGTGTACGAGCAGGTCCTGATCTTCCATCTCACGTTCGCTAAGTGCGGTGAGTTCTTCCTTATTCCCCGTAAGTGTATTGGAAGCAAGGGGGGCGCTTATAGACCTGACGCCTTTAGGGAGTGTAGTGACAGAGTCTTCGATATTACCCGGGTCGGGCTGGGCCTGTATGGCGCCAAACGACAAGAGTAAGGCCGAAGCTATGAGAATGACTTTATATTGCATGTTTTTATCAGTCCTTTTTTAAAAGCGGTAAATGCATGCAACCCACCGTGGCAGGCAGCAAAAATCCTAAATTATCCGTTTTATCCGAAAGTTAAAAGCGGATAGGGGTGAAAACAGAAAAAAAGGGGTAAAAAAATTGATTAAGCGTTGGTATTACTTTTGGTATCCTCTTTCTTCATGTTACTCTCGATCTCGTTCTTGATACCGTCTTTGGCATCGTTGAACTCACGTATACCTTTACCGATACCTTTTGCCAGTTCGGGTATTTTCTTACCGCCGAAAAGCACAATGATAGCGATAATAACCCAAAGCCATTCGCCGCCGCTTGGCATGGAAAGAAGTAATTGCGGGTTAATGCTTAATAATAACATGTGAAAAATATTTGTGATGAGAAAATCCTCTGGTAGCAAATTTAATGATTATTGTACACGAGGTATATTAAATGGGGTGAATGAGTTAAATTTTAACATTTTGCATTAAAAGGTATGTTTATGTGTGCATTATGCCCGGGTCGGTAAGAGGCTATTATTTCCTTTGAATTTTCGCAAGGGATGCAAAAGGCTTGCCTGGATTGTGATATGCACTAAATGATTATTTCCTGTCGTTACATGCCCAACAACTATATGTTTGCCTAAATTATTTTTAGCTGCCTAAAGTTACGTATTTATAAGCGAAAAAGTATGGCAAAAATAAGGCGGTCTTCTGATCTAACTAGATCCGGTGTCCAACCGGTAGGGAGAGGTGTTGTCGTATATCCTGTTGGGGATGTAACGCCTCCATGCCCGGCAAAGTATGGGACGCTTGCTTGCCTGTGTACGTATTCTATTCTTACCGTAAGGCTTTGATCAGGCATCCAGTCGAAATTTGTAGAACAATCCCAGCCGCTGAATCTATCCCCTGGATTAGCACTGAAGGGATGAGTACCCGCTGTTTGTGCAGGATTGCCGGGTTTGGGTAAAGGACTGGCATCGCCCGTAGGTAAAAGTACGAGGTAGCGTCCCGGGTTTGTCATTACACCACCGCCAAACGTCCATGCCAATTTATTTTTACAAAACCATGTACGGTTGTAGCACATAAGACTTAGAAAGTGCTGCGAGGGACTTACCGTATCGCCGTTAAATCCCTTTACGCCACCACCGTTCTCAAAGCCGATATCAGCTGTCAGTGAAAATGCCATTTGATTGACCCCATGCAATTTCTTAGCGGCATAGTATCTTACCAATAGACTGTTGTCTGAATGAAAGCGTTTTCGCCCGGGTATCATAGCAGCATCTGTACCATAATAATCATTAGTGAGGATCTTGATGTTCTCATTCGGGCACCAGGTGATGTTCGTGCCAAACCCGGGTAGTGTATTGAACTTACCATAGCTCTGCCAGCCGTTTATTATCCAGGGCTCTATCTTCAATTTGCGGGATGGGAAGATTTGTATGCGTATGCCATTAAAGAACCAGGGTGTATTGTCGGATGTAAAGGAGGCCTGGTATTCCCAATTCTCGGCCTGGTAGTACGAGTTAAGGCCGATGTATGACATAAACATACCAGCATCCACATTGATGCCATACCAGACATTGAAGTGGTAACCGGCATAGGCTTCACTGATATAACGGTATACATTCGCGAGATCGTACTGCCCCCTGTATGGACTATAGTCGTTCCGGGGAACTATCGTAGAACGTGTGCCGAACTGTGTCATTATTTTGGCCCGCGCCCCCATATAGTTAAACTCCCCGCCAATGTTTGCTGATGATATTTCCATTTCATTATTGCGGGCCAGGGCAGTAGAACCTACCACTGTATTGTCAATAGGGTTATTGAATGAGTAAGTGTAGTTTGCGTCAAGCATTACGTTGCCGGTAAAATATTTAGTTTGTAAGACTTGTGACTTTCTTCTGTCATTACCGTTTTGCCAGGTCATATCCATTCCTTCTAACGGTGTTTTATTCCCTGATGTATCCTGCCCAAACGCGTTAGCTGCCAGGAGTATATAAAATACGAATATGCTTTTAGAGATGTTCATATATGTTAGTTTCGGCTTAATTCAATATTTTGGACCCGTTGGTACACCAGCGGGGTTTGTTCTGTAATTACATCGCTTTTGTCGAGCCCAAAAGCTTTTTCATCACTCAAGCCCAAATGTTTCAAAAAGAAGTAGGAATTTAGGAGAATGCCATCCCGTATGGTGAATTCGTTCTCTACAGAAAGGAATTTTTCGATCACTACGAATTTAAAGTCAGGTTCTGCATTATATCTCGTTGACCCATCGGGTTGAATATGCAGGTTAAGTTCCTTATTGCTGACCAGGTCACGCATTATTTTTTTGAAATACAGTTCTGTTTTAGGTTGTATCCTGAAGCCGAGATTGATATTCACCTTAATGACTTTGTCATCCGATAATTCAGATATATCATAACTCAGTGTATAGGGCTCTTCGGTACGATGTACGTGCACAAACCAGTATATATCGGCACGTTTTGGCTTTTTGGCAAAAATCGATTTTATTATTTTTTCTTCTATGTGATTGCGGTTGTTGGCTTTAGTGAGATACACGAGATGTGTTGCACATTTTGGAATAGTGTCATCAATGCTTATCTCTTTGAGTAGCGGTATATACTTCCCTATGTCAACGAATTTTACGAGGTTGTTATTGATCTTTCGGGCATAATACCACACATACATAGTGGTGAAAATGAACAGTTCGAAGAAAAGGAACATCCATCGCTCTTTTATCTTAGCGATATTGGCAACAAAAAATGACAGTTCTATACAGCCGTAGAACAGTAATACGGCAGTAACTATAGCTATAGGCCATTTTAACCTGTATCGTAAAAAATAGCTGAGTAAAATGGTGGTCATCATCATGGTTATAGTGATAGAGAAGCCATATGCTGCCTCCATGTGAGTAGAGGTGCGGAAATAAAGCACCATTAGTATGCAGCCAGCCCAGAGGATTATATTAACACTAGGGATATATATTTGACCTTTTATATCGGTTGGTTGCCGCACCCTTATACGAGGCCAGAAATTAAGGTTCATAGCCTCATTGATCAGGGTATAGGAGCCACTGATGAGTGCCTGGGATGCAATAATAGTGGCAAGCGTTGCGATGATAATGCCAGGTACCAGGAACCATTGAGGCATTATTTCGAAAAAGGGATTTCGCCCATTCAATGCAGGGCCCGCCAGGCGCATTGTCCAGGCCGCCTGTCCTATGTAGTTTATTACGAGGCAGGTCTTTACAAAAGCCCAACTGATACGGATATTTTTCCTGCCACAATGTCCCAGGTCGGAATAAAGCGCCTCAGCTCCCGTAGTTGCAAGGAATACAGCCCCCAACAGCCAAAAACCATTAGGGTATTTTACCAGGAGCAGGTATCCGTAGTATGGGTTCAGCCCTTTTACTACCCCGGGGAATAATAGTATCTCTTTAAGCCCCACACTCAGCAGCATTGTGAACCATACCAGCATAACAGGGCCGAAAACACTTCCTACTTTGTGTGTGCCAAATCGCTGAAAGAAAAACAGCAAAGAGAGTATTACGATCACTATCGGCATTGTGGGTATGCCCGGTAATATCATGTCCAGGCCTTCGATGGCCGACGAAACCGAGATGGGTGGGGTTATAATGCCATCGGCAAGCAGTGTAGTGGCACCAAGTATGGTGGGAATAACTAACTTTTTGCCATAGCGCCTTACAAGAGCATACAGCGCAAATATGCCCCCTTCGCCCTCATTGTCGGCCTTAAGAGTAAGCCATATATATTTTAATGTGGTTTGGAAGAGCAGAGTCCAGAAAATACAGGAAACACCTCCATATACAAGTGTTCTGTCTATCATTTTTTCGCCTACTATGGCTTTTAATACGTAAAGAGGGCTTGTGCCTATATCACCGTATATAATGCCGAGCGCTACGAGCAGTGAGGCAATAGAAACCCTGCTCAAATCCTTAGGATTCGATTTCATTGGTAATGTTTTTTACTGTTTAGTTACTCTTTGCTTACCAGCCGGTAGCCTACACCTGATTCGGTTACCAAGTACTCCGGCCTGTTGGGGTCTTTTTCAAGCTTTTTCCTGAGTTGAGCTATGAATACCCTTAAGTATTGTGATTGATCAATGTATCCCGGCCCCCACACTTCCCTAAGCAGGTAATGGTGGGTGAGCACCCTTCCCGCATTTTTTGCGAATTGGGCCAGTAGTGCATATTCGGTCGTTGTCAGTTTTACAAGGTCACCATTCATCTTTACCGTACGCAATGCCAGGTCAATATGCAAATCCCCGATAGTTATGAGCGGATCAATATCTCCCGGTACATTGCTACGTAATGCAGAGCGTATTCTTGCCAATAATTCGCCTGTCCTGAATGGTTTTACCAGGTAATCATTAGCGCCATTGTCCAGCGCTTTGATAATATTATCTTCCTCACTTTGCACTGAAAGAATGATAATGGGATTCGTATACCATTCGCGCATTTCTTTTAATACATCGTGTCCGTTTTTGTCGGGCAGGCCAAGATCAAGGATGACCATATCCGGCGGGTGGCTGGCAGCCATTACAAGGCCTTCTGCGGCTGTAGCAGCCTGTGTGACAGTATAATCATTGCTTTGCAGGGTTATCTCAAGCAATTTGCGTATTTGCGCTTCATCATCGATTATTAATATTGCGGCCTTATTCATTTTTCATGTTTTGCAAATAAGAGGTTTTAGCGGGTATTTCGATAAAGAACTTTGCGCCCCCCGTGGAGATATTTTCGAGGCTTACCGCTCCGCCCATTGCCTCGGTGAAACCCCGGACAATGGACAGACCGAGACCTGTGCCGCCTGAACGGTTATTCTTCAGCCTGTAAAACTTATCAAACACGGCTTCTATTTCATCTTTTGGAAATCCGTTCCCATTGTCCTGTATTATTATTTCCAGTATGTTGGCATGGTGTGTTGAGATGATCTCTATGAGGCTATCGGGTGGGGTATATTGGCTTGCATTGACGAGGATATTATAGAGTACTTGTTCTAACAAGCCCTTGTCGAGCTTAAAGAGAGGAATAGCCGGATTGATATTGATACTGATTCTTTGACTTATATTGTTTTCTTCAATTCGCTTTACTGTATCGTAGATCAGTTCATTGACATCGCACCAATCATTTTTGGGTTGGATAGCGCCTGACTCCAGGCGAGACATATTCAGCAGGTTTTCTACTTGTTGGTTTAGCCGGAAGGAAGCCTTTTCTATCTCGGCTACAAGTTCATTCCTGTTCAGGGCTGATAGTCTTGAACTATCATTTTGCAGGTTGTCTGTAGCCGCAATAATTGCTGCTATAGGTGTCCTGAGCTCGTGTGAAAGAGAATTAAGTAAAGTGTTATAGAGTTTTAAGGTGTTTTCTTTTTCTTCCTTAAGTATGGTGGCTTTTTCCATTTTTCTCAGCTTATAGGTAAGCGCAGCATTGACCAAGGCGACCACAAAATACATGAGCAGAAGAATAGTATCTTCTGCTGAACTAACCTGGAATGTAAAATAGGGAACAATAAAAAAGAAGTCCCATATCAAAGCCGACAAAATCGCAGCTACCAGTACAGGCAGTATATCAAATAACATGGCTAGTAATGAAACACTTATCAATAAGATGTAAGCGACAACCCTGTAACCAATGAGAGATGAAAATGCATAGCAAATGGATGATACAATGACTATAGCTAATACACTGAAGATATACTGGTTCTTCCTGCTGGTTTTATCAATTTTTAATATCGTCATTGCTTCTGTTGACGATGCAAAGGTAGGATGCGGATTATAAGTATGGTGTAAAAATCAATACAATGAGTATAAAGATTTCATAAAGATGCTGGTAAGTTGATTTCCCTGATCCCCAAGAGAACAGTTATATACCTTTACTCCCCATCCAGCTTGCCTTTGAGTTGAGGGGTCATGCCACTGGTATAGCTGCGCCATTTCTCTATTACCTGCATCATATCATCCGGAAGTTCTGAGTCAAACTGTATCCACTCCCTCGTATGTGGGTGTGTGAAGCCCAGTTCCTTGGCATGTAGGGCATGGCGGGGCAATATCTTAAAGCAATTCTCTACGAACTGTTTGTATTTATTAAATACCGTCCCCTTCACAATACGGTCGCCACCATAGGTAGCATCATTAAAAAGGGGGTGTCCTATGTGTTTCATATGTACCCTTATCTGGTGGGTTCGGCCGGTTTCGAGTCTTAGCTCCACGAGGGTGACGTAATTAAAACGTTCCAGCACTTTGTAATGGGTGATCGCTTCTTTACCATGCTCCCCGTCCGGAAAGGCGTCCATAATTTTACGAAAGCGCAGGTTACGACCTATATGGGCGTTTATGGTGCCTTCGTCTTCAGTAAGGTCGCCCCATACAAGGGCTATGTAGCGCCGGTGTACCGTATGCTTTTTAAACTGGCCATTTAGGTCGGCCATAGCTTTTTCGCTCTTTGCGATCACTATGAGGCCTGTGGTATCTTTATCAATGCGGTGCACAAGGCCTACGCGTGGCAGATCTTCCGTATCTATATCCTCTTTTTGCAGGTACCAGGCAAGGCCATTTACCAGCGTACCGCTGTAATTGCCACAGCCGGGGTGCACTACCATGCCAGCGGGCTTGTTTATGATCATTATATCATCGTCTTCGTAGGCGATGTTAAGAGGCAGTTCTTCGGGTATTACTTCGGTTGACTCCGGGCGGCGAGTGTCCAGTACCACTATTTCATCGCCTGCCTTTACTTTATAGTTGGGTTTTACGGCATTGCCGTTTACTGTAATAAAACCTTCATCAAGGGCCTGCTGTATCTTGTTGCGCGTGGCGCCTTCCACCCGGTTCATGAGGAACTTGTCGATGCGCAGGGGCTCTTGCCGCTTATCGGTAACAATGCGCAGGCGCTCTACAGGCTCATTCGTTTCCTCATGCCCTGCATCCGGGTCGTCATCGTCCCAAATCTCTTCTATTTCTATGTCGTTATCCAAAGCCAAAAGTCAAAATTATAGATCAAAAAACTTTATCGTTATTGGCCCAGCCACTCGTGCATGTACTTTGGGTCGAGCTGGAAGTAATTGGCCTTACGTTCTATGATGCCATTATTTACCCAATATATGGCGGGTACATAGGGCCCTGCCATTTTTTGAAATGCCTCTATATCCTTTACGTGCAGGTGGGGTACGTCCATAGCATGTGTTTCATCAAAAAACTCTTTCTCGTGGTTATCTGAACCACTAAGCAGGATATATATGGGTATGCCGGGGTTCTTATCGTGTATAACATGCAGCATATATGCGGCCTTGCGGCAGTGCGGGCAGGTGAGGCTCATGAATGCAACGATGTGCTTGCCAGTTCGTAACTCGGTAGCGGGCACCGGGGCTTCTTTATAAAGCGGGTTAAGGTCTATGGTTTGGTGAGCCGCTTCAGGCTTATTATCAAGATCGAGCGGGTTGAGGATAAAAGGTGTCACTAAAGCAGCCATGAACAGGAGCACCGCTATGATCTCCTGGTTTTTGTAGGGTTTTGCAGGGTATATGTAGATCAGTATCAAGGTTATGATGATCATAATTACATTCTTCCATACCGACTGTAGCGGGGTCATTTCTATATTATCGCCAAAGCAGCCACAATTTCCATGATTGCCCTGGTTGATGATAACAAACAAAAGGTACACCGTAAAGACAGATAACAATACCAGTATGATCTTATAGGTAAACTGCCTTAAAAATATATGGAACAACAAGAGCAGGCCAAGCAGGAACTCAAGGCCTATGAACAAGCGGGCTACTATACCAGCGGCAACTATGCTATTGATGCCAAGATCGATAAATGTCCACTGAAAAGACATAAAAGGACCTTCATTGCCAACAAGATTAAATCCTTTAAAAGCTATACCGCTTTTGCTATATGCAGAGTAAAAGAAAACAGCCGATAATACCAGCAGTAATAATATACCAATAATGCGTTTGAGGTAAAACGAAACAGTCTTTTGCCCGGGAGATGCCAATTCTTCAGTCATAAATAGAAATGAAGGCCCAAAAATAGGTTATTTATCGCCCCGATGGCAAAACAAAAAGCGTTAAAATAAGCTGCAATTCTCTTCAGTATGCACGCCGTTTTTGTCGGTAACATTGGAACCACCCTCGCAGAGGCTCTTGGCGTGAGCTTTTGAATCTTTTATAGTATATTCTGTATAAGTAGAATCAGGAAGGCCAGGTACGCCGGAGTATGTGAAGACGCAACGACAAGTAAAATTCCTGGTACAGGAACTCATGCATATTATAGAAATAACAGCAATTGCCGTGGTCAGGAAAGGGCGTAATTTCATGTACGGAATCATTTGAACGGTTGAAGATAATAGGAATTTTTCAAAACCGCAAACACCCTATATAATTCATATACAAGGCCGACCCGCACATTTGTTTCTTTACTTTACCTTTACCATATAAAGAAGACGAATTACAGATGCTGAAGCCACAATCGCTGACAGAGAACCTGGAACTTATTGCCAAGCAAGTAGTGGAAGGTTTTATTATAGGCCTGCATAAGAGTCCTTTCCACGGGTTTTCGGTGGAATTTGCAGAACACAGGCTCTATAATCAGGGTGATCCCCTGC
This sequence comes from Bacteroidetes bacterium 46-16, assembly GCA_001897835.1. GTDB lineage: Bacteria > Bacteroidota > Bacteroidia > Chitinophagales > Chitinophagaceae > MKUN01. Next base: position 30,318 of record MKUN01000008.1, read on the forward strand.
GTCATATAGACTGGAGGGTATATGGACGGACAGATAAGTTGTTCATAAAGCGTTTCGAAGAAGAGACCAACCTGCGCTGTTGCCTTGTGGTAGATACCTCCTCGTCCATGCATTACCCCCGGGACGAAAAAAAGATGAGCAAACTGCAATTTGCCTGCCTCTCAGCCGCAGGCTTGTTGCAATTACTCAAGCGACAACTTGATGCTGCATGCCTAGCCCTTTTTGATGAAGATATATATTATTTATCCGATTGCAGATCGGCCCTTAGCCACTACAGGATGCTGACAAATGAGCTGGAAAAGGCGCTGCAGCATAATGCGGAGCATAAACGTACCAATGCGGCGGCGGCCCTGCACCAGGTGGCAGAACAGATGCATAAACGCTCGCTGGTAGTGGTGTTCAGCGATATGATGGACGATAGCGATAACATTGAGGAATTATTCAGTGCCCTGCAACACCTGCGATACAACAAACATGAAGTGATTCTTTTTCATATAACTGACGGAAAGCAGGAATTGTCTTTTGAATTTGAAAACCGGCCATATGAGTTTGTGGATATGGAAAGCGGTGAACGCATTAAGCTGCAGCCACAACAAATAAAAGATGAATATATAAAGAGGATGAAAACCTTCCAGGAAATGATAGAGAATCGGTGCCATCAATACCGCATCGACAGGGTGGCAGTAGACCTCTCGGAGCCCGTAGAGCAGGTGCTTAATTCATTTTTACTTAAGAGAAATAAAATGCTGTAAACACAATAATATTTACTACCTTTGCCACCCGTTTCAGAATGCTGTTAAATATAGTTTTTATTTAATGGTAAATTAGTTCTTTGAGATAAATTGTTTTTTTAATATCAAATGGTATTAAAAGCAGAAACAGGCGGAGATAGAAATCTAGGTAAACACTTCAGGCGATGAAACACAAGCGTGAATATGAAATTGCATGGCAGGGATTAAAACCCGGTGTACATAAATTTCAGTATGAGGTGAACGACCAGTTTATAGAAACTTTTGAAGCCGACGCTGATTTTAAAGACCTTGATGCACAGGTAAATCTGAGTTTTGATAAGCAAAACAGCTTTTTCCTGCTGCATTTTGATATTGATGGCAGCGCTACTGTGGCCTGCGACCGATGCGGAGATGATTACAAGCTGAGGTTGTGGGACGAATTTGACCTGCTCATAAAACTGACAGGGGAGGATGCAGGGGAAATAGCAGAAGATGCTGACGTAGTATATGTACCACGCAGCGAAACTGTTATAGATATCAGCAAGTGGGTGTACGAATTTGTGTTATTGAGCATACCATTGCAAAGGCTGCATCCCGATAAGGCCGACGGGAGCCCCGGATGTAACCCGGAAGCGCTTAAGTTGCTGGATCAATTATCGGAGCGGGACGAAACAATAAAGAAAGATATCTGGAAAGGCCTTGAGGCCCTGAAAGAAGATAAAAAGGTAAAACGTAAATCGAAATAAAATCTAAATAAGATGCCAAATCCCAAAAGACGTCACTCACAACAACGCGGTGCCAAACGCCGTACGCATTATAAGGCTGAGGCTGAAACATGGAGCATTGACAAGACCACCGGCGAAAGCCACCTGCGTCACCGTGCTCATTGGTCAGAAGGTAAGCTTTACTATCGCGGTAAGGTTGTAGTTGATAACGCACCTGAAGTTCTGGACGACAAACAATAATCAATTCCAAAACTATTGATGAAGATAGGGCTTGATATAATGGGGGGCGATTATGCCCCTGCTGAAGCCATTAAAGGAGTTCGCCAGTTCATGGAACAGGTAACCGACCCTTCGGTGCACCTTGTACTTATCGGCGACGCCATGGCTGCAGCGCCTCATCTATCTCAACTGGATCAATACCAGTTCCGTTATTCATTTGTAGAAGCGCCACAGGTAATTGGTATGCATGAGCATCCTACCAAGGCGCTTAAAGAGAAGCCCGAATCCAGCATCGCTGTAGGTTTCGGTATGCTGCAGGCGCAAAAAATAGATGCCTTTATCAGTGCCGGTAATACCGGTGCTATGATGGTTGGCGCTATGTATACCGTTAAAAACATAGAGGGTATCCTGCGCCCTACTATAGTATCCCCCATACCACGTGAGGACGGTAAGTTCAGCTTGTTGCTGGATGTAGGTGCCAATGCAGATTGCAAGCCAGAACACCTGGTGCAGTTTGCCCAGCTTGGCTCCCTGTTCATGCAACGCGTGGAAGGAATAGAAAGTCCCCGTGTAGGCCTGCTGAATATTGGTGAGGAAGAAAGCAAAGGCAACCTGCTCGCCCAAGCTACTTACCCATTACTAAAAGAAAATACACAGATCAACTTCATAGGTAATATAGAAGGCCGCAACATCATACAGGATACCTGTGATGTTATTGTTTGCGAGGGCTTTGTAGGAAACGTGGTACTTAAGATGGCGGAATCTTTCTACCATGTATTTAAGGAAAAGCGCAATATGCAGGACGATTTCCTGGAACACTTCAATTACGAGATATACGGTGGCACACCGGTACTGGGCATCAATAGTCCTGTGATCATAGGCCATGGCATCTCGCATTCGCTGGCTTTCCAGAACATGATCAATGCTGCACATAAGATCATCTTATCCGACCTGATGAATGCATTTAAAGAGTATTTTTCGCAAGAGGTAGCCTAAATCCGGCAACACCAATTACATTTCCTCTTTTATAGGTTATCTTTATTGAACAATATGTTGTGTTCATGAAGCAGGTTTATTGCCTAAGTGGCCTGGGGGCCGATCGCCGTATTTTCCAAAAACTTGAATTAAAAGATACAGAACTGGTACACATACCCTGGGTGCCAGTTGACAGGCATGATGAGATTGCCTGCTATGCACAAAAGATGTCGGCCCAGATACCGGGGGATGATCCTGTTATATTAGGCGTTTCTTTCGGCGGCATGCTGGCTGTAGAGATCGCCAAGCTTAGGAAAACAAAAAAGATATTTATAGTGTCGAGTGCCAAGACGAAAGAAGAAATAGCCGGCAGCGGGGGCGGTTTTTTACAATTCCTGGTGAAGTATAATATGCTGCCTGCAGGTCTTATGAAGATTCCAAACAGTATTATGTTCAGGAAATTTGGTGCTGAGACGGATGATGAGAAAGCCTTACTGACCAGTATACTTAAAGACACCGATACTCATTTTGTAAAGTGGGCCTTTAAGGCCATGCAAATATGGGAAAACACTACTTACGATCCTGCTATAACCCACATACATGGCACTGATGATCACATCATCCTGCCGGAACATGTGAGCCCTAATTATTGGATACAGGGAGGTACGCACCTCATGATATATAATAAAGCAGAAGAAATAGCAGGCATAATAAATACATACCTTTAGACTATGGTTATTACACATATAGAAACGCCATTGGGAAAAATGAGGGCGGCAGCCACAGACGAGGGCATATGCCTCTTTGACTTTGAAGGCCGGCGTATGATGGATAAGATCATGAACAGGTTGCAGGCCCATGCCGGTGAGGAGATAGAAGAAGGGGAGCATTTTCATTTTAAGACATTGGAAAAGCAGATCAATGAATATTTTAATGGTGAGCGTAAGGAATTCGACCTGCCGCTGCATTTGATCGGCACAGCTTTCCAAAAGAAGGTTTGGGAAGGCCTGTTGACAATACCTTACGGAGAAACGAGATCTTACAAACAACAGTCGATCTTTCTGGGCGACGTGAAAGCCATACGTGCTGTTGCCGGGGCCAATGGTGAGAACGGGATCGCGATCATAGTACCCTGCCACCGAGTAATAGGTGAAAATGGAAACCTCACAGGCTATGGTGGTGGGTTACCTAAGAAAAAATGGCTGCTGGAGCATGAGGCAAAACATAGCGGTAAAGGGCAGGGGCTCTTGTTCAACTAATCTTCGTTATTCCGGGGTTTAGTGGCTTTGCCCATTGCCAGTGCATCCTCCAGGTTAAAGTGCAGGCCTACCGTAAACCTTAGGCCATTGTAGTGCCATGATACGAGGGATACCGGAAGAGCAAAGGCGGCCTGGAACTGGGCCTTTACAAATTTATAGCCAACCCTTACGGTAATGCCAGGTTCATAAAAAGTGTATGAGCCCTTATCGATACTCTTGCCACTAATCGTATCCACAAGATGGTGTTCATATAAATAGCTACTGTCTTTACCCCTTGGGTCGAAATCTGAATATTTAATGTTGCTGAAACGCAGATTTGCCACCGCATCAAATACTTTTGAGCGTATGCCTATACCGGGCTGAATAAACAATTTTCGCAGATTCATGTTTACGTCACTGTTCATACTGCCGCCACCTCCACCCGCGTAGAGGTCTATCACCATTTTCGCTTTATTTCCTCCAAATGCCCCGTAAACACCTGCGGCCCCCTCTGCTATATAGGCATTGGCAGGTGTTACGGTTTTATCATAAGGGCGATATGCGTAGGTGCTATAACTGCCTAGCAAGCCAAGATGATTTATAGGTGAATAACCCAACTGAAGATCGGTGAAATAACTCCTGTCGTTGTTATCTTCCTGGCTGCTGCCTGAAAATGCAGCATGTACCTGTCCACCGTCGGTGAACAAGGGGTCATTTATGCCTGTAGGTTTATAATAATACCGGTTACATGCTGAAAATAAGAATGATGATAAAAACAGAAAGGGTATGAGTTTATTCATGAACATAGTTTTAATTGGGAAATAGCACAACCATTGCACAATTTTCTATTGCCAAAACCATGCCATATATTCAAATGAAGCAAGCGTTTTGATAATGTTAAATACGATATAGTTATCACAAAATTTTTGACTACGTCAACAAATCTTTGTAATTTTATGGTGACTACAAGCCGGGTTGTCGCTTATGCAGTAATGCATGAGAGGAAAGTCCGGACAGCGCAGAGCAACGCACCACCTAACGGGTGGGAGCCCGGGCAACCGGGTTACAGAGAGTGCCACAGAAAATAACCGCCTTCAAGACTGGGGGTAAGGGTGAAAATGTAGTGTAAGAGCCTACACTTTGCAATGGCAACATTGCATTGGGGTAAACCTTGCGTGCTGAAATGCCAAATAGGCGGACGATTGAGGGCGGCTCGCCCGATGTTCGTGGGTTGGCAGAAAGAGGTGTTGTGCGAGCAGCATCCCAGATAAATGATAACCGTCCCGGGACCATCCGGGATAACAGAATCCGGCTTACAGGTTTGTAGTTGTTTTGGTTAAATGATGGGAGCGCCGGTTTTGTCCCGGCGCTCATTTTTTATCTATAGGTGGCATACTTCTTTTATCCCGCTACTTATACGCTCTGGTTTAAATAGTATAATTTAGCGCATAGTGCCCGTACGTAAAAGTAATATATGGCGATCTGTAATGCTGCTGACTGTTGCAGTCTTGCTGGGAATGCTTTATTTGTATGTAGATAAACAATGGTTTTTCTCAGAGGAGCAACGATACTATGGCCTGTACGCTAATGTGGCCGGCCTAAATGAAGGTACACCCGTATTAGTAAAAGGTGTAGCCGTAGGGAAGGTGGCTGATATGAACATTTATGATGGTGTGGGCATCAAAGTTGCTTTTGACATCGATAATAAGGTAAAACTACCGGAAGGCAGTGTGGCATGGCTTACCCCGGGCGGCATAAACGGGGGGCAGGGGATAGAGATAAGGTTAGGTAATGGCCCTAAAATACTGCCTGATGGTGCTGTATTGGAAACGAAAAGAGATACCGGCTTTATCGATAACCTTAACTATAAAACTGGGGTATATATCCGGAGCGGTCGCGAATTACTTAAAGCATTTGATACATCAGTAAGAAAATTCAATTACATCTTACGCTCAGGCCTGATGCATGACATACTGGATGGGGTCTTTTACCTGGATAAACAAACGGGCAGTTTTGAAGCAAGATCCGGCGAACTGAAAGGGTATAGCTTTAAGATAGATAGTGGACTGATACGCATAAATAAGATGGCTGCTGACCTTGCAGGTAAGAAGAAAGATATTAATGATATGCTTACCAATGCCGATACCACAGTAGCACGACTTTCAAACAGAAATTTTAAAGGAGACCTGGATACCCTGGGTGATAATATAAAAAGCATTGGTGCATCTATCAGGAAGTTAAATAACAATAAGCTGCTGAACGATAAGGAAGCTTATATAAGCGCGAACAATGGCCTGGATACAGCAAAAGCAGGCATCAAAGATGTGCAGGACCATCCCAAAGCACACTGGATGGCCATATTCGGTAAGAATCGTAAAAAATAAAAGCGCTTTATTGGAGGGAAACCTGGTCCAGTATCAGGCCTTCTGTACGGTACACGCTGTCACTGTTTGGATGCTCGGGGTTTGAGTAATACAGGAAGCTTACAGGCCCGGTGCCGGGTGAATAATATGCAACAACTTTTTTGCCAAGTTTACCAGTGGCATCCATATAAATGTCGGTGATCTCCACACAGGTATAATTGTTTATAACTGTGCCGTATGCAGAGGCAACACGGGCCATAGTGCCGGTATAGTCTGTGCCGTTTATATTGTAGGTAGCAGCCTGCTTAAATAATGTGTCAGTATATTCCACGCTTTTAGCAAGTATCCTGAAGTAAGAGCCAGTGCTGTCGGTTTCATACAGGGTATTGCTTTCATTCTCACAATATTGGTTCATGCTGCTTATACCATAGTATGTTTTACCATTGAATGTTTTGGAAGCATCGATCGTGTAAGTTATTATTCCACCGTCTATACTCGCACCATCGGCAGTGTAATCGGTAACTTTATAGGTCCAGCTATTACCCATTGCTAATGGCCAAAGATCCTGCTGTTTGGGTGGGGTGTAATCTTTATTCTTTTTGCAGGCACCTGCTGCCAGTAATAATAATACGGATATGTAACAAAGTTTTTTCATTGGTAAAATGCGTAGCGTTAAAGATACGTATTTTGATCAAGGCTCCATAAATAAATTGTATTTTTGCGGCATTGAAATGGTGAAAATAGGTAACATAGAACTGGGTGATTTTCCTTTGCTGCTTGCACCGATGGAAGACGTGAGCGATCCGCCCTTCCGTGCAGTGTGCAAAGAGCATGGGGCCGATCTTATGTATACCGAATTTATCTCGTCCGAAGGCCTGATAAGAGATGCCATTAAGAGCAGGCAGAAGCTGGATATATTTGATTACGAGCGGCCTATTGGCATACAGATATTTGGAGGCGATGAAGAGGCAATGGCATTATCCGCTAAGATCGTGGATACCACCAACCCCGACCTGCTGGATATCAATTTTGGCTGCCCGGTGAAAAAAGTTGTTTGCAAAGGCGCAGGTGCGGCAGTATTGAAGGATATAGAGTTGATGGTGCGCCTGACAAAAGCAGTTGTAAATGCTACTAAGCTGCCCGTTACCGTTAAGACCCGCCTGGGCTGGGATGATAGCAGCAAGAATATAGAAGAGGTGGCAGAGCGTTTGCAGGATGTAGGCATACAGGCATTGACGATACATGGGCGCACAAGAGCACAGCTATATAAAGGCGAGGCCGACTGGACGCTCATTGCTAAAGTGAAGGACAACCCCCGGATAAAGATCCCCATATTTGGTAATGGTGATATAGACACGCCCCAGAAAGCGCTGGAATACAAAAATCGTTATGGTGTAGATGGTGTAATGATAGGGCGTGCCGCCATAGGTTACCCATGGATATTCCGCGAGATAAAGCATTACCTGGCTACAGGTGGCACATTGCCCCCGCCCACAATTGCTGAGCGTCTTGATGCCTGCCGTAAACACCTGTATAGCTCTGTGCAATGGAAAGGCGAAAAGCTGGGCATACTCGAAATGCGCAGGCACTATGCCAGCTATCTCAAAGGCCTGTCACATGTAAAGGAATTCCGTACGCGGCTGGTATCTACCGATATTATTACCGAAATAGAGCAGGTCTTCAACGACCTGCAGGCATTTTATGCTGATGGCCTGCAGCCTATTATTGGCCATTCTACTGAAGTGGATGATCAGCTTTCAGCCATAGTGGCTGTGTAGTTCATCTTGCTTTGACGGTTCCAGCTTATATAGGATATCGCCAGTAACACGAAGAATACCAGGGGCATAATAAATGGCGTATGCGTAGCAATATGCGACCATGTAGCACCTACCAGGGTGATGGTAAAGCCTGCATAAGCCCATTCTTTCAGTTTCGCATATTTGGGTTGCAATAATGCTATCCCCCCTAATAACTTGGCCACCCCTAATATATTCAGCATGAAAGCGGGATATCCCATCATTTTGAAACCAGCTTCCAGTTGTGGGTTATGTGCCAGGTACATAAAACTGCTCAGTAAAAAAAGACCCGATACAATGATCGTAGTTGTCCAGTAAATTATCCTGTTTGTCTTCATACAATATTCTTTTGTGCAAAATTCTGTATATTTGCTATACATTAGTTATCACTATACTGTTGTATACCGATTACCTATGTTATACTGGTTACCAATAGTATACCAGCGCTAAAATATTTTGCAGATGAACCCCAAAGAATGTTCAGGACAATTATTGCCGGTACGCGACGCGATCGATGTATTAAGTGGAAAATGGAAAATACCTATTATCGTGGCGCTTATGCATGGCAATTACAGGTTCAGGGAGCTGCACCGGATGGTGGGCATATCGCCAAAAATGCTCTCGAAGGAGCTGAAGGAGCTCGAAATGCACCAACTTGTGAAGCGGACTGTTTATGATACCATACCTGTTAGTGTGGAGTACGAGCTGACTCCTTATGCAGCTTCCCTCAAAAAAGTGATCGGGGCACTGGGAGAGTGGGGGGCGCAGCACAGGAAAAAAGTAATGAGTAAAAAATAATTATCCCACCATACCGGCTTTTAGCGTCAGGTTTAAAAGAATATATTGACAAGAATAGGACTAATATCAGATACGCATGGCTACCTTGATGAGGCGGTATTTACGCATTTTGGGTCATGCGATGAAATTTGGCATATAGGTGATTTTGGTACGGCGGAGCTGGCAGCAAGCCTGAAAGCCTTTAAGCCGCTGCGTGGTGTTTATGGCAATATTGACGGACAGGATATAAGATTGGAATTCCCCGAAAGACTTCGTTTTAAATGTGAGGAGGTAGAGGTACTGATGACGCATATTGGTGGCTATCCCGGCAGGTACGCTCCTAAGATTAAGACTGAAATATATGCCGATCCGCCACAATTATTCCTTAGCGGGCACTCTCATATTCTAAAGATTATTTATGACGACAAGATCAAATGCCTGCACATGAACCCCGGTGCGGCGGGTAAAGTAGGCTGGCATAAGGTGAGGACTCTCATCCGTTTTGTTGTAGATGGAAAGAATATGAAAAACTGTGAAGTAATTGAGCTGGGGAAGAAATAATTACCTTGCAAAAAAATGAATAATGGGAATAGCAGACAGGTTATTTAAAATGAAAACGGAAAAAGCAGAAGCTAACTTGAAGGCCGGGCAGGAGTTTCTTGCATCCAATAAGCAGAAAGAAGGTGTTACCGAACTGCCCAGTGGCCTGCAGTATGAAGTGATCACTGAAGGAACAGGGGAACGGCCTGCCGCCTTCAATACAGTTACTTGCCATTATCACGGCACCTTGATCGATGGAACTGTTTTTGACAGTTCTGTACAGCGCGGGCAGCCGGCCAAGTTTCCCCTGAATATGGTCATAAAGGGCTGGACAGAGGGCCTGCAGCTAATGCCGGTAGGCAGTAAATACCGCTTTTTTATTCCATCCCATCTGGGCTATGGTGACAGGCAGGTAAGTGCCACTATTGCCCCTAACAGTACATTGATATTTGAAGTTGAGTTACTGGGTATTAACTAATCAGGGGCATGCCGGTACGTATACAGCGATATATTGCCATATTATCAGTTATCCTTTTCCTGGGAAAACTGCTTGCATGGTATTTGACGCATTCTGTATCTATACTTACCGATGCGCTGGAAAGTACGGTTAATGTAATAACGGGCTTTATTGGTTTATACAGCATCCTGTTAGCCGCAAAACCACGTGATACCAATCATCCATATGGGCACGGTAAGGTTGAATTTATATCGGCTGCACTGGAAGGCGCACTGATAATGATCGCTGGTCTGTTCATCATTTATGAGGCCATTGCCCAACTGCTGGAACCCAAACCGCTGCACCAGCTAAATATGGGTATTATTATTACGCTCTGTGCAGGTGTGATTAACTTTTTATATGGCAGGTACGCGTTGGCCATTGGCAAGAAAAATCGCTCAGCAACACTTGAGGCTGCTGGTAAGCATTTGCTTACTGATGCCTATTCCACGCTGGCAATTGTAATAGGCTTAAGTATCCTTTTGCTCACAGGCTGGCAGTGGATAGACAGTATCGTAGCCCTGTGCTTCTCTGTTATCATTATTGTTACAGGTTATAAGGTACTGCGTCGTTCGCTGGCAGGCATTATGGACGAGGCCGATGAAGTACTGCTTACAGAAGTAATAGATATATTGCAGCGCAACCGCAAACCCCAATGGATAGACCTGCACAACCTGCGTGTGATACAGTATGGGGATGTGCTGCATGTTGACGCGCATATAACACTTCCCTGGTACTACCGGGTAGCTGATGCAGAAAAAGAGATACACAGCCTTGAGGATATGGTGAGGGGCCATTTCGGGAATAAGGTCGAAGTATTTATACACATCGATGCCTGTATGTCCTACTCCTGTAAATTATGTGCTTTGCCCAATTGCCCGGTAAGGCAAGAGGATTATCAAAAGCAGGTCATGTGGACCATGGATAATGTATGGGCAGATGACAAGCATGGCAAGCCTGCCGATATAAACAGCCGGTCATAACAGGGTTTCCCCTGCGTCGTTCTCATAGCCTTCGTCTGTAAGCCAGTTGCCACTGTCTGCGGCGGCAGTAGCCAGTTCATCACAGCGGTTATTCCACTTATTATTGGCATGGCCTTTTACCCAGGTAAACTTTATACGATGCTTTTTGTGATAGATCAGGTATTCCATCCACAGGTCGGCATTCTTTTTGTCTTTAAATCCTTTTTTTACCCAATTATGTACCCAGCCCTGTTCCACCGCATTTACAACATAGGACGAATCGGTATAGATAACTATGTCCAGCCCTTCCCTGGTAAGGCTTTTTAAAGCAGCAACCACGGCCATCAATTCCATACGGTTATTGGTTGTGCGCCTGTAGCCCTGTGATATTTCTTTTATTGTCTTGCCCCATTGCATCACGATACCATAGCCCCCCGGGCCGGGATTACCGCGCGATGAACCATCGGTGTATATTACCAGTTGAGCCATTACTTTTTTGCGCCCTTTTCGTTATTTATTATTCCTTACCCAGGCAGTAATATTACCATGTTATTTACTATTAACCGGCTATTAGTTGCCAACCGCTATCTTTGCCCCCAAAAATAGACTTTGGAAGCCAAAATAAAAGTTGCTGCAGTAAGTTATTTAAACACAAAACCATTGTTATACGGATTGGAGCGCAGCGAATTGATGAACGAAATGGAGTTATTGCTTGATTATCCCTCACGCCTGGCTGAGCAATTAAAGCATAATGAAATTGACCTGGCCCTGCTGCCCGTGGCCGCTATACCAGGTATTGAGGGGGCAAGAATTGTAAGTGATTATGGTATAGCGTCTGATGGCAATGTAGCTTCTGTGGCCATATTCAGCCAGGTACCCATGGATGGGATAGAGACTGTTTACCTTGATTACCAGTCACGCAGTTCTGTACGCCTTGCCCAGCTTTTGCTTGAAAGATACTGGGGTAAAGATGTACAGTACCAGGCTGCTCCTGAAAACTATATTGAATACATAAATGGCAGCACAGCCGGGGTTATCATAGGCGACAGGGCATTAAAGCAATTCACTAATTTTGAATATGTATATGACCTGGCAACTGCCTGGAAAGAATTCACCGGGCTCGATTTTGTCTTTGCTGCCTGGGTAGCCAATAAAGAACTGCCGCGGGATTTTCTACAGGCATTTAATGTAGCAAATGCCACGGGTTTAGCGCATATAGATGAAGTAATTGCCGGGAACCCCTTTCCTTATTATGATCTTAAAACGTATTATACCGAAAACATCAGGTACCGGCTTGATGAGGCTAAAATAAAGGGGATGAATAAATTTCTCGAAATGATAGCTGGCTAGCATAATCATTTATTATACTGCTATACCTCAGCCCTTAATATCATTTTATACCTTTATGCCATAATTACAACTATGCCATCAAGCATTACATTAGTTGAATGTCCCCGCGATGCTATGCAGGGCTGGAAACATTTTATACCTACAGCACAGAAAGTAAAGTATCTGAATACCCTGCTCAAAGCAGGTTTTGATGTGCTTGATTTTGGTTCTTTTGTTTCACCTAAAGCCATACCCCAGATGGCGGACACTAAGGACGTGATCCCCCAACTGGATCTAAGCAATACGCATACAAAGCTCCTCGCCATTATAGCCAATACACGGGGTGCTGAAGATGCAGTACAATACGATGAGGTGAGCTATTTAGGCTTTCCCTTTTCAATTTCCGAAACCTTTCAATTGCGTAATACCAATAAGACGATAGCAGAATCGTTGAAACAGGTAGAGGAAATACAAGACCTTTGTGTAAAGAATAATAAAGAGCTGGTTATCTATATCTCTATGGGCTTTGGCAACCCTTATGGCGATCCATATACTGCTGAGGTTGCCATAGATTGGGTCGGCAAATTAGTGCAACTCGGTATCAGGACCATTGCTATGTCGGATACGGTGGGTGTAGCAAAGCCGGAAAATATAGCTTACATATTCAATAGCCTTGTGCCCGAATTCCGAGATGTGAATATTGGTGCGCACTTTCATTCCACACCCGATAAATGGGAAGAGAAGATAAAAACGGCATATGATAATGGCTGCCTGCGGTTTGATAGTGCATTAAAAGGGATAGGCGGCTGCCCGATGGCTGAAGACGAGTTAGTGGGTAATATAGCAACGGAAAATATCGTAGATTGGTGTGGTAGAAATGGTCTGGCACTTAACATAAACAAAGAGGTTTTCAAAGAAGCTATTTTAATGGCCAGCGAGTTATTCGTATAAATTCAAAATGATTTATGTCAACCTACGGCGAAATTAAAAGAGTAACGACACATACCCTGCAGTCGCTAAAGCAGAATGGGGAAAAGATCAGTATGCTTACCGCATACGATTATTCTATGGCGCGCATATTTGATGATGCGGGGGTAGACGTGTTGCTTGTGGGCGATTCTGCATCAAATGTAATGGCGGGGCATGAGACCACACTGCCTATTACACTCGACCAAATGATCTATCATGCACAAAGCGTAGTAAGGGCTGCGAAACGCTGCCTGATAGTGGTTGATATGCCATTTGGCAGTTACCAGGGCAATAGTAAAGAGGCACTCAGCAGCTCCATCCGCATCATGAAAGAGTCGGGTGCTCATGCCATAAAACTGGAGGGTGGGGAAGAAGTGGCCGATTCGATCAAAAGAATAGTAAGTGCTGGCGTTCCCGTTATGGGGCACCTTGGGCTTACACCCCAATCAATATACAAGTTCGGCACCTATGCCGTACGTGCGAAAGGAGAAGATGAAGCAGAGATATTGCTTCATAATGCACGGGTGCTCGAGGATGCAGGCTGTTTTGCGATAGTATTGGAAAAGATACCTGCCGCCCTGGGCAGGGAAGTTGCTGAAATGGTAAAGATACCGGTGATAGGCATTGGGGCGGGCATGCATGTGGATGGGCAGGTATTGGTGATGCATGATATGCTGGGTATAACCAAGGATTTCTCTCCACGCTTCCTGCGCAGGTACCTGAACCTGTATGATGATATCAAGGATGCAACAGCACGTTTTATCAAGGACGTAAAAGACAAAGATTTTCCCAACGAAAAGGAACAATACTAAGAATGATCAATGCAGGCGCCTGGCAGCAATTGCACAATGAATGTGCATCGAAAGATATACAGCTGGTAGCAGTATCAAAAACGAAGCCCGCAGCCGATATAGAAGCATTATACAAACTGGGCCAGCGCGACTTTGGTGAGAACTACGTGCAGGAGCTTGTAGATAAGCAGGGGCAATTGCCGAAAGACATCAACTGGCATTACATAGGTCATTTACAAAGCAACAAGGTTAAATACATTGCCCCCTTTGTTCATCTCATACATGCAGTAGATAGTTTTAAATTATTGATCGAGATAAATAAACAAGCGCAAAAAAACAACCGCGTAATAGACGTACTGCTGCAAATGCACATAGCGGATGAGGAAACCAAATTTGGTATGGATGAACGCGACCTCGTTGAATTCTTTCAGTATTACGACGCACAAAAAGAACAATTACAACATGTGCGTATTCGCGGCTTGATGGCTATGGCCACCAACACGGATGATGAAACACAGGTACGCACCGAATTCCACCGGCTACATAATACGTTTAAGACATTTCAAAGTTCGGAATTCCTGGGCAAAAGCTATTTTGATACATGTTCTATAGGTATGAGCAGCGATTATAAGATCGCTATTGAAGAGGGCGGGAATATGATTCGCGTTGGTAGCCTGTTGTTCGGTGAGCGCCAATATCATTAAGGTGCCGCAACTTTTTGCAGCCATTTAAATCCTATAGCAGCAGCTATGCTCATACTGCCTACCACCCACCACAATGCCGTAAAGCCAAACTTTTCAGCGATCTGTCCACCAGTTCCAGGGCCTAATACTTGTGCTGTTGACCATGCTATCGTGTATAAGCCGGCATATTGCCCACGATTATTTGGTTTTGTCCTGCTTATCCAGAAGGAGTTCATAAAGGGCATAGAAAGGATCTCCCCGATGGTTACAATAAGCATGGAAATAATAGCCAGCGAGCCAAAGCCGGGTAAAAAATTAAATACCAGGTAAGACAGTGCTACGAGGGTAGTGCCTATAGTTATATAATACAGGTTTTGCCTCTTCCCCTCGAGATTGTGTATCAGCACCATTTCAAAAAGTGCGATCAGTATTCCGTTTGCCGCCATTACCAGGCCAATATTAAAAGTTGAGAGCTGCAGGTGCCTCCTGAAAAATACGGGAACTGTAGTAAATAGCTGGAAAAAGCAGTACCCGTACATAACGGTAAGTGCGATAAAGGCGAGGTACACTTTGTCTTTGTATGGAGATCCGGAGGGCTCTGTTAGCTGCTTTTCCTGTTTCTTTGGGGTTGCTTCATTGCGCGTTGGTGATAGAACTGCAAGCAGCAATAGGGCAGCGCTAATATTGGTCAGCCCATCTATCCAAAATAATAAGTGGTAGCTGTATGAAGCTACAATACCACCTATGGTGCCACCTGCGGCCCAGCCAAGATTTATAGATAGTCGGTTGAGGGAGTAGGAGCGGGTTCGGTTCTCTTCTTTGCTGTAATGGGCTATTGCAGCAGCATTTGCCGGGCGGAATGATTCATTGACCAGGCTAAGTATGAAAGTGAAAATACAAATGGATGTATAGTTATCTATTTGTCCAAGGACCACGAATAGTATACCTCCTCCTATAAGTGTAAACAATTGTATGGGATAGAAACCCAGTTTATCAGTAAGCCTGCCACCGATAAGCCCGCCGCATATGGCCCCTGCTCCAAATAAAGAAAGCACAAAACCAGCCATACCGATAGTAAAATGCTTCTTCTCGGTAAGGTAGATGGTCATAAATGGCAGAACCATCGTGCCGCTCCTGTTGATGAGCATAACCAGCGATAGCCACCAGGTAGCAGGCGACAGGCCGCTGTAAGCTTTTTTATATGAGTTAGCTAGTCTTTTCACGAAAACAGGCAAAAATATCTGTATTTGTTCCTGCCGCAAAAAAAAGAACGGTAATTATGATCAAATTATATTTTCTAGTTCTACTTGATCCTTACTAAAATATGCTCTTATAGCACTGGATACAATAAATATATTTTTTGCATTAGATACCCTGCAATGATTGTTTATGCAATATATCTTATTCTTTTTTTAGCAAACAATACAGACCATTTAGCAAACAGGTATCAATTTTATACCTCGGCGAAACATACTTCATATCCGAACTTGAGATATAATAGTAATCATAGAATGTGTCCCTGTTTGGCGGATGATCGATCCATTCTATTTTTTCAATGCGTCCCGGGTAGCGAATACTTATGTCCTGGTTCATGGGTAGGGAGAAAAGCCAATCAGTCCGAAGATTTATTTTTTTTCTGCCATCATTTGATTCCGAAATAATTCTATTTACTATGAGCCGGTCATATTTATTGAACCACCATAGTTGTGTCTGGTCAAAGTTTAGATTTTTAAAGAAGTTTAAACCAGAACAGAATACTATCGCACCGGTTATTACCGGGGTATATTTAGAGCTCCCAAAATAATGAAGAAAACAGCCAAGCTGCCAGATATAGAGTGTAATGAGAAATATACCGGTACGATCTAACAAATATTTAGTGCCTGTAAGCCAATGTTGCAGCACAATTGCAATACAGCAAAATGCAAGCAAGAGATACGATATGATGCCATGCATATTTACCGGTTTCCTCTCTTTTTTGAAAAATGTATAAGCCCAAAATATGCCTATGGTGATAAAACTTCCTACTATAACGTAAGCTATAATTTTAACCAGCGCCTGGTTGGGTGGGGCTGCATAAATACTCATTTTTACAAGGGAGATTACCGTATCCTGGAAGAACCCGGTATCGCCACCATAAAAAAATTGGTTTTGCTTCACGAGTTTATATAGCGGCCATGTTATTAATGCAAGCAATACGAGTGTGCAAATGAGAACAGGTTTTATCTTCTGTAGGCTTAATTTAGGTTTGGGGGCTGTGCTCCTGAGATAAGGCTCTATCAATATGACAAGGCACAAGGAAAAGTAGAAATTTAACAATGTGAAGTTACTATATACTGCTAGGCCTGCACATGCCAGGCTTAAGTATTGGAGCCTTGTATGTTGAATCTGTATATAACGGTATATATAGTACATGCTCATAAGCATAAAAGCGGTGGCTAATCCATATCCACGACTTAGTCCCCAAAACTCAAAAGCAAATGGGTTAAGGTTCAATAACATGAATATAGATACCCGCCAGAAGATGTTCCTGAAAGCATCTTTACACAGTAACCATGAGAAAATAAGAAAGGCCAGTTGAGCAATTAAATTATCAAACCTGAGGAAAAATGTATTATCAATGAATGTTTCTACAAAGAACTTTCTCAATATCGAATTCAGGATATGAACATTGGCTGTGACAAGGTGCATGTTAATAAACTCCCTGTAAGAAGCTTTATAATGACTGGTTGCCTCGTCATATGTAAGAGGAACATTCAGCATCCTGATAATATTACAGGTTATTAAAAATGCTGAAAAGCACCAAAAAAATATACGCGATAGCCTAATGCTGTTGCTTGATGATTTCAAATCCTGTATTATGAAGCTTTCTGTTAAAAATATAGTTGTTTAACGACTATTTATATTTTTCCAGTTCTACTTCCTCCTTACAAAAGAAATATTCTCTGACATCGTTAGAGGCTACTATTACAAGGCGGTCACTACTATATGCTGCCACCCAGTCCCTGTACTGTTCCACACCTTTTTGGTCCAGGTTAGTACAGGGTTCATCCAATAATAATATAGGGGTGTCGGAAAATATAGCCTGCGCTAGTTTTACCCGCTGTTTCATGCCAGATGAGTAATCGCTGATCGGTTTATCCGCCGCTTCTGTAAGGCCGGTTAGTGAAATGATCTGTTCTGTATCCAAACCTGCCAGTGGTCGCTTAAAAGAAAAGTGGAAGCCCAAAAATTCACGTAAGGTCAGTTCTTCCACGATTTCCATACCGGGTGCACAAAAACTTATGTGCGGAAATATTTCACTGTGTGCTGCGGTCTGCCCGTTTACTTCGTACAGTACTTTGCCAAGCGATGGTGGCTGCATGCCCGCTATTATGCGCAGCAAGGTCGATTTGCCGCTACCATTCGCACCAAGCAAAGCATACGCCCCGGGACCTGTAAACGAATAATGAATGTCTTTAAATATCCAGTAACGCTGAAAACGCTTGCTTATATGTTCAAGGGATATCTTCATGCTGCGTTTTCACGGCATATTCATCTTTTATCTTTCTTCACGATCTGTGCTACAAGCTCAGCTTCCGTTACCAGCTTATTGCCCACATAAACAGTGCCGCGCATTTCGCATATGCCACGGCGTATCGGATTAATGAGTTCAAGCTTTAATATCAGCGTATCGCCGGGCAATACCCTTTGTTTAAAGCGTACTTTATCTATTTTTATGAAATAGGTATCATAATTCTCCGGGTCGGTATAGTTATTCAGGGCTAAAATACCACCCGTTTGTGCCAGTGCTTCTATTTGCAGTACACCGGGCATGACGGGGTTCCCCGGGAAATGTCCCTGGAAAAAATGCTCATTGAATGTGGCATTTTTGATACCAACCACATGGGTATCGCTCAGTTCAATGATCTTGTCCACCAGCAAAAAGGGAAATTTATGCGGCAATGCACGCTCTATTTGTGCGATGTCGTAAATAGCTGGTTGGTTCGGATCATAATGTGGTATGTCGGAAAGATGCTTGTTCTTTTTGATATATTGTTTGATCTTTTTGGCAAATTCAACATTTGAAGCATGGCCCGGCCTGCTTGCTATGATATGGGCCTTTATAGAGTGGCCAACGAGTGCCAGGTCTCCAATAACATCCAGTAGCTTGTGTCTTGCAGGCTCATTAGGGAAATGGAGCTGCACATTGTTCAGTATCCCCTCCTGTTTCACCTCAATATTTTGGTGGTTAAATATTTTGGAAAGCCTTTCAAGCTCGCCCTGCTCCAGCACTTTATCCACTACTACAATAGCATTATCCAGGTCGCCTCCCTTTATCAGGTTGTTTTCCAGCAGGTATTCCACCTCGTGCAAAAAACAAAATGTACGGCATGGGGCCACCTCGTCCTTAAACTCGGCGATGTGTTTTAAAGTAGCATGCTGCGTCCCCAATATCGGCGAGTTAAAGTCGATAAGCGTCGTTATCTGGTATTCATTAGAGGGCACCGCCAGCATATCCACATTTTTCACCGGATCGAAATAGTGTATGTTGCTATCGATAGCGTAAACAACGCGCTTGGCGTCCTGCTCCTGCAGGCCAACACTTTCTATGGCTTCTATGAACTGTTTTGAGCTGCCGTCAAGTATAGGCAGTTCAGCCTTATCAAGCTCTATTAGCACATTGTCTATACCCATGCCTACGCATGCGGCCAGTACATGTTCTATGGT
Organism: Bacteroidetes bacterium 46-16; assembly: GCA_001897835.1. Taxonomy (GTDB): domain Bacteria; phylum Bacteroidota; class Bacteroidia; order Chitinophagales; family Chitinophagaceae; genus MKUN01. Next base: position 49,619 of record MKUN01000008.1, read on the forward strand.
ATTTATCCGGGCACCGCCATGTTCCAGGGTCGTTCCGCGCGATGTGTCCACCACATAATCCACGTCTGCTTTAACTATTGGCTGTTCAGGCAGGTCAATACGCCTGAACCTGATGCCAAAACCCGGGTTTGCCGGTTTCATGGTCATGGTTACCCTTTCCCCCGTATGCAGGCCTACGCCATGCAGGGTTACAGGGTTCATTAACGTTTGCTGAAATTGCCCGGATGTTGAATGCTGCACCTTGTCTTTATTTTTTTGAAGCACTTCTTTTTGTAATACTGTTGCTAAACTCACGCTAAAATGCTGTGTTTTTGTTATTCATTGCTTCCATGAGCTCCTGCATCATTTCTTCAAGTTTTTGCAGGCGATGATGTATTTCAGGCAAATTTCTAAAAATTGCCTGACTTTTTAGCGAACTTTTATAATCGTATGCCGGAGAGCCTGTTAAGGCCGCATTAGGACTGTTTACCGATTTTGATACCCCGCTTTGCGCATTGATGCGGGTTCCGTCTGCCAAATGAATATGGCCCACAATGCCTGCCTGCCCGCCGATGATACAGTTACGGCCCACCTTTGTACTGCCCGAAATGCCTGCCTGTGCCGCGATAGCGGTGTTTTCCCCTACTTCTACATTATGAGCTACTTGTATCAGGTTATCCAGTTTCGCACCCTTCCTGATGATCGTAGAGCCCATAGTGGCCCGGTCAATAGTACAGTTGGCCCCAACTTCCACATTGTCTTCAATGATCACATTGCCTATCTGTGGTATCTTTTTGTAAGTGCCATCTTGCTGGGGGGCAAAGCCAAAGCCATCACTGCCTATTACCGTGCCGGAATGTATGGTCACATTGCAGCCTATTACACAATCATGATATATGCATACACCGGGGTGTATTATAGAGCCAGCCTTAATAGTAACATTATCGCCAATATAACAACCGGGATGTATCATCGTATGTTCACCAATGCGAGCATTGTCTCCGATGTAGCTGAAGGCACCAATGTATATATCCTCTCCGAGTTGTGCAGATTTTGAGATGTGGGCCGATGCTTCTATGCCGCTTTTACCCGACATAGAGGCTTTGATCTCGTTATATTTTTCAAGCAAAAGGGCAAATCCGCTATATGCATCTGCAACACGTACCAGGGTGGGGCTTATCGGCCCTTTAGCCTCAAAACCATTACTCACGATAACAATAGATGCTTGTGTGCTATATATGTAGTCTTCGTATTTAGGATTTGCCAGGAAGCACAATGCGCCCTCGGTAGCTTCTTCTATTTTAGCCAGGTTATTAACCACCGTTTCGGGGTTGCCTTCTACTTTGCCATTAATTAAACTGGCTATCTGAGCTGCCGTGAATTGCATGAAAATATTTGAGTTGCTTTTATATTGATTGCTGCGTAAGAATATAAAACTGTTTAATTCCCGCAAATATTATGCCCGGAAATAACAAAGGTACTTCTTATGTACGGGTCGGGCAAGCGCCTGGTTGACCACAGGGTTATCAATTTCTGAAATATCTTTTATTTCACCATTTTTCATAGCTATCTGTATCCGTTCATCTTCGGCATTATACGTACTGTTAGAGGTGATACCGGCAGACACAAAATAGCGTATATCAGCAGGGGCCAGCCCTAATTGGTCCTTTACCTCTTTTTCTTTCTCTGCTATCATATCGTCTATGTCATCAGTGCTTAAGATAACTTTGTATAAATTCCTGTTTATCAACATTTTGCATAGTAGCGATAGCGTTCTGTCCTTATGCTCTTGCCATACCTTTATAGAAGTAAAAATATCATTGTCATCCAGTCGGCAAAAATGCTCAAGATGTTTCGGGTCTTGGGCAAATTCATTTGCTGGAATATGATTGTATAGAAAATATTTCAATGCTGGTGTTGCAAATAATTCATCACCCTTTTGCGCAAGTTCCTTAGCCCGGGTCAGGATGTTAAGCAATAATTCTTCGGCACCTAACACCGTTTTATGCAGGTATACCTGCCAGTACATCAGCCTGCGTGCAATGATGAATTTTTCAACAGAGTGTACGCCTTTCTCTTCTACCATCAATTCTCCGTTCCTTACCGTAAGCATTTGCAATATCCTGTCGTAGCCTATAACGCCTTCTGATACCCCGGTATAAAAGCTGTCACGGTTCAGGTAATCCATCCTGTCCACATCGAGCTGGCTGGATACTAATTGGTGCAGGTAACGGCGGGGATAAGAATGGTTGAAGATGCTCATAGCTCCCGATAGCAGGCCGCCGAGGTCATCATTGAGCCGTTTCATTATAAGATGGGAAATAGTTTCATGTGATATGCCTTCTACCAGCGAATGCTCCAATGCATGCGAAAAAGGGCCATGCCCAATGTCATGCAGTAATATAGCTATGCGCGCTGCAAGGTGGTCTTCATCAGTAAAGGGTATGCCTTTGATCTTTAGCTCATCAAGTGCCTTTTCCATAAGGTGACAGGCACCAAGTGAATGATGAAAGCGGGTATGTACTGCACCGGGGTATACCAGGTGGGCCATGCCCATTTGTTTGATATTACGCAGGCGCTGGAACCATGGATGATCAATGATTTCCATTATTTCGGGCTCAGGGAACCGCAAAAAACCATATACGGGATCATTGATGATCTTACCTTTTGCTTTCATTAGTCTGCTGCCTTGGTCAGTTTGTTTACCAGTCGCCATTTGGCTGTACCGGTTCCTGCGGGTCATCTGTATCATCTGCAGGGTGATATCCGTTTCCGTAGGTGCCCACCCGTGATTCGCTGGTAGGATCAAAAGAATTACAATCGTTAAAGCCTTCAGGTTCTTTAAACCGGATATTCGGGTCTATGCCTAGAGAAGGGTCGGCATAGCACTTTTTGATGAATATGGCCCAGATAGGCAGAGCAGCTGCAGAGCCTTGACCAAGACGCTCGCTGGCAAAGCGGAATACACGGTCATCACAGCCTACCCAGGCTCCTGCCAGCAATTGCGGGGTGTAGCCAATGAACCATGCGTCGGCCTGGCTGTTTGTAGTACCGGTCTTACCGGCCACATCGGCCTGCACATTATACATAAAGCGCATACGGCGACCAGTACCGTGATCTATTACGCCGCGCATCATATTCACCATTTTAAAGGCCGTATTGGCATTAATGATCTCTTTTTGCACAGGGGTAAAGTTACGGAGCAGCATACCGTTCTTATCTTCTATCCGGGTAATGAACATGGGCTGCGAATTAATACCCTCATTAGGGAACATACTGTAAGCGCCTACCATTTCAAACAGCGAGATGTCGGAACTGCCCAATGCTGATGAAGGAAACTTCTCTACCGTACTGTTGATACCGCACTTATGCACAAAATCGACAAAAGCATTAACACCCACTTGTTTGAGTATATATAATGCCGCATTATTGACAGATAATGCAAGGGCTGTTTTCATCGGTAATTCCTCGTATTTGGAACCACCGGCATCATAAGGTTTTTTCATTTCAGGAAATTCCTGTGGCATTGTAGAAACCGTGCCGCATGGTGAAAATCCATTATCTATGGCAAGGCAGTAAAGAAGTGGCTTTATGGTAGAGCCCACCTGCCTTTTGGTATGTTCATTCACATGGTCGAACTGGAAGTACGTATGGTCAATACCTCCAACCCATGCCTTTACATTCCCGTTGTGCGGATCCATGACCAGGAAGCCCGATTGCAGGAATAACTTCATGTATTTTATAGAATCGATAGGGCTCATTACAGTATCCTTGTAGTGATTTTTGTTCCAGGCGAATACCTTCATTTTCACTGGTTTTCGCATTTCAGTCATGATGTCTGCTTCCTTCATTCCCTGCTCCTTCATCGATTGGTACCGTTCGCAGTCTTTGATGCCCCGCTTCAATACGTTTTGTATCTCTTTATTCTTGTCCCATACCGAACCATCATTGTAGCCCCTTTGGGATAGGAACAGCTTTTCCAGCGAGGCCATATGTTCTTCCACAGCAGCTTCGGCATAGCGTTGCATACGCACATCTATAGTGGTATATATTTTCAAACCATCTTTAAAAATGTTGTATTTGGTGCCATCAGGTTTCTTTATGGTACTGCATATGCTATCTACCTGTTGTTCAAGCACCTGCCTGAAGTAAGGAGCGAGGCCCACATGATAGTCGAGTTTATGATAATCAAGTGCAATGGGTTTTTTCATCAGGTCTTCAGCCTGTTGTGCTGAAATGTACCCGTGGTCTTCCATATTCGATATCACTACATTGCGCCGTTTCAGTGCATTATTAGGGTTCCTGCGTGGGTTGTACAGGGTATTGCCCTTAAGCATACCCACGAGCATCGCAGCTTCATCAACGGAAACCTTATCAGGTGTTTTGTTATAAAAAGTAAGCGAGGCATTACGTATGCCATAAACGTTATCACCAAAGGGTACGGTGTTCAGGTACAGGGTAATGATTTCGTTCTTTGTAAGGTTCCGTTCCAGTTTTACGGCCATTACCCATTCCTTGAGCTTTATGAAGGGTAGCGTAAACACATTTTCGTTCTTACGGGGGAAGAGGTTTTTTGCCAATTGCTGCGTGATGGTAGATGAACCACGCCTTTTACCAGTAAGTACATAAAAAGGTATGGCAGCTGTAGCTACAGGGTCTATTCCCGAGTGTTCGTAAAAGCGGGCATCTTCAGTGGCCAGTAAAGCGTGGAAGACATTTTCCGATATCTCCTGGTATTTGCTGGTCGATCTGTCCTGCACATAATAGCGTCCTATGAGCGTTCCATCTGCTGCATAAACATCAGACGATAATGCACTGCTTGGGTTTTCAAGTTCATCCATTGAAGGCATATAACCCAGCAAGCCAAGGTTTATCAGCAAGATCAGTAAATTAAAGAGAATAACACCTGCCCAGAATACTCTCCATAAAATGCGCACAGAACGTTTCATTATTGTTATTGCTCTTTATTTATGCTGCAAAGCTATAAAAATTAACAAGCCGGGTAAAGACATGCCGGGCATATGTATAAGTTTTAACAGCTTAAGCGTGTTTTTATACTGATCATATTACTCTTTGTCATGCCTGTTCATCATCTTCAGGCATTACGAAAAAACGGCAACTACCCATGAAATGGGAGTAGCGAAAATTTTGAAAAGTAAAAGTAGGAAAAATCAGGATGCTTTGGGGGGCCTTGTTTTAAGGGTGTGCTTTACCAGTTCCTCAAAAGTCATATTCACTACGAGCTTTTCTTCGTACTTGTTAGGTCTTTTCTTCTTGCTCTTTTTCCTTTCCGGTTTCATGGGCGTATTTTCAAGGTCAAATTTACAAAATATAAAGAACTTCTCTTTATATTGGGGTAATTTTATAGCCCCGGATTTTAGTTAAAATCCGGTTTGAAGATATGATAAGTTAGTTCGTATTGTATCATTAGTTGCCGTTCTAAATCTCCAAATTTAAACCCCAATGCAACGAATGACTATGATGCGCCTGGTAAGGGCGTAGCTGTGTCTTTTGCATTGGGAGGCTTTGGAGAGCCTTGAACGGTGAAAGAATTTCAGTTACGCTCATTTTTTTTAATAACCAATAATGTTCAAAATCTCCAATCATGAAACATTTGCTTACTACACTGGCCTTTGTGCTGGTGCTGTCTTTGTCTGCCTGCAGCTCTTATATCCAGGTCCTTCACCCCAAGCCGGTTAGCTCCGGCATCCGTGTTGATCACAGCCTGTATGTCTTTGAAAATGATTCTTTAATGATCGTGTACCTGTTTTGGGACCAGAAGGGTACTATGTCGTTCCTGATCAGGAATAAACTGGATATTCCTCTTTATATCGACTGGAAAAAATCTTCTGAGATCTTAGATAGCCGGGTGATATCGTATTACTCAGAGCAAAGCGTTAGCAGCTACAGGGCCATTGATGCGTCCTATGACGATGCTTTGGGCAGTCTTGGGTTTGCTGCCGGCTCAGCTGTCACCACAAAGCTGGAACGGGTTACTTTCCTGCCGCCTCATGCTCATATCGAGCGCCGGTTCTATAGGCTCACTGATTACGATTATACCAGGTTAAAGGATGTGCAGCCCTATACAGAGAAGGTAAATGGCTTAACCACAGAACGGGTGTTGTTGGGTAGCCCGGTGCTATCGTTCAGGAATTTTATTACTTATTCTACTACGGAGAGTTTTGCCAGTGAGCAGCATATCAGCAATGATTTCGCTGTCCGGGATATCTCCATGGTCAAAAACAGCGATTTCCTGCGTTATGACAAGCACCAGGGGCGCCTTGTGTCCACGATGTACGATCAGTGTTCCTTTTACCTGAAACCGACGCCTAAGGGGACTATTTACAGGTAAAACATAAAGAGCTTATCTTTATGTGGTAAAGCCATTGTATGGACGAAAAGATATTTATTGGGTTAATTACCTACTACCGTAGTATTCAGGATGCTCGATATTTCAATGAGGATTCTTTAAAGGAATTATCTGATAAAGCGGAAGTGTTATTGTCGAAGTTTGAACCTCTTTGCCAAGGATATCAAATGCACATTAATAATATTAAAACAGCGATAGAAAATCTTAGATCGGCCAGATACTATAGAGGGGATAAAAGAAAATCAGCAGCGTTTAACGATGGTAAAATTGAAATAACATTTAGTATGGATCGGCTAATTTCTGCCGTTAGAGAGCAACTTGATTAATATCGTGTTTTCAAACAGGAATTTTATTTGATCTTCTGTATTAACGACAATGCCTGAATTAACCACTTTTAAATCGCCATCCTCTGCGTCTGAAGTTATGTGAGCTGAAAAAATATTTTCGTTTTTTAGTGAGCTGATATATAAAACACGATCACTCTTTTTAATACTATAGCCACCTTCTCCATTGGGGCCTATTGGTGTAAATCCCAAATCAATGACATAAGAACTATAGAAGTCTTTTAAACTTACTTTATTTTTTATGGCCGCTTGAATTTCAGGCATACTGTAAAGGTAGTAATTTTAGCTAATCAAAACTTTGTATGTCAGACGCGCATTACCACATCGTCGTATAGCATCTTCAAACCGTTCGACCACTGTAAGCGATAATGTATTGAAGCGGTAGGCAAATTCATCACAGTACCGCTGCAGATGCTTCCTGCTTACGTAATGATAGATCCCAATAATGCCCCGTTTTAAAATGGACCAGACATTCTCAATGCCATTAGTGGAAAAGCCCTCTTTACTCCGGTACCGTTTGGCACTGTGCCGTACAATAAAGTGCATATAGGATTCCCCCAATGTTCTATAGGAATACAGATCGTCGCTTATTATGATGCTTCGCAACTCAATGTTCCTGTTGATCACCCCCCGCAGCTCGTCATAGCTGGTGTCCTTTACAGCGAATAACCGCACCTTCCCATAGTTTAACAGCCCCATTACAGGCGTTTTGTCCACACGGGAGGGCTCACGCCCTACATACTTAACTTTCTTGTCGTAATGGCGGTTTTTGTTCTTTCCGCCCACGAATGTTTCATCGATCTGCGTGATACCCGTTAGCTTTTCCTCATGGTCCTCTTTGAAGCTGGCCCGGATCCTGTGCAGGATGAACCAGGCAGTATTTTGAGTAACCCCTAAGTCCCTGGCCAGCTGTAGGGAACTGATCCCCTTCTTATGGTTGGCGATCAGGTATTCAGCCAATAGCCATGTTCTCAGGCTAACCTTGGAGCACTCGTATATGGTACCGGTGATCACCGTATATTTCTTGCCACAAGCCTTGCAGAGAAAGTCTTTATAATCTTTTAAGGCCGGATTCTTAAACCTGGTAGTGGTCCTATAATGATGCTCAGAGCCGCAATGGGGGCAAAGAGGCTTGCCATCCCACCTCATTTGCTCCAAATATTGGGCGCAAACAAGTTCATTATGAAAGTATTCCTGTAAGTCCAGTAAACTCTTTGCTTTCACATGGTGAGGTTAATGCATCAAATTTATATTCTATCCCAACAGCTATATAATTTTGTGGAAAACTTTACCTTTTGATCCTACTCCCATTTCATGGGTAGTTGCCGAAAAAACTTATTGTACGTAGTGGGTTCAGGAAGCCGGCAAAACGGGTCTTAAAGGCAATGTTCTTTTTTGACTGCCCCAGGAATGACCGCAAAAATTTATTTACCTGCGTGGCCTCATTGTCTGTCAGGGCTTGTTTTGAATATTTTTGTTTTAAATATATGTTCATAAATGTTGTAAATGTTGTTCCCAATCTTGGGTCAACTACCTGTTGAGCAAATTGCATGGGCGTAAGTTCAGCTTTGAATATACCGCATTGATGCAGGTAAAAGCTGGCACAGCGATATGCCCAGTAAGCTTTGGCGCCTGCTGTTTTGGATGCATTATGCCGGGCTTTATAATACCACATTACCATATTGGGCAGCAGCATAAATAGCAGGAAGAGTACAGCCACAATACCTATAGCTGCCCATAATATAGCTTTCACCGGCAGCGGTTTTTCCCGCTGGGTCGTTTGCTGCTTATCTTTGGGCTTTTCCGTGTCTTTCCGCTTCAGGTACACTTCATCTATAGGGGTAGGATTGGGGAAGCGTTTTATGATATCAGCACCGCTTTCATTATTCCGGGCTTCCATTTTTTTCATCGCATCGGCATATGATACTGCAGTAGCCTCTTCCCCGGCCTTTATGCTGGCAAGCGGTACCGCTATACTGTCGCGCTGCACCGTGGCTATTTTCATATCCATGGTTACAGCTATCGGTGTTGCCAGTTTATAGTCCCGGTCATGAAATACCATATGCCGCACCTTCATTACCATTAACTTCTTTGCAGTATCTACATTGTCGATCACACCATCTGCTGCAAGCCAGGCTTTAGGAGGTTGCATAGGTGGGGTGCCATCGGGCTTAGGTGCTTCACGGGCATCGGCGTTCCCTACTGTCGTATCGAAGTCGAGCCAGCCAAAACCGGGGAAGTATACCTGTACCCATGCATGGGCCTGGTCGGCATAATACCAGTACCAGCCCTTATTCTTATTTCCGCTACGGTCCACAGTTAAAAAACCTACTGCAATGCGTGAGGGGATACCAAGCGAACGTAGCATGAATAAAGTGGCACCGGCATAATAGGCACAATATCCTTTATGATTTTCAAAAAGGAAATACATAAGCTTGGATGCACTGGGTATATCAGGTACACCGGGATTATCGGTGTATTTATATAATGCCTCACCGTTCTCATCTTTTGACAGGAAATAATCCCGTATGGCCAGAACTTTGTCCACAGGCTTATCCGCCTTTGCAGTCACTTTATGGGCCAGGTCCGATATGGCCTTGAATTTGGCATCGGAAGGCATATAAGTATAATACTGCATGAACTTCTTATCAGTCCCCTCATATCCCGGTGCGGTTCTGAGTACCTCGAAGCGCTGCGCCTGGAATTTTTTCAATTGCGGGTCCTGTGCATTATATACAAAATAGGCACTGTTCAGTTCAGAGACATAGCTTCTTGCCCTGAATGCGGTCTTAAATTCCTCCCTGAAATCTTTTTCTACCGTTATGGGCTGCACAAAGTATCCCACGTTGGGCGCCAGGTAAGTATTAGGACTTAGCTTTTGAGTATAGACTTCTATATCTACATTTTTTCGCAGCCTGTTCGATAGGCTGTTCTTTATGACGCTTGAATCTGTTTTAGTGGAGAATAAAGGGATACTTGCAGGATCGGGTTCAAAGAGATCATTGTAGGGTATGGCAGAATCACGTTCAAAGGTCTCGGTAAGCGTATCGAATTTAGTATAGTAAAATGCAGTAAGGTACAAGGGATTGGGTACATCTGAATTTGGGAAATAGTTATCAATATGTGCGCAAAAAAGCAGCTCGTTGCTCCGGCCCAGGCTGCTCCGTAGCCGGGCATAATCTTCCAGGTCAAAGGTGCCGTCCTTATTCTTTTTCAGCATACTGTTTTTACCCTCTTTACCGCCGCCGCCGTAGTTGGCTACGGTATCCTTTATTTCACCCCGCATCAGGTAAACTATACCGCCTAGTATAAAGACTGCCAGCAAACCAAAGACAATAATGCGCCTGCTGAGAAACCACCAGAATTTCTGGGACTTGTCTTTATAATTATAGATCTGCTCTGATGTGAAAATGATATACACAGAGTAGAGCAGGGCAGGACTAAAGGTGCCCAGCAGGTTATTTACCGTATCGGTGTTTGCTTTAGCGATCAGGTATATACAGGAGCACAGCAGTACTGCCGATATAAAAACGGCCCAATACCTGAGCCGGGTAAAGCCCCATCCTAATAGCCAGCCGGTGATGAACAGGATAGAAAAGGTTCTGAACTGTACCGAGATAAAGAAAGCATCAAATTCGCCTCCCGGCAGGGAATCCAATCCTTTGTATACGAGATACAATACAAACAGTAATGCTGCAAAGACAGGCAGGAACCTGAAGCGTAGCGAATAGATGATCGCACTCGCTGCCATGCCTGCTGTAACAAAAAGGCTTAGTTCTACGGTCATATTCGCCTGTGCCGGCAGAAAAGAGAATAAACCCGTATGCAGGTCGCCAATAATCCCAAAATAGTCATGGGCATTCCATAGCAGGAAGTAGCAGACAAGTGCCGTGGGTAATATCAGGAATATAAGCCTTGCTAATAATTCATTTATGGGTGTAGCGCGTTGTATATTCATATAAGGTAGGGGCCCTGCGGTGCCCCGCTATGCTTATCAAATGTAATCATTTCAGCTTTTATAAAGATTCCGGCACGGGGGATAATCCCTAAAATCTTTCTTAAAAATTTTTCATGCAAGCTCATTTATTCAATAAGTTTCTGCATATGATTTGAAAAGCTTCTATGTTACCTTTTCCGGTATTTTTTATTAAGAAAATCTTAACTTACGCACGTTTAAAAATATTTTCAAATGATCACAACAAAAGAACAAAATCCGGTAAAGCTGGAGACGGCGGGACTGGATGAAAAAATCAAGAACATGTTACAGCAGTTAAAGGTAGTGACAGTTATCGGTTCAGGTACCATGGGTAATGGTATTTGCCATGTATTCGCACAAAGCGGGTTTGAAGTGCACATGATGGATATTAAACAAGCTGCACTTGACAAGGCTTTAGCTACCATTGGCAAGAATATGGATCGCCAGGTGGCGAAAAATGTGCTTACCGAAGAGACAAAGCAGGCAGCACTGGCCCGCATTACTACACATACTGATCTTGCGGAGGCTGTAAAGGACGCCGATATTGTTATTGAAGCTGCTACAGAGAATATCGATCTTAAAATTAAGATATTCCAGGACCTGGATAAGATGTGCCCTGCGCATACTATACTGGCCACCAATACCTCTTCTATTTCCATTACGCGTATTGGTTCCTACACGCAGCGTCCGGGGAAGGTTATCGGTATGCACTTTATGAATCCCGTACCCGTGATGAAACTCGTCGAGATCATTAATGGCTATGCTACAGAAAAAGAAGTCACCGATATTGTTTATCACCTTTCCGAATATATGGGTAAAGTGCCCTGTATTGTTAATGACTATCCCGGTTTCATTTCGAACCGCATCCTCATGCCGTTGATAAATGAAGCCATCCTCGCATTGCAGGAAGGTGTAGCCGGTGTTACTGAGATCGATACTATTATGAAACTCGGTATGGCACACCCGATGGGGCCACTGCAACTGGCCGATTTTATTGGGCTGGATACCTGTTATTCTATTATGAACGTGTTGCATATGGGCTTCGGCAATCAAAAATATGCCCCTGCTACATTACTGGCCAATATGGTACAGGCAGGATATCTCGGTGTTAAATCGGGGGAAGGTTTTTATAAATATACGCCCGGTAGCAAAGACATCTTTGTTAGTGAGCGTTTCCAAAATAAGAGCTGGAAGATATGAATTGAATAATCAAGTATAATATTAAGCCCCGGTATAACCGGGGCTTTTTTAATTAGATCCTTGTTCAGGCTGAATACTATTGTACAATAGTAACATCACCTTTATAATAATAGTTATGGCCTGCATCATCTTTAAACTGTATATAATAATAGAACAGGTCATTGTCCTGTATCGTACCACTAATATCGCCTTTCCAGCGTTCACTTAAGTTTTGGGTATGGAATACCAGGTTACCCCAGCGATTATATATCCTGAATTCAAAGCCATTTACCGGGCAGCTTATATATGGGCCGAAAAGGTCATTGCGTCCGTCGTTATTAGGACTGAATGCATCAGGTATATACACTATGCAATCACAGGCTCCGAATGCGACATCTACAGAAGCGGTTGCAGTACAACTTCCTTCTGTTACACGTACTACGTATTTACCATTCGATGTTGCCCGGAATGTCTTTCCGGTACTGCCATCCTGCCAGGAGTAACTTGCATTATCTATTCCCGCATCCAATATCAATTCATCCGACCCGCAAGGTGCTTTACCATTACCCAGGTCTATGACCAGCGTTTTCTCATGCACCTGTATCGTATCGCTTACTACGCACGGGCCTACGCTTATTTTCACATAATAATGTCCTGCTTTGGTTATCGTATAGGTACTGGCAGTGCTATTATCCTGCCAAAGGTAGGCTGCATCGTTATACACGGAACTTGCGTTCAACGATATCGCATCGCCGGCACACAGGAATGTATCATTACCGAGCGATACCTGCAGGCTATCTACAAGCCTTGTTTTAAATGTATCTATTTCTTCGGCACATGCTTTATGCATGTTCACCCAGCTTACTGAGTTTTGTGATATCGTATTAACCGGTGTACTGTTACCATTATTCCATAAATAGGTAAGGTACCCCGCGGGGGCGGTAAAGGTCACTTCTTTGCTAAAGCATACTGTTGTATCCAGGTATTTTATAGTTGTATCAGTAGCCATAGAATACACATGGAAGGTATCTACCAGCATCAGGCAGCCGCTTTGAGCATATACCCATTTGGTACCCGGGCCGTTAAAAGTATTGGACTGAAGTGGCACACCATCATTCCACAAATAATCGGTATAGCCTCCGGGTGCCGATAATATTATAGAGGCCGTAGACTCAAAGCATGTTGTAGAATCATTTGTACTTACAAATATAGAGTCCTGTGGGATATCAACAGCTGTAAAGTTCACAATGCCTGAATAGATATTGCAGCCATTTTGTGCAATTACCGTTTTTGTAGTTGTGGCAAAAAAGGTATCGGCTTGTTGTGTTATGCCATCACTCCATAAATAAGACAAATAGCCCGGCGGCGCAGCAACTACCCTTGGTATATAGGCCACACATAGGGTGGTGTCAATTGTAGCAAATGTAGTGTCATAGCCCTGGTGAACAATGAACGTATCAATCCTTAAGTCACAGTGTAATTGGGAAATTACCCATTTTGTACCCGGTTGTGTGAAAGTATCTGCTTGTTGCATAAATCCATCACTCCATAGATAATTTGTATAACCATTTGGTGCTGATAATATTGGAATGTTATTGATCAGGCATAGGGTAGTATCGGTAACTATAGTGGTAGTATCATTGGAGGCTGCAACAACTTTAAAGGTATCTGTGAATGTATGACAAAAATCCGTATGCCCTTTCACCCATTTTGTACCGGGTTGCCCTATCGTGTCTGTCTGCAGTAAGGTATTATCACTCCACTGATAAAAAGTATATCCTCCCGCTGCGGTTAATACCGGTATATTATTTGCAAAGCATAGAGCGGTATCAATCACATGTATGGAATTGACCACCGGCTCTGCGTGCAGTGTTACTGTGTCCAGGAGTAAACGGCATGTGCCGTAATCGTAACCATGCACCCATTTTGTTGTAGCAAAATAGAACGGGTCGGTCAGTGTAGTTTGATTGTCACTCCAGCGATAAGTCGTATAGCCCGGCACAGCTGATAATATTATGGGTACATTATTCACAAGGCATGCCGTAGTGTCAAATGATGCAATTGTTGTAATAACAGGTATCGTATCTACTTTTATAGTGTCCACCAGTATATCACAGGATGTATATGCTTCAACCCATTTGATCCCCGCTTTCCGGAAAGTATCGCTGGTTGCATTTGTTCCATCACTCCAGGCATAATGGGCATAACCAGCAGGTGCATACATGGTGATCGTATTGTCTAAGATACATACCGATGTATCTGTGACCATGGTATTGGTAACTACCGGCATCGGAAGGATGGTTATGGTATCGACCAGTATGTCGCAGCCTGAATAAGCGGTAACCCATTTTGTTCCGGGAGTATTGAATGTATCTACTGATAAAGTTGTTCCATCGCTCCATAAATAATTAGTGTATCCTGTTGGAGCCGATACAATAGGTATGTTATTATAAAAACATACAGTTGTATCCGTCGCTGCTGTGGCAACATTATTTAAAAATGAGCCCGTAACATGAAAAGTATCTACGAGCATATCGCAATTGTTATAACAGATCACCCATTTAGTTCCCGGGCCCGAAAAAGTATCTGTTGGCAGCGTGGTATTATCGCTCCACATGTAGCCGCTGTAACCGGCAGGTGCTGCAAGGGTCTGGGGGCCGGGGCCAAAACACAAAGTTGTATCCTGGTGTATAGACCCGCCTGTAGCGATACAACTTGGGATGAACGGGCTGCCAAGGTCGGTTTCAAATGCATTCCCTTTTGGATATGGACCGAATAAGATAGAATAGTTACAGGCAGGGCCTGCTATATTGGGTTGGTCGATAACGCAGAGATATGAATAGGGTATGGTCAGGTATATTTTTTGATCCGGCCCAATTCTCATTCCTCCCATCTTAGAACTTACTATAGTTATTTTTGAGGCTTGTATGATTGGTAAAAAAGGGTAAGTAAAGTCATATTGATATAATCCGCCTGCGCCGGCATTATTCCCGGTGTATAACTTGCTCCCATCAGGTGAAAAACTTGCACCGTAAAAGCTCACCCCTGTATCCAAAAGCTGGGCATTGGCAACAAGCCCGGTAATATTGTTGAAGGAATGTAATTCAACCGTTTTGTTGTTATAATTTGCTAATACTACTCTTGAATAATCCGGTGAGAATTTCATTTCTCCAACTTTATACGCATCCGCTGTATTATAGAATCCGGAATTTGAGATTACAGGGGCTGATATACCTGTTTGATCTATTTTAAATGCATGGAATTCGTTACTGGATTTTGCATGTACTAATAACCATTTCCGGTTAAAACCATTGGCTATCTGCATTTTTTCTGATACTAAGCTATCTAGCAGGATGTTTTTTTGCCCGGTTACGACAGCACCTAATCCAAAATTCAAAGTCATATCTACTATCGAGTAATATAGCTTACCTGCTGTAGAAATGTGAAAAAGATAATACAGGTCTGGGTTTGTGAATGATTGTATAATTGCGGATCCCTGTGTAATAAGTGTTCCGCCATTCAATGAATTTCCATTAGGCATTACCACGTTGTTCCTGTCCCATACTGTTGTTCCGCTACTATAGAATAACAAGTTGCCTGTAGCGTTGCATACAGCTGAATTGCCCCTTTGTGAAAATATAGCAGTTGGATATAAGGTTGGAGGCCCCGGAATATTAAAGTTAAGTCCCTGGTGCTCTCCAAAGCACCAGATGTTATTTTCTCCTTGTGCGCCGGCCCTGCTAAACGAAAATAAAAATGTAATGAGTAAAAGTATCGATATGGGTTTCATTTTAAGGCAGTTTAAGTGGTTGAGTAACTATTGGTTAAAAAGGGTATCACCCAAATTTATTAAATAAAAATATTAATTGCGCTAATTCTCAATACATATAAATTTACATACACTTTAATCAATTAAAATACTGAGATATGCATTATTTATTATGAAACATGAAGAACAAAGGTCTGCACTTCTTTGCGAACAGCCCTTTATTTATTTATAAACACCCGGATTATTGTACTATTGTCACAGCACCCTTATAATAGCAATTATGGCCTGCATCATCTTTAAACTGTATGTAATAATAGAGAAGCATAATAAAAAGCGTCCTTCAGGACGCTTTTTATAGTTATCATTTTTTTCTTGCAAATTAACGATGCCTGCGATGCCTTACCACCTTATGGTGCTCATGGCGCATATGGTGCCGGCGTACGCGTTCATGTGCATGCCTGCGGTGCATGCGGTGCCACCTGTGTGGCCCCTTTTGATATACATGCGGGCGGTGATGGCGCCCCGGCATGGCTGTAACTTTACTGTTTACTGTTTTTACTTTCTTCACCACGGCGGCATTGCTGCTGATACCCGAAAAAGTGAACAGGGCTAAGAACAGCATTAATATGATCCTTGTTTTCATAAACGCTTGTTGTTTTATTAAAGTTAGTGATTAATTGATACAATTGATTGCTTAATTCGGTGTTCTCCACATCTTATCCACGCCTGTAATAGCCCGTTCTCCAACTGCGTTTCTTATTGGTATTATATTCCCAGTGTGCCGGTACCCATACCATACGTGGCTGCTCGCGCAACATCTCGCGTTTGTTACGGTTGTTGTATGCATATTTGGTTTTGACCATCTTTACTTTTACCTGCTTCCTCATGGGCATTTGCTTGCTAACCTTTACTTTCATCCCCTTTGCCATGCTTTCATTGCTGGTACCCATAGCACAAAGTGCTACAAGCAGGGCCCCTACGATTATCTTGCTTTTCATAACTATTTGTTTTAGTTAAAGCATGTAAGTCAAAGGCAATGCCAAACTCAAAAAGTTGATTGTTAAAATAATGTTGCAGCTGCTTTTTATGCGCCAAGTTTATTGAGCACCTTTATCATGTCTATCCCTTTACCTAATACGGGTGAAAAGATATCGCCCTTTTTCTCCAGCCTTTTTAAGATGTTATTCATATTGAAGTCTGTGGGTGTCAATCCATGTTTTACCTCTTTCCAGTCGAGCGGAGTGGATACAGGGGCTCCTGCTTTTGGCCGCAGGCTATAAGCACATGCCAGGGTTTGTCCCGGCCTGTTTTGCAGGTAGTCGATATATATCTTGTCTTTGCCCCGTTTACTCAATGAGCGCTCAAGGCTGGTGAAATCCGGTAATTGCTCATGGCTGAGCATTGCAATGGTATGCGCAAAGTCTCTAGCCTGTGTATAATCATATTTAGCTCCCAATGGCACATATACATGCAGGCCAGTAGCTCCCGATGTCTTACAATAACATTTACAACCACCCTTATCCATTATTTCCTTTACCATTAGGGCCGTATCTACCACCTGGTCAAAACTGTTCTTCTCGGAAGGGTCGATATCGATCACGAGGTAATCAGGATGGTCCACCGATCCTGTACGCGAATTCCATGGGTTAAGCTCAATGCACCCAAGATTGGCTAAGTAGAGCAGGGTAGCCTTATTGTTGCACACTATGTAGTTGATCTCCTTATTCGAGCTTTCCGACCACATTTTGTAGGTATCCGCCCACTCAGGTGCAGCATCGCCCGCATCTTTATGAAAGAAGCCTTCATCACTTATACCGTTAGGGTTACGCCTTAGCGACTCTGGCCTGTCTTTTAAATATTTATTGATGTACCGGTACACTTTGCTGTAATAATCGATCATATCACCCTTGGTATATCCTGCTCCCGGCCAGTATATTTTGTCCAGGTGGGTTAATTGCACCTTATTGCCGCCAATAGTTTTTGTCTGGTCCATATGCTCGCTTTCGGAATGAACATTTGTTTGTGATCTTATATTTTGGGCTTCTGCACTCACTTCTGCAGTTTCTTTATCTATCCTCAGTCCCATGAATACAGGATGCCTTAGGTGCCCGCCCTGTGTTACTTCACTATACTTCACATTGCACACAAGTTCAGGCTGCAACCAGGTTACTTTTCCATTTACGGGTATTTTTTTATCAAAAGGCGATTCCCTGCTTTTGTATTCCTGCATAGTATCATAGACATATTTTAAGGCCTTTTGGTCGAACCCCGTTCCTGTATGTCCTATGTAAGTGAGCTTACCCTTTTTATACATGCCCAATACCAGGGCTCCAAAATATTTACGTGAGTTTCGGGGTTCCGTGTACCCTGCTATAATGGCCTCTTCGCTTTGTACCTGCTTTACCTTAAGCCATTCATCACTCCGGCTGTTCTCATGATAACTGCTTGCGGCCCTTTTGGCGATCATTCCTTCAAGCCCCCGTTGCTTCATCAATTTAAAGAATTCCTTGCCTTTGCCCTCAATATGATCGCAGAATATGATCACATCATTTTCCGGTAAAAGCTCTTTTAATAGCTTTTTACGTTCAAGAAGAGGCTTGTTTTCTATGCTTTTCCCGTTCACATAAAGGCAGTCGAAAACATAGTAAACCAGGGGCACATCATCGCGCTCCCCATATTGTTGTAATAACTGGAAGTTGGGCATGCCCTGTTCGTCAAGGGCCACGATCTCTCCGTCCAGTACCAGCTTCTTTTTTATTTTTCTTAGCGCCTCAAATACGGTGGGGTATTTATTGGCAAAGGATAATCCGTTTCTTGAATACAGTCTGGTTTTGGTGCCCTTAATATCTGCAATGGCCCGGTAACCATCCCACTTTATTTCAAATATCCACTTGGGGTCGTCAAAAGCTTTGTCATAAAGCTTGGCCATCATGGGCACTATAAAGTCTTTGAACTTTTTATCGGCATCTATGTGCAGACTTTTACCCGGCATTACTTTTTTTTTTATCGCTTTGGCAGCAGTCTTCCTGCCGGCATTGCGCATAGCGGTATATTCCAGCGAACTCTTTTTTGCGTAGTCCTCACTGTTATAATCCTCATCAGTAGCATACTTGTCGCGGTGCTTGATCAGCAGCCAGCTTTTTTCATCCTTTTTCAGTTTTACCAGTGCAAAATCTCCTTTCAGCTTCCTGCCTTTCATCCTGAATTTGATACTGCCTTTATGCAGGTCGGCGGCA
This sequence comes from Bacteroidetes bacterium 46-16, assembly GCA_001897835.1. GTDB lineage: Bacteria > Bacteroidota > Bacteroidia > Chitinophagales > Chitinophagaceae > MKUN01. Next base: position 68,472 of record MKUN01000008.1, read on the forward strand.
AACTCTTTATCCGTTATGAGGTTACCGTCTTCATCTATTGGTTCATAAGTGCCGTGGTCCCATATATCTACATGGCCAGCCCCGTAATTGCCAGCCGGTATATCTCCTTCAAAGCCTGCATAGTCTATGGGGTGATCTTCTACCATCATGGCCAGCCTTTTATCCTTAGGGTTGAGCGATGGCCCCTTGGGCACGGCCCAACTCTTTAAGGTTCCAGCCAATTCCAGCCTGAAATCATAGTGCAGGTGCGAGGCATGGTGGCGCTGAACCACGAAGATCAGCTTGCCTGCTTTTTTACTGCCTTTACCTTCGGGCTCAGGAGTGTCTTTGAAGTTGCGTTTCTTTTTATAGGTGCTCAGGCTCATTACGATGCTTTTTTGTGGCTGCTTTTATTGTGCTCCAGGCTTTCCTTCAGTTGTGCCATCAGGTCTTTCGACTTGTTGCGCACGATCTTGAACTTAGGTTGGCTCACCTTCTTGCCTTTTGCTTTTTGTTTTATGAGTTTCATCAGTTCCGCATCATAAGTGTCCTTATACTTGCTGATGTCGAATTTCTTGGGTGTCAGTTGTTTAATAAGGCTTACAGCCATTTTAAGCTCGGCAGGCTTTATACTTACATGGGTCGATGGTATGTTCAGGTCGCTATATTCCCTTATCTCTTCGGGGAAGCGAAGCCGGAGCAATAAGAGCATATCCGTCTCCGCTTTCAGCATACAGAAGTTTTCTTTGGTCCTCATTACGTATCGGCCCAGTGCCACGCGGCCTGTTTCTTTCAGTGCTTCACGCAGCAATGCATAAGCGTGTTCACCCCCCTTGGCAGGTTCCAGGTAATAAGGAGTTTCATAATACATCGGGTGTATGATGGCCTCATTCACAAATTCTTCTATAGCGATCATTTTACTCTTTTCCGGGCTCGCTTTTTCAAAATCATCATCTTCCAGCACTACATATTTATCTTCTACCATGTAGCCCTTTACAATGTCTTTCCATGCCACCTCTTCACCGGTATCTTTATTGATACGGGCATAACGGATATTGGCATGGTCATGTTTATCCAGCATATGCAGGTCCAGCGTACTTTCTTCAGTAGCACTGAATATCCTGATGGGAATATTGACCAATCCAAAGCCTATTGCCCCTGACCATATTGCGCGCATAGTTATACTTTTTTCAATCAACACTAAAAAAGTATGCCCGTAGTTACACGGTTGGTCTAAACAATATTAAAATTAAAGATAATTAGGTGTAATATTGATAATGTGTACACGCTCAGGCAATGATCCTCATCATTTTATCTGTTTCCGGTACAGGTAATAGGCCAGCCCGCCGAATATGAAATTGGGTATCCAAACGGCCAGTAAGGGGTTTAGGCCGCCTTTGGTGGAGAAAGTAGTGGAAAATTGCATGAACATGATATACATGGCGCTGATAACTATTCCTATGGCCAGGTGCAGGCCGCTACCCCCGCGTATCTTCCTGCTGGCAATACATACACCTATTATACAAAGTATAAAACCCGCAAATGGTTGTGCTGTACGCCGGTCGCGCTCCACGTAGTAAAAATTGAGCGTTTCCCTGCCACGTAGTTTTTCCCGGGCTATGTATTTATTCAGGGCCGGTGTGGTCAGGGCCTCTTTTATCGCATCGTCTTCATCCAGGTCCTTGGGGGTAAAGGGGTATTGTTGTTTCATTTCCGGCACATTTTGCATGCTTTCATTTACCCCGTCCATTTTCCGGATGGTTACATCATATAGGGTCCATATTTTTTTCAGGCTGTCATAGCTTGCCCGTTCTGCCGATATTTTTTCTTTTAGCTGTGTGCCGTCTATTTTTTCAGCAGTAAAGTGCGATCCTGTGTTGGAGGTATAGTCATAGCGCTGCATGAATACATACAGGTCTTTCGATAGCCGCAGGTGCACATTCTGGTCCGATACTACTATGGCCGAGTGCACATACCTGTCTTCAAAGGCCAGGCGTTGCTTATTGGCTACCGGTACTACATAGTGATTGATCACGAGTGACAGCAGGCATAAAAAGCTCCCGCCGATAACATAAGGTCTTAAAAAGCGCTGAAATGATGTGCCCGATGCCAGGATGGCGATGATCTCAGACTTATATGCCATCTTGGAAGTAAAGAAGATCGTAGCGATGAAGATAAAGAGCGGAAAAAGCAGTGCAGATATATGCGGGATGAAATTTTTGTAATAATTCAGGACCGCCGTAAGGGGGGCCTTATGCGAAACAAAATCTTCCACCTTTTCTGAATAGTCTATCACGCAGGCTATGATAGCCAGCAGCATGATGGCAAAGAAGAATGTGCCAAGAAACTTTTTAACGATATACCAATCCAGTTTTTTCATTTCGTACTATAAAGATAATGCAGGGAATTCCTCCTTTAGGTATTTAGCTTGTTTTACATTCTTTGCTGCAGTACCGGTATCATTTCCTTTTTCCATTGCATATAGTCGCCTTTTACTATGTGCTCCCTGGCCTGCCGTACCAGGTGCAGGTAGAAGGCAAGGTTATGGATACTGGCTATTTGCATACCCAGTATCTCACCCGCTACGAACAGGTGCCGCAGGTAGGCTTTTGAATAATAGTTGCTGGTATGGCAGTCCAGCCCTTCATCTATCGGGCTGAAGTCGGTAGCCCATTTTTTGTTTTTAATATTTATGATGCCCTTGCTGGTAAAGAGCATTCCGTTTCTCCCGTTGCGGGTGGGCATCACGCAGTCAAACATATCTACTCCCAGCGCTATATTTTCCAGTATGTTCCAGGGGGTGCCCACACCCATCAGGTACCGGGGCTTTTCAGGTGGCAGGTATTGGCAGCATAGGGCGCACATTTCATACATCATCTCCTCGGGTTCGCCTACCGATAGTCCGCCTATGGCATTTCCCTCGCACTCCATTGCCGCTGCAAATTCGGCAGAGGCTTGTCTCAGGTCTTTAAAAGTACTGCCCTGTACTATGGGGAATAGCGTTTGCTCATAACCATATTTGGGCTCTGTCTCCGCCATTCTTTGCACGCATCTTGTGAGCCATCGGTGGGTCAGTTCCATCGATTTTTTTGCATAGCTGTAGTCCGATGGGTAAGGAGGGCACTCGTCAAATGCCATAATGATATCGGCGCCAATGCTGCGTTGTATGTCCATTACGCGCTCCGGTGTGAACAGGTGCTTCGATCCGTCTATATGCGATTGGAACATTGCCCCCTCTTCATTCAGCTTCCGGTTTGCAGCAAGCGAAAATACCTGGTAGCCACCGCTATCGGTCAGCAAAGGCCGGTCCCAGCCATTGAATTTATGTAAGCCGCCGGCCTGCTCCAGCACTTCGGTGCCCGGCCTCAGGTACAGGTGGTACGTATTGCCCAGTATGATCTGTGCTTTTATTTCCTTCTTTAGCTGCTCCTGCATCACGGCTTTCACATTGCCCAGTGTGCCTACGGGCATAAAGATGGGGGTCTCTATTTGCCCGTGGGCCGTGGTCACAAGGCCTGCTCTTGCCTGCGATAATTCGTCTTTTGCTAATAATTCAAAGGTCATTGCGTTATTTTGTGCAGGTGTTCGTTGCGCTTCTATTTTGGTCCTTTGTGCTCTGCATTACGTTACAATGCGGCTACGCACTATATTTTTTTACGCGCATCTTCACCATTCCCACACAGCCGGTAACAACTAAGAGCGCAGCCGATCCCGTATCGGTTATCATATGTGCAAAGAACGAGGCCCGCTGCCTGGAACAAAACCTGCCCGCTATTTTGGCGCAAAGATACACGAATGAGGCAGGGAAAACTATGTATGAGGTAATTGTTGTAAATGATGCCTCCACCGATGATACGGCAACGGTATTACAGGCTATGGAGCAGCGTTATGACAATTTATGGACTGTGCACGTAGAGGCAACTGCAGCACGGCCATTCAAAGGTAAAAAATACGCATTGGCACAAGGCGTCAAATACGCTGCTAATGCCACGGTCCTTTTTACAGATGCCGACTGTATACCGGCTGATGAGTATTGGTTGCAAAATATGGTTGCCCCAATGCGAGCCGGGAAGGAGATCGTGGTAGGATATGGCTGTTATGCAAAGACCGCAGGCCTGCTGAATGCTTTTACACGCTGGGAAACAATGCACAGCTTCCTGCAAGGGGCTACATATACCCTCGCAGGTCTGCCATATATGGCTGTTGGCCGCAATATGGCTTGTGCAAAGGATATCTTTATACAGGCGGCTGCTTCCGAAACCTGGAATGCTGTACCCTCGGGCGATGATGACCTACTGATGGCCATAGCGGCAACAGCCGGTAATACCGCAGTAGTTTATAACAGTCATAGTTATACCACTACCATTGCAAAAACATCATGGCAGGAATGGCTGCTGCAGAAGCAACGGCATATGTCCACGGGCAAATATTATAAAGGGAGAATTAAAACCTTGTTAGGGATATATGCAATATCACATGCATTCATATGGCTCTTGTTCTTCGTGCTCATTGCCCTGGGCAACTGGAATATCCCCCTTTGGCTCATGTCGCTGCGCTGCCTTTTATACTGGGCTATAATGGCCATTACATCCCGAAAGCTTAAAGAAGCTTTATTATTTTCTTTGCCTTTCTTCGACCTTGGCTGGATGCTGTATAACTTTGTGCTCTCACCCTATATCATATTTAAAAATAAAACACGGTGGACATAATCCTTAAATATTTCGATGATTTCAGCGAAAAGCAACTGGGACAATTGCAGCAACTGGAAGCATTATATAAAGAATGGAACGAAAAAATAAATGTCATTTCACGCAAGGATATTGATGCACTCTATGAGAAACATGTGCTGCATTCGTTGGCCATTGCAGCAATGTGCGGCTTCGATAAGGGTACGCAGGTGGTGGATATTGGTACGGGTGGTGGCTTCCCCGGCATTCCCCTAGCCATATACTTCCCGGAAGTGGAATTTCTATTGACCGACAGTATTGGTAAAAAGATCAAAGTGGTACAGGAAGTGGCTGCTGCGATCGGTTTGCAAAATGTTACAGCAGTGCACAGCAGGGTAGAGGAGATAAAAGGCCGTACTTTCGACTATGCGGTTTCCCGTGCTGTGGCCCCCCTTGCTGAGCTATGGAACTGGATAAATGCTGCCATCAGGAAAGGGCAAAAAAGCGATGAGTTTCCCAATGGCCTTATCTGCCTTAAGGGTGGAGATCTTACGAAAGAGATAAATGAGTCTGGTTTAAAAAAGGTAGTACAGGCATGGTCGGTACACGATATTTTTCCCGAACCTTTCTTTGAAGAGAAATTTCTCATCTATGTGCCTAAACTATAAGCGCAAAAACTTTATTTTTGCGCCCGGAATAGAATTAATAAATAAACACATTATAAATGGGTAGGATATTTGAAGTTCGTAAAGCCACCATGTTTGCCCGCTACGACCGTATGGCAAAACAGTTCAGCCGTATTGGTAAGGAGATAGCTATTGCTGTAAAGAAAGGTGGCCCCGATCCCACTACAAACCCCGCACTGCGCCGTGTTATACAGAATGGTAAGTCTGTGAACATGCCCAAAGACCGGATAGAGGCAGCGATCAAAAATGCATTGGGCAAAGACACCAGTAACTACGATGAGGTGATATATGAGGGCTATGCTCCCCATGGCATAGCTGTATTGGTAGTTACGGCCACCGATAACACTACACGCACGGTTGCCAATGTACGTTCGCACTTCAACAAGGGCGGTGGTACATTGGGTAATAGTGGTTCCGTAGGCTTCCTCTTCAAGCAGGTGGGTGTATTCAAATTAAAGCCTGAGGGCCTTAATATGGATGATATGGAACTGGAACTGATCGATGCCGGCCTGGAGGAAGTTGGCGAAGACAGCGAGGGTAATATCATCGTTCGTTCAGGCTTTAACGACTTTGGCAATATGCAGAAGGCGCTCGAAGAAAAAGGCATTACACCTATCTCTTCCGAAGTGGAATGGATACCGCTCAATACAGTTGAAATAAGCGAAGATCAGGCCGAAGACGTATTGAAGTTGATTGCCCGTGTCGAAGAAGATGATGACGTACAGCAGGTCTTCCACAATATGGCTTAAGAGCTTATTGCGTTGATAAAATATTGCCCGTGGTCTGTACCACGGGCTTTTATTATTTTATTAGCTCTTGCTGAACGTAGTTGAGGTCTTTACCGCTCAGCCTGATGATGTATATCCCTTTTGCCTGTGCCGAAAGGTCTATCTGGCTGCTGTTTGTGGCAAACATGCCATTCAAAATAGTGGTTCCCGTAATGCTGGTCACTATATAATGGATAAGGCTGTTATTGCCCGGTGCATATACCGATACCATGCCGGTGCTCGGGTTCGGGTGTAGCTCTATTCTATTATTATTCGTTATCGACGATGCACTTGCAGGATGGTAAGTAAGTGCACGATAGGCATTTATCCTGCCGTGGCCATAATACTGGTCCCAGCCCGGTGTATCTTCAGTTGGGTTGCCTACCATATCGTCTGCGGTAGCTTCTATTATTTGCTTGAGTTGGTCCGGGGTCCTGCTGTTGTCTTGTGCCAGCAGCAGGGCTACAAGGCCGGTCACATGGGGTGTGGCTTGCGATGTGCCGCCCCAGTAAGTGGTATAATTGTTATTGTTGGTATAGTTAAGCCCGTATATGTAATTGCCGGGTGCTACTACCGATATATTCGTTCCGTAATTGCTGCCGCCGCCCCAGAAAAAGGGGTTCACCCGGCAATCATGGGCATTGGTAGCGCCTACAGCTATCACATTATTACAGGCTCCGGGGTAAGATGGTGCATTACTATTGCCATTTCCCATGGCCACTACCACGGTCACATTATGGCTATGTGCATAGTCTATAGCGTCCTGCAATACGGTTGAGGCATTATTGCCACCCAGCGACATGTTGATCACTTTAGCGCCGTTATCTGTCGCATACGTTATGGCTTCCGCCCACCATGTGTAATAGCCCACGTCATTTGAGTTCAGCACTTTTAAAGCCATTATCTTGCAATGCCAGTCCATGCCGGCAAAGCCCACGTTGTTATTCCCGTTCTCACCTATAATGCTGGCCACATTTGTACCATGCCCGTAGTCATCGCTGGGGTCATTATCGTTATAGGCCATGTCCCAGCCTTTTACATCATCTATATAGCCATTCCCGTCATCGTCTATACCATTGCCGGGTATCTCGGCATAGTTCACCCATATGCGCCCTGCAAATTCGGGGTGATCCAGTTTGATGCCGCAATCGGTAACGGCAACGATCACATTGCTGTCGCCGGTCTCTATGTCCCAGGCTTCTTTCATTTTAATATCTGCTCCGGCAATTGCTGAATCCTGCCCGAATGTGCCATTATTATATAAAGACCACTGTGTTGAAAAATTGGGATCATTAGGTGTGGTGCTCGTACTTCCCTGTGCACTGCCTTTATAATCGGGCTCTGCATATTGCAGGCAGCCGGTACCATTATAGTCCTTTACCACTTGCAGCACATCAATGTCGGTACTGAACTCCAGTACATAGGTATAGGTAACCGTCGTACTTTTCCTGCCGGCATTTATCCTTCTTGCCGACACACAATGATATTTTTTGTTCAGTTCATCCACTACAGGGGAGGAGAACAGCGCCACTCCGTTCTTTACTGTATAGCGCGGTTTACAGGTGGTTTTGAATTTGATAACAATATGATTGCCGGCATAGCTTTGTGTTTCCTGCCCGCTCATCTTGAACGAAAAGAAACAAAGACAGGACAATAATGCTGTTCTGAGCAAATTTTTTATTCTCATAATATTTGGCTTTGTAATCACAAAATACATAATGTGCCGGGAAAGCTTGTTATTTTTTACCAAACACTTGCATTGTAATGAACTTTCCTGCTTTTGTCGTAGGTTTATCGCATGAGAGGGGCTAAGCCTTTACCGCTTATTATAGGTCGCAAACCATTGCTTGAAGCATTGGATCAGGGTACTGCTGTCGAAAAGATATTTTTATTGCGCACGGCTACCGGCGATGAGATAAACAAGATCAAAAAGATCGCCCGTGAACGCAATATTCCCATAAGCCAGGTGCCGGTTGAAAAGCTCAATAGTTTCACTAAAGCACAGCATCAGGGTGTGGTAGCATGGACCGGCCTCATCAATTATATTGATCTGCAAACAGCCATCACATATGTAGTTGATGAAGGGCAGGTGCCGTTATTCGTTTTGCTCGACGGGGTAACCGATGTTCGTAACGTGGGTGCCATTGCCCGTTCAGCATTATGTTGCGGTGCACAAGGCCTTATATTGCCCACATCCCAATCAGCATCGCTTACAGAGGAGGCCATAAAAACATCGGCAGGCGCCTTACATAAGATAATGCTCTGCCGCATTCCTTCGGTGCCGCAGGCGGTCGATATACTGCGTTTGAATGGTATACAGGTATTAGGTACGCAAATGAAGGGAAGCATACCCATATATGAAACGGACCTTAGCATACCTTCATGTATCGTAATGGGCGCTGAAGACACTGGCATCAGTAAAGATGTCATCAAACGTGCCGATCACCTGGTGCGCATTCCTATGGCAGCTTCCTTCGATTCGCTTAATGTTTCTGTGGCCACGGGTATGATATTGTACGAAGCCTTGCGCCAGAGGATTATGGCAACAAAATAATTTTTTTGAATTTTTACTTTCGAATTTTTACTTTTGCTCCTGCAACGGTTTCCTTAATTGTTAAGGAATGAAAAGGGAACCGGGTGAGAATCCCGGACATTACCCGATGCTGTAAGCTTCATAGAAAGCCTTTTGTATCCTCAATGCCACTGTTATCATGACGGGAAGGCCACAAAAGGTGAAGTAAGTCAGAAGACCTGCCAATGCAAAATTACTTATTGCTGCTTTCGGGAAAAAAAGCGCAGGTAGGATCAGGCTCGGCTTCCAGCTTTATGCTTCATTCATTATCTGTTTTATTTATCCGCGGCTGCATTTTGAAAATTGTTTTAAAAACCAATTTGACATATGCGTACACTGCTACTTGCTATTCTTGCTGTCGCCATGAGCATGACAGCCCGGGCCCAATATTATGTGGCCACTTTCGACACCCTCAGCCTGGCACAGGCCGATACCTATTATCTCAACTACACCATGCCCATGCAGGATGTGGGCTTTAACGATGGCGGGGCACATTTCCCCTGTATCTATGATACCTCATGGGGTGGTACCTGGGACCATGGCTTTGCATATTCCAACATGACCGATAGTATTACCAGCGGTTATGCAAACCAATATGCTGCCAAAACGGCTATCGGTTATAATAACTCATCAAATTATGCGGTTGCATGGTGTTCGCAATACGGCTCGGCACCTACACGTATGTTGTTTACGCCTGTTGCCCCCGATTCAGTAGTGGGCTTTTACATCACCAATTCCACCTTTGCTTATAATAGCATGAGGGACGGGGATGCATTCGCCAAGAAATTTGGTGGGGCTACAGGTAATGATCCCGATTGGTTCAGGCTTACCGTTAAAGGATATTGGAATGGGGTCTTGAAACCCGATACAGTTGATTTTTACCTGGCCGACTTCAGGGATGCGAACAATGCGAACGATTACATGATCGATACCTGGACATGGGTAAACTTGTTACCGCTGGGCATGGTCGACAGCCTTGAGTTTGAGCTCAATTCATCCGATACGGTAGGGGGTAATGGCATGAATACGCCTGCCTACTTCTGTATGGATAATTTTGTGTCTGTGATCAACCCGATTAATGTAAAACAGGTAAAGGCCAATACATTTGCTGCTAAGATGTATCCTAACCCGGCAACTGATCTGCTTTATGTTGAGCTTGCCGATAATAGCATCAACACCATAAATGTTTATGACGCAACAGGTAAACTGGTAATGAATGAGACCGTTAACACTAAGACAGTTCAGCTAAATACGGCTGTTTTGCGTAGAGGAGCTTATTTTATAGAGCTCATAGGTAAGGACCATATAGCCACATCAAGATTTATAAAGCAGTAAGATGAAAGGTGTTTTCACTTTATTGATATTATTCTTTTGGCTGGCTGCCGCTCATGCCCAGTTTGCTCCGCAGGCTGGTGTGAGTGGCAGCACAGCCATTAGATCCGATAGCAGCATATTTGTAGCATGGGCCACAGGCTGCCAGTTACAGCGTGGTTATCGCGATATAGCAGTGCCCGATTCCGGCTATGCAACTGCCGGTGCAGATGCTAATGGCACGGGGCCCGCCGATTACTTGCTGGTCAGTTTGGGCGATAGCGGTGTGGCAACACTTACTTTTGCTATGCCCCTTTACAATGGCCCTGGCCCCGACTTTGCCGTATTTGAGAACGGCTTTCCCGATCCCGGCGATCCCGAAGAGGCTTTTCTCGAGTTCGCTTATGTTGAGGTAAGTTCTGATGGCAATAACTTTTATCGCTTTCCTGCCGCATGTTACATCCCCGATACGGCACAGGTACCTGTGGCAGGGGTATATACCAATGCCCGGCAGGTCAATAACCTTGCGGGTAAATACATAAGTGGCTTTGGCACACCTTTTGACCTGGAGGAACTATCCGGTACGCCCGGTCTCAACCTGGATCATATCACCCACATCAGGTTGGTAGATGTTATTGGCTCGGTCAATGAACACGCATCGCTTGATACCGGGGGGAGGAAGATCAATGACCCATATCCCACCAATATACCAACCTCGGGTTTCGATCTTGATGCCGTAGGGGTTATTCATCAAATGGCCGCCGGCCTGAATGAGACGAATACTTCTAAGCCTTTGCAGGTATATCCTAATCCGGCATCTGGCAGGATATTCATCCATAGCAATGGGCTAAGGATGATCACCTGTTCCTTGACCGATGTTATGGGTAAAGAGCTGCGTTATGGAACTATAAAGGGATCGGGAAGTATTGATATTAGTACGCTCGCCCCGGGTCTGTATTACTTAATATCGCACGATAGCGAAGGAAATAAATGGTTGGAAAAGATTACAAAACACTAAGGCTTTTTTGCCTGGCAATATTATTGTTGGCGGCTTGCAAAAAAGACAAGCCGGATAGCCCTGTTGTGCCCCCGCCCGATAGCAATGCAGGCAGCAATGTATACGTGGTTTGCGAAGGTAGCCTGGGTAATGGTAACGCAGCTCTTTCGCTTTATGACCCCGCAAGTGGTAGTGCTTATGAAGACGTTTATAAAGCGGCTAATGGACAGTCTTTGGGCGATGTGTTCCAGAGCATGACCCGCATCGGCGATAAACTCTTCCTCTGTGTCAATAACTCAGACAAGATCGCCGTTATCGACCGTAACACCCATATGCTTGTAGCTACTATTAATATCAGCAAACCGCGTTATATACTGCCCATCAGCGATACCAAAGCTTACGTATCCACACTATTTAGCAATAAGATCTATATAATAAACCCTCAAACCCTGCAGGTGACGGGCGATATAGACATGCCCGGTCAAAACCCTGAGCAAATGATACGTTATAATAGCAAAGTTTTTGTAGCTGCCTGGGACAGTACCATCAATAAACTCTTCGTTGTTGACAATAATACCGACCAGCTTACAAACAGCATTCAGCTAAGCGGTTATGCGCCTAAAGAGATGGTGTTGGATAAAGAGGGCATCATCTGGCTGCTCTCTGGCAACTTACAGGCTGCTAAGCCTGCATATTTTACCCGGATAGACCCTGCTACCGAACAGGTATTGGACAGCTACCCATTCCCTGCACTGGCCGATCCCCTGCGCCCCGCACTCAACAATACAAAAGATACCATTTACTATATAGAGATCAATTATACCGGCGGCAGTGATAACAATGGCATCTACCGCATGCCTATCCATGCATCTTCGCTGCCTGCACAGCCCTTTGTACAGGCGCAGCAATACCAATACTATTACGCCGTAGCCGTAGATCCCAGTACAAGTAATATCTATGTGGCCGATCCCATTGGGTTTACGCAAAAAGGTATCGTGCACATATACCGAAGTGATGGCACACACCTTGGCCAGTTCAACACCGGGGTAGGGCCGGGACATTTTTATTTCGATTGAGTATGCGTGACAAGTTAACATGGAATAGGGTAGTGCCGCTTGTAGCGGTACTATTCGCTTTTATGCCTGTTACATATGCCCAGTCGCTTAGCGATACCCTAAAAGATGTGCACATTCGTGATCACCGCAAAGAGCGGCGGCTCAACGATGAGCGCCTTAACAATATGGCCCCGGGCCAGCACAGCTTGCATATTGATAGCACTACCTTAAAGCAATACGAAGACCAGCAACTGTCCACACTCATCACACAGCAGGTGCCTGCCTTTGTGCGCTCCTATGGCTTCAACAACCTGGCCACGCTCAGCTTCCGCGGTTCATCGGCAGCGCAGTCGCAGGTCTTGTGGAACGGCATCCCCCTTGTTTATGCGGCCCTCGGCATGACCGATATTTCTTTATTGCCCGTTTCGCTGACCAACAACGTCGATATCGTTTACGGTGGCTCGGCAGCATTGCTGGGTAGCGGTAATGTGGGTGGGGCGGTGCTGCTGCAAAATGCAGAACCTGTGTTCAGCGATAAAATAAAACCCGGCCTTTCGGCATTACTATCCGCAGGTAGCTATGCCCGCTACAATGGCGATATCAAAGCTGCATTGAGTACCCGGAAATTCTACCTCTCGGCCAATGCCTTTGCCCAAAGCGCAGAGAACAATTTCAGCTATAGCGATGCCAGGGGCGCAATACAAAAAATGGATAATGCCCGCTTGCGTGGCGCCGGGGGACTATTGGATATGGCCTGGCAATTTGCACCAAAGAATGTCCTCAGCTTTTCGGGCTGGTACCAGCACTATTACCGCGAGATACCACCTGCCCTCTTTGAGGCCATTTCTTATAAGCAGCAGCAAGATGCCTCGTTACGACTGCTGCTCGACTGGAAGCGTGAGCGTGGAAATAATATCCTCTACGCCAAAAGTGCCTTCATACGCGATGAGATCCGGTACGACGACAGCGCTGTTCACCTGCACAGTAATAACCTCAGTTACCAGCTATACGAAGAGCTGGGCTGGAAGCATAGCTTTAATAGCCGGCAGCGCCTGTTGCTCTTTACTCCCGTCAATATTTCCTGGTTCAATGGCCTGCTAAGGCCACATGCTGCGCGCCAAAGCAGGGTAGCCATTGCCGGGGCATATTCCTTTTCTGCCGCCCGTAGCAGGCTCAATGCCGCTGTTAATGCAAGGCTTGAGTCCATCGATGGCCGTGTCATTTTCCTGCCCGGAGCAGATGCTTCATTTGTTATTGCCCAATGGCTAAGCCTGGGGGCCAATGTGCAGCGTAGTTACCGTGCGCCTACTCTTGGTGAATTGTACAATGCGCCCGGCGGCAACGAGTTTTTACAGCCAGAGCGTGGCTGGACAAGTGATGCCGGTTACCGGCTTAAACTACCTATCGGCGACCACCTCAGCTTAAACCACGACCTTTCTTATTTTAACCGGTACATCAAAGACTGGATCATCTGGTTTGGCGGAGCGGTCTGGACACCGCATAATATCGCTATCGTGCACAGCCGGGGCCTTGAAACGGAGAATAACCTGCTGGCATCACTAGGTAAATGGCAGCTGCACCTTGGTCTCAACACGGCTTATGTGCTGGCCGAAACGCGGCAGAGCTATATACTTAACGATGGCAGCATAGGCAAACAAATACCTTATACGCCCCGCTACAACGGGCAGATCAATATCGGCTTTGCATACAGGGGCCTTTATTTCAATTATAACCACACTTATACCGGCTACCGCTTTATTACCAGCGATGAATCGGCCTGGCTGATGCCCTATAATACCGGTAATATACAGGTATCCTACAGCACCAGGCTGGGTATCCCTTTCCGCTTCTTTGTCCAATGTAATAATCTTTGGTCTCAGCATTATGAAGTAGTGGCTGCCCGGCCAATGCCACTTGTCAACTTCAACCTCGGGGTGAAGGGAGATATACTATAAACCGGGCTGATTCATTTCATGGTAGCAGTACTTCCGATTCTGTAAATAGGAAAAACCAGAAGTAGAAAAAGGGCTGATTATCTATTAAGTTATTCATTTTCAATCAAATAAAAACGATTATTTGATGTTGATATTGCTTCCGCTTTACTTCTTATTCCTTGCAAAAAACTTCCGTATTACAGGTTCCAATATGTAAAAGAACTTTATGCTTGCCTAAAAAATCGGCAAAGCCCCTAAGATACACAGCTTAACAAGGCAAAAGCAAGAAAAGATATCAACATTATTTTATTGCATGTCCGCAGCCCTCGCATGGTTTTTATAAGCAATTACATTAAAACACATTATGAGAGTATTCGGTATAGTATTAATTATCGTAGGTATATTAATGATGGTCTTTACAGGCATTAACTTCCAGAAGAAGGAAAATGTAGCTAAGATAGGCCCCGTAGAGATCAACAAGAAGGAGAACAAGCATGTGGGCTGGCCAACCTATGTTGGGGGTATCGTAGCAGTTGCAGGGGTGGTAATGGCCGTTGCTGGTGGCAAAAAGAAATAAGTCGGGTTCATGATGATGATCTGAAGACCGGCAGAGATTTGTTTCACTGCAAATTTAGAAAAGCCTTGCTTAATTCAACAAAAATCTAAGCTTCTTTACCGATATAAGATCGTGAGCGAAACTTGTTTTACATTGATTGTCATTTGGTTATGATCTTGTTCTTTGTCCATGCAGTCTTGATCTGTACACACCATTAAATAGTTTTAAATGTACAATATGTACTTTGCTTTTTAGGGTATTCGGCGTATTTTGGGTGCTATGGATATGTTGCGCCTTCTTCTTGCTGATGATGACAAAGATGATTGCGCTCTTTTTAAAGAAGCCTTGGTGGAAGCGAGGGTGCCTGCAGATATCCAAACGGTTCATGATGGAGAAAGGCTGCCCAATGCCCTTTTTCTTGGTCTGAATATGCCCCGGAAAAACGGACTTGAGTGCCTGGAGGAAATAAGACAAAATGATAAATTGCAGCACTTGCCTGTATTTATACGCTCTACATCTTTTGACCCTGCGGTAGCAGGGTTGCTTTTTCAAAAGGGTGCCCGGCATTATATCCGTAAGCAGACATTTGGTAGTCTTAAAAAAGTGGTCTATAATGCACTTAAAGTGTTCCAGGCTGCAGACCATATAAAATCGAGTTGGGAGCATTTTGTTATTGAATCCTGAATATCCTTAATTAAAATATGAAAGCTGAAGATGCTGGTAACAGGCACCGGTTCATGACCGGTGGCGGTGAGATGGGAGCCCTTACGAGGGAAAAGAACTGGCATGATACCGTACTTGGTGATCCCGCTACCTGGCCGCAAAGCTTAAAGACTATACTGGCGGTATTGCTTAATTCGCGTTTCCCTATGTTTTTATGGTGGGGTCCCGATCTTATTTGTTTTTACAATGACGCATACAGGCCTAGTTTGGGGCAAAATGGTAAGCATCCCGTTATGCTGGGCCAAAAGGCTGAGGAAGCATGGCCTGAGATATGGGGTATAATAAAACCCCTTATAGACCAGGTACTCTCCGGTGAGGGATCTACCTGGAGCGAAGACCAGCTGATACCGATATACCGCAATGGGCAGATAGAAGATGTGTATTGGACATTTAGCTACAGCCCCGTGAACGACGATAACGGGATACCGGGAGGGGTATTGGTTACCTGCTACGAAACCACGGAGAAGGTAAAGGTGCTTAGCGAAATGAAGGAGCGCGAGGACCAGCTGAGTTTTGCGCTGGATGCTGCTGAACTGGCTACCTGGGACTATGACCCGGTAAGTAACCGCTTTGTTGGTAATGACCGGTTGAAAGAATGGTTTGGCCTGCAGGCTGAAGATGCCATAGACCTTTCTGATGCCTTGAACGTGATCGTTGAAGAAGACAGGCAAAGAGTAGTAACAGCGATATCGCGGGCTCTTAATTATGATTCAGGAGGCCAGTACGAAATAGAATATAGCATTAAGGTAAGAGCAAACAGTACGCCGCGTATAGTACTGGCTAAGGGTAAGGCCTTATTTAATGATGACCATGTTGCCTATCGTTTCTGTGGCACATTGCAGGATATAACGGAACGGGTACTTACCCGGATAGCTATAGAAAAAACAGGTCTTGAAGTAGAGGATGCGGAGCAGCGATTAAGACTGGCCCTTGAGGCGGCTAACCTGGCTAGCTGGGACCTTGACCTGCTGAGCGGTAAGCTCATACATTCATCCCGCATGGCTGAGCTGTTTGGTCACGATGAGACCTATGTGCTGAGCCATGCGCAACTGCGCAGCCAGGTGCATCCCGAAGACAGGAAACATATCATAGAGCCTGCCTTTCAGAAAGCATTGGAAACCGACCGCTATTATTATGAAGCAAGAATGCTGCGGCCAGATGGCTCGCTTTGCTGGATAAAAACGCAGGGAAAAGTGTTGCGGGACAAAGCCGGCAATGCTCAAAAAATGATCGGTACCATGCAGGATATAACCGAGGAGGTACAGCATCGCCAGGAAATACTGGCGCGGGAGGAGAAGTTTCGCCTGCTTGCAGACTCTATGCCACAATTTGTGTGGACCTCGGATGCCGAAGGGAAACTGAATTATTTCAACCGTTCGGTTTTTGATTATTCGGGCTTATCGCTTGCCGATATTGAGCAGGGTGGCTTTATGCAGATCGTTCATCCTGGTGACCGGGATGAAAATACCCGTGCCTGGAATGAAGCTATCAGCACCGGGAAAGATTTTTTACTGGAACACCGTTTTCGCAGGCAGGATGGCATATACCGCTGGCACATGAGCAGGGCTGTTCCCCAGCGCGATCTGCAGGGTAATATCCAGATGTGGGTAGGTACCAGTACCGATATTGATGATCAGAAAATGCTTGCCAGTAAACTGGAAAAGCAGGTAGAGGAAAAGATAAGGGAGCTAAAAATGTCGGGCGAAGAACTTGTGAAAAAAGAGGAACTCTACCAACGGATGGTTGGTGAGGTGCAGGACTATTCGATACTTTTTATGAGCAGGGAAGGGATCATTGAGAACTGGAACAAAGGGGCCGAGAAAATAAAAGGATATACAACAGAGGAGATCGTTGGCAAAAGCTTCTCGCTCTTCTATACACCTGAAGACAGGGCCGATGGCCGGCCTGCAAAACTGCTGCGACAGGCGGCAGAAACAGGCAGGGCCGTACAGGAAGGCTGGCGGATGAGAAAGAATGGTGACCGATTTTGGGCCAGTGTGGTAATTACGGCCTTGCATGATGCTGATAATAATGTAATAGGCTTTACCAAAGTGACCCGCGACCTTACTGAGAAGCGCGATGTGGAGAACAAGATAAAGATGCATGCCCTGCAACTGGAAGAGAAGAATAAGGAACTGGAAAATATGAACGCTGAGCTGAAAAGCTTTGCTTACGTATCGAGCCACGACCTGCAGGAACCCCTGCGTAAGATACAGACATTTGCCAGCCTGGTGATCGATAAAGAGAAAGACCAGCTCTCGGAAAGAGGCAATGATTACCTGAGGCGTATGCAGAATGCGGCTGGCAGGATGCAGGCACTTATAGAAGACCTGCTCACCTATTCGCGGGCCAACTCTTCCGAGCGCATATTTAACCGCTCCGACCTGCGGGCGCTGGTAACCGAAGGTATAAGCGATCTGAAAGATACTATTGCGTCCAAAGGGGCCATTATTGATATTGGACCGATGTGCATGGCCGATGTGATCGTTTTTCAATTCAGGCAATTGGTACAAAATGTGGTAGGGAATGCACTGAAATTTGCAAAACCGGGCATCGCCCCTCATATCAGGATAGATGCTTCCGTACTGGAAGCCACTGATGCAGCTATCCCCTTACCCGATCCGCGAAGGACTTACTGTCACATTTCTTTTTCCGATAATGGTATAGGTTTCGATCCTGTTTATAAGGCCCGCATTTTTGAGGTATTTCAGCGCCTGCATGGCAAAGATGAGTACCCGGGCACGGGTATTGGCCTGGCCATAGTGAAAAAAATAGTGGAGAACCACGAAGGCCTTATTATGGCCAATAGCGAGCCGGGCACAGGTACTACCTTTGATATATACATACCGCAGGTGCATATGGTTGTTTAGTAGAAATATTTATAATTTGTTATTAATACACTTTTTCATGTGATACCCTTGCGGCGATTATTTTCACGTAGATTCACAACAGCCATGCATTGTGCAACCCCATAGGTAAGCTCCGTATATATCTTGGCTAGGCTGGCCAAAAATGTGGATATCATTATTTGGAAAGCCCTTACCCTATGTTGTAACTTGCCTGAATGCTCCCCACGTCTTTGCGAGGAATGAAGCAAGGGCGCTGCGTAACAAACGGAACCTTTCCCTGCCACTTTTGAAAGGGAATTATGAAAAGACAGGAACCGTTCCCGGTTGCCATTAAAAGTCAAACATGTTAGGACCGGAAATAACTATTTCTCACATACATTGTGCCGGACCTGCGTTTCAGCTTAATATCGCATTGCCAGCAGGAAATAATAAATGAGCCTGGAATACAGGAAATAATTATTTTCTCCCATATAAATGTGTGATAATTGGCCTGCTTTAGCTCAAACATGCGCCAAAGCCTTTATTTTTAGCAAAATAACAGGGATAGTGACCCAACTCTTGTAGAATAGAAATTGTCTATAAAGTTGTAATTTAAAACTTCCCATTACTTGCCTGTAGCGTTGGCATATAACATTCCGAATCAAACAAGTGAGTTGGAACAACTCATTCAGGGGTGCATCCGCAACGAGCGGAGCGCGCAGGAAAAATTGTATAAGCTCTTTTATCCGCGGATGATGGCAGTGGTGCGCAGGTATATAGACCAGGAAGCCCAGGCAGAGGAAGTGCTGAACAATGGCTACCTCAGGGCTTTTCAGAAGATACACCAGTACACCTTCCAGGGCTCTTTTGAGGGCTGGCTGCGCAAGATCGTTTTTCACGCGGTCTCAGACTATGTGAAGCAGAACCAGCGTTATAATGAAAAGATAGTGCTGGCAGAGAAAGATGAATATGTGCATAAAGACCATGCGGACCGGCTATATTACAACCAGTTGCTGGAACTGGTGCAGGGCTTACCCGATGCCACCCGAACGGTGTTCAATATGTATGTGATGGAAGGTTTTTCGCATAAAGAAATAGGTAAAATGCTGGGGATCAGCGAAGGGACCTCCAAGTGGCACTTGTCGGAAGGCAGGCGGCACCTGAAGGACAAGATTGAAAAATTACAATTGCATTTAAAAAAATAAAATTTTATCCCCGATGGATAAAAACATGATTCACATTGACGACCTCGTAAAGCAGCGCCTCTCCGGTGGTGAGGAGCAGGAGCGCCCCGGCGCATGGCTGCATATGAAGGACCTGCTGGACAATAAGATGCCGGTAAAGACACCTGTGGCCGCGGGCGGACGCAGGCTGATGACCTATATGGCAGCATTGCTGGCACTCTCGGCCATAGGTATAGGCACATATAGCCTGCGCAACAGCCTGCATAACGGCGATAAAAAGATCGCCGCCTCTGGCAGCAATGCACAGGACAATAAGCCCTCATATAGCAGCAATGCCGGCAGCGGAAAGGGCAATATACTCACCACAAATGATAAGGACAGGATAAGCAATGCGGGTACTAACACAGCTGTACAAAATACAAATGCCACTGATAAGAAGACTGCAAATACCCATAACGATCAGCCGAAAACCGAGATAAAGCCCCTTGCGAATGTCAGCTTAATTGCAGAAAAGAGCAAATTGGAGGATCGTAAAAATTCACGTTCTAAAAAACTGGTTAGTAGCGACTTAGGAAAAAACACCGAAAGCAACACTGTAGATAACGAGGCGCTTAAGCACAGCAGTAATGCAGCTAACGCATCAGCAACAAGCACACGTAAAGCCGATAAGGATAAAACTCCTGCTAATAAGATAATACCTGCGTCGGGCAACAATGCACCGAAGAAAGATATTGCTGCTGCAGCAAGCCTCAAAGCGGGTAATAACAAAAATGCTGTGCATGATTCTATCCCTTCCATATCGGTAAATGAGAAGATGGTGATAGATCACAGGTCGAAGGAAGCACACTTCATGCGTGATACAGTAGGAGTGGGCATGGCCGTATTGCCGCCAACAGCCCCTGCGCATAAGCCGGCAAACAGTGTGCCTAGTGCAGCTAACAATTATAACAACCCACGATATGTAGCCAGTGCTGCAGGGAATACCAATGTGCAGACCGAAGCTACAGAACAGCAGATACTGCCTGCATCAGCCGCCAATGCCAATGCCAATACCGCGGCAAGCAATAATAAGATAGGCCTTGCCAGTACACACAAAGCCCGTAAGACACACGAGGGCTGGAACTTCTCAGCAGTGAACCAGTTCCTGAGGAATGCCAAGCAAAGCCTGGGACAGATAGAATACAGCAGCGGCCTGATTGGTGGTATCAATGCCGTATTCATGGCAGGTGGTATGGTGCCGGGCATACAACTGGGCGCTACCGAAACACTGGGCATCAGCGACCGTATAGCTGTAATGCTGGAGCTTAAATATCACCAGAGCTTTAACCGCGGCATAGTTGTGAACAGTAATTATGTGAAATATGTGGAACAGGCGGACCATAGCTATCTCAGAGATTCTATGTCGTTAAATTATAAGTTCTCTACACTGCAGAATTTTGCTCTGCCTGTTACCCTACAGTATCATGTAAACGACTTTATAAATATTATAGCGGGTGGCTCGCTGGTATATACCTTAGGTATCAATCCTGAGCCGGACGAAACTCCTTTGTATGATTATCGCAAGACCGGTTTGTCTAATCCGGGGCAGGCAGCCCTTGATGCATCGAGGCCAGATATCAGCCAAAGCGATTTTAACTCCAGGTTCGGTCTCGGTTATATAATTGGTGCATCGTACCAGATAGGGCCTAAGATGAATGCTGATCTGCGTATGACCCAAACCATATGGGACAATGCAGCAACACCGGGTGCTAAAATAGTATCGGACCGACTCTATAAGAAACCGGGTGTACAGCTGTCCATAGGTTATAACCTGTCGAAGGAGAAGAAACATTAATCGTTCTCCTTCCGCATGGCGGCCAGCTTCATTTCCCGTGTTTTTTCGGGACCGAGGTAACGCGCGATACCTGCCTCCAAAAGGTAGATGAGCGGAGTAAGCACTATCGCCATAACGGCTTTGTAAGAGTAGTTGACCAGGCCAATTGCCAGCACTTGCTGGTAGCTCCAGCCCCTGCCCAGTTTAAATGCAATGAATAGCACAACAAAACTGTCTACGAATTGCGACACCAGAGTAGATCCGGTAGCCCTTAACCAAACGCTTTTTTCACCTGTCACCTTTTTTATCTTGTGGAAGACCCATACATCCAGCAACTGGCTCACTAAAAAGGCCACCAGGCTGCCAAAAATGATCCACATCCCCTGCCCGAAAATACTGTTGAAGGCGGCCTGCATATCAGGCACGCCTTCACTTTTCTGGCTATCGACCCAAAAGCCTGCCGGGGGTAATTTGATGGCCGCATAGAAGGCCACAAAAGCATAGCTGATGAGTGCTATCGCTATATAAGAGATGCGCCGCACTGCCCGGGGGCCATAGTACTCATTCACCACATCGGTGAGGACAAATTCCAGGGGCCATAATATGACACCACAGGTAAGCACGTAAGTAAGTCCGTCTTGCCCAAGCAGGCTGAAAGGATGGGCCTGGATGCCTAAAGTGGCTTCCAGCGAGAAGAGCTTCCCGCCAATACATTCTGCTATCAGTGCATTGGCCACAAAAAAGGAAGCAAGGAAGAGAAACAGCTTAGTAGGCTTGTCGGAAAGTATCTTGTGTATCATGAGGCGCTTATGTGAAGACTAAAATAAGCATTGTCCCACACTATAAGGATGCGGGACAATTAAATAATGTAAGATACGCTCACTATTTGCTGTGCTGTATATTGGGTACCGGTACGTTTAGCGGTTCGCTTTTAGGGTCGGCGGGGTATAGTTTCATATAATTAGGATAGTTCATTTCAGGATGCAGGTCAAGGCTGAGACCATCCAATATTTTTATACGTGACTTACTGAGGTCAACTTTTTGTAAATAAAGCGGCACCGTAGGTGAGAATACCCATTTGTTCTGCGCCCAGTACACAAAGCCTTGCCTGCCTGCATCGTAAAAGGCAAAATAGTCGGGGAAATAAACATGAGCTGTAGCAATACCGCCATGGGCTTTATACCAGGCTGGCATTTGTTTGTTGGGGGCATGCTTTTGTGCATAGCTGCCAACACTTAATATGGTAAGAAATGCTATGGTAATAAAGAGCCTGTATCGCATATCATTTGTTTAGGATGCAAGTTATAATACCATGCCAGTGTATATAGATGACAGGCATCAGCGCCCGTGCTGTTATTTATCAGCTATTAATCTATGGACAGGGACAGGAGAGCATCATTCATTGCTGAGGATGAATAGCTGGGTAAAGTAGATGGTACCGTCCTCTGCCTCTGCCACGCCTATGCCTGTATAGTTAAAATCGCCCTCAATATTGCGGCGATGCCCGCCGCTTTTGAGCCATAGTTTTACCACCCCTTCAGCATCCAGTTCGCCATAGGCCACATTTTCGCCCATGGCCTGGAATGACTTTGATCTCCTTATATTATCAGCGCGTTCTTTAAAACCATCGTGGCCAAAGGGAACTTTATGCCGGGCCATATTCTTACTATGTTCTATAGCCTCTTTGGTAATGGCCGGGAGTAAAGATAGTGGCGATTTGCCGATCTCTTCCCGGTGCTGGTTCACATAATGGAGTATGTCCTTTTCCATCTGCTGTTGCGAGATATCCTGACCATATAATAAGGCTGGTAGGATGCAGATGAGCAGGATAGCCGGTAAAAGTACAAAATGGGAAAAATCGGGCCGCTTATTCATGAATTCTGTTTCCTTTCTCTTCTTAGATACAGCAATATACTATACTTAAGGCTAAGGATATCATAAAAAAGCGGGGCTGGCACAGTTTTTAAAAATGCTTAAGTGAAACAAAGACCAGGGTTATGATACAGAAGCAATTGGTACAAGCGACAAAAGAGATACTTCACTTCCTTTTTTATTGGGATGAGTATATTATCAACCAGCTTTTTTTGAGTGCCCTGCTGATATTGCTGTTCGGCAGAACATTCATATTGGCCGGCCTGGAAATAGTTAAAAAGGCTTACAGGTTCATACTGGAAGCCCTGTTCCAAAAGGAACATTATGATAGCGAACATGTATTTGCGTTACAGACCAATACTGGTGATAGACAGTAACCTGCTGCAAATCAGCAAGTAATCCAGATTTGCAGAAAGGAGTCAAACTCTGGCACGGTTTTTAACGTATCTATTAAGTAACCATAAAATTGTGTTTTATGCTGTTAAGAATATTAATGATAAGCGATAATGCCCGGCATTCAGAAGCCGATGTACAAGTACTGAAAGACAGGGGCATACAGGTATACACTTGTTGTAACTACACAATAGCACAGGAAATGGTAGCGGAGATAAAACCTGATATTATTTTCCTGGACCCGGAAGAACCCGGCAAGAAGGCTACAGAGTTGTATCACAAGCTGTTGGATAATGTTTTATTCGCTCGCATACCTGTGATCTATGCACTGGTAGAGGATGATGTGTACCTGGTAGACAGGAAACGTACAGCCAGCAAAACGGGCAGAAATATAATAGCAGATAACATGATAGATGCGATAAAACTGGCACTTAGCGGTCCTGGTAAACCTAAAAGCCAGCCGGTTTATATACATACCAATAAAATTCAACTGGGCAATTATGCTGCAAGGGCTTAGTTTACCATTACAAAAAAATTAGCATGAAAACGATAATCCTTTCTTTCCTGATAACATTCTTTACGGTGTATGTTGCATCTGCACAGGGCCGTCATCATGAGCGCGGGCACTACCATAGCCGCTATCACCACCGCTATTATCATCACCCCCGCCACCATTATCCCGTATATCATCATCGTCATTACTACAGCCACCCGCGCTATCACAACCGTACAAGGGTAGAGGTAAATGTACCGTTGCCGGCACCTCCGCGCCCGCATCGTGTACCTCATCCACCGCTACCACCTCATCCGCCATTACCACCGCACCCGCCGGTGCCGCACCCTTAATATTTAAATATTAATATCCCGGGGGCAGGCAATTTTGGCAAGGTAATTGCAAAGTATTTAGTAAAAATACTAATGGTTATGAAAGTAAAGATCTTGTTGACGGTGTTGATGATAACCATGATATCATTGACAATAAGTACAAATGCAAATGCCCACCCTTATCCACGACATTACAGGGGAGGCTGGCATCATCCCCGTGTATCGGTACTCGTGCCTCCCGTACCTATACCCGTACCGGCCCCGCGCGTAGTGATAGCTCCGGGTTGTGCACCACGCTATTATGGCTCTCATTATGACCGTTGCTATGGCAACAGGTATTCCGACAGAGTTTATTATAACAATGGCTATTATGGACGTAATAACTATCGCCCGCAACGCCATCATAACGAATACAGATCAAATGGTAACGGCTATGGGCATTATGGCCCCCGCAATAATAGCCGCCATTACCGCAGATAAAGTTTTTTTGTGTGCTTAAATGATCATAGGGCTGTGCTGTTTAGCACAGCCTTCCTTATTTTAATGGTCTTCGGGGGTTGTTTTAACATTTCTTTAGATAAAAAGAGGTTGTTTTGTAAAGGGGTGGTTAAGCAAGTATAAATGCCCCGTTAAGCAGTCCTGAAAATTTCGCAGGGGCCGGAAAGCAGCCCATCTTTGTGTCAACAAAACGAAAAAGATCATGTTTACAGCCAAAAACAAAACAAAGACAATAGCACTTACTATCTCTGCAATAGTTGCTTCTATCCCGGTTTGCCTTATCCTTTTAGGCGCATAAAAAATGATACTGTGTATGCTTATTGCTTTATTTTTGAGGAATGAAGCAATTGCTCGCCGCATCCCTGCTGCTTTTCGCAGTGTCCTCCTCCGTACTGGCTCAAAATACGGACTCCGCTAAAATATATGATCCTCATGCCAATGCGCTAGAAGATATCAACAAAGCCGTGGCCCGCGCGGCAAAAGAACATAAATACGTTTTCCTGCAAATAGGCGGTAACTGGTGCAAATGGTGCCGGTACTTCAATAACCTGGTTACTACTAACGACTCCCTCCATCAAATACTGACTGGTAATTACGTAGTGCTGCATATAAACTACAGCCCTGAGAACAGGAACGAAAAGGTGTTGGCCAAGCTCGGCTACCCGCAACGTTTTGGTTTCCCGGTATTCGTAGTGCTTGATGCAAAAGGCAACAGGCTGCATACCCAAAACTCCGCTTACCTGGAACATGGGCAAGGACATGATCCCAAACTGGTTGCGGAATTCCTGAAGCAATGGTCGCCGGGCGCGCTGGACCCCGAGAACTATAAAGACGGTAAGCGATAAGCCCACAAGTCTACTGGTAACATACGTTTAAAGCTATTTTTACAAGCCAATCCCCAGGCTAAGACCACCCCACTGGTGTGTAAGCCCTGTACGAAAGGTTTTGCTCCTATAGGCCAGGTAATATTCCATGTAAATGTTTTTGTAACAAAGTACCAGGCCCACATTATTGCAAAAAACCAGCCTTGATACATCTGCAGCCGTAATAGTATAGGGCGAGCTCCGGTTAAAAAGCCCGCCCTGCAGGGTCGCATCGTATGCCACGGCATTCAGTGCCGGAACATCATAGAGGTATACATGAAGAGCCCTGTTGTCTTTATTGTCGCTTAAGGGACTATTGAAATAACCGGTCCTGAGGCTGGCACCAAGCGTTAGTTTGTCTTTCAACGTTCCTGCATCGGCAGTGGCATTGACAGCCAGCTCAAATATTTTACCGGCATGGAATAATTTATGTTCATAGGTAAGCCGGTAGTTCAAAACAAGGTCGTTGTGTATTTGATATTGCCAGCCACCGGGCTGTATGTTGTTAAGGGCTTTATGGATCGCTTTCTGCATGCCATCGGCCCAGGCCGCCGGGCCTATTACTCCTGTACTTAAAGCTGCACTAAGCCTGTTGCCTTTTTGGGGCATTGTGCTGGTGGAGAAGGTCTTTAACAACAAAACCCCAGCATAAGGATGGTTGCCGTACTGAATATATGTTTCGCCAATGCTGCGTGGCGTATAACCTTCATGCCCGAGGGCAAGGCCAAAATTAGTTTCAGCACCCGGCAGGCGTAACAATACAAGACTTAAGGGAAAATGTTTTAATTCAGGGTGTACAAACTCAATGTTTATGCCCTGTGTGTAATATTCATCGGTAGCTGTAAAGAAATCGTTGTCGTAACTGAGCCTTACGTATTTATCGCTATTCATACTTCTATACGAAGCGATATGATCCATCTCCTGCGAAAGGCAGGTGAAAGGCATTAGTATTAATATGATAAAGCAACATCTGACTGGCATAGCATTGTTATATACGTGCTATGCTGCCAAAAAGATTGCGCCACAGGAAATACCAATCGCTATATTTCCTTCAGTTCCAGCAGTGCCACGTTCTCAATATGGTGCGTATGCGGGAACATATCCACGGGTTGCAGGCGGGTGACTTTATAGGCTTCAGCGAGCAGTTGCAGGTCGCGTGCCTGTGTGGCTGGGTTGCAACTCACATATACCACTTTGGGCGCCCGCATCTTCAACAGTTGCTGCACCAGTTTTTCGTGCATGCCTGCCCGTGGCGGGTCGGTGATGATGACATCGGGCCTGCCGTGGCGGGCAAAGAAATCGTCGGTGCAGATATCCGCAACATCGCCTGCGTAAAACGTACAATGATCGAGGCCGTTCAATGCGGCATTTTCGTATGCATCTTTTATAGCATCTTCTACCACCTCGATACCGATCACTTTCTTTGCGCCCGCCGAGCAATAAATACCTATGCTGCCGGTGCCGCAATAGAGGTCATAAAGTGTTTCGCTACCGGTAAGCCCGGCAAATTCTTTAGTAACATCATACAACGCTTTGGCCTGGTATGAGTTGGTCTGGAAGAATGATTTGGGTGATATCTTGAAGCGGTAGTTGCCTAAGGTCTCTTCAATGTACCCTTTGCCATGGTAACAATGCACGTCAAGATCGTGCAGGCTGTCATTCACTTTGGGGTTAATGGTATAGTGCAGGGTAGTGATGCCCGGAATGTGTGCAAGCATATGTTCGAGTATCGCCTTTCTTTGCGGCTCGTCCTCATATTGCAATACCAGGTTAATGAGCACCTCGCCAGTAGTTGCCACTCTTATCACTACGTTCCTGAGCCAGCCCTGCTGGCTGCGATAATCGTAATAAGACAATTGCCGCGCTTCGGCATATTCACGCAGTACTTTCAATAATAAATTGGTCGGCTCATTTTGCAGGTAGCAGGTATATACCGGCACTACTTTATCGAACAGGCCCGGTGCATGAAATCCTAGTGCCGGTTCGGGAGCGAAAACTGTATCGCCTGCAGCTTTAATTTCTGCTGTGGTCCTGTACCTGTGGTTGCTAAAGGTAAATTCCAATTTATTGCGATAATACCTTTCGTGTGCACTGCCCAGTATGGGCTGTATAGCCGGCAACTCGATATGACCTATTCTTTGTAACTGGTCGGCTACCTGTTGTTGTTTATATGCCAATTGCCGGGGGTAGGGCAGCATTTGCCATTTGCAGCCGCCACAAGTACCGAAGTGCTGGCAAAAAGGCTCAATGCGCTGGGGGGAAGGGCTTAGAAGCTCCATTACCTGGCCTTCGGCCCAGCTTTTTTTGTTTTTTGTAAGCCGGACATTCACTACATCACCCGGTACGGCATTGGTGACGAAAAGCACCTTTCCATCCTCAAGATGTGCTATGCTCTTGCCCTCAGCAGCATAAGCATCTATTTTAATATTATAAAGGGGGAGTTTCTTCTTACGTGACAAAATTATTATATAAAAAAGGGTTAAGAAAGTGCAAATTTACAGGTATTATATTGGGTTACATTCGCTTTAACACTTATTTTTGTTTCCTTTACCAAACAGATGTTGAACTGAGGCCGTCTTTATGGCTGAAACAAAATTATCTTCACCGTATTTTACTTATGAAGCGTTTTACACTTTTTGCCTTATTGCTGCTAACCGGCATAGCGCAGCATTCATTTGCCAAAGATGGATATCATATCAAGCTCAAGTTTACGGATATGCATGATTCCATGGTTTACCTGGCACACTACTACGGCAAGCCCCTGCCAACAATTTATAAAGCCGATTCGGCGAAAATGAACAGTAAAGGAGAAGCTATATTTGACAGCAAGGAGAAAACCCTTGGCGGTATCTATATCATGCTCCTCTCTGATAAGAAAACCTATTTCGAATTCCTGCTGGATAATGGTGATAATATGACCATTACCGCTACGGCATCTAAGTTGCCGGAAGGTATTAAATTCCAGGGATCTCCTGAAAATGAGCACTTCCAGGAATATGTCAAGTTCCTGAAAGATTTCGGTGCGAAGCAGCAAAAGCTGATAGATGAATATAAAGAAGCCAAGACAGGCGCAGACAGTACTGCCTTGCGTGAGCAAATCTCGAAAGGCTCGAAAGAACTGATCAAATTCCGCCACGACCAGGCAACGAAATATCCCGGTACCCTGCTGGCCGCTATATTCAATGCGCTTGAAGTACCGCAGGTGCCGGAAGGACCGCATTACCTGCCTGATGGCAAAGTGGATTCAAATTTCGCCTACAATTATTATAAGGAACATTATTGGGACAATTTCAACTTTAAGGACGACCGCCTGATACAGACACCTATCTATGACGGTAAACTTGATGAGTACTTCAATAAGATCGTATTGCCCTGGCCCGACAGCGTAGAGAAAGAAGCTGATGTATTGCTGGCCAAATCGCGCGGTACTAAAGATGTGTTCAAGTATACGCTTTGGTGGCTGACACATAATGTAGAGAATAGCAAGATAATGGGCATGGACGCCGTTTTTGTGTACCTGGTGGAGAACTATTACATGAAAGGCGATGCTACCTGGCTGGATAATGATGCCTTATCGAAGTATTTTGACCGGGCATCGAAAATAGCACCGAATGTTATCGGCAATATCGCCCCGGATGTGAAACTGCCCGATGCGGATGGTAAGGAGCAAAGCATGCTAGCCCTGCCTGCCAAATATACACTCGTGATCTTCTGGTCGCCTGATTGTGGCCACTGCCAGAAGGAGATACCGGAAATAGATTCCTTATATCGCGCTACTTTGAAAAGTAAGGGTGTGAAGATATATGCAGTGAACGTAGATAATGAAGATACCAAGTGGCAGGAGTTCATCAAGAAACACAAACTGGAAGATTGGGTGAACGTATGGGATAAAGACCATAAATCGGATTTCCGTTCCAAATTCGATGTATACAGCACACCTACTATTTACCTGCTTGATGAAAAGAAGATCATACGTGGTAAGAAACTGGACCATAGCAACATCATGTCGGTAATAGAAATAACTGAGAAAAAAGAAAAAACAACTAAAAAATAAATAAATACAAACACACCATTACAATGCGAAAGCTTGCTTTAACCTGTCTTGCCTCAGGAATATTGTTTTCATCAGTTTCAGCACAAACATTATTTTCCTTTGGAGGCACACCTGTAAGTAAACAGGAATTTCTGAGGGTGTATGAAAAGAACAGCCTGAACAAAAAGCCCGATTTTTCAGAACCAGCATTGCGGGAGTATCTTGACCTTTATTCGCTGTTTCGTATGAAAGTGCAGGAAGCTGATCAGCAGCACCTGGACACTTTACCATCGATAGAGCATGAATTGGATAATTACCGCAAACAGCTGGCCAAGAATTATCTTACAGACGATGAGGTAACCAATAAGCTGATAAAAGAAGCTTATGACCGGATGAAGGAAGAGATACATGTACAGCATATCCTCATCATGTCGCCACTGGGTAGCGATACCTTGGTGGCCTATAACAAAATAGACAGCATTTACAAAGCGATACAGAAAGGCGCTGATTTTGTGGAAACCGCAAAAGCAGTTACCGAGGACCGCGGATCGAAAGAAAGCGGTGGGGATCTTGGCTACGTTACTGCCCTGCAAACGGTATATCCTTTCGAAAATGTAATGTACAATACGCCCAAGGGCAAGGTGTCTGCACCATTCCGCACCCAGTTTGGCTACCATATCGTGAAAGTTGTAGACAGGCGCCCTGCACGCGGTGAAGTGAAAGTGGCCCATATCATGGTGGCCACGCCAAAATCGAAAGGTGCAGAAGGTGAAAAAGAGGCTAAGAGGCGCATAGACAGTGCGATGAGGGAACTGAAAAGCGGTGTTCCTTTCGAGCAAGTGGTTCAAAAATATTCTGACGATAAATTTTCGCGCGATAAGAACGGTGAGTTACAGCCATTTGGCGTAGGTCATGTTGCCCCTTCTTTTGAAGAAGCTGCATTTGCGCTCAAAAATCCCGGGGACATATCGCAGCCTGTTAGAACAGATTATGGCTATCATATCATAAAACTGATTGAGAAATACCCCTTACAGCCCTTCGACAGTATGAAGACGGCCATAAAGAAAAAGGTGGAAAATGACAGCCGCGCACAAACAGCCCGTGATATATTCATGGACAAGATCAAGGAAAGGAATGGTTTTAAAGAATATCCTGCTGCGCTGAATGCTATGCTCGATAAGGTGGCCAGAATACCCGATACAGGTAAAAATGCCAATAGCTTCAATCCCGAGGATTACAAAAACATGACCCAGCCGGTGTTTAGCCTGGCAGGCAAAAACTACACGCAAAGCGACCTGGCATCATTTGCCTTCAACCTCACCCATGGCCGCCTCAATGGTCCGAAGCGTGCTACATTCAGCGATATATACAAGTTGTATGTGAACAGTGTAGTGAACGACTTTGAAGAGCATAAACTGGTTGAAGAGAACCCCGATTTTAAAAACCTGATGGAAGAATACCGGGATGGTATCATGTTATTCGAGCTGATGGACCGCAATGTGTGGGGCAAGGCTTCCCGTGACAGTACAGGCCTCGAAACATTCTATAATTCGCATAAGAACAAGTATATGTGGGACCCGGGCTTTGTAGGCTCTGTTTATAGGTTTAAAAATGAGGCTGCTCTTAAAGAAGGACAGAAACTGCTGGCAAAGAAAGATATGAAAGACGAAGACCTCGTGAAGGCCCTTAACAGCGATGCTAAACCTGAAGAGGTAACTGTGCAGCATGGACACTACGAGTTCTCCAAATTCAAAGATGTGCCTGAAGCTTCTATTGTAAAAGGGAAGGTAACAGCGCCTGTGAAAACGCCTGATGGTAAATATGTGGTGGTAAAGGTGGAAGATGTATATAAAACACCTACCCAGAAATCGCTTGACGATGCACGCGGTTACGTGGTTGCCGAATACCAGGACTACCTGGAGAAGCAGTGGAATGAACAGATGCGCCAGAAGTATCGCGTTATCGTGAATGAAGATGTATTTAAGAGCATGGTAAAGAACTAATGCTTATCGATATTGTTCCCCAAGTGCCTTATCTTAACAGATCAAGGCACTTTTTTTTATTTATAAGGAAGGATATTAATTTCAAGAAAAAGCAGGAGCCAAAATGAAAATAGCATTTCACGGTGCAGCGCGTACAGTAACAGGTTCAAAGCACCTGGTAACAATGGCATCGGGCAAGAAGATATTGCTTGATTGTGGTATGTTCCAGGGATTGGGCAAAGATACCATCAGGCTTAATAGCGAGTTTGGTTTTGGCCCTTCGGAGCTAACGCACGTGATCATTTCGCACGCGCATATAGACCATGTAGGCTTGCTGCCCAAGCTGGTAAAAGAGGGTTATCATGGCGATATCTACATGACCCCGCCCACTGCCGATCTTGCCAGGATACTATTGCTGGACTCAGCACGGATACAGGAAGATGATGTACGCTTCATTAACCGAGACAGGGACCGCCAGAAAAGAGAGCATGTTGAGCCGCTTTATACCCAGGAAGATGCCCGCAATGTTTTCCCGCTTATAAAACTGGTGGATTATAACGAGCGTTTTAAGGTGGCGGATGATATTGAGCTAATGTATACCGATTGCGGTCATATACTGGGCAGCGCGGCCATTAACCTGGTGCTAAAGGAACGAGGCAAAGATGTGCGCCTAACCTTCAGTGGTGATATTGGCCGGTATCGTGATATGCTCCTTAAATCGCCCGAGGTTTTTCCGCAAGCTGATTTTATCCTTATTGAATCGACCTATGGCGATAAACTTCATGATATGGTAGCGCCAGCTACAGATAAGGTGCTAAATTATATTGTTGACACCTGCCTTAAAAAGAGAGGTAAGCTTATCATACCCGCTTTTAGTGTGGGTCGCACACAGGAGATATTATATATACTCAATCGCTTGTCGATAGAGAACAGGCTACCCCCGATCACCTACTATGTAGATAGCCCGCTTTCTATTGAAGCAACGGAGATCATCAAGCATCATCCTGAATGTTTCAATAAGGATGTTCGGGAAGTATTGAGTCATGATGATGATGTGTTCTCCTTTCCAGGGCTGCAATATGTGCGAACGGCTGAAGAGTCGATAGCGCTGAACTCAATGCATGACCCATGTGTCATTATATCAGCATCGGGCATGGCAGAGGCAGGCAGGGTAAAGCACCATATTGCACATAATATAGATAAGCCAAATAGCACCATACTTATAGTTGGTTATTGCGAACCGCACTCGCTTGGCGGCCGCCTCAGTGCCGGTGCGCAGGCTGTACATATATACGGGCAGCCCTACCAGGTAAAAGCAGATATAGGTGTGATACGCAGTATGAGTGCGCATGGCGACTACGAAGACCTGAGCCAGTGGCTTGCCTGCCAGGATCCGCGTGAAGTACAGAAGTTATTTATCGTGCACGGAGAATATGATGTGCAACTCAACTTTAAAGAACGCCTGCTTCGCAAAGGTTTCCGCGATGTGGAGGTGCCTGCATTACACCAGGAGATAGGTCTTGGGATATAGTTGCCGCTGTTGCAGGATTTATCCCCAATCATCCAGCATTTTTCTTGCCAGCACTATTTGCCCGCCATGATAAGCATTATGGTCGGCTATGAGCATGGCCTCGCGAAGCAGGTTTTGCCCGCTGCCCCATGCAAAAGGTGCATAGAGATCGTTACTTTCGTCTTCAACCAGTGCGATAAACTCTTTAAGATCGCTACGGATTGCGGCAAGGCAATTTTCCCATTCCCGGGTATCTTTGGGTGCAGGTTCTTTTGGCCAGTAATCATCAGGCCATTTCATTTCTTTATAATCAGGGTTGCGGCAAAAATCGAGTATATCCCATTGCGCTATACGAATATGTTCGGCAAGTTGCCAAACGCTATAGGGCATACCTGCAGGCTTTGTGCCGTAGTGTTCTGGTGATATGCCATTCAGTGCATCATCGAGCGTGGCATGTGCATTGGGCCTTGTAAGAAAGGAGATAAGTTGCTTACGTAGTTCCTGTTCAGTATTATTCATCTTAAGCGCTTTTTATGCAAGTTAAGAAAGTGAGTCTGTTCCGGGTGGAGTTATAGTCCTATTTGCCCAGCATAGCTTTAACCGCTGCGAATCCTTTTTGTGCCTGGGGATGGTTAGGGTTGTATTTGAGGGCATTTTTCCAGGCATCATAAGCTACATCGTATTGCTGCAGGCTATAGGCGGCCCCGCCAAGATTGTACCATAGGTCGGCATTGGTAGGGTCGGCCTCAAGGCCTTTCCGGAAAATAACCATAGCTTCGGGATATTTGCCGACCTTGCCATATTGGTTCCAGCCGATGTCTATGTAATAATTGCCGATGAGGTTATATAAAGTAGGCAGTGTGGGGTAATGCGGAAATACTTTTTTCAGGGAATCAAAATCGGCCTTTGCCAGGTCCATTTTGCTGAGCTTATAGTAAACCACCCCCCTGTTGAGATAACCATTAGCAAAAGTAGGGTGGAGTTTCAGGGCTTTATTGAGGTAAGTGAGTGATGTGTCAAGATATTTCTTTTTCAGTATAGTATCGGGCGTGCCATCGGCCAGACCTATATAACAGGCCCCGGCATTGGCATTGGTGACTACGCTGTTGGGTGCTGTCTTCACATCGGTAAGAAAAAGGTTATGATCATTCTTCCATTCAGCATTGCGGGCAATGGTCTTGTAACCGCTGAGCACTATGATGATCGCGAGCAGGCTACCCAGCCAGGCTTTGGCAACTTGTTCGTTCTTAGTTCTGCGGTATCCTTCATATAGTAACCATGCCAGCACCATTACGAAACCTACCGATGAATGGTAAATAAGCCGCTCACCCATTGGGGCACCGATATCGAAAATGAAATTGGATATCAGGAGCAGGTTGAGCAGGTAAAAAGCGATGGCGAAGGAGAGGATATGCCTCTTTTTGAACAGCAGGAGCATAGCTGCGATCATGCCGCTATACAGGAGTATGGAAAGCCATACAAGCGGATTGCCGAAACCGGAATAGGGGATCTGTGCATAGGAATAATCGGAAGAAAGGGGATGCGGGAAAAACAACAGGCGGAGATAACGTAATAATATAGCTATCTCGCTAGCCAGGCGCTGCGCTCCGGTAGCATATAGGTAGGGGTTGTTGAGTATCTCATCTTCAGAACCGGCGCTTTTGGGCGCTATGACTGAAATGCGCAGGTAGAAATATAGCAGGAAAACAGCGAGAAAAGGCAGCAGCGCCATTACGCTCTTACGGATGTTATAACCCTTTGTGAGGTACAGCATCATAGGCAGCAGCACCAGTAAGGTCACTGCATATTCCTTTGACAGAAGTGCCAGGAAGAACCATAGCAAGCCCAAGGCCAGTGTAATGATCTTTTTGTTTTCTGCATAGCGGTATGCATAGATGAGGGCCAGGCAAATGAACAGCAGGGACATGATCTCATCGCGGCTTTTAACATTGGCTACAACTTCGGTATGTATGGGATGGATCGTAAAGAGCAATGCGGCAAGGAATGCAATAAATGTATGTTGCGGGAAGGCTATCGTACGCAGGAAATAAAGCAAGACCACTGCCGACAGGATAAACAGCAGCACATTGACCACGTGCCTTACATGCATGAGTTGTATAAAGCCGGCTTCTTCAGGCGATCTTACACCGTAGGCTACCGCCACCTTGCTATAATCGATGCCGGAGCCGAGTAGTTCCTGCTCGATGGCAAAGGTAACAATAGACAGTGGCCTGTAGCGGCCCCCCGACAGTTGATTGCTGGAATTAAGTGATGAGTAGTAGCTATCGAAGGCATCCTTGCCCATAATGCCAGGAATGCCGCTGAAGCCTTGCTGTACATAAGTATTCTTGGCTATGAGAATGCCGTCATCAAGTGCATAGTCGTTCTGAAATGTATTGAAGTAAAAGACAAAACCCAGTAGTGCTATGATCACAGCCTGCACTTTGAAACCGGCCAAAGAGAGCGGCTCTTGAGTACGGGCAGGGCTAGATTGAAGCGGCTCTGTTTTTAGTTCCTGCTGTGGTGCGGTTGCCTGTTGACGGGCCTTATTTTTTTTCCTGGACATAGCGTGCAACCAAAAATAACAAAAAAGGATGCTAAGTGAAAACTGTTACCGGTGCAGGAAAATATCAGGAAAGCTTGCCGGGAGGCGCTGCTATAAATGCTTCAACAACAGCTACGAGGTCTTTAGTTGCCGTCTCAAGATCATCATTAATAATGATACGGTCGAACTTAGTAGCGAAAGTTAATTCGTGGATGGCTTTGTCTATGCGTTCTTCCAGTGTTTGCGGGGTTTCTGTGCCCCGTGCCTGCAGGCGCTGGCGGAGTACATCTATAGATGGGGCTTCGATAAAGATACTGAGGGCTGCATTGCGGTAGGCTTCCTGTATGGCCAGGGCTCCCTTTACGTCTATATCCACGAGCGGGTATTTATTATCTTCCCGGATGCGGAGTATCTCAGATCGCAATGTTCCGTAATATTTTCCGGTGTAGACCATTTCCCATTCTATAAAGGCATCATCTGCTATTAATTTCTTAAAGGTGGTCTCATCATAAAAATAATAATCCTTGCCCTGCGTTTCACCTGTACGGGGCTGCCGGGTACAGGCTGAAATGGAAAACTCAAGGCGCGGGCACGCAGCCAGCAAGCGTTTTACGAGAGTCGTTTTACCAGAGCCGGAAGGGGCTGTAATGACTATGATCTTTTCGGGTGTCAAAAGAATAATATAAAAGGCTGCTAAAGTAAATATTTTCTGAAAAGAGAAAGAAGAAAAAGATAATGAGGATAGGTAACAAGATAAAATTATAGACTATTTTTGCAACGGTTTAGTGTTAATGGAATATGAAGGATATATTATTAAAATATTTCCTTCTGAAAACGCTAAATTTATATTTGAATAAGGAAAAACAATGCCTGAATTTAAGAATTGAACTATTTTTGACCCAAATACGGTTTTAGTCGAATAGTTTAAAGTTGTTTTTATAGACTAATCATTAATGCATGAACGGAAAGTTACTTGAAAAAGTAAGTGCTTATAAAGCGGCCCATGAAGCAAGGGCAATGGGCATTTACCCTTACTTCAGGCCTATTTCTTCGGCCCAGGACACTGAGGTTATTATCGACGGGAAAAACGTATTAATGTTTGGCTCGAATTCGTATCTCGGGCTGACCAATGATGAACGGATAAAGAAGGCTGCGATCGAAGCCATTGAAAAGTATGGCTCGGGATGTGCCGGATCGAGGTTCCTGAATGGCACGCTGGATATACACCTGGAGCTGGAAAAAAGACTTGCGGAATATGTAGGCAAGGAAGATGCCATTGTATTCAGCACAGGGTTCCAGGTAAACCTGGGCGTATTATCGTGCCTGCTGGGCAGGAATGACTACCTGATATTTGATGAATATAACCACGCATCTATAATTGACGGGGGGCGCCTCTCGTTCTCACGTGTGCTGAAGTATAAGCACAACAATATGGAAGACCTGGAGCTAAAGCTGAGCAACCTGCCGGAGGATGTGATAAAGCTGATCGTGGTAGATGGTATATTCAGCATGGAGGGTGATATTGTGAAGTTACCTGAGATCGTTGCCATTGCAGAGAAGTATGGCGCAAATATAATGGTAGATGATGCGCATGGGCTAGGGGTAATAGGAGATAAGGGTGCCGGTACGGCATCGCACTTCGGCCTGAGTAAAGAAGTAGACCTGACCATGGGGACCTTCTCTAAATCGCTGGCCTCGCTGGGAGGCTTTATAGCCAGCGACGGCCCTACGATAGAATACCTGAAACATCATGCAAGATCGCTGATATTCAGCGCCAGTATGACACCTGCGTCAACAGCCAGCGCTCTTGCCGCCCTTGACATAATACAACAGGAGCCTGAGCATATAGAAAGATTATGGGCCAATACCCATTATGCAGCAAAACTGCTGAAAGAAAAAGGATTTGACATCGGGGATACCGAGACCCCGATCATACCTATATATATCAGGAACAATGAAAAGACCTTTCTCATCACCAAGCGACTACAGGAGAACGGTGTATTTGTTAACCCGGTAGTATCACCAGCCGTACCACCAGATGCAACGCTGATACGTTTCTCCCTGATGGCTACGCATACTTTTGACCAGATCGCCGAGGCGATAGACAAACTGGAAGAAGCTATGAAGTGGGCAAATGATATGGTGACCGTAAATGCAAATGTATGATCAGCATCGTACCAGTAAATAATAAAAAACTACTTAAAGCATTTATCGATTTTCCACACGACCTATATAAGGATGACAATAATTATGTGCCGGAGCTTTTTATTGCCCAGCGTGATCTGCTGACACCCGGTAAGCATCCTTTCCATAAACATTCAAGCTTACAGCTTTTCCTGGCTTATAAAAACAATGAGATCGCAGGCAGGATAGCAGCGATATTGAACAATAATCACAATAAGTTCAATAATACCAATGATGGTTTCTTCGGCTTTTTTGATTGTGTAGATGATGAAGCGGTAGCAGAAAAACTTTTTGACGAAGCTAAAAAATGGCTGAAGGATAAAGGGGTGAACACAATAATAGGCCCTGTAAATTTTTCAACCAACGAAACATGTGGCTTGCTGATAGATGGATTTGATAGCCCGCCCGTAGCCATGATGACGTATAACCGCCCCTATTATACAAGGCTTATAGAAAAGGCAGGTTTTGGTAAAAAGACCGACCTGTTTGCTTACCAGATCGTATCGGGCGATTTTGATGATAAGCCGGCACGCCTTATGGAATTGCTCAATGAGCGCCTGAAACAAAAAGGCATCACCATAAGGAAGGCCAACCTCAAAAATTTCAAAAAAGAAGTAGCCAGCCTGCGCGAAGTATATAACCAGGCCTGGGATAAGAACCTGGGTTTTGTGCCGATGACCGATGACGAATTTGACTACCTGGCCAAAGACCTTAAGCTGATTCTGGATCCCGATTTTTGCATGGTAGCAGAGCACGAGGGTAAAATGATCGGTTTCTCGCTTTGTATACCTGATGTGAACCAGATATTGCGAAAGGTGAAAAGGGGCAGGCTTTTGCCTACGGGGATATTTAAGCTGCTGACCCAGAAAAAGAAGATAAACGGGATAAGGGTGATCGCACTTGGCGTGGTGGAAGGCTACCGGAAACTGGGCATAGAGGCTGTGTTCTATGGCAGCATTATACAGAAGGGGAGGGAAAAGAATATGAAAACTGCCGAGGCGTCATGGATACTGGAAGACAACTTCCTGATGAATAAGGCCATTCAAAACATTAATGGCAAAGTTTACAAGAAATACAGGATATACGAAAAGAGTTTATGAAGGAAAGGGTATTGATCACGGGGGCAAGTGGGTTTGTGGGCTATCACTTAATAGAGGCGGCATTGAATGCCGGTCTTGAAGTGCATGGCGCTATCCGCCGCTCCAGCGATGTATCCCACCTTTCCGGGCTTGATGTACAGTTCGTTTATCCTGATTATAGCGATGCTGCTAAGTTGCAAAAAGACCTGGAAGAAGGACAATATAATTATATCATTCACGCAGCCGGGGTTACAAGAGCAAAAAACGAAGCTGAGTATAATAAAATAAATGCGGGGTATACAGATATGCTGGCCCAGGCAGCAAGTGCGGCCAAGATACCTCTTTCCAAGTTTGTTTTCATCAGCAGCCTGGCTGCAATGGGCCCTACATTTTATGAAGATACACAACCTATAACCGAACTGAGTGAGGCACGGCCCGTAACCAATTATGGTAAAAGTAAACTATTGGCTGAACGTTACCTTGCTGAGCGCAAAGAATTACCGCTTGTAGTTTTACGCCCTACTGCGGTATATGGGCCCCGGGAGAAAGATATCTATATCATGTTCAAGACCCTGAAAAGCGGGTTGGAGCCATATATAGGCACTAAAGGTCAGTGGCTAAGCTTCATATATGCCAAAGACCTGGCCAATGTAGCTATTAGATCTTTGGCCATACCGGGCGATCATATTGCCTACAACATATCGGACGGCAATATTTATGCACGCTATGAACTGGCAAACCTTACCAAGAAGATATTGGGGAAGAAGACTTTGAAATTTCATGTGCCGCTTGGCGTGGTTAAGGCATTGTCCGGCATACTGGAGTTAACAGCCAGTAAAGGCAAAACGCCTGTGCTGAATAATGAAAAACTGGCAGAATTGACGGCGGAGAACTGGAATTGCAGCATAGAAAAGCTGAAGAAAGATATGGGTTATGTGCCGGCTTACGACCTTAAAAAAGGACTTGAAGAAACATTACAGTGGTATCAATCAAACAATTGGCTATAAGCATAAAAATTTAAAAAGAAACAGAACAAATCATGGAATACCAGATCCAACAAGCAGATGGAAAATTAGGCGTACTCATACCCGGCATGGGTGCAGTAGCCACTACATTCATAGCAGGTGTTGAGGCCATAAGGAAGGGCTTCTCGCAGCCTGTAGGTTCCCTTACCCAGATGGGCAATATAAGGCTGGGCAAAAGAACAGAGAACAGGTACCCCCTGATAAAAGACTTCGTACCGCTGACCAAACTTGAAGATATCGTGTTTGGCGGATGGGATGTGTACAGCGATAATATGTATGAGGCTGCAACCAATGCAAAGGTATTGGAGCCCATGCTGCTGGCAGCCATAAAGCCTGAACTGGAAGCCATTAAACCGATGGAAGCGGTTTTTGACAAATCCTTTGTCAAAAACCTGGATGGCACCAATGTAAAGAAGCGTGCTACAAAATATGAGCTGGCAGAAGCATTGATGGAAGATATCGCCAACTTCAAGCAGCAGCACAATTGCAGCCGCCTTGTAATGGTATGGTGTGCATCTACCGAAAAATATATAGAGCAGGGTGATGTACATGAAACCATCGAGGCATTTGAAGCGGGCCTTAAAAATAATGATGAGCGTATATCGCCAAGCATGATCTATGTATATGCTGCTATTAAGATGGGCGTTCCGTTTGCAAACGGGGCACCAAACCTTACCTGTGACATACCGGCAATTATAGAGCTTGCCAAACAAAACGGAGTTGCTATAGCGGGTAAAGATTTCAAGACCGGCCAAACATTGATGAAGACCATCGTGGCGCCCGGCTTACATGCCAGGGCACTGGGTATCAGGGGCTGGTTCTCTTCTAACATACTAGGTAACAGGGATGGCCTGGTGCTCGATGACCCGGAAAACTTTAAGACCAAAGAAGTGTCAAAGCTGAGCGTGCTGGAAGAAATATTGCGTCCGGACATAAACCCGGAACTGTATGGTGAACTGTACCATAAAGTACGTATCAACTATTATCCGCCTCATGGTGATAATAAAGAGAGCTGGGATAATATAGACATATTTGGCTGGCTGGGTTACCAGATGCAGATAAAGATCAACTTCCTGTGTCGTGATTCGATACTTGCAGCACCCATTGTGCTTGATCTTGCCTTGTTCATGGACCTGGCACAGCGTGCCGGCATGAGTGGCATACAGGAATGGTTGTCGTTCTACTTCAAGTCGCCACAAACAGCACCGGGCTTAAAGCCGGAGCATGATATTTTCAAGCAGCTCATAAAACTGCAAAATACGCTGCGTCATATAATGGGAGAAGACCTTATTACGCACCTGGGACTGGATTATTACCAGGACCTTGTAGAAGCGTTATGATAACTTTTCATAAAACCGTTGCCACATCGCTTGGCATTGGGTATATGGGTAAGGGCGGTGGCACAGTGGCTGCGATCTTTGCCTGCATTTGCTGGTATGCTGTAAACCGTTTGTATCCCATGGAGCCATGGATGCAACTGGTAATAGCCTTGGCGGTGACCATACTTGGCATATGGAGTGCTGATAAAGTGGAACCATTGTGGGGAAAAGATGATAAAAAAGTAGTGATAGATGAAGTGGCAGGTATGATCATAAGCCTGCTGCTGGTGCCGGTAACCTGGCAGTATATCATAGCTGCTTTGGTGCTGTTCCGCTTCTTTGATATCGTAAAACCGCTGTATATACGCAAAACTGAAAGCTTAAAAGGAGGATGGGGTGTGATGATGGATGATGTTTTATCAGGTGTATATGCCAATATAATATTACAGATGCTGTTGCTAATAAAGCTGTTTTGATGTTTACGTTCATAAAAGCACAGGCTGCATCGGTCATTGCCACGATAGTTGATTTCGTGGTGACGATATTACTTGTGAAGCTATTTGTTTTGCAGGAAGATATTGCCATAACTGCTGCTGCTGCAACAGGAACAATAAGCGGCGGTATAGTAAACTTTATGCTGGGCCGTGAATGGGTGTTTCTTGCCAGGCACCGGACAAGGACTTCGCAGGCAAGCAGGTATTTCCTGGTGTGGGCGGGCAACCTGTTACTGAATGCAGGAGGTGTTTATACCCTTATTCATTACAGCAGCATAAACTATGTGACGGCGAAAGTACTGGTATCGGTATTAGTGGCATTTAGCTATAATTATTTTTTACAAAAGAGATATGTTTTTAGATAGAAAGAAAGGTATAAGACTGGTATGGCTCATTGGTTTGGGTTTCTTCTTTTTGTTCACAAATATTGCCCGCGGGCAAAACACCGTAATTAAGGGACATGTACGTGAAGCAGGTAGCAAAAAGCCTTTACCTTTTGTGAGTGTGTTTTTCCCGAACAGCCCTGTAGGCACTAATACAAATGACAACGGCTACTTTGAGCTGAAGGGGGATAAGGATTATAATAAAGTACAAATATCCTATGTAGGGTATAAGACCATAGTGCGTAAAGTGACTCCGGGACAGGAACAAACACTGAACATAAGCCTGGAGCCTGACACAAGGGAACTGAAAGAGGTGACCGTGAAGCTGAAAAAGGTACGTTATCGCAATAAAAATAACCCCGCTGTCGATCTGATCAGGGAAGTGATAGATCATAAATCGCAGAACAAGATGGAACACTCCGACTATGTGGAGTATGAACAGTATGAAAAACTGAGTGTGTCGCTCATCAATACCCCTGATAAGCTGAAGAACAACAGGCTGTTGCGTTCATTTAAATACATAACGAGAAATATTGACACGACCACTTTCCCGGATAAAGCGTTAATGCCGCTATATATGCAGGAACAGCTATCGCAGCATTATTATCGCAAATCACCGGAAAAGAACAAGACCATAATAACCGGCGAAAAGAAAGTGAACTTTGGTGAATATATAGATAACCAGGGCCTCAAGGCATACCTGAAGCATATGTACCAGGATGTGGATATCTATAAGAATAACATATCGCTGATGACCAACCAGTTCCTCAGCCCGATAGCGGATATGGGACCTACTTTCTACCAGTATTTTATAGTAGATACTACCGAAGTGGACGGGCAAAAACTGGTGGGCCTTAGTTTCTTTCCCCGCAATAAGACCGATATGCTCT
Organism: Bacteroidetes bacterium 46-16; assembly: GCA_001897835.1. Classification (GTDB taxonomy): domain Bacteria; phylum Bacteroidota; class Bacteroidia; order Chitinophagales; family Chitinophagaceae; genus MKUN01. The sequence continues at coordinate 111,439 of MKUN01000008.1, forward strand.
TCCAGGGCCGGCTATATGTGACGATGAATGGCGACTATGCCGTGCAAAAGGTGATAATGACCGTTAATAAGAACATCAACATAAACTGGATCAGGGATCTGGATGTGACACTGAACTTTGAAAAAGGCAATGATGGAAAGTATCACCTCAGCAAAAGCGATGTGAAAACGGATTTTGGCCTGAGCTCTAAAAAGTCGAGCGGTATATACGGTCAGAGAACGGTATCGTTCAAAAACTACCTGGTGGATGTACCCCGCCCCGATAGTATATACCAGGGTGAGTCGGTAGTGGAAAAAGATGGAGCAGAGGCACATGATAGCGAGTACTGGCTGGAAAACAGGCACGATACACTTACCCTTGCAGAGTCGAGGACCTATGCCAATAGCGACAGCCTGAGAAATTCCAAGACTTTTAAAAGGACAATGGATATCATAACCCTGTTCATCGCAGGGTATAAGCGTGCAAGCCCCTATTTTGAAGTAGGCCCGGTGAATACTTTTTATAGCTTTAACCCTGTAGAAGGTTTCAGGTTAAGGCTTGGCGGACGTACTACACCTAACCTCAGCAAGCGTTACTATTTTGAGACCTATGGGGCCTACGGCTTTAAAGACAAACAGTGGAAATATTATTTTGGAGGCACCTATTCATTCACAGGCCGTTCTATATACGAGTTTCCTGTAAAGATACTAAAAGCGAATTACCAGAAAGATACCAAGATACCCGGCCAGGAGCTGCAGTTCATACAGGAAGATAATGTGCTCTTATCGATCAAGAGAGGTGTAAACGATAAATGGCTGTACAACAATATTTACAACATTACCTACCTGAACGAATTTAAAAACCATCTTTCGTTTCAACTGGGATATAAGAACTGGAAGCAGCAGCCTGCGGGTGCACTAACTTACATAACATCGGATGCTGTAAGCCCCAGCCCGGTGCCCGATATTACAACTTCGGAGTTCTCGCTTGAGCTCAGGTATGCACCTCATGAGGATTTTTACCAGGGCAAGCTCTACCGCATACCCATACCTAACCGTTACCCGGTTTTCTCTTTCAGGACCATAGCAGGGGTAAAGGATTTTCTTGGCGGGCAGTATAACTATCAAAACTTTACCCTGAATATCTATAAGCGTGTATACATGTCGCAACTGGGCTATAGCGACGTAGCGCTCGAGGGCGGGTATATAGCCGGTAGAGTTCCCTTCCCATTGCTGGCTATACACAGGGCCAACCAAACCTATTCTTTACAGTTGCAGTCGTACAATATGATGAACTTCCTGGAGTTTGTCAGCGATCATTATGCCAGCCTTATTGTCGATCACTGCTTTAATGGTTTTGTGTTCAACAAGATACCTTTATTCAGGAGGCTGCGCTTCAGGGAATATGCTAATGTGAAAATATTGTATGGTGGTGTACGTGATGAGAATATGCCTGCGAATAATGGGGACCTCTTGCAATTCCCCAAATACCCTGATGGTACCCCCGCGACATATACCCTGGAGCAGCAACCCTATATTGAGGGGAGCCTCGGCATCGGTAATATCCTCAACTTTTTCAGGATAGATGTAGTGAAGCGGTTTACATACCTGGACCACCCCGAAGTGTCACAAATAGGTATAAGAGGCAGGTTCAAATTTGATTTTTAAGACAGGAGACATTCCTAATATGAATTGGAAAGACATAAGAAACGGTTTACAACAGGGGATCTATAAGGTCATTAATCCCTTTGTCCGTTTTTTGATAAAACTGGGGCTTACACCCAATGCAGTTACCACTATCGGCTTGATATTGAATATCGGCGTAGCAGTGATCTTCATCATAGGTGCTGAAGAAGGTAATCGTGGCGACCTGAGTTATGTGGGCTGGGCAGGTGCATTGGTTCTTTTTGCAGGGATATTTGATATGCTCGACGGACAGGTAGCAAGGCTGGGTAAGATGAGCAGCACTTTTGGAGCTATGTACGATTCGGTGCTCGATCGTTATAGCGAGATGGTCATGTTCCTGGGTATATGCTATTATTTGGTTGCCCACCACTATTTCTTTAGCTCTCTTTTCGCTTTTATAGCACTTATCGGTTCTATGATGGTGAGTTATACAAGGGCCAGGGCAGAAGGCCTGGGTATTGAATGTAAAGGTGGCTTGATGCAAAGGCCGGAACGAGTGGTGCTGGTAGGGCTTTCGGCAATAGCTTGTGGTGTCGCTGCGCATTTTATCGGTGGAGATTATAAGTTGTTCGTGCCGGGCATATCGTTTCACGTATTTGAGACCATGTCAATATTTACCATGCCTATAACTGTGATGGCGATACTGGCAAACATTACTGCCATACGCAGGTTGAAAGACGCTAAAAAAGCCCTTGATCAAAAGGACCGCAGGGAAAATATACACCGGAATGCGGCCATTATCATTATGTTAATAATTGCATGCGCCGGAATATTTGCACCTGCCGGGAATATCTATGCCCGATACACTGTAAATGTACCTGCTGTGGGCAGCGAAGTAGATACTTTCCCGGTGCCCAATGGGATAAAGAACATGATGTTTTACGTGCAGCGGACGCCCAATACAAACACCATTGTTTACGAACTGAATTATAACAAGGAAGGAACCATTGACGAGGAAACACCTATACACATATTCTGGTTAAGGTACCAGGAAGATGGCTCGAGAAAAGAACTGAATTTTATACAAAGGAAATTTGCATACGGACTGAACGTGAAAAAACTAAATGCAAATGATTACGAACTGCGTTTTGTATCGTATAACAAACATCCAATGTACCTGCGTAAAGCGACCGATGGGAAATATTATGTATTTACCGAAATTGCGCATACGCTTGCAGTACTGAAACGTATTTATTTAAGAATAGAAGGTGGTAGCTTCTGGGTGCCCAATGTTGTATATATAGAACTAAAGGGTACAGATGCTGCAACCGGTAAAGAAATTATTGAACGCTTAAAGCCATAAGTGTATGAAAAAGAACTATGTCTCTAATTCGGAGGAGTCGGTGCGGATGTTCAAAAGCAACTTCATGGAAGCTTTTTCACGGGTGCACTTTTCTGTGCCGCTAATACTATATGTGCCGGTGGTTTTGTTTTTTGCTATTGCAGCATTTGTTAGTGCAGGTGTGAGCATTGCCGGTTTTGCCGGGTTTTACGCACTCGGTGTTTTGGTATGGTCGGTAGTGGAGTATTTTTTGCATCGCTTTGTATTCCATTTTGTACCGGAGTCAAAATGGGGCCAGCGAATACATTTTGTATTTCATGGTGTGCATCACGATTATCCTAACGACACCAAAAGGCTGGTGATGCCACCCGCCGTAAGCATACCGCTGGCTTTTCTCTTTTATTTCCTGTTCTCCCTGATATTAAGTAAAGCATACCTGTGGTCTTTCTTCCCGGGTTTCGTATCGGGCTATCTCTTTTATGATATTACCCATTATGCTTTGCATCATCACAATTTCAAAAGTGCATTCTGGAAAAAATTAAAGAAACATCATATGCTGCACCATTACTCCGATTCAAGCAAAGGGTATGGTGTAAGCTCTCCATTATGGGATAAGGTATTGAGATCGGATTTTATTAAAAAACAAGCGTAAATGAATGGTAACAGCCAGGTGGCAGCTAATGTGAGTTTGTGGCGCAGAGCCGATATATTGCTCATGGGCAGTATATCGGGTGTGTACCTGTTACTCTCACGCTTCCTGATAGGTTTCAGGCCCGAGCAGGTATTCCTGGTGGGCTTTGTGAACCTGATGTATTTTATATCCAGGGGTACGAGAAAGTTCATTACGGGCTTCTCCATTTTCATTATTTACTGGATCATTTTCGATTACATGAAGGCTTTTCCCAACTATAAATATGCCACTGTGCATATACAGGGCCTTTATGATCTTGAGAAAAGCATTTTTGGCATCCATCTCGATGGCTTAATATTAACACCCAACGAATTTTGGCATAGCCACGGCAAGACCATTCTTGATGTGCTTTCCGGCTGTTTTTACCTCACCTGGATACCTGTTCCCTTATTGTTTGCAAGCTACCTGTTCTATAAGAACAGGCGGCTATTCCTGTATTTCTCGCTTACTTTCTTTCTCGTTAATCTCATTGGGTTTGTTATTTATTATACTTACCCGGCTGCGCCACCCTGGTATGTACAGCAATATGGCTTTGTGTTTCATGAGCACACTCCCGGTAATATTGCCGGCCTTGGCAAGTTCGACCAGTTCTTTAATGTAGAGATATTCAAATCGTTGTACAGCAAAAGTTCTAACACTTTTGCTGCTATGCCTTCGCTGCATTCTTCATACCCTGCCATCGTGTTCTATTACAGCCTTAGGAACAAGATGGGGTATAAGAGTATATTCTTCGGTATAATAATGGTTGGTGTATGGTTCGCAGCGGTGTATACCGGGCATCATTATGTATTGGATGTGCTGGCGGGCATTGCCTGTGCAGCTACCGGGATAATATTGTTTAATTGGCTGGTGGCTAAAAATATATTGACGGGATTTATAGAAAGACTGGTTAAGCTAACGAAATAGGATAGGAGCATTTTTTTTTAATCGCAGACTATATTAAAAATGTACTCATCATGCTAAAAGTGGAAACGAAAAGAGACGAAATGGTCAGGTCCTCAATTGTGGATGCTGCTAAAAAGCTTTTTCAGCAATATGGGTTGACCAAAACCACGATGGAAGATATTGCCCGGTCGATAGGCAGGGGCAAAAGTAGCCTGTATTATTACTATCCCACAAAGGAAGACATTTTTGAGGCGGTGGTGCTTAATGAGAAACAGAGTATTATTCGGGAGATAGAAACTGCGGTGGATAAATCTGATTCGGCAGAAGGAAAGCTCAGGATATTTGCTTTGACCATTAGCAATGCCGTTAAAAAAAGGATAATACTCTTCAACATCATCAGGTCGGAGTTGAATGATGATTTGTGTCTTATGAAGGTATTCAAGAAAAAATACGATACCATTGAAATAGACCTGTTGCGCAATATCATCGATTATGGTATCAAAACAGGAGAGTTCAAAGAGCTGAATAAAGAACAGCTTGACGATGTTACCCTTATCAGTATAAGTATGTTGCGCGGGCTCAGGCTCAATCTCATTGATGAAGAACATTCCGGTAAAGACATCAGCGAACTGGTCAATTTCTCTATAGACCTATTAATAAGGGCATTAAAAAAATAAGCACGAGGTTTGTGCTTTTCTTTGCCGCTCACCTTACCCGGGCGGTAATATCCATTTCTTAATAGTTTGTTATCGGCTTATAAACGGCAGGTTAAGCCGGGCTGTATATTTTGAAAGGCATGTTGTGGCTTATACTTTTGGGTCATTAAACCTACGCAATATGTTTAACATACCATCAGCCACTGAAAATAGATCATCTGTACATTACAGGTTCTTCAAAGCCATTTGCCACAAAGGCAATCATTTTCTCTGCGATTTCAGCGATGAAACAATGCCGGAGAATAAAGTGAAATATCTTGTGGATATCGAGATACCCGGCCATGAGCATTTGCATGTGGAAATGTACCAGGCTGAAGACAACAAATGGCATACGGCAATGCCCCTGCAGCAATATAGCGGCCTCGAAGAGGTACTTGATGATGCTATATATTCATATACAGTATTGAACTAACGGAGACAATAAATAGTAAAATGATGCCCATGGTATTTACCATGGGCATTGGTGTTTTTGTCAGGTATTGGTGAGACTACCTGAAATAAATGCAGTTGATCGTTATTTATTTAGGACATGATGTCCAATCGTATGGAAAAATTGTGACATTTCTTCAGTTGCTTGACTTTGGAACATTTTTTATGCATAATAGGCAGGAGCGAAAACTAATTATATGAATTTGAACAATTTTACCATAAAAGCACAGGAAATACTGCAGCAGGCGCAGCAACTGGCTTTCAATAACCAAAACCCAAATATTGAGACCGCGCACATCTTAAAGGCGCTGCTCGATGATAATGATGGGCCTATCTCATACCTGCTTAAGAAGAATAACGTCAATATAAATTTTGTTGACAATAAGCTCGATGAGCAGATAGGACGCCTTCCCAAAATGCCTAACGGTGATCCTGCACAAAATATAAGCAGGGACGCCAATAATGTAATACTTCGGGCAGGTAACGCGCTAAAACAGTTCAATGATGAATTTGTCACCGTCGAGCACCTGCTGATAGCTTTATTACAGGTAAACGACGAGACCGGCAAACTTCTTAAAGATGCAGGGCTTACCGAAAAAGGTCTTGTAGCGGCTATTAAAGAACTCCGCAAGGGCAGCACGGTGAATTCGCAAACATCAGAGCAGCAATATAACTCGCTGGAACGTTATGCCAAGAACCTTAATGAGATGGCCCGTAATGGCAAGCTCGATCCTGTTATAGGCAGGGACGAGGAGATACGCCGTACCCTGCATATCCTCTCTCGCAGGTCAAAGAATAACCCAATATTGGTTGGTGAGCCCGGTGTGGGTAAAACGGCTATCGTGGAAGGGCTTGCGCACCGTATCATTAACGGGGACGTGCCCGATAACCTGAAATCGAAGATCATCTTTGCCCTGGATATGGGTTCCCTCATGGCTGGCGCGAAGTATCGTGGCGAGTTTGAAGAAAGGCTCAAGGCCGTGGTAAAGGAAGTGACGGAAAGCAATGGAGAGATCATTCTCTTCATTGATGAGATACATACACTCATAGGCGCTGGTGCTATGGAGGGGGCTATGGATGCGGCCAATATATTGAAGCCGGCCCTGGCCCGTGGCGAACTGCGTGCTATCGGGGCTACAACTTTGAATGAATACCAGAAATATTTTGAAAAGGATAAAGCCCTTGAGCGTCGTTTCCAGAAGGTATTTGTAGATGAGCCTACGCCTGAAGATGCGATATCCATATTGCGCGGGCTTAAAGACCGTTATGAAAGCCATCACCAGGTACGCATAAAGGATGAGGCCATCATTGCAGCGGTTGAGCTGTCGCACAGGTATGTTACAGACCGTTTTCTACCCGATAAGGCCATAGACCTTATAGACGAGAGCGCTGCAAAGTTGAAACTGGAAATGAACTCTATGCCCGAAGAGCTGGATGAACTGGAGCGCAGGATACGCCAGCTGGAGATAGAACGCGAAGCGATAAAGAGAGAGAATGATGAAGAAAAACTGAAAGAACTGAACAGGGAGATCTCTTTACAGACCGTGGAACGTGATACCCTGAAAGCAAAGTGGCTGGAAGAAAAGGAAATTGTAGACAAGATCAACAAAACAAAGACGAGCATTGAACATTTAAAGCTGGAAGCCGAACAGGCAGAACGCGAAGGCGATTATGGTAAGGTAGCCGAGATACGCTATGGTAAGATAAAAGAGGAAGAAGGACAGGTAGAGGAGTTAAGCCGGCAGCTTGATACTATGGACAGCCAGCGGAAACGCCTGCTGAAAGAAGAAGTGGATGCTGAAGATATTGCGGAAAATGTGGCGCGTGCCACCGGCATACCGGTGCAAAGGATGTTGCAAAGTGAGCGCGATAAGCTGCTGAGCCTCGAAGACGAACTGCACAAGCGTGTGGTGGGGCAGGATGAAGCTATAGAAGCAGTATCTGATGCCATAAGGCGCGGCAGGGCCGGCTTGCAGGATCCGCGCAGGCCGATAGGCTCTTTCATATTCCTGGGTACTACAGGTGTAGGTAAGACAGAACTTGCAAAGGCCCTCGCCGAGGTGCTCTTTGACGACGATAGTATGATGACCCGTATTGACATGAGTGAGTACCAGGAGAAGCACAGTGTGAGTCGTTTGGTAGGTGCCCCTCCCGGTTATGTGGGCTATGATGAAGGTGGCCAGCTTACTGAGGCTGTACGCCGCAAGCCATATTCTGTTATACTGCTTGACGAGATAGAAAAAGCGCATCCCGATACATTCAATGTACTGTTGCAGGTACTGGATGATGGCCGCCTGACGGATAATAAGGGCAGGGTAGTGAATTTTAAGAATACCATTATCATCATGACCAGTAACCTGGGCAGCCATATCATACAGGAGAACTTTGCAGAACTGGAAGGTAAAGACATTGATAAGGTGGTGGAAAGCACTAAGGAGCAGGTAATGGAACTGCTGCGACAGGCCTTAAGACCTGAATTCCTGAACAGGGTCGATGATATTATCATGTTCCACCCGCTGCTGAGAAAGGAGATAAAAGGTATCATACGTATCCAATTAGAGCACTTAAAAGGCCAGTTGGCAGAGCAAGGTATCAACCTGCAGTTCTCAGACTATGCACTTGATTACCTTTCAGAGCGTGGTTTCGATCCGCAGTATGGTGCAAGGCCGCTCAAACGCCTTATCCAGAAGGATATTATTAACCTGCTGAGTAAAAAGATCATTTCGGGTGATATAGATAAGAGCAAGCCGGTCTTGATCGATGTTTTTGATGGGGTAGTAGTGATGCGTAATGAAGCAGAAGTAAGTGAAAAATAAGATAAATAATAACTATAATAAGCATGATATTAAGAGCCCGGTATCCCGGGCTCTTAATATATAGTTCGATCTCATGTTAATTGAAAGAAAAGTATTAGATTTACATTATATCATGTACCCAAACATACAATTATGAAAAAACTCTTTTTATTATCTCTTTCTGTAATGGCGCTTGCCACTGCTGGCTTTGCACAATCAAAACAAGCTCCTCGCGCTCAGCAAAGTGCGGCTGTGCAAAAGGAGCAGACCGACAATATGGAAGTGCAGGGCATACCAATAAATGTATACGTAAAGTCGCAAACCGACCAGATGACAAAGGATCTTGGTCTTAGCCCGGGGCAATCCAGTACGCTTATGGAAGTGAACAGGAATATTGCCATAAAGAGGAGCCATGCTGAAAAAGCCGCGACAAGCAGGATGCAGGCCCAAAAAAGCAATGATGAGATCAGCAAATTCAGGATGGAGCAATACCAGAGAGTATTGACGAAAGACCAGTATGCTAAATGGGCTAAGGCTAATACGGACGCAACAGTAAAATAGGCATAGTTCAATATATTTTTGCAAAAGCGCTTTCCAAAGAAGCGCTTTTTGTATTGGTATGGTATTTATATTGTGTGTTAAACCTGCAATTTATGCGCACAATACTCTGCCTCATCGCATCGAACTGTTTCATGACTTATGCCTGGTATGGGCATTTGAAAAAGAATACAGCCGATACGCCATTATTGAAATTGATATTGATCAGCTGGGCCATTGCGTTCTTTGAATATTGCTTTATGGTACCTGCTAATAATCGTTTTGGGCTTAAGGAAGGGTTTTCCCCGTTTCAATTAAAAACGATACAGGAGGTTATTTCCCTCGTGGTATTTTGCCTCTTCGCTGTTTTCTTTTTAAATGAACAGATCAGGTGGAACTATATAGTGGCCTTCATTTTCATTATCGGGGCCGTATATTTTATGTTTTATGTTCCCCGGGCTCAGTAACATCCAGTTTCAGGCTGCGTAGCAAAGGGGCGGCAAACCAGGTTACGCCAACTACTACCAGGGTCATACAGCCACCGAATACCACTGCAGGTACAGTACCCATCCATTTGGCGGTATAGCCGCTTTCTACAGCCCCCAGTTCGTTCGATGAACTGATGAACATAGTATTCACAGCTGCAACCCGGCCACGCATTTTATCAGGTGTATATAGCTGTAGTATTGTTCCGCGTATCACTACACTTACCGCATCCAGCATACCTGCAATGGTCAGCATGGCCATTGATAGATAAAAGTTGGTGGAAATACCGAAAATAACGGTGGCCAGCCCGAAACCTGCGAGGCACCCCAACAATTTATAACCGGGCTTATTCTTAAGCGGTATAAAAGAAAGGATGAACAGGGTAATGACCGAACCGATACCCGGTGCCGCATTGAGCCAGCCATAACCAACAGCGCCTACATGTAGTATGTCACTGGCATATACCGGTAGCAAGGCTACCGCACCACCGAATAATACGGCGAACATATCCAGTGAAAGTGAGGCCAGTATAAGTTGTGTTTTGAATACGAAACCCAGGCCTTCTTTGAGGCTCTTTAATACCGGTTCCTTATTCTTTTGCAATATGTCGTGTTTGGGGATGCCCGCAATGGCAACGAGCGATATGATCTCGAAAATGATGACAGCGAATAAGCTGGCACTGATGCCCAATACCAGCATTATACCCCCAAGCAGGCGCCCCACTACGAAACCCACCTGCCAGGATGTGCTGCTCCATGTAGTGCCGCTGGGATAATGTTTACGGGGTATAAGCATGCCCATAAGGGCAAATGAGGATGGACTGATAAAGGCCCGCAAGATACCGCTTATGAATACCGCTGCATAGATCAGCCGTATAATCGATGGGACCGCTACTTTAGCAGATATGTATGGCAGTGAAATAAAAGCCAGCGATGCAGCCAGCACGATGTATAGGACAATACAGACCAGCATTATACTGCGTTTCTCCCTTTGGTCTACAAAATGGCCGGAAAACAGGGAGCAGCCAATGGCGGGTATGGCCTCGCAAAGCCCCAGTACGCCAACCAGAGATACATCATTCGTAATATGATAGACCCACCAATAGATGATGGTCAATTGCATATTAAGGGCCATTATTAAGAAAAAACGCAGTGCAAGGAACCTTCTGAAGCGGGGATATTTGAGGGCTTTATTTTTCAGCAAAAACTTTAAAGCAGGCTGCAAAAGGATTTGTTTTTAGAATAAGCACAAAAATATGGCTAAAACAGCTATCCGCATCATTGAATTTGCAAGTAAAAGCTAAATTTGCTTATCTGATGAACCATACCGCGCAAATTATTGGTACAAGTATCTCCCAGGCCTTCCAGGAGCTGAGGGCCAATAAACTGCGCACCTTCCTCTCTTTGCTGGGCATCACCATTGGTATATTCTGCATTATTGCTGTGCTTACCGTGCTCGACAGTATGAAGAACAATATCAAGAAGGAGATGTCGACACTGGGCAGTGATGTGCTGTATATAGGCCGCTGGCCATGGATGGATGATGGTGGGGAGTATAAGTGGTGGGAATACTGGCGTCGTCCAAGCATGAGCCCTTCTGAAATGAGGGCCGTTGAGAACCAGGTTACCGATGCCTCTTTTGCCACCCTGTGCCTGCCGGTCAATAATCTTACCGTGAAGCATAATGATCTTGAGGCCAGCGGTATTACCGGCTATTCTGTAATGCTCAATTTTGATAAGATACAGAATATCGAGATCGCTTCAGGCCGCTACCTGAGTCCTTCTGAGCTGGACGCAGGTACCAACTCCGTAGTGCTTGGCAGCGAGGTATACAAAATATTATTTCCGGGAAACATTAATGCTGTAGGCAATACCATTACCTTCCTGGGCAGAAAGTTCAATGTGATCGGGGTTATGAAAAAGTTGGGTCAGAATATGGCAGGCTTCAATTTTGACGATGGCCTCATATTCCCTTATTACGCTGCTGCGGCCGGGCTTATCGATGTGCGGTCGCTCAATTATGAGCCCTTTATAGTGGTCAAAGCTGCAGAAGGTAAAAACCTGGAAGATATCAAGTACGAGGTGGAGGGTGTACTGCGTCGCGAACGAAAGGTGCGCCCCGGCCAGCCCGACAACTTTGCCCTTAACCAGCTCAGCCAGATATCCGAGCGCTTGGACATTTTGTTCAGTACCATAAATATAATTGGCTTCATTATAGGAGGTTTCTCATTGCTGGTAGGCGCTTTTGGTATCGCTAACATCATGTTCGTGACGGTAAAAGAGCGCACAAAGGTAATTGGTCTTAAAAAAGCTGTTGGCGCAAGGGGTAGCAGTATACTTACTGAGTTTTTGATCGAAGCGGTGACCCTCTGCCTGATCGGGGGCCTGGTTGGTATTGTGATCGTTTTGTTGCTTAGCCTAGGCCTCACCTATGGTGCAGATTTCGCAGTTACATTATCTTTAAAGAACTTTTTATTCGGGGTCAGTATTTCGGCGATGGTTGGCGTACTGGCAGGCTTTATACCTGCATATGCCGCTTCACGGCTCGATCCTGTAGTGGCGATACGCTCAAATTAGTAATATGAACAAACAACGCATACTGATACTGGACAAAGAGCGGATAGACCGCAAACTTCAGCGTATGGCTTACGAGTTGTGGGAGAATAACAGTAAGGAAAATGAGATAACCCTCATAGGTATCGAAGGCAGCGGGCTGGCGGTGGCACAAAGCCTTGCAAGCAGGTTAAGGGATATTAGCCCTTTACAGGTCGATGTACGCGCTATGAAGATCAATAAAAGAAAACCCCTCTCCGGTGAGATAAAAGTAGACATGGATCTTAGCGGCCGCTCGGTTATACTCGTCGACGATGTTGCCAATTCAGGCAAGACCCTGTTGTATGCATTGAAGCCGTTGCTCGATCACGAACCCTCACATATCATGATTGCGGTGCTGGTAGACCGTAAGCACAAGTCTTTCCCGGTATCACCCGATATAGTGGGGCATACGGTTGCCACCACTATGAAAGAACATATAGAGGTAGAGACCAAAGGAGATGAGATAATAGCTGCTTACCTGCAATAATTCAAAATTCTAAAATTCAAAGATATAGATGGCGTACACATTGGTCATTCATGGCGGGGCGGGGAAAATAACCCCTGCTATGATGAATACAGAACTGGAGCAACAGTATCATATTGCATTATCATTGGCTTTGGCTGCGGGGCAGGAAGTACTGAAGAACGGTGGCAGTGCAATGGATGCTGTGGTTGCAGCCATAGTTGAGCTCGAGAACGAACCCTTGTTCAATGCAGGCCGCGGGGCGGTCTTTACCAAAAAAGGGCTGAATGAAATGGATGCCGCTGTGATGGATGGCAGTAATTTGATGGCCGGTGCAGTGGCCGGTGTACGCAACATCAGGAACCCGATAAAACTGGCACGCGAGATCATGCTGCATTCAGGCCACGTATTCCTGAGCGGCAATGGTGCTGCGGAGTTTGCCCTCAACCGGGGCGTAGAATTTGCTCCCGATGAATATTTCTTCAATAAGCAGCGCTACGATCAGTGGGTGGAGATACGCGACAGCGACTTTTACCAGCTTGATCATAAAGATGATAACCTCAAAGGTGCAGAACCCAATCCCGACCATAAGTTCGGTACCGTGGGTGCGGTGGCAATGGATGAGCAGGGCAACCTTGCAGCAGGTACATCCACCGGTGGTATGACCAACAAACGCTTTGGCAGGATTGGGGATAGCCCCGTAATAGGCGCAGGCACCTATGCTAATAACAATACCTGTGCTATTTCCTGTACAGGTCATGGAGAGTACTTTTTGCGCGCGGTGGTAGCGCATGATGTTTCTTGCCTTATGGAATATAAGGGCCTGTCTTTGCAGGAGGCCTGTAATACAGTTATAAAAGATAAGCTTGTGAAAATGGGTGGCGAAGGCGGCCTCATCGCAGTGGATGCAAAAGGTAATTATGATATGTGCTTCAATTCAGCAGGCATGTACCGCGGCATGCGTAATAGTGAAGGGAAAGAAAATATTGCCTGGTACGAAAGTTAAAAAAAGCCGGTCGTATTTACGACCGGCTTTTTTTGCGCTCAAAATTTTCGCGATTAGGCTTCACTTTCATCATCAGCAGCCTCGTCGCCTTCCTCAAATTCTTCTTCAGTATCTTCTGTCATCTCTTCTTCGTTCTCTTCCATAGGTTCGTCTTGTGCTGTTTGGTCTTGTTCTAGTTCGTCCTGTGGCATTATGTGCTCTGTAGTCATAAAATTCAATTTTTAAGAATTAAGAATGACAGTAAATTACAGTGACTTACACATGCAAAGCGCAGACCAGACTTTTGATAATTATTTGATAATGAGTGGCTGCAGGAACATTAAGGAATTGTTGCTTATTCCTTTACTTTATAATAAGCAAGGTGACTAACAATACTAAGGGGCGAATCAATGATTTTCTGCTGTTAAATACGACCTTTCTCGTACTTCAGTCCTTTGAAGTAGGCCACATCTTTCAGCAGGCTCTTCTTCTTTATCTGCAATTGTATGGCAGCAGCCAGTGCTGTAATAGGCGAGAGGATGAATATGGCCACGATCAGCAGGTTCTTGAACTGCTTCACACGGCCCGCGCGTGCAGGATCGCCGGGGCCGCCTTTTTCACGTATATATTTAGACCAGTAGCGGAAGTTCTTGATACCGCGTTGCTCCAGTAGCACCAGCCCGGGGTTCAGTTTCACCGAGCCTATCATCATCAGTTCCTGGTGCAGTTGTTCCAGTTTATGTTCGGTAAGGTGTGTGTATATGGGCGTGCCATATCGCTGGGCCAGTTGTATATCTTTCTCCTGTACGCCCGCAGCAGGCAATAAGCCTTTAGCCTCTTTCCTCCCTGTAAAGGACCACCGTATCACGGTAAGGGTCGATATGATATTGGTGTTCGTATCTACAAGCGCTATGTTGGCCACCAGCCTGGCATTAAGCTGCTCCAGGTACATTTTTACTTTTTCCTGTGCATGCAGCCACATATTGCGTGCGCCTATCACAGTAATTACGTTCTTACCCGATAATACTTTGGCAGAGGGGCTTTGTAAAAATGATGTGATCGGTAGAGAGGGGTTAAGGAACCAGGGTTGCCAGCCGAAGATCACGAGATCATATTGCCCGTTCATGATATGGTCGGGCAGTGGCTTCATTTCGATAGGTATGTGCTGCACCGTTTCGGGCATGGTATCAAAGAAGGGTATTGCTTTCCAGGGGAAAGGGTATGGAGTAACCGGCTCAATAGCTGCGTATTCCAGCTCCACTTTATCTCTTATATCCTGCAGGATATTATCAATAATGTGGCGCAACTGTCCTGTTTGGGTAAAATATAAGACGAGGATACGTGGCTTCATAAAGCGATCAAACTACCGTAAGGTACATATAAGCGTACGAAAAACGCGCACTTTCCGGCACCATTACCAATATATGCTCGCCTTTCTTCAGGCGGCCGCTGTGAAAAAGCTCTTCCAGCATCAGGAATGCCGATGCACTGCCCACATTGCCAACCTTAGGCAGGTTATAGAACCACTTTTCCAGCGGTATGTCCATTCCTATCCTTTGGTGATGCTCATGTATCTGGTTCTTAAAGAACTCGCTCGACATATGGGGCAGGTAGTAGTCTATTTGGTCACCGGTAAGGCCATGTTTCTGCATCAGGTCGGCAAGGTATTCACCGCCCTTAGGCACTATATTATCACCCAGCAGGCGGGTGTCCTGTTTCATGGAGAATACGCTTTTATTACTCCACTCCACGGTATCCATATCGTTCCAGCCGGTAAGCGATTTATCTTCGTTCATCACTGCCCCTGCATACATACAGGCGCCCAATTCATTGGCAAAAGAAGTGATCTCCAGCCAGTTTATCTTTAATGATATGCCTTCGCTGTTGGGCTCACTTTGCACAAGGGCTGCACCGGCTCCATCGCTCAGCATCCAACGGAGAAAATCTTTTTCGAAAGCCAGTATCGGGTTTTCATGCAGGTGGTGCAGGTTGTCTGCTTCGGGCTGAAAGCGCGAAGCATGCATCCAAACCGATACCCTTTCCGAACCGGATACAGCTGCAGTTTCGGTCATGCCCGCAGCTATCGACATGTAGGCATATTTAAGAGCTTGCATACCTGTACAGCAGGCCCCTGTAGCCGATATCACCTCAACACGCCTGCCGAGGCCCAGCTCGCCATGCACCATTACTGCCTGCGAGGGTAGCAACTGTTCGGGTGAGCTGGTACCTGTAGCTAATAATTCCAGTTTATCTATGGGTAATTTTTCGTCGAAGAGCTGTTTTATCGCAGTGGCGGCAAGTTGGGCATTGGTATGTGTCTTTTTGCCATCTTTTAATGCGTAGTAACGGGTCTTTATGCCATTATTTCTTAATACAACAGATCGTGCCCTGGATGGTTTACCATCAACCATCCCAAGCACTTTTTCCATCTCATCGTTGCCAACAGGTTCGTTAGGCAGATATTTTGATAGACGGGTAATATAAACGGATCTCACTGTCTGGTTCAATTTGGGGTGCAAAAATAGCCATATTCCCTAAGTTTACTAATCTTTAATAGTAAACATGCGGTAAGCATAAATCGTGAATATAGTTAAAATTCCCTGTAATAATACAGCATTTATCGCTAAGGAATAATAACAATAATCTTCAAATTGTTTTATGCTATAAAATATAAACCTCTCTTGTTATAAGAGAGGTTTATGTATATAACGTTTATGGCGCACTATTGTTCATTACCCTGTATATTCCCGGTATTATCTATACCATAATAGTACATACCCCGGTATCCCGGGTACATGCCGCCTATCTTTAGGCTGCGGCCCGAGGCCAGTATTAATTGCAGCTCTTCAAGCGAGCTTACAGGCTGGTCGTTGATGCTGGTGATCACATAGCCTTTTTTGATCTCGGTTTCACGGGCCAGCTGGCCATCGCCGGGGTCTGTAACTACAATGCCGCCATTGAGGCCCAGCTTTCTCTTTTCATTACTGCTCAGCGAGCGGAAGCGTGCCCCCAGGAGCTTTACATCCGAGTCTCCCTTTATGATCCCTGTAGTGCCGGCTTCATTCCGCAATTCTACCATGGCCTTGTATTCTTTGCTGCCTCTTGTGTAGGTGATGCTGATGTTGTCACCGGGTTTGTACCGGGCTACCTGTTCCAGCATTTCAGGTGCAGCATGCACGGCTACACCATTTACCTGGGTTATGAAATCACCTTTGCGGAGGCCCGCTTTTGCCGCCCCGCTATTGTCGAGCACGGCATTTACATATATGCCGTCATTATGGTCCAGGCCATAAGTGCTCACCTGCTCAGGTGTGGCGCTTTTCCGGTCCAGGTAGTTGATGCCCATATAGCCCCGCTGTACCGAGCCGTACTGCATCAGGTCATTGGCTACTTTTTGTACTATGTTCGATGGTATGGCGTATGAATAGCCGGCATACGAACCTGTGGGGGAGGCAATAGCCGAATTGATACCGATCAGTTGTCCGTCGGTATTTACCAGCGCGCCACCGCTGTTGCCGGGGTTCACTGCGGCATCGGTTTGTATGAACGATTCTATAGGTAATGCCGACTGCGATTTATTGATACCAAGTGACCGGCCCTTGGCACTTATAATGCCTGCAGTTACTGTTGCATCCAGGGTTAGGGGGTAGCCTACGGCCAGTACCCACTGTCCCAGGTGCACATTGTCTGAGTTGCCAAATGCCATGTAAGGCAGGTTCTTTTCATTCACCTTGAGCAGGGCTATGTCGGTCGATGCGTCGGTGCCTACTACATTGGCAGTAGTTGTGTACCGGTCATTGAAGGTCACGGTCACCTGGTCGGCACCAGCCACTACGTGATTATTGGTCACTATATAGCCGTCCGGCGATATTACTACGCCCGAGCCTGAGCCCATTTGTGGTGGTATATAATATTGCCTTTGCCCGAACATGTCGCCGAACATTTGTGAGAAGGGGTCATCGGCTACCACTGCTCTTGCCTTCGTGGTCGTTTTGATGTGTACTACGGCTTTTACCGAGCCTTCTGCGGCATTCTGGAAATCCACTGCACCCGCATTGTTTTTCAGTACGGTGCTGCCATCGGTATAGCTGGCGTAATTGACCGGCAGGGTGGTGTTTTGTGAGGTAACGAACGGGATGTGATTCTGGTAACGGGCTGCTATTCCTAAAGTCAATACGGAGGTAAGAGCAGCTGTGATCACGACGGGAAATAATTTGAATTTCATAGCTTGAACTCCTTGTTTTTTCTTGTGTACTTACAAATTTATAGCCTCATATTATTATAAAAGTGTTAAAACAGGAGTGGCTGATGATAGCTGCTGGTACTTTACAAAGTCTTTAGCATTTTCGCGTTCCGGTGCTGTTTTTTGCCAATGAATGAGCCCTTCTTCGCTATGCTTTTTTATTCAATGCAGCAGATGAACGCAGTCTTATTTTTTTGAATATAAAATAACCTTTTTCAGCACTTATTAAGCTAATTATTTAATCCAATTTTCACATGGACAAATTTTCAAATTTTGATATTATTTCACTACCTTTGCACCCGTTTTAAACGCTTAATTTTTAATAATTCATACTAAAATGGCAGACTTACGCTTACAGCGCAACTTTGGTATTGCAGCACATATCGATGCAGGTAAGACCACTACTACAGAACGTATCCTTTATTACACAGGTGTTAACCACAAGATCGGTGAGGTACACGAAGGTGCAGCAACCATGGACTGGATGGCACAGGAACAGGAGAGGGGTATCACTATCACTTCGGCAGCTACTACCTGCTTTTGGAACTTCCCTACCGTACAGGGTCAACCAACACCAGATTCTAAAAAATACAAGTTCAATATCATTGATACTCCCGGCCACGTTGACTTTACCGTAGAGGTGGAGCGTTCTATGCGTGTGCTCGATGGTCTTGTGGCCCTGTTCTCAGCAGTTGACGGCGTTGAGCCGCAGTCTGAGACCGTATGGCGCCAGGCCAACCGTTACCGTGTACCGCGTATCGGCTTTGTGAACAAGATGGACCGTATTGGTGCCGACTTCCTGATGGTGGTACAGCAGGTACGCGACATGCTGGGTGCTAAATCAGTTCCCCTGCAGTTGCCGATAGGCGCTGAAGATAATTTCAAGGGCGTAGTTGACCTGATCCGTATGAAGGCTGTAGTATGGGACGACGCTACACAGGGTATGACCTATACCGAGAGTGAGGTGCCTGCTGATATGGTGGAGGATGCCAACCACTGGCGCGCACAACTCGTTGAGGCTGTAGCCGAATATGATGAGCACCTGATGGAGAAGTTCTTTGACGATCCTAACAGCATCTCTGAACAAGAAATTCATGAAGCCATCCGTAAGGCTACTATCGACCTGAGCATCATTCCAATGCTTTGTGGTTCGGCATATAAGAATAAAGGTGTACAGACAGCGCTCGATGCGGTGATCCGCTACCTGCCTAGCCCCGTAGATGTTGAATCTATCCAGGGTACTGATCCTGATTCAGGTGAAGAACTTATACGCAAGCCTGATCCTAAGGAGCCTTTCGCAGCATTGGCCTTTAAGATCATGACCGATCCTTTCGTAGGTCGTCTTGCCTTCTTCCGTTGCTATTCAGGTCATCTCGATGCTGGTTCTTATGTCCTCAACGTACGTTCGGGAAAGAACGAGCGTATCAGCCGTATCATGCAGATGCATGCCAATAAGCAGAACCCGATCGATTTCATCGAAGCAGGTGATATCGGTGCTGCCGTTGGTTTTAAAGATATCAAAACAGGGGATACCCTTTGTGATGAAAAGCATCCCATTGTACTGGAGAATATGTTCATCCCTGAGCCGGTTATCTCTATCGCCGTTGAGCCTAAAACACAGGCCGACGTGGATAAAATGGGTATGGCTATCGCTAAGCTGGTGGAAGAAGATCCCACGCTGCGCGTAAAGACCGACGAAGATACGGGTCAGACCATCCTTAGTGGTATGGGCGAACTGCACCTTGAGATCATCGTTGATCGTATGAAGCGCGAGTTCAAGGTTGAGATCAACCAGGGTGCTCCTCAGGTGGCTTACAAAGAAGCATTTACCCTTAAAGTAGAACACCGCGAAGTGTTCAAGAAACAGACGGGTGGTCGTGGTAAGTTTGCCGACATCATGTTCGAGATCGGCCCCGCCGAAGAAGAATTCCTGAAAGAAGGTAAAGGCAACTTCCAGTTCATCAACGATATCTTCGGTGGTTCTATCCCGCGCGAATTTATTGCACCTATACAGAAGGGTTTCGAAGCATCTATGGGCACTGGTGCACTCGCAGGTTTCCCTGTTGAGAGCATGAGGGTGCGTATATTTGACGGCTCTTTCCACCAGGTCGATTCAGACGGTATGTCTTTCGAACTTTGTGCTAAATCTGGCTTCCGGGAAGCCGGTAAAAAAGCCAAACCGGTACTGCTTGAGCCGATCATGAAAGTGGAAGTAATTACTCCCGATCAGTACATGGGTGACGTAACAGGCGATCTTAACCGCCGCCGTGCCATGCTCGAAGGTATGGACAGCCGTAACAACCTCCAGGTGATCAAAGCTAAGGTGCCGCTGAGCGAAATGTTCGGGTATGTTACACAGCTTCGTTCACTGTCTTCAGGCCGTGCCACTTCTACCATGGAGTTCAGCCACTATGCACCTGCTCCGCGCAATATCGAGGAGGAAGTGGTAGCTAAGGCAAAAGGTAAAGTAAGCGCTTAATTTTTATTGAACATCAATTATATAAATCGTCCCGCATTTTGCGGGACGATTTTTTTATGATGCACATGAACATATGGCATGCAATTTGTTTTGACAAAGTATATTGATCTGTTTCAATGATGCAATACCATAAATTCCTTATAATTTTATTATCGCTTTTATTTGCCCGCTTAATTGCTTTTTCACAGCATCATCAATCCGATCCTCCGCAGCCTCCGTTCCGAAAAAAGATACAGGTCGCGAATAGTGAACGTAAGCTAACAAGTATGTCAGGGAACTGTCTTTTAAAACTTACACCCAGTTCACTCTTAGATCCTATGGGTGTTACCATACCGTTTAGTGCTGAATATTATTTTGATGATAAGAACAGCTTGCAGGCAGGTGTCGGTATCCCGATATTTCATTCGTACAATGTTAGCTTGCAAATAAAGCAGGACATTATGACCCGGTTTGAATACCGTAACTATATGCACATTCGTCCCGTCACACGCAATTTTATAGGTATCGAAGCCTGGGGCCGTTACCAGCAATTCATTGTAGATAACAACTGGCAGGCTTCAAAAAAAGCCATGGGGGCAGGCCTGTTCTTTGGCCGGCAATATAAGGTCATTAGCAACTTTTACCTCGACTGGAAAATAGGTATTGGCAATATGTATTTCGTTAGCCGGAATTACATTCACCATCCTCTTGCCACGGGCGAAATAAAGCACTCATATACCTATTTCGATCAGGATAGGATATCCGAAGGTTTTGCCAAGTATGTTATCCTCGGGTTGAACTTTGCTTATGCCTTGTAGACATGCAGTTGCTATTAGTTCCCGGTATGAGCAGGGATTATTGCTGACAAATCACTGCCTTGTGTAATTTCCATGACAGGCCTCATGTTGTGTGCCTTCCAGTGTGTACTCGAATTTTATTTCGCTTGCCGATAATAATGTGATAGTGCCGGCCATCGATGTATCCGGGGCTATCTGTTGCAGTGGTATCGATATTTTTGTGCTGCTCGTTATGTTGGCCGATAAGTTATAATGGTAACCGCCTGCATTTTCTACCACCAGGTTTACATCATCATTGCTGGCAGTAATACGCATCGTATTGATCTTATTCCCCGCTACGATGCAGGAAAGATTGCCGGCCCAGTCGCCAATGAATTTGGTTCTTACCGCTGAGTCGCAATATGTTCCTTCATAGCCGGTGGGGCAGGAACATAGGCCCCCGCTACAGGTACCACTGTTGTGGCAGGTTATCAGTGCACAGGGATCTGTTGCTGTTTGTTTTTTCTTACATGCGGTGTAACACACCATGCTGAACGCAAACAGTGTAAATAAAATATACAGTCCAAAATTAGTCTTATAGCGCATAAAACCCTTAATTGGCCCGCAAGATAGTACTTCAATTAAAAAATGAGCAGATGGGGCATTTAATATACGCTTCAGGTAGTACCGCTATCGGCTTTTTTAAGGTAGGGCAGTACAACTCGTCTCAGCATATCTGTCAGTTCTTCGTCCATATACTCATACTCATCGGGTATGTCCAGTATAATGACTCGTTTCCCGCTTAAGCGGCCATATTTTTCTTCCAGTCTTTCCTTATGCCTTTTTTCCATTACGAATATAAGGTCTGCCCAATGATATAATTTTTCTGATACCCGTATTCTTGCCACGGATTCAGTACCTGCCGATCTTACGGCATGTATCCCATTGTCTTTGAATAACGTTTCAGCAGTCAGGCTTCTTTTCTTATTCCTGCTGCACACAAAAAGTATGTTCAAGGATTTTTTTTGTTCCCGCAAGTTAAATATATACTGGCTTTATTTTTTACCGGCCGGGTAGGGCCTGGCAGCTACTATGCCGGCAAGTTTGATCCGCTGCAACTTATCCCCATTTTTGGAAACCACTACAGTGCTGTTGTATCTTTATCCCAGCCTCGGTTTTTTTATGCGATTACCGGGAATTGTAAAAAATATATATACTATAAACCCGAGCTATGCCAGGTAATAACAGTCTGCTCATATGCAATCCTTTATACCCCGTGTGGGATAAAAGTGAGATATTTTTGGGATATTTTTCAGGTGCAATACATTGGTTATCAGCAAAACTGTGTGATATTATTTTTTCTTGCACACCCCCGTACCGGTATACCCATGGCTATATTGCTTTTATCCACACAGGCATCTTTTAGTCGAAGCCCCTTATTATATTTGACCTTGGTTATGTGTTTAATGAAAACCCTTTTAAGCATGAGATTTAAAGCAATAGTAGTGATTGCTCTGTTACTGGGCACAAGGCTGTTTGCTCAAACGAACGTTGCACCTTTGCTCGACCATTTGAAGCATGCCCGAACAGATACTGCGCTCACCAATGCCTACAGGGACATTTTCCGCTACTACCAGTATGCTGATCCCGATTCTGCCATATACTACCTTGAACAGGGCCTTCAGGAGGTCAATCAAAGAAAATATAAAGCAGGTATTGCTACCCTTACTTCCCTGTTCGCTGCGGAAGATCTTGCGCAGGGCAGGGTAGGCCTCGCCCGCAGGCGTAACAGGGAAGCGCTGAAAATATTTACAGAGATTGGCAATAAGGATGGTATAGCATTTGTGAATAATAGTCTGGGCACCATAGAGGGTAAGAGTGGCAATTTTGACGAGGCAACCAAATATTTTATGTCAGCCCTTAAGATCTATGAAAGTACATCTAACCCTAAGGGTATACAGGCTTGTTACATAAAGCTTGGCGTAGTAAATGAACAAACCCAAAACCCCGATAAAGCCATTGATTACTACAATAAGGCAATGGAAATGGCAAAGGAAAATGCCGACACACTTGCAATGGGTACACTATTCAATAACATCGGGATAGTATATGGCAAAAGGGGCGATTTCAAAAATGCAATGGCCTGTTTTGAACGTGCTATTCAATTGTGTAATAGCCCGCAATTGGATGCAGTATTACTACAGTCGTATATGGATATGGGCATAGTTTACGACAACCTGGAGATGAACCGCGAAGCCCTTGAGTATCTTAATAAAGCAATGGTACTGGCAAAAACCAAAAATTTCCCCGAGGACTATGCGCGTATCTCGCAAAATATGGCTTCTATTTATGAAAAAACGGATCCTGCAAAGGCAATGTCTTTATTAAAAGATGCCCTGGATACCACCAATAAGATCGGGCAAAAATACCTGGAGCTTGATATAATAGATGCTATGATCGCCACCGCGAAAACTACGAAAGACTATAAAACTGCCTTGTCGCTTACCGAGCGGTCACAGGCCTTGCGCGATACGCTTTTTAACATCGCGAAGGCTAAGGAAATTGCTGATCTGCAAAGCACCTACGAGTTGGATAAGTCGAACGAGAAAGTGCAGCAGCTTACCATATCAGAAAAGCGTAACGCACAAAAAAGAGATATCATAATCACTGTTGCTGCCGGTCTTGCCCTCACCTTGCTGGCTTTGATGTTCTTTTACCGCAAGTCACAGCGGCTTAACGTACAGTTGCTGAAGCGTGAATCGGAATTGCGAAAAGCTAATACTATAAAGGATAAACTCTTCTCCATTATTGGTCATGACCTTAGGGGCCCGGTGGCTAATGCGCCACATATGATAGATATATATAGGCATCCGGGGACTACGGCAGAAGAGAAGCAGTATTTGCTTGAGGCATTACTTGAAAATGCTAATGCCTCACTGGATACGCTGGATAAACTATTATACTGGGGGCAGTCCCAGATAAAAGGCATTGGGATGAAACGCTCCATGTTCAATGCAAGCGGGAATGTTGATAATATCATGCATTTAATGAATAGCAGTGCAGAGCGTAAGCAGATCAGTATTGTCAATAACTTGCCTGCCGATACTACCATTTATGCTGATCCTACACACTTCGATTTCGTTATCCGTAACCTGCTCTCAAATGCCATAAAATTCACTAATGCCAGCGGAACGATAAAAATTGCTGCCGATAAGTCGGGCAAGTCGGGTTTTGTAGTGTTCTCTGTTGCTGATAATGGTGTTGGTATGGATGCGATACAGCTCGCAAGGGTATTTGAACCCCTTGTAGGCAGTACGCTGGGCACAGCCAACGAAAGAGGTACCAGCATTGGCTTAATGTTGTGCCGGGAATTTGTTAAAGAAAATGGAGGGGAAATTTGGGTAGAAAGCCAAAAAGATAAGGGTTCGGTCTTTTATTTCTCGCTTCTTGCCTCGGCTTAAGGATTACCTCCCTTACCGGCCATATTCATCATATTACCCCCAGCGCTATAGATAAGACTTTATTGCCTCAAAAGTTGCATAAGTATTATTTTTTTTGTTTCTTGTCGCAAATTTTAATCATGAAGCTTTTCAAAACTGTACTCATTATTGCAGCAATTGCACTTGCAAGTCCTTTCCTTAGCCAGGCACAGTCCTGCGATTTTTATCATCATGATGGTGTCATTTACCAGCTTGCCAAGCACAAGTATATGGTCGAGAATGCTATGTCTAACATCATTAACGACAAGCACGCCAAAAACAAAGATGCAGCGATCAACGACTATGCTGCATTAAAAGTGAATTTTGATGCCGCTACTACGCAGTTCGTTTATGAAATGAGCGCAAGGAAGAGGCTGAGCAAAACCTTTGACAGGATAAACTATGCATTCATCCAGGATAGGGAGAAAGAATACTGCTATGAGTGCAAATATGTATTCCCTTACGATGATAACGATTGCCATTATTGCCATTACCATTTGCACCCGGTAGAGGTTAGGTGGTATGCTGAAGCTATCAATGACTATATAAGTGCTACTGAGAAATTTTGCAGCAAATATGGTTCTAATAAGAACCATATCCCATCGCGTTATGTAGATATGGGCATTTCTGATTTGCTCAGTTCAGTTGATCTTTCACACGGTATTTACAGGATGCATGCTAACAGGAGGGAGTTCCTGGCATCATTGTTACTCCAGTTGAAGCCTGAATCGGTTAAAAGTCTCAAAGAGAACAGCCCTTACATACATACCGTAGTGTATCGTAACAAAAAGAAATAGTAAATACTTATAAATAGATTGTGTAAAAGCGGGATGCATATGCATCCCGCTTTTTGCGGTTAAATAATGTCCTTTGCATATAAACACAGCCCCATCGATCCAGATCTGAATTTATCGTCTGCAAAATTAATAATAACTTTACATAACATTCTTCACCATTTAAAACATTTAACTATGAGAAAAGCATTTTTACTAGTGGCAACTTTTATCATCGGTATGATGGCCATACCCAGGGCATCTGCCACAATACACGTTATCGAAGCAGGCCCAAATCAGACTTTTGTGTTTACCCCCGATAGCCTGACTGCTGAACTGGGAGATACGATAAAATGGGTATGGAAAGCAGCAACCCATACTACTACCAGTGATGCGGGAGTTGGCGGTATACCCGCCGCTGCTGTGCCATGGGACGCACCCCTTAATGCTACAGATTCAACTTTTATGTACGTGCCTGCTGTAGTAGGAGAATATAATTATCATTGTACTTTTCATGTTAGCATGGGCATGGTTGGCAAATTTGTAGTTATAGCTCCTACTTCTGTAATAAATGTTGCGTCTGCACCGGGGATTAAGGTAGTCCCGAATCCTGCATATGACGAGTTTAGCCTCACTATTGGTCCGGATGCATCAGTAGACCTTTTGGATATTACCGGTAAGCTCATCCGTCATTTACAGGCGGTTTCAGGCTCCTCAACCGGGCAGCATTACAGAACAGATAATATATCAGGAGGGATGTACCTGCTAAGGATAAAAACCGGTGGATCGGTATTTACTGAAAAACTGCAGGTTATAAAATAGGATTATACAAGTTAAATAATGTACTGAGCTTAATAAGCTCAGTACATTATTTTTTATAAGGCTGAACAAGCTGGCAATATACAGAGCTATCAGTAGCTTTAAGGTGTATGTATATGTAATTGCACTGATCCTGGGCCTTGTCTTGTTTGATACCCCCAAGGTCATTAGACATAGCTCCTTTTACAGAACTATAGCATTCGCATACATATTGATCGCGACGGCATGAGGCTGTTAAAGACATGAGACCCGATAATAAGAGAACGGTAAAAATGCCTGTGCGTGATGGTAAAATATTTTTCATGAAATAAAATTAGTTTTTATCAACCGAATATTTACCTGGTCCTACAAATAAAAGTCCCAGGAATACAAAAAATAGTTCTATTGCGTGCGATGCGGTACCCAGGCTATCGCCTCCTTTTAAATGGTGTAATGCAGCTACAAACATAGTAAACATTATCAAAAGGCATGCAGGTCTGAAAAACAAACCAAGGAGCACAAATAACCCGCCTACACTCTCCGCAACCCAAGCCATAATGCCCCATAGCAGGAAAGAGGAATGTATCCCGATATTTTCCATTGCCGAACCAAGTTTTGCCCATTTCTCAGGGCCACCGGCAATTTTTGGGTAGCCATGTACTACAAGCATCATAGCGCCCAGCCCCAGCCTCATTAATAAAAGACCTGTATCTGAATATCTGTTTAATTTGCCCAGTACTGCCATAGCTAATAATGATTGTAATGCCAGGTTTATCAGCCTAAATATAGCTACCATATGTTTACCAAACAATACACTATTCTTTTTTGGGGATTTGGTTTAAAGCCCTTCTTTTTTATGTTTGATTGTATATATTTGCTACTATAATAAAAAATCACTGGCTTTTATGAAAAAGATATTTACACTTTCAAGTCTTGTATTGCTTGCTGCAAGCCTGGTAATGGTAAGTTGCACAAGGGAAAGAACAGGGGCTACTTATGTATGCCAGTGTACTACTAACGTTTATGTTCATGGTGTGCTTACGGAGTCTTCTGTTACCAATTATCCCATTACCAGTACAGACCCGGAGAATGCGCAAACATTATGCAATTCTTACGACCAGAACCTTACGCAGACTGGTATGACCAATGGGCAGACAAAGAACTGCATTATTAAATAATTTCGCTCATAACCTCTTTTATTAACAACCGGATCTTTCCGGTTGTTTTTATTTATGGGTTTAATTATTTATTTAATTAAAATGCATGAATGCGCTCTAGAGGATATGAACCGTTGGTTAATGTAATTAATGAATGAGATTATCTTACTGGCTACCAATTGAATAAAATATAGTTTTAGCCAACTAAATCCGATTTGTTTCTGTCTTTTACTTTATCTTTAAGACAGTTTATTAATTCAAGTTTTAACGGCATTTTACCTTACAGAACCAGCATGTTTATTATGAGAAATCAAATATACTTATTCTTAACCGGCTTGATTTTATTGCTACCCTCTATGTCTTTTGCAGATGGGAATGGTACTTTAGGACAAACATACACGTATACAAGGTGTGGGCTTAATTATACTACAGCATCACAGCGCCTTGGTCAGCGGTTTACCCCCCCGGGAGTTCCACAGCCGGCATCATTCAACATTACGATACCCGGTTGCGGTAATGTAATCCAGGCATTTTTATATGCTGAAGGTTCAGGCAATGGCGCGGCTATGACAGCTGCTATAACCGGGCCTGCAGGCACACAAAATTTTCCAATGGCCATTATCGGTACACAACCCGATAAGTGTTGGGGATATGCGGGCTCATATACATACCGTGCTGACGTAACTTCGGTTGTTACCGGCAGTTTCAACTACCAGATCAGTGGTATTACAGTTGGTGGCCCTCCAAATGACATGGACGGTGCTACTTTGATCGTTATTTATAGGGATACGGCACAAACCTACCAGGGTACGATCATTATCAATGATGGTGCTGTGGAAAGAAGCGGTGGTTCCGCTACTATGACCATGAATTATCCTGCGGTATGTGGGCCTACACAAGGCGCATCGGCATTTATGGGCATTGGCGACCTCCAGTTCAATACAAATGTGATCACCCTGAACGGGACCAACCTGGGTGCTTATGCTTTTGACTGGTGGAATTATTTCCAGGTGAACACTACTGTGAATGCAGGACAAACATCATCTACGTACACTACGAACGATCCCAGCGATTGTTATAATGTCGCCTTTATCGGTTTATATTATCAAACCACTTCTTGCGCTGTTTGTACACCGCCGGTTCTTACCGTAAACCCGCCGGTAACCACTCCTGATTTTTGTGGTAAATGCAATGGTACCGCAACGGCAAGTGCCAGTGGCGGAGTACCCCCTTATACTTATTCATGGGCTCCGAGTGGCGGAAATAATGCTACAGCAACAGATCTCTGCCAGGGTACTTACACTTGTACTATCAAAGATCAGTGTGGATTATTGGGAACAGTTGTCGCTACTATTGACAGTGCGGGCGGTTTCCTGATCGACTCAAGCCAGGTTGATCCTTTATGCCATGGTTTTTGCGATGGCAGTGCCACGGTAACGACTACATTTGGTAATCCTCCTTTTACCTATACATGGGCGCCAAATGTAGGTAATACCGCAACAGTCAACAACCTTTGTGAAGGTACCTATATTGTTACGGTAAAAGATGCAG
>MKUN01000009.1 GCA_001897835.1 Bacteroidetes bacterium 46-16
AGTCATAAAAAAAAGTTTATTGTGATTAAATTGTATAGATTAACAGTAGAAAAGACCGGACAGAGAACAAGGAGGTACCAAGCCCTATACCGCTGGGATACGGCACATTGCCTGTGAAACAGTGTAAAAATCAGCTATGGAATCAGACCGCTCGGAAAAGATCAAATAAGGAAAACCAAAAGAACAAAGTGCTTTTAACTACGAAAGCATAAGTAGAACTTTGATAGGTCGGACGCATAAAAGTGAAGGTTTAAAAATTGGTTAAGTAAAACAGAGTTTAATAAAACTAATGTAGGAACATTTTGCGATACCTCAAAATTTTTTTTGCGGCTTGTTCGTCAACATAATGATAAGATAACTTCACAGTGTTCGTTTTTATTGTCTAAAGTCAAATAATTTACATTTTCTTAAAAATGTCATTTTCAGAACAAAGGTAGGAACAGAAAAACATCCGCTCCAAATTTTGAAGATTGGAGATATCCACATTTTTTAAGCGATTAAATAATAAGCTTGGTCGAACCATATTTGCTTTGAGCAATGAAGTAAAATTAGACTATTGATCTTGTTGGTCAGTACTGAATAATTTAAATTCACCTTAGAAAGATTGTTTCAGATTTCCATAGGACGTTGTATGCTTTATAACTGCAAAAGCTTCGCAAGAGTAGTTTCCTGTCCCCTCTCGCATCTATCTTGTTTGCCCGCCAAGTCGTAACTTGGGACAGGGGAGAGAGTTATGTTGTATTTTCTTTGTCCGCACCTTCCTGCCAATATTTTTTGGGATTTCTTTTGAGATAGTTTATTCTCTTAAATAACAAAACCACTGAAAAGAAATATTTCTTTCCCCCGAATCACTGAATATCAGGTAAATTGTAATTGTAATAATCTCTATTCCACTATAACCCAGTTCGATAAGCGTCGAATAAAGTTCACAATAGCAAGCAGGAGGCTTGCGTTTTTTTGGGGGGGGTAAGGAGGGCGTTTAAAGCAGGAGGGAATATTTTAGTTTGGTTAAAATTAGGGCCGCTCACAAAACTGAGTTTTATTAAGCGTTCCTGATGCCCTGCGGAACTATATCACATTACTTTGACAAATAGCGAAGCGCAATGCATCCTGAAGGAAGAGCTTTGGATTCCGCAAGTGTAAGCGATATGTTTTGTTGGAGGTTGATGTTATCCATGCGCCTCCCTTTGCCCGCGATAATTGGCTGAACAACAAAGTGATATTCATCCACGAGCCCAAGCTCAATGAGTTGAGCAGGAAGGTCTACTCCCCCTATCATGATATTTTTACCGGATTCTTGTTTCATTTGGACGATCTCTTTTTTGAGATCTCCCCGAACTATTGTTGTGTTTCTATCGTCAACCTTATCCAACGATCTTGAGAAAACAACTTTGTCAACCGAATCAAATGCAACAGCAAAATCGTTCAGCGACCTTGTTGGTGCAGAATGGTCTCTAGCCATATCGGGCCAAAAGGGGACCATCAGTTGATACGTGATACGTCCATATACCAGGACACCCGCGTGTCGAATAAGATCAGTGAAATAATCATGTACATCTTCGTCGGCAGTTCCCTTAGTATGGTCAACACATCCATCAAGTGTCATGTTGATTCCGAAGATTACTTTTCTCATATGATATTTATTGTTTTCATAAGGCTTGAAATAACTATTTTATTTCTCCGCTTCAAAGTTCACCATCCATTCAATACCATATTTATCCCGGAACATACCAAAATATAAACCCCCGAAACTGTCGGCCATGGGCACTTCTACTGTTCCCCCTGCCGAGAGGCCATTAAATAATTTGTCTGCTTCTTCTTTGCTTGCTGCACTTATCGAGATCTTACTCCTGTGCTCCTGCTCATTTACTTTTCCCATAAATTCAGGAACATCATTGGCCATCAGCACATTCTCACCTATAGGCAGTTCAATGTGCATGAGCTTATTTTCATCTTGTTCAGCTATGGGCATTTCAGGGCTTGCAATGTCTTTGAAACGGATGATCTTTGCAAATTCCCCGCCAAATACTGAGCGGTAAAAGGTAAATGCTTCTTCGGCATTACCATTGAAGTTGATATGCGGATTGATGAGTGCCATTGGCTTTGTTTTTTGTTCAAATGTACGGCACGGGCATAACATAAATGAGGCATAAAAGCGTCAAAAAAAGGGGGTATATGCGCCAGAAACACACTTAAAGACTTTTTTGCCTGCTTACTATTTTTACAATACAGTTATAGACTATTTCAGAGAGGTTCCAATTATACCCTTCAAAATTGGTTGGGCTTGTGAACTGAACAATCACGGCATCTATGTCTTTGTGATATTTGGCTATACTCTGGTATCCCGGCACCAGGCCTGTATGCCCGTATTTGTAAATAGAAGAATAGATGGCCTGCTCTCCTTCATCCCATAATGATCCGTCATTTAATGCCCTCAGGAATATGCCTACATCTTCCGCTGAGGCCAGCATTCCCTGTTTATCGGTCTTGAGATCGAGGGGATAGCCTACATGATAGCCGCTCATCACCTCGTCCATATCCACCTTGCTTATTCCGCTAAAAGTGTTTTTCAAATTAAGCCGGTCCAGTATCTCTTCCTGTATGAACTGGTAATGCGGATAGCCCAGCACTTTATCCATGATCTCAGCAAGCAGGAGGTAATTGGTATTGCTATATTCATAGTCTTTACCCGGCTCAAAGCTGGCCGGCAGACCAAAAATTAATTTGAGCTTTTCTTTACTGCTTTCTTTGGGGTGTACCCAATAGTTGTGCGTGGCCGTATAATTGGGAATGCCGCTCCGGTGTTGTACCATCATCCTCAGGGTTATCTTTTCCGCATTTGCAATTCGGCCCTTAAGGCCTGGGAGATAGTCGGCGAGTGTCTTATCCAGGGATAAACATCCTTTACTTACCAGTTTAGTGATGGCAACTGCGGTATATAGCTTGCTGATGCTGGCAATTTTAAATAAGGCTTTTGGATTGGCCGGTATTTTGTTTTTAGGGTCGTGCCATCCCGCGGCATAAAATGCAGGTGGTTTGCCCGCTACATCTACATAAACGATAATGCCTTCAAATCCATCATCGATAGCTTCGTTCAACTGTTCCTGTACCGTAGCAGGCAGTGGTAATATCCACGCCTTCACCAGGATCCATGGAACGAAAAACAGGGATGTTATCGTCCCGACAAGCAGTATTATCCTGATTATTGTTTTTGTCGGTTTCTTCTTCATGTTATTGTTTACAGCTGTATGGGAACTGAGCCTACACTATTTTTTTGTACATGTATTCCGGCTGGAATCGTTGTCAACGGGCGCCACAGGGTCTGTGGCTGGAGGTCAAAGTACAAAATGTGAACAAAGCGCCCAAGCGGATAATACTAAGCCAGGTAATAGCACACTTATCAGCATATTGCGTACAGGCCATAAGCTACAGTAATATAACTGGGGCGGAATTTTTTGACTATTAGAGCTGCCGGAGCCTAAGCGGTTTACAAATACCTTGATGCTTGGGTTTGCTATATTTTCTTTTGTATCTGCCAATAATGCCCGAAGGGGTCTTTGAACATAGCTTGCCTATACCCGTATTCGTGGTCCACTACAGGGTTGATCTCTGTTGCCCCCGCTTCAATAGCTTTATTCATGAGCTGCGCTACATCGGGAACGAACAAACCAATAACAGCAGTTACCCCCTTCGCGCTTACCGGCTCCAGGGCATTGAACCAGCGCATTGTTTCGTGCAGGTGAAATACAGCCCCATCAATTTCCAGTTCTGCAACATGGATGCTCCCGTCATCGTTTCGCAAACAAAAATGCTCAATGGCCCCTAAGCGGGTATAAAAATCAATATTGAAAGTGCCATTGGGAATGTGCAATTCAGGAGCGAAATGTGTTTTTTCAACTGCTTTTGTCATGGTGCTGTTTGGTGTATCTAAGGTATTTCTTTTTGACATGTAAAATTATGACGACTAAAATGATAACCTATATTTCCCGTACATATTAATAGAAAAATGAAATATTATTTATTATTTTAGAAAATCATAAATAAATACGCGATATGAATACTAACAAATCTTCGAAGTACATAGCCGAATTCTTCGGTACCATGGTATTGGTATTAATGGGCTGCGGTAGCGCTGTATTGGCAGGGGACAATGGCACTACCGGTGTGGGTTTGCTGGGCATTGCTTTTGCCTTTGGCCTGTCTGTAGTCGCCATGGCCTATGCTATTGGCCACATCTCGGGCTGCCATATCAACCCGGCTATTTCCATAGGGATGGTGCTGGCCGGGCGTATGAAGCTGGGTGAGGCTATCTTTTATATCATCGCCCAGGTGCTGGGTGCCATTGCGGGAGCTTATGTGCTCATGCTGATCGCTACAGGTAAAGCGGATTATAGCATAGCCACAAATGGTTTAGGCCAGAACGGCTACGATGCAGGTTCGCCGGGCGGTTATAATTTAGTATCCTGTTTCATTGCCGAGACCGTATTTACATTTATCTTTTTATTAGTGATCTTTGGTTCCACTTCCACCAAAAATATAAACGGGGGATTTGCAGGGCTGGCCATAGGGCTCAGTTTAGTGCTGATACATATTACGGGTATACCTGTAACGGGAGTTTCGGTGAATCCTGCGCGTAGTATCGGGCCCGCTATTTTGGTAGGCGGTACTGCAATCAGCCAGGTATGGTTGTTTATTCTTGCACCAATACTCGGTGCCCTGTTAAGTGCTGTGCTGTGGCGTTATATCCTGGAGCGGAACTAGATGTATTCAACAAAATTTTAAAGGGGCAGCGAAACAGACCCTGATCTAATATGAACGTACAAGCAGAGATCGCAGCATATATTGCCAGCCAGCCTGAGCCAAAGCGTGATGATATACAAGCGCTGCACGAGTCGATACTACGTGTATCGCCGGGATGCAAATTATGGTTCGACAATGGGGTGAACAGTGAAGGCAAAACTGTAAGTAACCCCACCATTGGTTACGGGTTCCAGGTAATGAAGTATGCCAACGGAACGAGCCGGGAATTCTTTAAAATTGGTTTAAGCGGTAACAAGACCGGTATATCTGTTTATATACTGGGGATATCAGATAAAGCATACCTGGCCAAAACCTTCGGGAAAGACCTGGGTAAGGCAAGCGTGACCGGGTATTGCATTAAGTTTAAAAAACTGGCAGACATCAAACTTGATGTGCTGGAAGCTGCGCTACGATATGGTTTTGAGGCAGGGAACGGGGAGGAAAATTAACGGAAGCCTATAAAACAGAATCGCAGGCTTCAATTGCTATGGACATTTTGTAAGCAGAAGGTCGCCTTTAGGCGACCTTCTATAGTTATTCCAGGTAAAATTTTAATGACCCGGT
Source organism: Bacteroidetes bacterium 46-16 (assembly GCA_001897835.1). GTDB lineage: Bacteria > Bacteroidota > Bacteroidia > Chitinophagales > Chitinophagaceae > MKUN01. Next base: position 5,365 of record MKUN01000009.1, read on the forward strand.
AAAATCCTGTTTAGCCGAATACATTCGTTCCCTTGCCTGTTGTTATCAGGCTGAAGAGGCTTTCCTGTACCAGTTTTTCCCAACCCCATGAACAGTCACTATAGCATTCAAAGGCGGGTATAAGACCAATATGTGTAAAACGAACTTGAGTTTTGTTGCCTGCCGGGCTTATTTCAAATACGATCTTTGTGCCGGTCCATTCGCTTTTGTTGTCGAACTTTAGCTCGCTATCGCTTACCAGCCAAACAATTTTCTCGTTTGGGATTAGCTCAAGGATCTGCTGTTTTGAATAATGGTGACCCGGCATTCGGTAGATAAATTCATCGCCCTGTTTATTGGTACTGCCTTCTATTTGTCCCTGCCACCAGGCGGGTGTATCCAGGATAGCGTCAAATGCTTCTTTAGCTGAATTATCAACGAGAATGGTTGTTGTAAAATCTGTAGTTGTCATAGTACGATTATTTAAGCAAGACCAGCTGCCCGGTGTGGTACTGCAGGTGTGATGTCCTTGTGATGATGATATTCAGTTTGTTACGATGCAGTTCCTGCGCAAAGTCCTCTGCTGATACGGCTGTATGCTTTGCAAACCAGTCCTGCGGTTGCAATGCACGGAATTTTTCCGCTAATACCTCGCATTGCTTTTGCCAATAGCTTCTAAGCTCTGGTATAGTTGGCAGTTCGGTTGCCTCTTTATCGGCCATTTTAAGAAAGGGTTCTGTCAATCCCGGGTATAACCTTTCGCCCATGTCCAGTAAGATCAGCATATCATCGTGTACTGCTATCATGTGCCCCAATAAATATATACCCCTGTTTTTACCCGGAGCAACTTCTTTTTGCAGTTGTTCATCGGTAAGTGCGTCCAGGTGTTTGTTCCAGTTAGTGATGGAGCCATTCCAACGGTCTAATACCATTTTTACAAATAGTTCGATTGTCATCTTATTATTTTTTAGTGGTGAAATCTGTTTTTTAAAGTGTCTTCGTGTCATATACATAGATCTGCACATCATCATCGCCGGCTAATATTTTCCGGTCGGCAGCACATTGCTTCCCGATATCTGACTTGAATGCATCCATCATCGACCCAAGTGATTCGAAATATAAATTGGCTACCCCGTAAACATCCGTATGTCCTGTTGTAGAAATGATCTGCCCGTCGTTTATCTCATATTTTACCAGTCCGGGTAATTGTTTTGCGAGCGGTACGTGTACTTCAAAATAGTGCTTTTCAAAAGCCTCCTGATTTTTTGGTGTCTTATAGATCACGGTCATTTTAGCCATCCTGGTCATTATTTTATGCTGATATGCAAAGCTAATGTCTAAATACCGATTGCATGGTGTGTAAAATAGACTTTATCAGGGGTTGATCTGGACATGGTTTATGAATATATTTGCATAAAAAACGATGAAGCAACTGGTCATAGTTGCGCCGGAGGGTGATAATAACCTAAGTAGTATTACAGGCGCTTACGAGATATTTTGTAAGGCCAATGCCTATTGGAAAGAGCGGGGGAAGCAGGAACCTTTTTTAATACAGGTAGCAGGTATATCCGGCGAGGTTGAGTTTAATATGGGCCTGTTTAAGGTAAGACCACATACCCGGCTATCAATGATCGCTAAGGCAGACCTCATCATTATACCTTCTTTGAACCACAATTACGACCAGGCACTGGAAGGGAATGGCCCGCTGATGAACTGGCTGAGCGACCAATATAAAAACGGGGCAGAAATAGCCACTATCTGTACCGGGGCTTTTATATTGGCTGCCGCGGGATTACTGGATGGTAAAAAGTGCTCTACACATTGGTCTGTCGCAGAAAAATTCAGAACAATGTTCCCCACTGTGAATTTACAGACCGATAAATTAATTACCGATGAGTGCGGGATCTATACGAACGGCGGAGCCTATTCATTCTTAAACCTGATGATCTACCTGGTGGAAAAGTATTACGACAGGCAAACCGCTATCTATTGTTCAAAAGTATTCCAGGTGGAAATAGACCGGGTTTCCCAGTCGGAATTTACCATTTTTTCAGGACAGAAGAAGCATGATGATGAAATGGTGTGGCAGGCACAAGCCTATATAGAAGATAATTTGGCAGAAAAAATGACTGTAGAAGAGCTGGCTGCTAAACTGAATGTCGGAAGGCGGAATTTTGACAGGAGATTTATAAAAGCAACCGGCAATACCCCCGTGGAATATTCACAAAGGGTAAAGATAGAAGCCGCCAAAAAGGCATTTGAAACAAACCGGAAAACGATAAATGAGGTCATGTATGAAGTAGGGTATTCAGATGTAAAAGCTTTTCGCGAGGTTTTTAAAAAAATATCGGGCATGTCTCCACAGGAATATAAAAGGAAATACTATAAGGATGCTTAAGGGTATTTCAAAAGGAGCATTTGCGTCCTTTAGTTTATGCAATAATTACCATGTGGTAGCCAGGGTTCCGTTAAAATAAAGGCAGCGGGTATGTTGCCATTGATTATTATACTTTTTTCTTCGCCGATATTTTTATCATTTTCTCCAACACCTTTATATCGATATCGTCCAGCTTATTGATATACAGGCAACCTTTCCCGGTTTTATGCTTGCCCAGTTTTTTAAGCGATTCAGTATGCTCGTCGCTGCCAATACCTATATATAAGGACAGGTTGGCTTTACGTGGTGAGAAGCCTATTTTCATCCAATCGACCTCGCGGCCTGTTGCGGGGCTTTTATACGTTGTATTGCCGAAGCCTATAATGGCACTGCCCCACATCTTTGGTTCATCACCTGTGGCCTTCTTCATCATTTCGATGATGGCAAAGCTGTCTTTACGCTTTTGCTCATCGGGTACGCTGTTGATGAAATCCGTTACACTGGCATCGGTTTCTTTTGTTTTGAGTTCCGCCCGTTTTCCTTTTTTCTCTGCCATATGAAAATGTTGTTCACGAAAATATCATTTTTTTTACGAACCTATGTGAAGGACTATTTCAGGCGTTCCAACCGGCCTTTTCGTTTAACGATGTTCTTATAATCCCATTGTATATTCTTCGATTTTTCGAGCCAGCGCTCAAGGGCTTTTATATCTATTTGTGCTGCGTTTATATAGCGGGCTTCGGCAGCTTTGAAGCTGCCCTCAGGCTGTAGTCCCGGCTCATCAAAAGACTGCCCGCTCCAGAAGAGCAGGCGCACGGAGCCCTTTAGTTTGCTATAGCCTACTATGGGATTGCCCGCAAGGAACCATACGGGGTGGCGATGCCATACCTTGTTCTCTGCACCGGGCAGGTTTTTATGGATCTCGCTATATAAGGCCTCGCAAATTGCCTTGTCTTCGGGCGAGAGCCCATCATGATAAGTCTTTACATCTTTATTCATAGTCAGTGTATTTTAATCTTCGCCCTCTGCATTCGTTCCATACCAGGGGAAGGAGCCTGCATTTTTACCAAGCTCCCAGTAGAAGCGACTGTGGGTATTTGAATAATTACCTGTCTCGTTCATGGTCTCGCTATCGTACAATCGTCCATTCACCATTGTGTACCTGATGCTCTCGGTATTGTATATGTTTTCCAGCGGGTCTTTATCCAGTACGATAAGGTCGGCAAGTTTACCTTCCTTCAATGAGCCAATATAGCTATCGAGGCCCAGGCTTTTTGCCGGGTTTATCGTTGCCGTGCGCAAGGCTTCAATTGGTGTCATGCCGCCCAGTGCCATATTCCATATTTCCCAGTGCGCACCCAGGCCCTGCAACTGTCCGTGTGCGCCCATATTTACGGTTACGCCGGCATCATTCAACTTTTTTACGCTTTGGGCCACCTGTATAAAACCATGCTGGTATTCTTCCTCCGGCGCCATGATGCGTTCCCTGCTCCTGGGGTCTATTACCGACCGGGGTGTAAAGCGCATCAGCCGCTCCTTTTCCCATACGTTGCTGTGCTGGTACCAGTAATATTCGCCAAAGAGCCCACCATAGGCCACAATGAGCGTTGGCGTGGTGGCAGTGCCCGAATTTTTCCATAGCTGTATCACGTCGTTATACAGCGGTGCTACGGGTATGTTATGCTCTATAGTAGTGTGCCCGTCCAGTATCATACTGATGTTGTGGTAAAAGAAAGATCCTCCTTCCGGTACTACTTCCATTTTCAGGGCGCGTGCGGCTTCTATTACCATCTGCCGCTGCTCCCTGCGGGGCTGGTTATAGCTCTTTACGCTGAAGGCACCAAAAGCCTTGGTGCGTACCAGGGCACTTTTAGCATCATCCAGTGAATTGATGACTGCTTTAAAATCGCCATCGGCGCCATAAAGTATGGTGCCGGTAGAGAATATCCTCGGCCCCGTCATCAGGCCTGCTTTTACCATTTCACTTTGCGCAAACACCAGCTCGCTATTGGCCGATGGGTCGTGCGTAGTGGTCACACCATAGGCAAGGTTAGCAAAATAAGGCCAGTGCTTTTCGGGTATGATACCCGACCTGAAATGACCTGCATGTGCATGTGCATCTATGAATCCCGGTAATATGGTTTTCCCGCTGCAGTCTATTTCTTTGGCCCCGGCAGGTATAGCTACCTGCCCGGTCTTCCCGATGGCTTTGATCATGTTACCGTCCACTACAATAGTGCCGTTCTCAAGCACACCCGCATCGTCCATTGTAATGATCCTTGCGTGGGTAAAGGCCAGTTGGCCATTGGGTTTGTCTGTTTTTGCGGTCAGCCCTATGGCTATACCTTTTGAGGGGATGTTGAATGTTGAGTCTGGTTTGCCGCCTACGAACTGGAACAGGTTTGCGAGGTCGATAGTGAAGTATTGGTCGCCAAGCGTATAATGCAGTTCTTTGCCATCGCTGCTCCAGTGCAGGTAATAACCTGCATCTTTAGATACGCGCCGCAGCGGAAAGCTGGATGAATCGCTCTCAATGTTTATCGGACGCCCGGTGTGTGGGAAGGCAGCTATATATACCTGGAACAGGTCGGTATAGGCTATCCATTGTTCATCGGGCGATATGGCCAGGTCTTTAGCGTACTTGCTTTTAAACACGGTCCGCTCATCGCTGCCATCCCTTTTACAAGAGTAGAATGCCTTGTCGATATCGCTGCCAGAGTTGTAATAAATGCGGCTGTCATCTTTACTGAAAGAAGGCCCACTGCCTTTATCATTCACAAACTCTTCTTTACCACCGGCGGCGGGCATTATATAGATGCCGGGTTTTGAAGTATAGGCCGGCCCCAGCACATTATCACCACCCTCACGTTCATACACCAGCCATTTGCCATCGTGCGAGTAAGATGGCGTACGGAATATACCTTTCCTGTTGCTTATCTTCTGTGGCTGCCCTCCATCAAGCGATACTTTGCATATGCTGCCTGCGCTGCTGTCATCCCATGTTACATATACGATGCTTTTGCCACCGGGAGCAAAGGACGGGTTGTATTCAAACTCTTGTGAGTTGGTGATGCGTACTGGCGTTCCCTTTGGTAATTCCTTTTTATACAAGTGCCCCAGCGCATTGAACACCAGCCATTTGCCATCGGGTGAGGTGACGGCTTGCCTGATGACATGCACTTCAAATTCATCGGGGTTGATCTCCTGCCTGAACCGTACTGCTTCGGTTATACTCTGCTTTACATTGCAGGTAAAGGGTATCTCTGTAGCTATATTGCTGCCACCCACATCTGCCTTCATTATTTTGCCACCAGCCCATATAAAGATGTATTTATCATCGGGTGCCCAGGCAAAGCCGGGGTATATGCCAAATGTGGTCCAGGCTTCCTGCTGGTCTTTAGACAGGCTGTCATATACCGGCCATTCCTCACCGGTCTCAATATCTCTTAAGAACAGCACACTTTTGGTGCGTACCCTTCTTACAAATGCCAGCAACTTACCGTTATGCGATACCTGTGGGCGAACGGCGCCACCGGGGCCGCCGGTCACATCTTCGGATATGCCTTTTTCCCTGTCGAACCTTTTTATAACGAATATCTGTTTGTTCGGGTCTTTATTGTATTGAAAGTTGCCGCCGGGGTACATATCCTCGCTATAATATACATAGCGGCCGTCGGGCGACACACATGGTTCATTCACATCCTGCTGGTCATTTTTCTTTACGGTAAGCTGCAGGCCACCTCCGCCATGTATGTGGTACATCCACAGTTCGCCTGCACCTAATGAACGGGTAGATGTGAAGTGTTTGCGCGCTATGATATATTCGCCATCTGGGGTCCACACGGCATTATTGAGCAGCCTGAAGTCCTCTTTTGTCACTTCGTGGGCATTGCTGCCGTCCCTGTTCATGATCCAGATATTGTCGCCACCACCTGCATCAGAGGTAAAAGATATCTTAGTGCCATCAGGACTGAAGCGGGGCTGCACTTCCATGGCTTTGCCCTGCCGGAGTACTTTGGCTGTACCGCCTGTGGCTGGCATTATATATATGTCGCCCAGCAGGTCGAAAACGAGGTCTTTGCCATCCGGCGATACATCAATGTTTAGCCAGGTGCCTTCATTTACACTGAAAGAAACCTCCTTTTGTGGTCCCCCCGGTTTTTCTACATCCCATTTCTTTTTCTTATCACCCGCAAACACTGTGGCCGAAATGAATATTAATGCAGGTAGTAAAACTCTGAATGTCATAAACAAGATTTGGACTAAAGATATAAAAGCCCTGCATGTAATGGAAAGCAAGCAGCTGCAGACCTCATTTTTTGCTAAGTTGTAGTCTTTTGTTTGGTCCTGCGGTTGTATACGAGCATTAACACGCCCGTGAGTATAAAGGGTAATGATGATAATAAGATACCCGCATTACGCGTCATTACTCCAATGAGGAATATGAACAGCATTATTATGCTGAGGCATAGCAGCCCACCTATGTTTAATGTTCTCCGTGGTGTTTTTTGAAACAATGTGATCAGCAGTAACAATTGCCCGCACATAGGCACCAGCACAAATGGGTGCAAAAAATTTTGGGCATGCGCTGCTTTGAATAGCAGGTCATATTCCACCTGGAACAGGAATGCATGCTGGTCTTTACCCCATTGCAGGTAGCCGATGAAGGATGTGAGCAGTAAGCAGGCGTTCAGTAATTTCTTCATTATAATACGGATGCTTGGCTACAATATTAAACTATATATGCATCCGGTTATTGCATGTGGATATCTTTAGGCAGGCTCGTTTACTGTAAAATGTGGATATCCTTATTCATTATCTCGTGCAGGCAAGTGTATTTTGGATTAGCTTAGCTTATATTTGGAAATAATTTTATTTTAGAACTATAATTCATTCATTATGACACCCGACAAAGTATGTTTTGATTTCATCAAAAGCCGTGAAGGCCTCAAACTAAATGCCTACAGGGATAGTGCCGGTATCTGGACCATTGGTTATGGCATCATTCATTATGAAGATGGCAGCCCTGTGAAACGTGGCGATGTGATTACGCAGGAGCGTGCTGATAAGCTGCTTGAGGACGAGATCATAAAAAAGAGCCTGAAGGTCAATGCGGCGATAAAGTCGACAAAACTCAGCCAAAACCAGTTCAATGCTTTAGTAAGCTTTGCCTATAATGTGGGTACAGGGGCATTGTTAAGTTCCACACTCCTGAAAAAGGTATTGGCGAACAGGAACGACCCTACTATAAGGGCTTCCTTCCTGGTATGGAACAAGGCCCATGTGGATGGTAAGCTGAAACCCATTGCGGGCCTAACTGCCCGGCGCAAAGCAGAAGCAGATCTTTACTTTTCGGCCTGAGTAATTCATAGTTTTAAAGCATCTTTGTGCCCTGATGCGTATTCTTGAGCTGAATTTTGAACGTACATGGCGGGGTGGTGAGCGCCAGACCCTGTATGATATGATAGGTTTCAAAAGCCTGGGGCAGGACGTAAACCTGCTGTGCAGGGCTGGCTACCCGCTGCAACAAAAGGCTTTGGCAGATGGCGTTGAAGTAAAAGCCTTTCCCGGTATACTCGGGGTGATATTCTTTCTCATGTTCCGTTGCAGGAAGTATGATGTATTTCATGTGCAGACGTCGCATATGCTCACATGGTGCATCCTTACAAAACCATTTCATGGTGCACGGGTGATATTTACCCGCCGCATAGATTTTGTGCCGCGTAAGTGGATCACAAAACTCAAGTACAGGCTGACCGATCATATAGTGGCCATCAGTACTGCTATAAAAGAAATACTCGAAGACTTCGGTATAAAGAATGTGGCCCTTATCTCGGAGATCGTTGTTCCGAAACAGTTAGATAAAGAAAGGGGGGCAAAGCTATTGCAGGAGCTTGGCATAAGGCCGGGCACGTATATACTGGCTACCACCTCAGCCCTTGTGCAGCATAAAGACCCCCTTACTATGGTAGAAGCGATAAAGATGCTTAAAGAGAAGCGAAGGGACTTTGTTTTCCTGCATTTTGGCAATGGTGTTTTAGAGCGGCCTGTAAAAGAAAAGATAAAAGAATACCAGTTGGATGATGTATATAAAATGATGGGCTTTTATGATAATGTAGAGGACTTCTTTGCTGTAATGGATGTGTTCGTCATGAGCTCCGAAGAAGAAGGCCTGGGCAGCAGCGTGCTCGATGCGTATATATATAAGGTACCGGTCGTATCCACCGGTGCAGGTGGTTTAAAGGATCTGTTGCGCGAGGGCAGGGGGGTAATGTGCGAAAAGAAAGATCCGGAGGCCCTTGCTGGTGGGATCAACCTTTTATTGAACGATAAGGCTCTGGCCGTATCAATAGCGGACAAGGCATACGACTATGTATTGAAAGAGCACGCTATGCAGCGCATCTCTGCACAGTATCTTAAACTGATGGCTTAGCCTTGCTGCTTGTGATACTGTCTTGTTTTTGAATACTTCAGGTAGCTGGCATAGGCTGAAAGTTTGCATACACGGTATCCGGCAGAGCCATCCATAAAGCCCAGCCTGAAAATATAGTTGGCAATAAAATTCCAGGCAGGGCGTAAGTACACATCAATGAGGTTGTAGTTTTTACCCTTTGCCACATTTTCTCTTGCCGATAGTTCTGTGAATTTTTCTATCTGCCGTAAGTGTTCCTCGCTTGTGTAAAAGCTGTAATGCTGCAGGTCGCCACTGAGTTCGCCAACCTGTGCATCTTTGCCGGGTTCCCAGTATTCATGTACTTTTTCACCGCCCCATGATCCTTTACGGCGATCGTATAGCCTTATTTTTTTGTCGGGGTACCAGCCGCTGTGTCTTATCCATTTGCCGCAATAGTTGGTAAGGCGGGCAAAACGGTAGGCATCATAACGGAAGTTTTCCCTTTCGATGCGTATACTTTGCTGCAGTTCCGGGCTAAGGGCCTCATCTGCATCAAGCGATAAAATCCAGTCGTTTGTTGCCTGCCCGGTAACAAAATTTTTCTGGTCCCGGTAGCCGAGAAAAGCCTGTTGTACTATCCGCGCACCATAACGTTCTGCTATCTGTACAGTTTTGTCGGTTGAGAAGCTATCAGCCACCACGATCTCGTCGGCAATACCCTCCAGCGAGCGCAGGCAGCGTTCGATATTTTTTTCTTCATTCAGGGTAATGATGACCGCACTTATTTTATTCATGCATTATATTTCCGCTAATTGCCTTAGAATCCGGCTATAAAAATAGCTTTATATACTTTACATCCCTTCGTATGATGCAGTCGCTTCTGCCGCAGGATATAAATTTGCACAATTTTAGATGTTTTTTTCTGTTATTGTATGGGACTATTCCCGTATTTTTGCTTTAAATTTATCATATCGGCTACGCCCGGATACCTTAATAATTTTAAATGCCTCATTTGCGCAGTAAAGACATATTAGTTCTTGCCTTGACTGTACTTATGCCTTTTCATAAGGTATGGGCCGGCAATGTCATTAAACCCGAGTCGTCAGGATCTAATATACTCATACTCGATTCTAATGATCCCTGGCCTAAGGGAGCAACAGAGTTGCAGGATGTGGAAATTGATGGTACAGCATCAAAGGTGGGTTATTCCTATCTCGATGTGGTGCAAACATTGAAGAAGAAGGCTATTGAGCAAAATGCCAATATCGTAAAGATAACCGAGAAGATCATTGGCCATAAAAATGAATGCTGTAAAGTAAGTGCCATATTATACCGCACTGATGATATACATAAATACGAAAGGGAATTTTCCTGGAGTCCTGACCGGAAGCTGAACTGGGATGATTTTAGTGGCCGGGTATATCGTACCCAGGGTGAGGAAGAAGCTGTGGCAGTAACCTATTGTGGTTTCGGCTTTGAGACCAATACAGTAACTGTATCGAATAAGGTGCAGATAATGGTGCACAACAGCTTTCGCAAAGATGTATCATGGGTCATTCCTTCGGAGCGTACGCCTGAAGTATTGGAGCACGAGCAGGGCCACTTTGACCTATGCGAGATATATACCCGCAAATTGCGCGAGCGCTTTAACGACCTTAATGTAACGGTCTATAACCTCAACTCAGTACTTGCAGAGGCCTACCACGAGGTAGGTGATGAATATAAAGCCCGCCAGCAGGAGTATGAAGAGCAGACGCAAAACGGGCAAAACAGGCTGGCTCAAAAACGCTGGGAGCGCATCATTAAGCAGGAGCTTGGTGAAACGGAAGCGTGGATGATGTAGCTTTTAGGAGAGTAATTTTTGGCGCAGCAAAAATTCCAGTTGTTCATTGCTTAACAGTAAGTTACTATTCAGCTCGCGAAGTTCAATTCTTTGTTTATAAATATCGTAGGCCCTTTGGATGGTCATATCCAGTTCTTCCTCGTTCCAAGGTTTGGAGAGGTAGTGAAATATTTTTCCTTTGTTGACCGCATCTATTACCGCATTCATGTCAGCATAGCCGGTCAGTAGCACCCTCATTGGGTCAGGATGTTTTTCCAGTATCGACTCCAGGAACTCCACACCCGTCATATTGGGCATGCGCTGGTCGGTGATGATAATGTTTATCTCGTTAGCCTCCAGTATCTTGATGGCCTCTTCACCGCTGATAGCGGTAAAAACATTGTACTTCACGCGAAAGGTAGCCTTGAACGAAATAAGGTTATTCACTTCATCGTCAACGTAAAGTATATTTATTTTCTCATTCGCCATCTATGGAAAAATATGCTGTATTTTTGCGCAAAAATATTATTACCACAAGATAAGGAATTTCTGGTTTTTTTGGTATATTCATGGGCAGATTGGTAAAGGCGCTTCGCAGCATAGATAATTAGAAATATATGGGTAAATGGGACTATATGGAAATTTAATGGATGTAACCATGGACAAGGCTATGTTCAGGCCACTTTTTTTTCGCCTGGATATAGATGAAGATTGGAATAAGTATAAAGAGATAACAAATACAGTAAGCGGCATCAATATCTCCGATAGTATTGATTCCCAATTGAGGGAACTCATTAAATGCCGTTATCCCGCTAAGAAATTACAGGAAGACGATTATACAGCACTCATTGCTGAATTGCTCAATGGTAAAACATTGCAGCAATATGGTGTATGGGTATATTATCCCTGGAGCCGCAATATGGTGCACCTGCTTGATAAGGAGGAGTTTATTGAGGTACGTACCAACAGGAATAAGTATAAGATCACCGGCAGAGAGCAGGATATATTAAGCACTAAGAAGATAGGTATCATAGGCCTTTCCGTTGGCCAGTCGATAGCCCTCACTCTTGCTATGGAAAGGGGCTGCGGTGAGTTAAGGCTTGCCGATTTTGATACCCTTGACCTGAGCAATATTAACCGCATCCGCAGCGGTGTGCAAAATATAGGGCAGAAAAAAGTGGTGATCGCAGCTCGTGAAATAGCTGAGATAGATCCATATTTGGATATAATATGTTACGACCAGGGCATCACGGAACAGAATATTGACGCTTTTCTCCTTGACGGTGGCAAATTAGACCTGCTTGTGGATGAATGCGATAGCCTGGACATAAAACTGCTGGCAAGGATCAAAGCACGCGACAACGGCATACCCGTGCTTATGGATACAAGCGACCGGGGGATGCTTGATGTGGAGCGTTTTGACCTGGAGCCGCAAAGACCCTTATTGCATGGCCTTGCTGATGGCCTCGATCCGCAAAAGGTGGCTGTGCTTTCTCCTGAAGAAAAGATACCCATAGTGCTTAAACTTACGAGCGCCGGCAATGGCTCCATGAGGGGCAAGGCCTCTATGCTTGAGATAGGAATGACCATTTCCACATGGCCGCAATTAGCATCTTCTGTAGTGCTGGGCGGGGCAGTTGCCGCCGATGTCTCCCGGCGCTTGTTGCTTGGCATCTTCAATGGCTCAGGCAGGTTTTACGTGGATATAGAAGAAATAGTAGGTGGTAAAGAAAAGGGGGCTCAGTCGATAGAGCGCCCTAATCCATATGAACCTCTCGCTTTAAATGCAATAAAGAAAATTATTGAAAATCAATATTTTGAGCGCGGTTCTGCTACAGTTGCTTTAGATAATGAACAGTTGGAAGAAGTGTTGAAAGCTGCAATGGCAGCTCCTTCCACAGGTAATGACCAGCCCTGGAAGTGGTATTATCATGATGGTATGCTTTTCCTCTTCCACGACAGGTTCCGCTCTTTCTCATTTGGCGATTTTAACAATATAGCTTCCTACCTCACCTTTGGTGCCGTACTGGAGAACCTGGTACTGGAGGCACATAAAGCCGGCCTTGAAGTAAGTATCGATAAGCTACCGCTTGGTGAAAGCTCGGAGCTTATTGCAGTCGTACGTTTCTCGAAAGTGGCTGACGACGATACCGAAAAGCATGTGCACGATGAACTGGCCGACCTTATATATGTGCGTTCTACGAACCGTAACCCCGGTCCAAGAAAAGAAATAGAACCTGCAGTATTGCAGGACCTTAAAAGTGTGGCCGAAACAGTAAGTGGGGCTGAGCTTAGCTGGCTTACACAACCGGTTGATATACTGGAAGCCGGCAAAATAATAGCGGCCTGCGACCGTATGCGGTTCATGCATCCCGAAGGCCATTACGATTTTGTGCATCGCGAAATGAGGTGGCGACCCGAAGATGCTGAAGCTACAAAGGATGGTATCGATATATATACCCTCGGCCTTAGCAAACCGCAGATCGCGGCTATGCAGATTTTAAAAGAATACGATGTAATAGATTTTGTTCGCCAGCAGAAAGGAGGTAAACTGATGGAGATGGCCACTATAGGTACGGTCATTCCTTCTTCAGCCATTGGCCTTATTACTATGCCCCGCGTGTCTGCTGAGCAATATATAACAGGTGGGCGCTCATATGAGCGCATGTGGCTGGCTGCTGAAAAGCATGGCCTTGCCCTTCATCCCCTTATCTCACCCCTTTATTTTTTCCCCCGTATAACCCAGGATATTGAAAATAATAGCCTATCAACTGAAAATATTGTGGAATTGAAAATGTTGCGAGAACGTTTCAAACAGCTGTTCAGGATAAGAGAGGGACTAGCTGAGGTTTTCTTGTTCAAACTGGCCTGTGTCCCCAAAGCAGGCCCGATGGCACTTCGAAAACCGGTCAATGAAATGTTGTTCACTGATTAGTAATAGATGATAGCAAAATTCAGGGTATTCAGAGCCGTCGACGATGTTGATGGATGTGACCGTTACATAGATGGCCATAGGCGCGTTCTTGAAGCTTATGGCGTCTCTAAGGTTACGTCTGCCAATGCCGAATGGCGTGAAGACCCCTTCACTTATGTTATCATTGCTGAGTCAGAAGATCATGACCGGGTTTTTGGTGGCTGCAGGGTGCAGATGCGTTCGGAAACATTGAAAATGCCCATGGAGGGCGCCGTTGCTGTGCTTGATAAGCGGATATATGATTACTGTGACGAGATAGGGAATTATAATGTTGCCGAGTTTTGTGGCCTTTGGAATTCTAAGGAGGTGGCAGGTTACGGCATTGGTAGTATGTTCCTGGGCAGGGTAGCTATAGCTATTACCCCGCACCTGAACCTGAAACACCTGATGGGACTTTGCTCCCCGGCCACTTTGAGAAATAGCCAGAAAGTAGGCTTTGAGATACTGCGCGAACTGGGGAATAACGGTACTTTCTATTATCCTAAAGAAGATTTGATAGCAACTGCACTTATTATTAAAGATGTTATAAATTTACCGCTGGCGACTGAACGTGAGCGCGAGGTGATCCTGAACTTGAGGAATAACCCGGTGCAGCATTCAGTGGAAAGAGGACCTAAAGGCGAACTTCAAACATACTTTGATATACGTGTTAATCAAACCTATTAAAAAAGTAATGCACCGTTTTTTCAGCAGGGCTATCACCTTACTGGTCTTGCTCACCGGCATACATCATCACTCATTAGCACAGATCATCGACTACAACGATGGTGCTACTATGCTGATCGGCGATAGGGTATATATATTAAATGATAGCCTCAATAAATATACTGCACAGGATGCCGCAATTGCCCCCGGCTATTATAAAAGCAAAGATCATGTCCCCAATTTCGACATATCATCTTCTACCTATTGGATAAAATTTGAAATAAAGAATAACAGTAAGTATCCACGCCTGCTATTAGAGCTTGAATATGCTTTGGTGGATACCTGCAATCTTTATTTTGTTCAGGACGGGCATGCAGAGCTCATGCAAGCAATGGGTGCCGCACAGCCGTTCAATGCCAGGAAATATAAATACCCGGATTTCGTATTTGATCTTGATCTCAATAGTGGGTCAACCGGCTTTTATATGATGAAGATCAGGAGTTCGGAACAATTACTGACACCATTACTGATCGGCAATACGCAAAGCATATCCGAGGTGCAAAGCACCAAGGACATTATTTATGGTGTGCTGATAGGCATACTATTGGTAATGATGTTGTATAACTTTTTTATCTACCTCTCTACCCGCGACAGGAGTTATTTATACTACGTACTCTATATCTTTTTCATATGCCTTACACAAACATCCCTTGTAGGCTATTCGTATAAATATCTTTTTCCCGGCTCACCTATACTGTATAATTATTTCATAATATTATTCCCGGCGCTTGCAGGCGTCAGCGCATTATCTTTCATGCGCAGTTTTCTCATTACCCGAGAGAAGGCGCCCAAACTCGATAAGCTGGCAATTGTAGTGATGGTCTTATATATCATGGCCCCCATACTGCGCTTCGCAGGTTATGATAACATCAGTTCCCGCTTCATTGATATATCAGGTTTAGGTGCAGTATTTACCGGGTTTGCAACGGCTATTTATTTGTCTCTGAAGAATTACAGGCCGGCAAAGTTTTTCCTTATAGCCTGGACCATTTTCATTATCGGGATGATCTTGTTTGTATTGCGCAACCTGAATGTCCTGCCCTATACCGGTTTTACGAACTATACACTGTATATAGGCACGGCTCTTGAGGTTACCTTACTGTCTTTTGCCCTTGCCGATAAGATCAATATCTTCAAAAAGGAGAAAGAAGAATCGCAGGCTGAGGCTTTGCGTGTTGCCCAGATAAACGAGCGCATGATACGTGAGCAAAACGTATTGCTGGAACAAAAAGTCAATGAACGCACTATTGAATTACG
>MKUN01000010.1 GCA_001897835.1 Bacteroidetes bacterium 46-16
TGCGAAGCCACCGGCTGCGTGTCGGGCGGGTGCTGGCACAGGCCCACGCTTATTTACATGCCACGCACCCGCCCTTACTGTGCGACCTGGCACTACGTGGCCTTATAGATCGCCCCAGCCTGTGGCGCTCGCGGACTGCACTCACTGCTCCGTTCATTCCGTCTTTTACGGCTAGCCAGTTTATGTGATATTTGTCACCTAAGCCGGTGGGGCATTTCGTACCTTCGCAAAAAGCCAATATGAAATTTGATAGAAAAGCTCATTGGGATAAGATATATAGTACCAAACTGCTTAACGAAGTAAGCTGGTACGAGCCGACGCCTCGTACTTCTTTATCCTTTCTCAGGCAGTTCCAGCTTCCCTTCGATGCCAGGATCATTGATGTTGGCGGTGGAGATAGCTTGTTTGTCGACCATGTCCTTGGATTGGGATATACGGATATCACGGTGCTTGATATCTCAGCATCGGCAATAAACAGGGCTAAGCTGAGATTGGGTGATAAAGCTGCAAATGTTAAGTGGATCGTAGCCGATGCGGCAAGTTTCAAGCCGACTGAACAGTACGATTTTTGGCATGACAGGGCAGCCTTCCATTTCCTTACCGAAGAACCAGATATAACCAACTACATCAATGCTATTAAGAAAGGCCTAAAGCCTGATGGCGTTTTAGTAGTCGGTACCTTTTCTGAACAAGGGCCAAAGAAATGCAGCGGCATTGATATTAAACAGTATTCCGAACTGACACTCTCTAAACGGTTACAAAAACATTTCAACAAGATCAAGTGCATAACAGTTGACCATATTACGCCTTTCAACACGGTGCAGAACTTCGTCTTTTGCAGTTTCAAGGCTGCGGCTTAAATAAAACTTGCCGTAGTCTCTATAGTCACAGACTACATCGTAACAAGAATGCCCGTCAGAAGCTTGACAGATCACCCGCAGCAGGAATTGCCTGATTGAACCGGGGGACATTTTACGGTCCCGTAGCTGCAAAATACGCAGCAATCTCCCGGTTTCGGCTTGATTCTCGCATGGCAATTTTCACATTCGTAAAAAAATTGGCAGGCATTGACCGGCATTGTCTCTTCTTTCCGATGGCCACATGATGGGCAGGTAATGATCGATCGTAATTCCATTTAGTTCTTTTTATGCAGCTGTATAAAATTAATTTGCTGACCACCACACCATTTCAACTTACACTAGTTCATCAGTAAACCATTCTTTCATACATACCACTCCCGATAACATGGTCATTTCCACTTGCAGGTATTTGCCTAGGTACTGTTCAAGGGGCTCTTCGACAGGATTGGCCAGGGTGTATGTGAGGCTTTTGCCATCCGGGCGTGTATAGGTAATAACAACACGCTGGAATGATGCCTGTCCATCGTTGCGGGTCGCAACGATTTTTCCATTCGATATACCCAAAGCCATGTTGTGACCTCCTTTTAACTCATGGTATAAAAAAGCCAGCCTGAAAACAGGCCAGCCCCTATAAACCCTATCACTATGAAGGTATAAAATTACGGAATAAATACCAAACATTGACACTTGCATTGTCCCTCTGCCACCGCGAAGGTATGCACGCAGTCAAGCCCGGCAAGGTCAAGCCTTTGGTTTGCATAAAACAATCTCCACCCTTCACTCCAGTCTTTTTCTGTAAATAACTTTCGTTCCCGGGTCGTATTCTTTTCCGCAAAACCTTGCCCGTCTTTCTTTTTGTGCAGGATGGCTGCTTACCAGAGGACAATAAGGCTTTTAAGCCGACGTGTTTTCTGTAACAGCTAAAATCTAAGCGTATGACAACAAGAGTAGAAAGATTATCCCGCCTGATGACCATAAGTTGGGCAATTCAGAGACGGCAGCGCAGTACGCGCTCCAAAGCATTATCCCAGGCATGGGGCATTATCCTGAACGAGGACATTACGGTGTCTTATCTCGTACAGAGGCTGAATCACCATAAGCCTATCAAGCCGACAGTGCGAGGACAGTTCAGCCTATTTCAACGGTAATACATTTGTTCACTAACAACCAAACAGCATGGAAATCATCGGAAGAGTAACCAAAGACGCAGAAGTACGGAAATTAAAGGATGGCAGAGAACTCGTAGCGTTCTCTATTGCCATTAACGATTATTACAAGACAAAATCGGGTGAGAAGCGTGAGGAAACCACCTATATCAATTGTAGCTATTGGGTCAATGTGAAAGCTGCGGAACTGATACGCAAAGGCGGTATCGTTTCCCTCTTCGGGCGTATAGGCCTGAACGCTTACAAGAGCATGGACGGAGACTTCCATGCGCACCTGACCTTTCATGTGAATGCTTTCAAGGTCGTAGCGCAGCAAAAGAAAAGTGCAATAAGAGCGCCGGAACCAGCCAGTGTTGAAGCTAATGGTGATGATCTGCCATTTTAGGTCTTCTAGCGCAATCGAAATTTGAGGGACCATTGGCCCCTTCTTCCCCCTGACTTCTTTTCTTTGCCGGGAGCAGCAAAGGAAAAGAAGCAAAAGAAAATGCGGGAGCCATAAATTATCTCTACATTTACGCCCCAACATTTAGTTATGTACATAGAGGAACAAAGCTTTTCCGACAAAGAAACCCTGCTTGAAATACTTCTGGACTTTGAAAGTGCTACAGTGACCAGGATCTATGAAGAATTATGGTTGTCAATCATAAAATGCGACGATAATAGCCAAAATGCTGATGACGAGTTCGCGGATGCGCTTCGGAAAAGATAAGATTCGTTTGCTGTAAGGGATATGGATGGAAAATACTGCCTGTATGGATTGGCTGCTGGTATCAGGGTGTTGCTCGCCACTATGGCACATTAAATGCCGCAGCAATTGCACAGAGTGTTTGATTTGCCTGAACCTCAGAACAAGCGTGTTTTTATGTCTTGTCTATTATTTCACCGAATATCTCTTCATAACTGAAATGATATTTATCAGCATCGAATACACTGTCCACGATCAGACTTTTCCACTGCTCATACTTTAACGGATTTTTGATCATATCCAGGAATTTTGCATACCGGTCATAGTTATCGAAGAAATCACCCGCTAACAGGAAATGTATGAGGCTAAAAGCTTCCTCGTAGCCTTCATAATTCGAACTGGCCTGCGACTGTAACTCGGCGAGGTTCAATGTCGCCGGATCATAATAGATATTGATGAATTTTTCTACCAGATCGTATGCTCCCCGGATCGTTTTGAAGGTCTCTTCGAGCTTTTGATCCCCAGCTTCCTTATCGCTATTGAGTTTTACGTGTATGGCTTCGGCAAACAGATCGGCGCTCTTCATTGCCAGGTATACGCCTGTAGAAAATATGGGATCAAGGAACTTGTAGGAATCCCCTATGAGCGCGAAGTTATCGCCATATATAATGTCTGAAAAATAAGAATAATCCGACACTACTACGAAGCGGGCACGCATATGGGCATCGCAGAGTACTTCCTGTGTTACGGGACACTCACGTATCTCTTTGAGGTAAAATGCTTCCTGCCAGTCTTCAATGCCCATATCCATAAGAAGCTTCTTTTGTTCTTTCATATACTGCCGTTCCACTATCATGGTTAGGCTTATCAGGTCCTTGCCCACCGGCTGTATGGCGAACCAGCCCTTTTTCCCGTTCCCCATATGTACGATGTCTATCAGGCCTTGTTCGGCCCCATGCTTGTAATGTGCACCTTTCCAATGTCCCAGCCATGCGATGCGGTCCAGTTCCTGGTAGGCGTTCTTAGCGCCATCTCTCTTGGCAAGGAAGGTTTCCTGCCCGCTTGCGTCAATGATGTATTTGCCCATCCAGGTTTGTCTTTCCCCGGCTTTGTTGACGGTATTTACTGCAACAAGTCCATCCGGCCTGGTTTTGTCTACCGCTTCCACCTTGGTTTCTTCCAATACCACAACTCCATTCTTGATAGCATTACGCATAAGGATGTCGTCAAAGTAAGCACGCTCTACGTTGAACGACAAGTGGCTCTCATCGGGTATGACACTCTTAAAAAACCAGGTACAGCTTTGCTTGCCATCATAGTTAGTAAACCGGGCACCGGGTTTGCGAACAAAATGCTTTTTGAGCTCATCCCAAACGCCAAGTTCCTTAAAAATGGGGTAACAAAAAGGCAATAAGGACTCACCTTCATGCTGGCGGGGAAATTTGGTGCGCTCGAACACCAATACGGAATAGCCTTTACGTATCAGTTTGGTGGCTACCGTAGAGCCTGCGGGTCCACAGCCAATAACCATGAAGTCGTACACTGGTATATCTTTGAGTTGCATTTTGTTATTCTTGCTTTAGAGGTTAATAATGCCAGTAAATTTATGGATTTTTAATTCAGATGTTATTATTTGAACCTCACGAAAAATTATTTTTAAAAATATAGCCGTTTTGGATAAAACGGCTCTTCTGTATTTGTGTATGCAGGGGGAATGTTTGTAACGTACCTTGTATAAGATGCGGCCAGTCTGGGAATCCAAGGATCTCTGCCGATGATTATTTTATGAAGATAGCATTAAAATGGTAAGCCGCCCTAAAAAGAGCGGCTTTAGTTTTTGTATTATTGCATAGGGTAGCCTCTAGTTTACCCTAATGCGATACTGCAATATAAGAAAAAGCCCTCGCATTGGATAATGCAGGGCATGGGTTTATGGTATGGTTATATCAGAACAAAGCTATTCTTCCGCCTGCTCGCTCTCATCCACTCCTTGCTTCACATTGAGAATGAAGTCGGTAGCAGCCTGGGCTTGGGTCGCGGCGGTGTAGATGAAGCGCTTGTCATTCTTGAGTTTCGCAAGCCAGCCTGCGATATACCCGGCACTCTGCTCGAACTCGCTCGTAACTCCCGCATGGGATTGAAGGTAACAGGCCCCGATCTCCGCCACCAGCTCCTCATGGGAATATGGATCAGAACCGAATTCGGCCATTTCGATGAGGTCCCTGCGGTTCAGGCGGCTCCGGTGGCCCGTGCTGTGGATCATTTCATGGAAGAGCGTGCAGTAGTAGCCTTCTGCCGTGCCGAAGGTGCTCTTCTTCGGCATGTTGATAAAATCCAATAGCGGGTTGTAGAAGGCCTTTTGTTCCTTGTGCCTGATATCCGGCCGCTGTGGCATGTTAGCTACGATATCCTCGCAGGACTGTATCGAGCCGATGACCTTCGTAATAGCGGGAATATATCCATCCGGGATATTCTCGCATTGGGAGACATTAAAGACGGTGTAGTAGCGGAGAATGGATACCTTCTTTTGTTTCGGCTCGGTTGCCGTTTCGTCTTCCTCTGCTTTGTCTTTAACGTTCCAGTACACGACAGGACAGCCCTTTTCGCCCTGCTTAACCTTGCCCCCGATCTCTTTGAGCTGCTTGAAGGTGATGAACAGGTTTTGCTCATAGCCAAGAGCCGAGAGGAGTATGAGGTTGATACCCCGGTAGTACTTTTTAGAAAAGAGGTTGCGGGGCAGGCCGCCGTCGCTCCAGGGCCTGCGCCAGGGTACAGTACCTTTTTCCAGTTGTTCAATGATGCGCTCCGTAATGAGCGCGTACACGTCGATGCGTGTGTTGTTTTGCGAAGGAGTCTGTGTCTCCATATTCTACACTGTTTGATTGTGAAAGAAAATTGTTGTCTTTCCCAGTGTAGATGCGGTGGGAGCAATGCGGCAGTGGTGTTCTTTAACCTTCTTAGGTTAAAGACAAAGCCGGTATGGATACACCGGCCTGAGATTCTACTAATCCGTATGTAAAACCATTCTATGGTGTATGCTTTTGCAATTGGGCTTCCAGCAATTCATTTTTCTGGCGTTCACTTTCTAGGAGGCGTTCATAGAGTTCTACTATCTTTTCAATGGGATTAAATTGATTTATTACCGCGGCAGCATTATCCTGAAAATGTGAGTTGAAAAAATTGGATGTACCTAATATCGCATTTTCATCAAAATTCTTAATCGCATCGACACTTACGCCCAATGCCTCAGCTATCAATTTTAATTTCTCATCCTCGATTGTTTCGCTTTGCTCAAGCTTTGACACTGCCCCCTGTGACATGTTTAACGCTGCGGCCAGTGTTTCCTGCTTGATGCCGCGGAGGCTGCGTATTCGTTCTATCTTCTTGCCGATATGTGGCGTGGCTATTTCTGGCATAGTAATAAAATATTCCCGTGAGGAATAAAATATTCCATTTTCGGAATAAAGTATTCCACTAAATAATTTGATTGCTTAAAACTAAGAAATTATTTCGCTGCATACAATCTCTATGCCATGCGAAAACATCTATTTATTCCCATTATGCTTCTACTGTGCGCAACTACGCCTGCGATCGCAACCGTAAGCATAAGCCTCGGTTACCCCCATAAGGCGTTTAAGTCGGGCATACGGACGAGCACCCCCATGCTTGCCCTGCAATTCGAGCAGCGCATACGTCATTTCGGCATAGCGGGCATTATCTGCGCCGGGCTGTTCGAAGGGTACACGGAAGAAAATATCGCCAATGTCTACAGCACTAGTCCCGCAGAGGGCGGCCTCATTATCCTGGGCTTGCGCGGCAACTACTATTTCATCCAAAAAGAGCGCTTTGAAGTATACGCCGGGGTGATGGCCAGCGTGCTAGCCTGCGATAACGGCATTTACCTGAAAAAGAGATCGGCAAATACCACCGTATGGGGAAGCTCTACCATTTATGGCTCCCGCGGTGAGGAACTGGCCTCGGAATCGGAAGGCATTAAGGGCGGTCTGCAAGTCGGGGCGCGTTATTGGCTGCGCTCGCACTTCGGGCTCATGGCCGAAGTAAGCTATGGAACTTCCCTCGTCAATGTTGGCATCATTCTCAGGCGCAGGCCCTGAGCCGCACATCGTCACAAATAAAACACAGATATAGCATGAAACAGGTTTTAATTACACTTTTGCTCATCGGCTGGAGCATCGGTATGACAGCCCAGGAATATACCTTGCCGCTTGACCCGGCGACGCACAAAGTCAGCTATGCCGATATCGGCGAAGCCGCAGGCGCTACAAAGAAGGCCTTGTTTGAAAAGGCCAAGAAATGGATACTGACGAAAAATACCGCTACCAATCCCTACAGCGTGACATTCGAAAATGAAGCTGACGGGAGCGTTGCCGGCAAAGGCTCGTTTATGCTGCCGGGAGATCGCAGGAAATACATCGTCCAATTCGCCATCAACCTAGCCGTGAAGGACGGCAAGTACAAATATTCGCTGACGGACTTTATCGTTCAATACAAGACGGAAGCAGGCTCAAGCGGCGGCGGTTACGGCTATTGGGGCCACTCGTCCTACCATGAAGCGGAAACGCTTGAATATAGCCTGGAAACCTTTTACCCTTCGCGCCTCGACAGCCGTAAGCCGTCCATAAAATGGTATGAAGAGATAAACAAAAAATCGTTTGGCGAAATAGACAAAACGATGCAGTCGATTGTTGGCTCTCTCAAAGAAGCCATGTCGGCAAATAAGGATTGGTAGGAACGATTACCAATCTCATTCAGATTAGCGAAACAGAAAACAGCGGCAGCCTATATCCGTTGTTTCCAATACAAAAAACAAACGACAAAATCAACCGTGAAAACACGGTTTTTTATTCGGATTTTTTATTATATTCTTGTGGCGTACAGAGATGCTTGTATAGGCGTCTCGCCTGTCACCACCACGAAATGATGCGCCCTATATTTAAGCCGCTTCTCCCTATAACGGCTTAAATCTCTCTTTTCAAATACGACAATAGCGATACGTTGGTATGGGTTGAAGCCAGTGACGATGAATTTGTGTGTACGAACATTTGCTATTGGCAGCGAATGATTTTTCACAAAAAAACACATACAAATGAAAACCAGGATACTGCATTGGCTATTCAGCATAGCCCTGCTGTTTGGTCTGGCTCCGCTCGCGCGGGGAGCCACGCCAACTATTGTCGGACCCGATACCGTCTGCCGCGGCGGATCGGTGGTCTATAAGGCCAAAGATTCGGCGGGAATCATCTATAACTGGACGGTAACGGCGCAGGGTGCGGTCACTTCTACCACCGTATACGGGGACAGCTCGCTTGCGACCATTTTGTGGAGCAATGCCGGAACAGCGACCATTACGCTTTACGGTATCGACCCAACAACCGGGGATACCGTTTTTACGGCGACCAAAACAGTTGTCGTCTATGCGCCGCCTGACCTGTATTTGACAAGCGATGTCACGATAGCCTGTTCGCAATATTTAGACCATGACCCGCCGCCTGATAGCCTGGGCTGTTATAAATATTGCAATGGGAGCACGGTGACATATACCTTGCATGGCGATACCAGCGGCACATCAACCTGGACGGTCACCGGAGGGACGATATCATTTTTCTCGGCGGGCACATGCGTTGTTGACTGGGACCCGGCTATGGGCAGCGGCTCTTTGTCGGTTACCGAGACAATGCCCTGGGGCTGCGTCACCACGATAACCATCTGCATTACGCTTGTTCAGCCGCCCAAAGCCAAATTCCAAGCTGATACGGCTGTCTGCGACAGCGCAATCGCTCATTTCATAGACCAATCGGTGGGCGACCCCAATTCGCCGATCATTTCATGGTACTGGAATTTCGGAGATGGCTTTACCAGCGGCGCGCCGGGCGGCCCGCTGGTGGTCATTGACCACCAATATGTTACCCCTGGCACCTATACGGCGACTCTGACAGTAACAAACGCCTGCGGGTGCTCAAGCACCTATTCCTGGGACATTACCGTAATGGATTCGACAGGCGTAAAGATCGAATGCCCGTCCGTAGTCTGCGAGAATGACACAGCGACCTATTCGGTAGACGCAAGCTGCGGAACGTATGACTGGAACGTCATCGGCGGCACTATCGTCTCCACGATGCCCTATACGAATACCATTCGCGTGGTTTGGGACAACCCTTCCGCGCAGGGCGGCAATGGATTAGTGTCATTCATACCTGATACAAGCTGCCATTTGCCTTGCCCACAACCGACCAGGGTTATCGTACCCATCGTTCAACAAACGGGTAACATACAAGGACAGTTAATCACTTGTCCCAATACGCAATATATCTATACCTTGCCGCAGTGGCCGACGACCGAATATAACTGGTACGTAGAATCTGTGTCAGGCACTGCGAGCATCACGCATACCGACCAGGCCAATCAAATTGCCCTGACGACAGGCACCGGCCCGGATGTGATCCAGTTGAAGTGCAATTACCATAACACGCTGCTTGGCTGCGGCGGCGTGGCCGCCATCAGGATTCGCGTGCTCCCGGCCTCGGCTATTTCCGTGCAGCCTATCGCCTGCTTAGGCGGCACGGTAGGCGGCGAGATCACGCCGTTCCCCACCGCTACGGCCAATTGGACGATTACGGCCCCAGATAATACCCAGACCTTTTCGGCCGGGCATACCTTCACGTTTACCGCAGCCCAGGTGGGCACGTATATGATACAGGCGGTAAGCCCGACAAGCTCCTATTGCCCGCCCGATGCTGTTTTTGTGACGGTGGACACCGTGCAGCGGGCCGACAGTATTGTAGGGCCCGACACGATCTGCGTTGGCGAACCGGCATTGTTTACTGGCATGAACCCTATACCCAATACCGTATTCCATTGGCAGGTTGTCGGCGGCACGCCAAATGCCGAGTACGGCAATTCCACCTACGTGACCTTTTCAGGCCCCGGCCCGTATATCGTCCGGCTCTGGCGAGAAACGGTCTACGGTTTCCCCTATTGCCAATCCGTCATTATTCAAAAACAGGTATACCCGCCGCATGTGGTTTTGGACATTCAAGGGCAGGATTCGGTCTGCGGCAGCTCGTATGAGAATTATCATACGGACTACCTAACCGGGGAAACTTATAATTGGACGATCGTTCCCGCAACAGCCGGCAGCGTGAGCCCGGTGAACGGCTCGCCAGCGGTAACCGTGCTTTGGAATAATCCGCCCCCGGCCGGGCAATCGGCATGGCTGATTTTAAAAATGCGCAAATGCGCGACAACTTACCTGGATAGCTTCAAGGTTTTCGTGCGGGGCAATCCGTCCTTTACGATTATTGACAGCCCCAATGTTGATACGATTTGCGCGGGCTACCTGTTAACGGTCGGCTTAAGCCCGACTGGCCCCGCAACCACGACCTGGGATTTTGGCGATGGCTACGTGACCACGGGAGCAACGGCAAGCCACGCCTATGCGACGTTTAATTCGATGTCTCCGGTGAGCTATACCATTACCGCGACGGTAACAAATGCATACGGCTGCTTAGGCACCTACGTTTTTACCCGAGACATTTGGGTAAAACCTGCTCCGGTACCTTTCATAACCCCTGTTGGTCCTTTTCTCTACTGTGACGATCTCCCCGATGACGTAACACTGACCGCCGACGCGGAATCAGGCTATGGCGGGCCGATTACCACCTATGTCTGGAATGGCTGTCCAACTTGTCCCTTTACCGGAACGAATACCTACAATGTTAACGACCTGGGATATATCTCCTGCACGGAAACAAACTCGGTAGGTTGCAGCGCCACGACGAATGTGGTGGCCTTTTACAATCATTGCGATTCGCCGACCTGCAATGCCATAGACCCGCCCACCGGGATCTCGGTTTCAGACGTTGTATCCGCTTGCGGCGAAATTACGTTTACCGGCAGTACGAGCGGTGGCACGGTAACCAGCGTGGAATGGACAGCTCCGGGCGCGACCAGCATATCTCCGACAGTGAGCGGCGTGGCGACTGCTACTTATCCTGCGCCAGGGGTGTTTACGGGTTTCTTCAATGTCCTGACGCCTAACGGGACTCCGCCGCCCGATGATTGCCTGATACAAGCGCATATAAGCGATACCATACCGTACATTGTAGGATTGCTCTATACCATAACCTGTGATACAAGCAATCCGGGCAACTACCTGGTGACCTTGTTCGACCATTCGAGCTATTACCCGGTTACGCCGATCAGTTTCTATGACTTCACGATAACGGGGCCGACAAGCGGATCGCAAAGCGGACCGCTCACCAGCTATTCCCTCAGCGTTGCGCCGGGCAGTTATACTTTTGGCCTGACCATTGGAGATGGTACGCACCTGAATTGCGGCACATCAGTAAATGTCAGCTTACCTGCGCTGCCGACTGCTTCATTCACCTACGCCTTCGACAGCGCCTGCGCAGTAGACACTTCGGTGCATTTTACTAATACAAGTGTCGGCGCAACTAGCTATTCTTGGGATTTCGGGGATGCTACTCATAATTACGAAACCAATCCATACCATGTATACAGCAGTAGCGGTATTGATACTGTAAAGCTATATGTCAGCAATGACTATGGCTGTCGTGACACAGTAGCGCAAACTATCTTTATTCATGTACATGATTTGATTGGGTCACTAACGATGGCTCCAGCTTATGCTTGTGATGGTGATCCCATAACCATTTCCTATAATCCTGGTTTAGGGAGCTATCCAGATTATTACAACTGGATATTTGACGGTGATCCTTTCGCGTATACAACAACTCCAAGTGTAAACGTTTATGAGCCTGGGGCCTATTGGCTAAACGGCACTAGTCATTATGGATGTCGGGTAGTTACGGGCAAGGTATTTCCGGACATTACAGAAGTGCCGGATGCCGTCATCTATGGCGAGCAAGACCAGTGCGTCAACGTATCGTTTACGTTAAGCGGGTATGTGGGCTTCACCACGGCCTATGTATATGGCTGGATCATTGATGGAACGCCTTATCCTGGCAGCCCGGAGTTGACCCAGTTATTCAATGTCGCGGGTGTCCACACCTACCAGGTAATTGTGCGCGTGAACGGAGCGCATGGGCCGTGCTTTGATACCAGCGATGTGTTTACGGTAACCGTCCATGATTTACCTGCGCCGCCGATGGTTACGGTCAGCGTTATAGACTGTCCTACATACACATTACAGCTCGACGCGGTGGATGCGGACGATCCCGGTTATTATAACTGGAGCAATGGCGATGTTGGCGCGAGCATTAATGTGAACCAGGGAGGCCCGTATAAGGTTACCTTCACGGATAACTTCGGCTGCAGAAATTCGAGCTACATCACCGTGCCCCGCGATCCCAAGGCTTATATGTGGACTTTCCCGACAGGCTGCTTCACCTTCTGTTCCGACTTTATGCCGAGAACGCTGGTAGGGCCTATCATCCAATTCAATTACTGGGCCTGGCTGATGAACCAGACGGTTGACCTCGATGGCAGCTATAGCGTGCCGTCGCCCTACACGGTCAATGCTGCGGGAACCTACAATTTTATCCTGAACAATGGTTTATGCAGCGATACGAGCGGTGATATGAGTCTTACCGTGGACAGCAATTGTGAATGTCCCACCAAGCGGTGGGTAACCATAGATTCGGTCTATAAAGATTCGACGGAAGACCATTGCTGGGATTTTGTAGTGATACAGTTCACGGGTGGTTTTGCAACGTCCATAGGCTGGGCGGCTTCCGCTCATCATGGTACGCTGCTGCCGTATTCCGGCACGGAACCGGCGTTCTACGCAGGTACGGAAACGCTCCGCTACATCGCCGATCCGGGCTTCACCGGGCCGGTTGATACCATCGTCATTACCATTACCTACAACGGCAAGACCTGCATAACCTTGCTTCCGATCGAGATCGAACCCTGCGATAACAGTTACGCGCCTAAAGAATGGAACGGCGGCGACAGCCTGGTGCGCGGTGTGAATAAGGTGACCATGAAATCAAGCCTGGCGCAAATGACGATAATCCCTAACCCGGCGCAGAATGATACACGGGTGGATTATACGTTCAGTGAAGCAGGCGGAAACAGGTATCTGGAAATGTACGACATGACTGGCAGGTTGATGGATAAAATGATGGTTACCGAAAATAAGGGTAGCTGGAATCTCGACCTGAACAGATACGCCGCCGGCATGTACGTGGTGATCGTAAGACAGGATGGAAGAGTATTGCTGCAAAGCAAGCTAAGTATAGTTCGATGAGGGTACATTGAGCTACATAGGAACAAGGGCGGTTGATCGCCGCCCTTGTTTTTTACATTTATGTGATTTTTGTAAATTGTAATAACAAACTAAACCATGAGGAGAAAATACTACACACTATTGCTATTGGGAATGCTGCTTTCCCATGTCTGTATGGCCCAGGGCTGGCAATGGGGTAAGCGAGGGGGCAGTAGTGATAATGATGTGAATAATAATAACGAAACGGTTACCGACATGGCAACCGATAAAAGTGGCAACATTTATGTTTTAAGCAAGGTACTTCAAACTGATTTGAATGTTGATGGACATCCTAAAACCAATTATGGATATTGGGACATCATGATTTCCAGCTTTAGTTGTGATGGCAGCTACCGTTGGAGTAAGGTGATTGGAGCTGATGACCAGGATTATGCTTACGGTATTAAAACAGATACGCTTGGTGGGGTATATATTGTCGGGAATTTGATCATTTGGGGATATACAGGGCACATTGATACCGATACAACCATTCCCCAAAGCTATAAAACGATCTTTCTTTTAAAGTATGATACGGCTGGAATTTATAAATGGTTCCGAATGCCTCAGGCGGATACTGTAACATATCTTGCAGCAACGACAACGAATGTTGTAGATATTGATGTTGATAAAAATGGAGACAGTTACAGTTTCTGCGTTTTACCTCCCGGAGCCTATGCCAATGGCGCATTTATCGTTAACTCAAAAGGCCTTTATGTGCTGAAGTATAATGCGCAGGGCGTTTTTCAAAGTGGAACGCAATTGCAGATTTCCTATTCCAGCTCTAATGGCGCTGAATTTTATGGATCACATTTTAAACATGATCACAAAAGCGGAAGATACTATGTTGCCGGCACTAAAAGCCTCGGGGGGACATTTTCTTTCAATGGAAACCCGATTACTCATTCAATGTATGTCGGAGCATTTAATAATGTTGGGCAATATATTTGGAAACGAGAAAATACAGTCTTAAATCGGGGATTTAATGCCCACCCTGTGATTGACGATTCCGGGTCTATCATTCTAACTGGCGACATAACCGCTAACGATAATTTTAATGGGTATATTGCTACCACTAGCGGTGCGACCTGCCCTTTTGTAGTGAAAGTGGATAGCAATGGTAATAACCAATGGGCCGAAAATGCTAATACAAATGGTACTAGCTATTCTTTCGCCTGTGCTTTGCGTTCTGAAAACGAGGTAGCAATTGCGGGTAGTTATCCGGGCAAGCTTTTATGGCAGGGAGCCGCCACAGTTCCCAACCACGATTTCAACCAGGGTTTTGATCCTTTTATTACGACGTTCAATTTGCACACAGGGCAAATATTGAAGGTGGATACACTAGGGAGTTCGTTTGGCTATAATGATGAAGCCAATGCAATTGCAGGTGATGGTCGTGGGAACTTGTATATAGGAGGCTATTTTTCGGCTGATCTGCGAATAATGCACGACACACTTCAAAACATTGGAGGCCAATCTGATTTCTTTATTGCCAAATATGGCTGCAACTGCACTCAAACGGCTGCCAGCTATGTCTCTACCGTTAACAACGCGGCGCATTCAGCTGATTTTACCTACAACGGCAGCACTCCCTACGATAGTCTGAAATGGAGCTTTGGAGATAACAATATGGCGTATACCAGCAACGATACAATATCCCATACTTATGCGTTGCCGGGCACTTATCAGGTATGCGTAACGGTCTACACTGCGTGTGACAGCAATACCTATTGTCAGACTGTGCAGGTAGCAGTGGGCATAACCAATGTCATGGGGATGGAACAGGTGAGCGTTTACCCTAACCCAGCCAGCGATGAGCTGTATATAGAGAATGCGGAGATAGGCACTAGGGTTAGGCTATTTAATATAGTTGGTCAGCAAGTTTATTCAGGATACGTCGCCAATAAGAAAGAAATACTCAATATAGCCTGGCTGCCACAGGGAACCTACATTCTGGAACTTACGGATGTGAATGGAAACATCGGCAACAGTAAATTGATAAAAGCACAATAAAATTTGTCAGCAACAAGAGGCGATCAACTGATCGCCTCTTGTTCATTTCAGCACAGTGCTGCAGCTATAGCTTCGAAGACCTTGATATAATGCCGGGCTTTGCCATTTGTCACTTTCCGGTATTCATGCAAAAGCTCAGGATATGCATGAGCCAAATGCGAAATGATAGCAGCTTTTGTAATCACACCATTTTTAGCATACTGCCGCTTAATATGTGAGAGCGTATAGTACTCAGCTTGAATGCCTTCACGCTCACACAGATTATTAATAAGCCCGAGTGTCTGGCTAAACGCTTGAGAATCCGGAAAAACATCAGGTATTTTCACGGCAACCCGCCCAACAGAGTAAGACGCAAATAGCTTTGGTAATGCTGAAAGTATTTGTTCGCGCTTGGCTTCAGACCACTTGCCCCGGAAGTACAGCAGCCTGCCTGTGATAAGCTCACCCTTATACAGTACGGCAATCCCGGTATGCATGCTCCCAGGACTAATGCCTACCGTAACCTGCATAGCCTTTGAGGAGCGAGGTGAATAATGCGCCGCGCGTCTTGCGTATCTGGTTCTCGGGAATGGAAAGCGTTTTCATAAGCACTTTGCGAAGGACTGCCTCCGAGTAGATAAGCACATATCGGCGGTGGGCCGCGAGCGAATCCATGTCATCGAGAGCGCTTGCGATCTCTACCGCGAGCCGCTCCTGTTGCGGGTTGAGTTCATTGGTCATATGTATACTTCTTGGGTTAAAACGGTGGAAACCTTTAACCAATTAGGGTGAATAGTGGGGATAATCACTACGTACGTTTAACGTTATATATACAACGTGAACGTACGTTACTGATAAGAAAGAACGATATACGGCGCAGTTAAGAAGCGTTTGCCCGAGTGGCAAACAATTCAGAAACCAGCCCTTAGTTAGCTCTTTCACGGGCTATTGCACTTCCTGTCTATAGACTTTCGTTCATCGGGGTACAGTTCTTTTTGATATTCGAGGATGTAGTCGTAGAACAGTTCATTAACGAGCGTCTTGTATATAACGGAGAGCTTCAAGACATTCTCCAAGCTTGGAAGAGTTACGCCCCGCTCCCAGCGCGAGATCAGGTTCGTGTTGCTGTGCTTCAGCTTCTCGGCCACTTCGGTCTGGCTCAGCCGCATCATCTTTCGGTGCTTGCGCAATCGGTATGCAAATTTGTTCCGGCTCATGTATACCAGAATACCGTTTGCCGCATTACTTCGGGAGGAGTGATTTTTAGACTTTGGTGTGCTGGTTGTGTGGAAAACTGTGAATATTAGATCTGTAGTTTAGATTTCCTTTACCTGGCGTTTAGCTTTCCATTAGCTTTTCCACTTTATTGACAAATCCCCGGCGGCGGATAGAGTGCCTGTATGCCGAAGACAAGAAAGAGAACCATTACAACCATGCGGGAAATACAGACTTTAAAGCGCATAGACAAGCTATTCCGGCAACTGGAAAGGGACAAGAACCTACCGACCTTTGGAGAGCATTTTGCCCTTTGTGTGCTATTGGGAACCGAGACCTGCGTAAACCTGCGTAAGATGTATCCTGCGACGTATAAGAAGCTGCGCAGCGAACTATCAGCGTCCGGATGCATTTAATGCACCTGTTTGCGGCAGGTGCAGATAAAGCCATGTTATTAATTTAACTGCTACTGATTGGTGAGCGCGTAAAAAGAAGCCACCTGCCTTTTATATATCGCCAGTTTCCGTTCAGATATTTTCCCGATGCGGTCAAGCACTCGTTTTTGGGAAACGACCCGCATCTGTTGCAGGCAGAGAGCGGTAATCTTTCCTTTCCACTCAAAGGATACATATCCCGTGACATTCTTAAGTTTAGTTGACATCGGGACAACGAGAGCGAGATGTGCGCCTATGACGTGAAGAATAAGGGCAGGACGAGTGAACGATATGCCTTTGCCGTCAATTTCGCTCCCTACGTTGACGC
Organism: Bacteroidetes bacterium 46-16; assembly: GCA_001897835.1. GTDB lineage: Bacteria > Bacteroidota > Bacteroidia > Chitinophagales > Chitinophagaceae > MKUN01. The sequence continues at coordinate 16,948 of MKUN01000010.1, forward strand.
CAAAAGAAACCCAGCGTATTTCGCCCTTTCGGATGTTCACCTCGCGCTCTTCTCCCTGTATGCGCTTCTTTACAATATTCCAGTTGTCGAAGTCCTTAATGTACATGAGTGACCGTACCCGATATTTACAGCCTTCAGAGAAGGCTGTGGACGCCTGACGGCGATGGTAGCTACATTATATTCCCTCTTTTATGTTATTGTCAAGTGGCCCCTTTTTGCTCCTTCCACTAAGATTCATGCTTATTCTGAGGGTAAATGGTATTGATCCTGGGGAATTATGTGCTGTGTCCAGGCTATACCTATGGATAGAACTTTGCCCGACATTTTCTAATATGGACGATGCCTTAATTTCATTTCTTATTTCGTCAAATGGTGTAAAAACCGTTGTGCAGCCAGCTTCTGGAATCGGGATATGCCCAATAACATTTATTTCCTCCTTACTGCTGATGATTTTATCTACTACCTGTAGCACTATGCCTCTTTTTTGCCAAAAATTCAAGTTACTAAGCATTTCCCTTGCTCCAATGGTAAATGCTTCGATTTGATCTGAATGCGGCAGCCTGAACGAAGCTTTTTCTTGTTCTGCGCGGTTAATAACAACTTGCTTTTCCAATGAGGCGATCTTTTCCCTTATAGGAGATACATAATCAGCTAATTGAGCTATAGTAAATACACCGGCTCCATAGGCCTTATTGTATCGATCTGCTTCAAGTTTTAATTGTTCTATATTCTCTTCGAGAACTTTTACGTCAATGTTACCCTTGTTGTTGTTTGCAGTCTTCTCATTTAAGTAACGCTCGGCCTGCTGCCTTATCAATTCCGGTGAACTCATTAGTTCCGATATCTTATCCCAAACGACAGCATCGGCAATCCGGGCGTTTATGCCCTTTTCCTGGCAAGGCGATGGCAAAGGAAAATTTGTAACCCGTGAATTACAACGATAATATAAGTGTTTACCCTGTTGCGGGCCTTCGCCACATCGTCGGTTGCCACAAGTACACCATATCTTGTTTACGAGGAGATACTCATTCTTTTTGTTTCTCCGGGATGTAGCAAAGTTGATTTCTAATTGCCTGGCAGCCTGTTCAAATAACGTCTTGTCAATGATTGCAGGAATGGGAATCGTATACCATTCTTCCTCCGGCCTTATCTTACGGCTGGTCTTTTTTATTTTTCTGTATTTTTCATGTTTTATTGGTTTGGTCGGTACTACTGCATAAGAACTTCCCCAATGTGCTTCTCCGAGATACCCCCGATGCTTGAGCATTGTCGACAAGGTGCTGGTGCTCCAGACTCCCCGTTTACTCTTCCGGGGTGAAATGCCCATTTCTTGCAAGCGGCGAATGACCTTTCTAATCGTTAGCCCTTCATTTCCTATCCAGGAAAATATCATTTTGACAATGTTGGCTTCTTTTTCGTTGACTACATAATAGCCATGTGCATTTTCTGTTTTAGGGATGTAGCTATACCCATAAAGCGGCTCGCTAACGAGTAAATGACCTTCTTTGACTTTGCGCACTTTACCTAAGCGGAAACGTTCGGATATTTTTGCCCGTTCATATTCAGCGAATAGCCCCCTTACGCCATAGAGGATTTTATCTTCACTATTTTTAGGAGCAGAGACAGTTATAAATATAACTTCTACACCCGTTTCCCGTAATTCATCCATAATAAGCTCCTGATAGGAGTAGCGCCGGGCCAAACGGTCAGGATCGTATATCAGGACGGCATTGAATACGCCAGATTTGGCATCTGCCCGTAACTGATCCAATCCCGGTCTGGCCAGGGTATCACCGCTCCAACCTTCGTCAGCATATTCGCGGACAAGGGTATAAGCTCTTTTTTGAATCTCTTCTTTGAATATTGTTATCTGCGTCTGTATAGTCTGTTCTTCTTCTTGACGGGCAGTGGATACGCGGGCGTATGTAGCTATACGTTTTTCATTAGACATTGGCTTAGAAGTTGTCTCTTAATAGCTCATCGAACAGAAAATCGTAGGCTTTGTTAAGCAATTCTTCTGATTCGATATATTCATAACTCAAAGAGGGACAGCGAAGCGACTTTTTGTTGCAACACAACAAGTCTCGCTGCCCCTCCTCGGGTACAATAAAGTCATCGTCGTTTATGGACTTGTTGTGTTGCCCATCCATTCTACCATCCTTCCATAGTCTTGTTAAGCCTGGCAGAGGTGCTTTTTAATCTTGTGAGGCTTAACCTCCGGAGTGGAAATATCAGGCCTGCCAGCGTAGCTAACAGGCTGTCATACTTTTTAAATGGACGGCATTACTCCCATTGGCATAACCAACTACAGAAACACTAATCTCAAATTCGGCATCAAAGACAAAGACCGATTAGGGCATATCTATGTCATCGGAAAAACAGGGGTGGGTAAAAGCACCTTGTTACAGAACATGGCTATTTCGGACATCGAGCGGGGTAACGGCCTCTGTATCCTTGATCCCCACGGTGATATTGCAACCGACATACTAAAACACATCCCTGCCTGGAGGAAGGAAGACCTTATTTATTTCAATCCTAAAGACACGGACAATCCGATAGCCTTTAATCCCCTAAAAGGCATACATCCGAAGTACCACCATCTCGTGGCATCCAGCTTAGTATCTACATTCAAGAAGATTTGGGCGGATAGCTGGGGGCCGAGAATGGAATACATACTACGCAATGTTATCCTGACCCTGCTTTGGGTGCCGGATGCAACGCTCTTAGATATACAGCCCTTGCTTACAGATGAAGCATATCGAAATAGAGCTTTGGTGCATGTCAAAGAAGCACACATTCTCAGCTATTGGGATAACGAGTTTGCTAAGTATACTAAGGCTTTTCGTATGGAGGCAATTAGCCCGATACTGAATAAGACCGGGCTATTCCTGGCAAGCGCACCGCTCCGGGCTACTGTGGGACAGAAAACGCGAGGTTTCAGGATGCAGGAGGTTATGGACAAGAAGAAGATACTTATCTGCAACCTGTCTAAAGGTGAATTGGGAGAAGATGCCAGCGCTTTGTTAGGTTCTGTGATTTTGACTACTATCCAACATGCGGCGCTGTATCGGGCTCGGCTGGCCCCAGAGGAGCGAGTGCCCTTTTACTGTTACATAGATGAGATGCACTCATTTCTCACCTTGTCTTTCATTGGTATTTTGGCAGAGTCCAGAAAATACGGCTTATCCTTATTCCTTGCACACCAATACCTTGAACAATTGGATGAGCGCATCCGGGCGGCGATTTTTGGGAATGTGGGAACGATTATATCCTTCCGGGTGGGCGCTAGTGATGCGGAATACTTGGCTAAAGAGTTTTATCCGGTGTTTAATCAGGAGGATTTGATTAATCTGCCGAGGTATAACATGTATTTAAAACTAATGATTAACGGTGCTACATGTGTATCTTTTAGTGCCATAAGTCGTTTTATCGCTTAATATAGTTAATGAATACATTCTATAAGTGACGAAGCCCTTTATTACTTTTAATAAATTTGGATAAATAGAGTTTACTTTTCTTTATTGGAAGTGATATATTTACTTCATGCAATACAAAGCGATCATCTTTGA
>MKUN01000011.1 GCA_001897835.1 Bacteroidetes bacterium 46-16
GGTATGTATATGGTGCATGTGAACACAGGTGCCGAAACTTATACCGAGAAACTGGTGAAGTACTAAACATAAGTATTGTAAATGCCGGGCGTTGTTTTTTTATAAGAAGCAATGCCCGGTATTTTTATGACAGGGATCATTGCAATATCGAGTTTTCAAATACCCTTATCATCCTGCTGCTGGTGATCCTTTTTTACCTTTGCAGCAATAAAATGTACTATTTATGAAAAAAGGACTTTCCCGAATAGGGCTTGATACAAAAATGAGTGCTAAACTGGCAACGCAGCTAAACACGCTGCTGGCCAATTACCAGATGTTTTATATCAATGCACGCGGATATCACTGGAATATAAAGGGTGATAAATTTTTTGAGCTGCACGTGAAGTTCGAAGAATTATATAACAACCTGCAGCTTAAAGTAGATGAGATAGCGGAACGTATCCTTACGCTTGGCCATACGCCCCTGCATAGCTACAGCGCTTATCTTAAAGAATCGACAATAAAGGAAACACTAAACGTAAGTGAAGGCAAAAAGGCGGTAAAGGATATCCTGGATTCGTATGCCGCGATCATGCCCTTGCAGCGTGAACTGCTTAATATATCGGCTGAGGCGAATGATGAAGGTACTAATGCACTGATGAGCGATTATATACGTGAAGAGGAAAAGCTGGTATGGATGTACTCAGCCTACTTAAGTTAGGTGAAGGTGCGGGATGTCTATATGGAAGCTCGAGCCTTTTTGCTCCCTGCTTTCTATCAATAATTCCCCATCATGTTCCTGGATGATCTGGAGGCATATGCTAAGCCCAAGGCCATAAGATTTTTCGCCGTTAAGACCTGCGCGGCTTGCCCTGCTGAACCGGTCAAATAAAAATGGTTGCAGATCGTGGGGGATGCCGATACCTGTATCGTTTACAGAGATGCGTACTTTTTCCTCCAGCTTTTGGAGTTCCAGGGTAATAGTGCCACCTGCCGGGGTGAATTTAATGGCATTATCTATAAGGTTGTTGAGTACACGGCGCATTTTGTTAAGGTGTATATAGGCATGTACGAGGCCGAAAGGCTCATTAAATACGAGCTTTTGCTCATTGGGTATCCTGTATTCCCATTCGGCATGTATCGTTTTCAGGAAGTCGTTGAGGCATACTTCGGTCTTCTGCAATTCCTTTCCATTTTCGTTGGCTATTCCTACCAGGTCGTGAATGATGTGATCGGCATCGCGGGTTGAGTTGAGGATAAGCTTATAGTATTCATTCCTTTCCTCTTCGCTGGCCGGGTGGTCCTGCAGCAGGTTAATAATGGCGGTTATATTGTTTATGGGGCTGCGCAGGTCGTGGCCAACAACATTGAGTATGCCCCGCTGGGTATTATTGACGATACTGATCTCCCTGTTCTTTAATTCGATCAGTTTTAACTGTTGAAAGTAATTATAGCTATGGGAGTAGGTAACGCGTGATATAAAATAGAACATACCCATTATGATCACCGCAACAACATAGTTTTGATATAGTTCATTAGTATGTGTCTGGAAGTAATGCATTCCATAGGCAAAGACCGCAATAGTAAGTGCCATGATAATAAAAGTTTCCCAGCGCTCAAGTACCCACAAGACGCTAACCGTAAATGTGCCTAAGAGGAGAAAGGTCATAGTATTCTTAGGGTTGTACTGTGCGAGAAAAGTAAGCCACATGCAGCCGGTAAGCAGCACCATAGCATAGCCGACACTGAAGAACTGCCTGAAAGGAGCCTTGCCCCTGAAGTGCATACGTTTAAGAATATAAAAAGAGAGATAGTAAATGACCGAGCCAAGCATAATGAATGTTATAGCAGGCAGGTACTCAGGGTAATTAGGAATGAATGAATTGTAATCGACCACAATGCCGGAGAGCAATATGCCCCCGCTAAAGATAAATGCGGCAATAGCAAGCATGCGAGCCGTTGCAACATTTTTTTTCACAGCGAACTTTCGAAACAAAACCGAGTAGGTTTTGTCTGGTGATCTGAAGAAGTAGAATTGCATAATCCCCCCGGATTAATGTTACAAGTTTAATGAATTTTAGGCACATCGAAAGTTATTTTTTAACCTGTGCAATAATTCAGAATGATATGAGCCTAATAACCTTGCATGTATAAGGCAGAATGAGTATTTTAATGCTGGAAGGCGGGATTATTATAAAATTACTATCCTATAAAATAAAAAATGCGTCAAAACTTATGGGAAGGCAAACTCAATGGGTAGTATATATATTTATTGCAGCGGTGCTGGTATTCTCTTTCTACAAGCTGGTTAATGTGGCTACTTCAGTAAGCTACCCTTACGGCGAAGAATACAGGATAAATGCCCGGGAACAGGATGTGATCAGAGCAATAAGCACATTTAAACAGATGCACCCGGAATATAAGGTGCCGGATAGTGTGGTAATGCCCGGTGGCAAGGCCGGCTGCCTGGTAGATGGACCGCGGGGCAAGAACGATTATTGGTATCATGCCTACTTTTATTATCCAAAGGAAGACCAGGTGATAAAAACATGGTTGAAGCCCGTGGATTCAAGCCATACTACATTTGCCTTTGATGCGGTTAACAAAGGATTGAAGATCGGTAACTGGCGCGGTGTGAATAAGGATTTTAATAAAAAAGAAAGCAGCGAAATAAAGGAACTTTTTGAACAGCGGATATTGAAGGGTATCAGGAAACTATCAGAGGAGGGCTAGGGTTTACTGTTCATCGAAATTTATAAAACCTGTAACGAGTTCATGCAACTGTTCTTCAGGCAGCGGCGCTATTTCTTCAACGCCTGTACATGCTGCTGCAATATGGATACCCGAGCGTTCAACAAGGATGATACAGGGGGCCTCGGTTATACTGCTTTCAGGACGGCTTAAGTACATTGTGATGCTTTCCGTATCGGTATCGGGATAATCATCGTACACTATAGTGTCTATATGTAAACGATATACCAGGTTGCCAGGGGCAGATATCCTGATGTTATCGCCCATGTGGGCATGCCGGTGCAGCACATAGCCATTATTATTGATCAATTCGAAAGAAGCCGTTATTGATGAGCTATATTGTTTCCAGTTGTTTACGCTCAGCAGGCTGTTCTTGGCATAGATAAAGTAGTCCTCGGCATCTTCAACAGATTCAGCTATAACGTTGTGCCTGAGCTCATTATCAGCAGTTTTGTATGCGTTTTGCGTTGTGTAGTGATGTTCCATAACGGGGCCTTTATCGATATACCCGAAATTTCGTGCCAAATTTTATGGAAATGAACAACTTATCAACAAGGTGAAGATGTTTTTTGTTTATGTGTGGCGATTGCCCCGGGAAATGCTTCAAATGTATTTTGTAACTTACCCCTCCCAAAAAAAGTAAGATGGCACAACTGATCAGAAAAGAAGATGCACTGGAGTACCACGAGAAAGGCAGGCCGGGAAAGATAGAAGTAATACCAACCAAGGAAACCAAAACCCAGCGTGACCTTGCACTGGCATATTCGCCGGGTGTTGCGGAGCCCTGCAAAGAGATACACAAGAACGTTGAGAATGTATATAAATACACTGCTAAGGGCAACCTCGTTGCAGTGATCAGTAATGGCACAGCCGTTTTAGGACTTGGGGATATAGGACCGGAGGCATCGAAACCGGTAATGGAAGGGAAAGGCATACTGTTTAAGCTCTTTGCCGATATTGATGTGTTTGATATAGAGCTGAATAGTAAAGGTATAGATGAATTTGTTCAGGTTGTAAAAGCACTTGAGCCTACTTTTGGCGGTATCAACCTGGAAGATATCAAGGCTCCCGAATGCTTTGAGATAGAGAAGCGGTTGAAGCAGGAACTGAACATTCCCGTAATGCATGACGACCAGCACGGCACGGCAATAATATCGGGTGCAGCCCTGCTGAATGCCCTGGAACTGGTGCAGAAGGATATAGCTAAGGTGAAATTTGTAGTAAGCGGGGCAGGGGCATCTGCAATATCCTGCTGCAAGATATACATGGCACTGGGTGCGGACGTATCGAACATTTACATGTTCGATAGTAAAGGGCTTATTATAAAGTCGCGCAAGGACCTGGATGAATATAAGGAGCTCTTTGCCAAAGACGTTAAAAACATATCGCTGGCCGAGGCAATGCAGGGTGCGGATGTTTTCATCGGCTTATCGAAAGGGAATATACTGGATGAAACAATGATACAGGGCATGGCCGAAAATCCTATTGTATTTGCACTGGCCAACCCAGATCCTGAAATACCTTACGATAAGGCTATAGCATCACGGCCGGATATCATCATGGCTACGGGCCGCAGCGACCATCCTAACCAGGTGAACAATGTGCTTGGCTTTCCCTTCATATTCAGGGGGGCACTTGATGTAAGGGCCACAGCAATAAATGAAGAAATGAAACTGGCTGCCGTAAAAGCATTGGCTGCCCTTGCGAAAGAACCGGTGCCGGACATCGTGAATGCTGCATATGATGAAACGAATATGCATTTTGGCAAAACGTACATCATTCCCAAACCGATAGACCCCCGCCTTTTGATGAACGTATCGCCCGCCGTGGCTAAAGCAGCTATGGATAGCGGTGTGGCCCGGCAACCGATAAAAGACTGGGATGCATATGAAGCTGACCTGTATCGCAGGCTGGGCTCTGATGACAACCTGTTACGCTTTATACTTAATAAGGCCAAGCAAAATCCTAAACGGGTAGTGTTTGCCGATTCGGAGAACATCAAGATACTTAAAGCAGCACAGGTGGCAAAAGATGAAGGACTGGCTACCCCCATATTGCTGGGTAATGAGCGTAAGATACGCCACCTGATAAAAGAGTATGGGCTGCACTTGCCTAATGTCACGATCATTGACCCCAAAGATGATAGTACGGATAAAAAGCGTGCTGAATTTGGCGAGTTATTCTTTGAAAAACGTAAACGCCGTGGTTTCAACATGTATGAAGCCAGGAAGATCATGAGGGAAAGGCCTTATTTCGGCACCATGATGGTGGAAACGGGGGAGGCGGATGCTTTTATCTCCGGCCTCACCAGGCAATATCCCGACACTTTGCGCCCTGCACTGGAAATAATAGGAACGGAACAGGATGCCAAACGGGTAGCCGGTATGTATGTTATGCTTACCCGTAAGGGGCCGTTGTTCTTTGCAGATACCACAGTGAATTTTAATCCAACAGAGGACGAACTCGTGGATATCACCCTGATGACCGCCCGTACTGTAGAGCACTTTAATATAAAACCTAAGGTGGCCATGCTTTCTTATTCCAATTTTGGCAGCAGTGCCTCGCCTGAGGCAATATTGGTGCGCAATGCTGTAGCCAAGATAAAAGAACGCATGCCCGGCCTGCTGATAGATGGTGAGATACAGGCAGGGCTGGCATTTAATAAGGACCTGCTGAGGGAAAATTATCCCTTCTCTGATCTTGTGAACGAATCGCCTAATGTGCTGATCTTCCCCAACCTGGCGGCGGGGAATATAGCCTATCACCTGCTGCAGGAGGTTGGAGGCGCAGAGGCTGTAGGTCCCATATTGCTGGGCATGCGCAAACCGGTGCATGTGCTGCAACTGGGCAGCAGTGTGCGCCAGATCGTAAATATGATAGCCATTGCGGTAGTGGATGCACAAGCCAAATCGGGCGGCAGTTAATTACAAACAACAGTTTCCGGCATTTAATAATGAAAATAGCAATTATCGGGGCAGGGGCGGCAGGTTGTTTTGCCGCAGCTAATATAGCTGCGCAACCCGGTGATGAAGTGATCGTGTTTGAAAAAGCAGCAAAGGCCCTGCAGAAGGTAAAGGTATCGGGCGGTGGCAGGTGCAATGTTACGCACGCCTGCTTCGATATACCCGAGCTGCTTAGCCGCTACCCGAGAGGTAAGCAACTGCTCCGTAAAACTTTATATCAATTTGGCCCCCGCGATACGATAAACTGGTTTGAGCAAAGGGGCTTAAAACTCAAGGCCGAGGCTGATGGGCGCATGTTCCCCATTACAGATGATTCGCAAAGCATAATCGATACTATCTGGAATGAAATGATGAAACAGGGCGTGCAGTTACGCTATCACAAAGCAGTGGAAAAAATAGATAAAGAGGCAGGGGGCTTTACGATCAACTTCGCCGATAAAAGCAGCTACCGTGCCGATAAGGTACTGATAGCTACGGGGGGCTTTCCTAAAGCTGAGCAATATAAATGGATACAGGAACTGGGGCATCGTATACAGGAGCCTGTGCCATCTCTGTTCACCTTTAATATACCCAAACACCCGGTAACCGCGCTTATGGGCCTTAGTGTAGCGAATGCTGCTGTGAAGATAACCGGCACGAAAATAGCAGAACAGGGGCCACTGCTCATTACCCACTGGGGCATGAGCGGTCCTGTGATATTGCGTTGCTCGGCATGGGCCGCGAGAGAGCTGCATGCGAGAAATTATGATTTCCAGGTACAGGTCAACTGGCTTGGGGATGTGAAGGAAGAGGAACTCAGGATGCAAATACACGACTTGCGCCGGGAAACAGGCAAGCAGAAGGTAGTGCATAAAAATCCTTTTGAGCTCCCTAAAAGATTATGGGAATACCTCACCACAGAATGTGGAATAAGTGATGAAATGAGGTGGGGCGATATGCCCGCAGCGCAGCAGAATAAATTGATCACACACATGCTCAGGGATGTGTACGAGGTAAAAGGAAAGACCACTTTTAAGGAAGAGTTCGTTACCTGTGGCGGTGTTTCGATAAACGAGGTAAATGCTCAAACTATGGAGAGCAGGGTAGTGCCCGGCCTGTACTTTGCAGGCGAGATACTCGAAGTGGATGGTATCACAGGGGGCTATAACTTTCAGCATGCATGGAGCAGTGGCTGGGTAGCATCACGCGCCATAATTTCGTAAAGCGGCTATACAAAATAAAATGGCTATGTTAATTACATAGCCATTTTATGATCTGGTTCGATCCTTAAAACCATTTTAACCGCGCAGGTTCTCACTTTGTTCGTCCAGGTCTTCATCAGCCCTTTCTGTAAGTGCATCCTCTTCACGCTCTTCCTGCAGTGGTGCAGTTGAGGTGTTCTGCCTTGAAGGCTGGTTGGTACCTGTGCGTTCTTCGCTTTGTTGGTTCTGTTCGTTCAATTCGCGGCCCTGGCCTGGTTTGTTCGTTTCCATAAAGAATATTGTTTTTAGTACCTATTGGGTAATAAATATTATGCCACGGATAAAGCGGGATAATATAAAAATTAAGACAGGCCATGCGGCCTGTCTTAAACAGTATGGTTCTATATAATAAAGCTATTGCTTCATCACTTTTATGATGTTGCTGTAGTCTTTGTTGGTGTATTTAACAAAGTACAATGCAGCAGGCAGTTTGCTCATGTCTATCACGGCGCTATTGCCGGTAACGGGCATGTTATAATATACCCTGCCATCCAGGCCTGAGAGCGTAATGCTGGCATTATCGTATATAGTGCCGGTAATGGTGATCGAGATCTTATCGCTGGTCGGGTTAGGACTGCAGATCACTGTCGGCCCTTCATTGTTCACATTGTTTACATTAGTAGGTGTTGGGCCAGGCGTGTGGAACATAATGGTTGTCCATGTAGATGTATCGCCATTGGTGCAGATGCAGCGTACATGGAAATAATAATCTGTTCCTGTGAGCAGGCTGGCAAAAGTAATGCTGGTAGATGTGGTGGCATTGCCCATACCCGCAGGGTCGCTGGCTGAGTAATCCAATACCCAATAATATGTAGCCGCTGTAGGCGATGTCCAGCTGATAGCGGCATACGGGCCAACTGCAGTTTCATTAACTGTAGCCGTGGCCGTAGGGAAGGGACAGCTTGCCGTAACGAATGGTATAGTTGTCCATGTGGAAGTATCACCATTCATGCAAACACTGCGTACATGGAAATAATAAGTGATGTTCGGGGTGAGGTTGGCGAAGCTGAGTGTGGTGTTGGTGGTAGCATTACCGCTTACTGCCGGGTCTGATGCATTGTTATCCAGCACCCAAAGGTATTGGGCTGCTGAAGGTGAAGACCAGTCGAGTACAGCATAAGGGCTAACCTGTGTAAAGCTAACTGTAGCAGAGCCGGTTGGTGCTGCGCAATCGATCATATGAGCTGTAGTGAAAGCTATGGTTACCCATGCAGATGTATTGGCCGAGTCGCACATAGCGCGAACATGGAAATAATAAGTGGAATCGTGCTGCAGGCCGGTAGCTACCAGGCTGTCGGTAGCAATCGGGTTGCCGTTAGCGGTTGGGTTTGTGGCAAAATTATCGATCACATATTCATAGGTCGTAGCATTTCCTATCCAATGGAAGGTAGCGCCATCCAAAGTAATGTTAGATGCGGTAAGATTTGCGGGATCCAGGCAGGGAGCCCCTGGAGCGCCGGCAGCTAAATAAGACAGGATATTAGTCCACAAATTTATAGCCTCAGTTTGGGGTACCCAAAAGCCGGGCTGCGTTAACCCGCCGAAAAGCACTACACCGCTGCCCCAGTACTTTAAAGCAAGCAGGGGATTGTTCGTATTGTCATCTGCCAGTAATGCAGTCAACCCGTTACCCGATATGTAGCTGTGGGCTACATAATTGGCCGCATAGCTGGTGGCGATGGGAAGATATGGCCCGTTGAAAATAGCATTGCTGGGATCCACGGCATGCATTTGGCCCGAGTAATTTGGGTATGCAATAATGGTGCTGTCGAATCCTGCATTAATATCACTGCCCGAAGAAGGTGCTGCATTGATGAACAAATGGCCACCGGCTGCTACCCAGCTCTCAACAGACGAAATATTAGCGGTAAGAAAGGTGTTCAATGCAGTTGCATTCAAGTCGCTTCCTTCAAGAAATATCGTAGTGTTTGAAGGCGAGAACAGCGTTGCGGGGTCTATTGAATAAGAGCCTTGCTGCCAGCTACCTACACCAAATATATTATTGAATGCGGTCTGAGTATATGTGTCACCCCATGGGTTTGAGTTAACGATATACCAGGCCGATTGCGCCATTGCGCAGGTGCAAGAAAAAATAAGAGCAATTACAATCAGGTAAAGCTTTTTGAACATAAATATGCCGGTTTAATTCTTATCTATCCTCTGAAATCCGATACACAGGCTCAAATATAATATTTATGGGCTGATTTTTATATTGTTTAAAAAATTTACAATATGAATGATGCGGGAGTGAAATATCAGCGCCCCAGCTTGTAAAACAGGCTTTGCGCAAGGGGGCCAATAAGTGGCAGGGGCTTTTCTTTACCATTCAGGGCATCTGTCATGGCTCTAAGTGCTGCTATGATCAATATAAGAACCAATATGGCCACTGTTATCAATATGGCTGTGGTGAAAGGCAAAAAACTATATACCGCTTTTAATATGAAAGACAGGATGTGCAGGAGTGCGGCCTGTCTTAAATGAAAAGCGGATAATGATGTCTTATGAGATGGGAATAATGCAAAAAAGGCAATCAGCCAGCCGATAAAGGTTATATAGCACACTACTGCCGTGGTGCGGGGATTATCCGGTGAGCCTATGTATTCATACTCTTTGGTCATGATTTATGATACAATAAAGCCATGCCTGCAAATACCGGGTGAAATATTGAAATAAGCTAAATAGCTGTACTGTTAAATAATTCTGATTAATTTAGTAGCCTAAAGTGTAATTATGAAACACGTTAAATTTGCATTGCTCGCTGTTACGATAGCCCTGGGTTTTTGCTCCTGCAAGCACGATTATACCTGCCGTTGTACCGGTGGTGTGGCCAAATCGGGATATGATGTTGAATTTCATAACGAAAGCTACGGTAAGGCTAAGAACGATTGCGAGAAAATGAGTGGCCCCAATACTACAGGTTCTGATTACCTGACTTGTGAGCTGCTCGTGGATTAAATCTTAAAAATAAAAAAAAGGGATGGGAGGTGATAATGGTAAATAGTTTAGTTCTGCTTTTAAAAAGACCATTATACTACCTGTCTCTCGTTGTTTTATTCCTTTCCCTTACCTGCTTCTCTGCAAGCGTAAGCGCGCAGAGCGACAGGAAGCAGCCCCGTATCCTCATAATACTCGATCAGTCATCGAGTATGTCCCTGAACTGGGTAAAAGACAAATCGCGCTATACGGCAGCCAAAGAGCTGATCATGGCTATCATGGACAGTGTGTACAGCGTGAACGATAACGTAGAGTTCGCCCTCCGCGCCTTTGGCGAACAAAATAATGTAAAGGACAATAACTGTATCGACACCAAGCTGGAGGTGATGTTCAGTAAGAACAACAAGACCCAGATGTCGTTGCGGCTCGATGACCTTAAACCACTTGGCGTCACCCCCATCGCCTATTCGCTTAAGCAGGCGGCCGATGACGATATGGCCAATCAAACCTTGTATTATTATGGCCTGATACTGATAACTGATGGTGAAGAAAGCTGCGGGGGCAACTTGTGTGAAACGGTGCAGAAATTCGTAAAGAACAAGATAAATTATAAGCCATACATCATTAGTCTTACGGATGAGCCCCGGCTTAAAGCCGTATATGAATGCTTCGGTAACTTTTTGCAGGCCAATACCGGGCCTGACATTCCACGGACCGCAGGTATCATAGCCAATGCCTTCAAACCCGATCTGACGAAGATCGTAAAAAAGGATGCAGCAACGCCGGTATATACTATAACAGTAGAGTTACCCCCTGTAAGTTATTATATGCCCCAGCGGATCAGTATACCAGCGGAACTGAAAACGATGAAACGCCCTTTGCCGGTCGCTATGGAATCGGAACGGTTCCGGGCATCGATACCCGATGTAAGTATATATACCCTTCCCCGCCTGCAATGGGATATTCCTGTAGCACAACTGCCCAATACGCAAATACTGGAACCGGGGGCTGCACCATACCGGGTTAAGATTCCCGATGTGGCGATATATAAAGTGCCGGACCTGCAATTGGATATCCCTGTAGCACATATGGACAATACTGCCATCATGGAAGCTGAACCGCCGCCTTACAGGATAAGCATACCGGATGTGGACCTGAACAGGACGGAGATATTTATCATATACGCCCCTTTGGAACAGGTGCCTCAAATAGCTATAGCCGATATGGGCGGGGAAAAATGGCGGTTTCAAATACCTGAGGTGTCGATCATGGAGTTACCTAAAATAAATTCCGGTAAACAGAAAGACCCTGAGCAAATGAAGCCCGACACATTTGTAGAGCAAACCCGTTTGTACGGCCCTTATGGTGTATGCGTGGACGACATAGGTAATGTTTATATATCCGATAACTGGAACAACCGTATCCGTAAAGTGGATACCAGCGGTATCATAAACACCATAGCAGGTACAGGTGAAGACGGTTATGAAAAAGACGGCGTGCCCGCAAAATCGACGGCGATCTTTAAACCCTGTGGTATAATCGTAGATAAAGCAGGGGAGATATTTTTCTGCGACAGGCACAACAGGCGCTTGCGTAAGATAGATGCAAAAGGCATCATCACGACTATTGCAGGTACGGGTGTGCAGGGCTATAGTGGCGATACCGGTATTGCCCTGCAATCCGACCTGTATACGCCGAGCTACCTTGCCCGGGACAAAAAGGGCAATTTATACCTGTCGGACAGCGGCAGGGTCTGGAAAATTGATACCGGGGGAGTGATGACGGTGGTCGCGGGTGATGGCCATGCATATACCTCGAAGGATGCAGATGCTTCTTATGTACGTATCATAGGCGACCACGGCCCTGCGCGTAAAGCTTCGCTGAACCGTCCGCGCGGTGTGGCTATCGATGATGATGGCAATTTGTATATAGTGGACCGCGGGCATTTCCGTATCCGTAAAGTTGATCCCGAAGGCATGATCACAACGGTGGCAGGTACTGGAGAATACGGTTTCCAGGGCGATGGAGCAAGGGCTAAGATGGCAAAGCTGAGCGACCTGAATGATATAGCGGTGGACGACCAGGGGAATGTTTACTTTACGGATGGTGACCTGGTGCGCATGCTGAACAAATCGGGGATCATACATATAGTAGCCGGCAGCGGGCGTAAAGGCTACAGCGGTGATGGTGGCCCTGCTACGGAAGCCAGGCTCTGGCACCCGGTGGCCATAGCTGTTGACAAACGTGGTAACTTATACATTGCTGAGGCCTGGAATAATGTAATAAGAAAAGTAGATACTAATGGTATCATTACTACCATAGCCGGTTGTGGCAAGCCTGGTTTCCTGGGCGATGGCTGGCCTGCCGCATCGGTGCAGTCACCGGAGCGATAAATCTTTTTACGTTATCATTTTAATGCGCCGGTTCATTCGGCATATTTCCCGTTTCATCTTTAAGGCAACAATTTTCTTTCCAGGGGCATGTTAATATTAATAACCTGCCGGCAAAAAACAAATACTTATGGAAAGAAGGAATTTCTTAAAAGCTGCATGTACTTTTTGTGCCATTGCACCAATGGCAGGTATCATGGAAAGCTGTAAAAAGCAAGCAGCTACAGGGCCCAATGCAAGCTTTACGATCGACCTGGCCGACCCGGGTTACGCAGCCCTCAAAACGGTGGGCGGATCAGTGGTAAAAAGCGGGATCATTGTTATCTGCACTGCAACAGATACATATGTAGCCCTCTCGGATACCTGCACGCACGAGGGTTGCCAGCTTAACTACAACCAGCAATCCAATGATCTTGTTTGTCCCTGCCACGGTGGTACCTTCGATCTTAATGGCAAGGTGCTGGGCGGGCCGCCTCCATCCGCTCTCAAGACCTATACTGTTACCCAAAGCGGCACCACGCTTACGGTTAAGTAGGTAAGTAGAAATACAGGCCGCCACTGATTTTATTTTTATGCTTTTCCTGTTTAGTTTTGACCCATTAAACGATCTGGAAACCATGAAATACTCTGCGGTAGGTACACACAACCGGCATTTTGAGCTGATAGATGAACGAAATGTAGCACATGGCAAGCTTGGCTATACCTCGTGGTTCTCTATCGGGGCAGAGATGGCCATGAACAATGGCGATAATTATGAGATAGATAAGAATAATGTGTGGCATACCTCGGTACATATCACTAAAAATGGTATCGAGATAGGAAAAATGAAGTTCAACTGGAGCGGGCAGATAGTGATAGAACTGGAGGAAGGCCGTACCTATATCTTTAAGCATGGCAGCCTGCTGCGCCGCAGGTTCATACTTATAGATAGCGATGAGCGGGAGATCGTTATGCTGCAGCCCCGCTTTAACTGGTCGGAACTGAGTTTTAATTACGATATTGAAGCCGATGATAACCATACCGAAAGCAAAGACCCTGCCTTCATCCTGTTGCTGGTATATTGCAGCAATTTCATACAACAAACCGGGGTAGCTTAATACTATAGGTATGACACACCCTTCACAATGGAAGACAATAATAAGGAGCCTTTTAGTTGTTCTGTTCTTGCTGGGAGCTGCTGCCGTACAGGCAGCACCATACCTGCTGGTGCTGGGCATAGCGCAGGACGGGGGCTACCCGCATATGGGATGTAAGAAAAAATGCTGTAAAACCGCCTGGGAACAAGTATCAAAGAGACGAAGCGTTGTATCATTGGCATTGGTGGACCCGGCCGCTAAGAAATGGTGGCTGTTTGAGGCCAGCCCTGATATAAAAGAACAACTGCATTATTTTGCCCAACTTACCAAAGGGGCATACAAATACCTGCCTGATGGTATCTTCATTACACATGCGCACATAGGGCATTATACAGGGCTTATGGAGCTGGGGCGGGAGGTGATGAATACCCGGCATATCCCGGTATATGTATTGCCCCGTCTTAAAAAATACCTGGAGGATAATGGCCCATGGAGCCAGCTGGTACAACTGGGTAATATCAACCTTGTTGAATTACATACCGATGTTTCGCTGGATATAGCTAAGGGCATAAGTGTAGCAGCATTTACTGTTCCCCATCGTGATGAATTCTCTGAAACTGCCGGGTTCAGGATCGGTGCAGCAGGGAGAAAATACCTGTTCATCCCCGACATTAATAAATGGGCTACATGGGATAAGGACATTGTTACGGAAGTGCAGCACTGCGATATTGCCTTGCTTGATGCTACGTTTTACAGCACCGGTGAATTGGGCAAAATAAATATTGCAGAAGTGCCGCACCCTTTTGTTACAGAGACCATGCAACTGTTTGCACACGCCAATGCCGCTACGAAAGGAAAGATACATTTTATACATTTCAACCACACCAACCCATTATTGTGGGATGCCGGCACCCGTGCCCGGGTATTAAGATCGGGATATCACCTTGCCGGACAGGGCGAAAAATTATAAGCGTTAATAAAAACGGGCAATTTCATCCAGTGTCTTCCGTTGCAGTTTAGGCACCCAGCATTCCTGTGCCGGGTAGCCAACAGGTACCAGGAGGAATGGTTTCTCATTATCCGGCCTGTTCAATATTTTAGCCAGGAAGTTCATAGGACTTGGTGTGTGAGTAAGCGCCGCAAGCCCTGCATTGTGGATGGCGGAGAGCAGAAAGCCCGTAGCTATGCCGGTACTTTCCTGTACATAATAATTATTCAGTTTCCGGCCATTCCCTCCCGGTTCGTATATCCGTTTAAAAATGATGATCAGCCAGGGGGCTATTTCTAAAAAGTCCTTGTGCCAGTCGGTTTGCAGGGGCAGCAGGTCGGCCAGCCATTCCGGCGGCATACGGCTGTTATAGCTTTCGTATTCTTCGGCCTCGGCTGCTTCACGTATTTGTTTTTTTATTGCAGGGTCGCTTACCGCACAAAATGTCCAGGGCTGTTTGTGAGCGCCGGATGGGGCGGTGGAAGCAGTGAGCAATATATGTTCAATGACTTCCTTCGCTACCGGCTTATCCGAAAAATCCCGTACTGACCGGCGAGTGTCCATCCACTGCAAAAAGCCGGCAGAACGGCTAAGCATTTCTTCCTGCTCAAAGCACTCTTTCCAGTAGGATACGAAGGGGAAACCGTTTATGATCTTTTCCTCGGTCATTTTTTGATTATTTATTTAAAGCTAAGAAAGACAGGGTAAATGCGAATGAAGTACTAAAAAATATCGTCATAGATATGATTTTACTTCCCAAAACATATCGAGGATAAATTTTAACATATTTATAAACTGATATGCCTTTATCCTGTAAAGTGCGCCACAGAAGCGGTTTTTGCCTGCTTTTTGTGGTGAATACAATGCTTTTTGTAGTATAAGGTATCGCCTCAGCTATGTGTTAAGGGAAGAATATTATAAATTTGATAAAACTATTTTTGGATGATCAGAAGAGCTACACTTTTATCGGGCATTACAATTTTATGCCTTTTTTTTAACCGATCACAAGCCCAAACAGTTAGCACAGGCCAGGAACAAACCCGGGCGATAGTCAATTTTACCGAACGTGCACAGTACGACATACAGCATCCGCCTGCTATGCCAGCCCAGCCAATAGAGATAGAGAACGAAGACGATGAGTCGAGGCCGGAGCACGACCAGATGCCACCAGCCGATGAGATACATGCGCGGCAGACACAGCCACAAAATCTGGCTGCGGCACCTGTGCCGATGTTGCCCATATCGCCAAATCCTGCGGATACATTCCAGGCATACCCAGACAACAATACTTATATACCACCCGATACACATGGCGCAGTAGACTCGAACTATTGCCTGACTACGGTGAACTGCAATGTCAGGATACAAACGAGGGCCGGCGCTACAGTATCAACGGTATCGCTTAATACCTTCTTTAACCCGGTGAACCCCACGAACGGGACATTTGACCCCCGGGTGCATTACGATCCTTACACCAACAGGTGGATACTGGTTTGCGTAGCGCATGCCCAGTCCACATCGTCCTGCGTATTGATCGCCATATCCCAGACCAGCGACCCAACAGGCAACTGGTATGAGTATAATGTACTTGCAGACCCTGCGGGTACCAATTGGTTCGACTACCCGGATGTTGGTTTCAACAAAAACTGGATCGTAATAACGGGTAACTTCTTTACCAATGCTGCCAATGCATACAGCTACGCGAAAGTATTTGCGTTTAACAAGAACAACGTTATTAATAATGTAAACGCGAATTATACCTCGTTTACACAAAACAGCTCGTTCACGATATGTCCTGCGCTTACCTACGATAATACGGTAGAGGATATATTCATGGCGGAAAGCTGGAATGGTCCTTCAGGTCTTTTGCGCTTATGGAAGATAATAGGGCCGGTAGGTTCTGAGACCATGAGTTCTGTAGGTTATCCTTCTTCGGCGATACACTGGTGGTACCAGGGGAATAATGGCAATAACTTTATCCCGCAGGTAGATACAACATCAAAGTTGCAGGCCAACGATGATCGTATCACCCAAATGGTGTACATGAACAATAAATTATGGACTGCTCATAATGCCTTTTTCCCAACCGGCACGCCAACGCGTTGCTCCGTTATGTGGTGGCAGTTCGATACCCTTGCATCGCCAAGCCAGATAGGTTTTGTAGACGACCCCACAGGTGTTAATTATTACTTTTTCCCGTCTATAACGGTGAACGCCAACAATGATGCCCTGATCGGCTTCTCCACTTGCTCGGCAGTTACGCACCCCAGTGCTGCCTATGCATTGCGTGTACATACGGATGTGGTGGATTCTGTCAGGCAACCTTTGATCTACCGTCACGGGCTTAATAAATACGGCAAAGATTACGGTAGCGGACGAGTAAGGTGGGGCGATTATTCAGCAGCGGCTTACGACCCCAAGAACCCTTATGATTTCTGGACCTTACAGGAAGCTACGCAGGCAACGGCAGATCGCTGGGATACCTGGTGGGCACACGTGCTTTGCAGCACCCCTGCTACGCCCGCATCGGTCACTATGCCATCGCCTATATGCACAGGCGTATCGGGCGTATATACCATACCTGCTGTTGCCGGGGCTAATTCTTACACATGGACCGTAAGTGGTACAGGCTGGAGTGGTACCAGCACTACTAACTCCATTTCCCTGCTTGCAGGCACCGGTACAGCAACCGTTACGGTAACTGCAAATGGCAACTGCTCAAACAGTACGCCTTATACATTTAATCCGGCGCCTACACCTGTTCCTTTACAAGGCACGATAACCGGTGCGGCATCTCCTTGTCCCAATTCAACTGCAACATATACGGTAGGGCCACTGGCCAACGCCACCTCTTATACCTGGACCGTAAGCGGCACAGGCTGGAGTGGCAGCAGCACTACTAATACCATAAATGTAACAGTGGGTACAGGCACAGGAACATTGACGGTGACCGGTACGGGTGTTTGCGGAACAGGGCCTGTGGCCACACTTACCGTTACACCATCGGGCCTTCCCGCTGCGGCAACAGGTATCACTGCACCCTCGCCCATATGTGTGGGCCAAACGGCTGCATTCAGTACACCTGCTATTGCCAATGCCACAAGCTATGTGTGGACCGTTGCTGGTACAGGCTGGAGTGGTAGCAGTACTACAAGTTCTATTAATGTGACGGTAGGTTCGGGCCTGGGCACATTAACGGTGGCAGGGGCCAATACATGTGATACCGGCACTTCTTATACGTTAAGTAGCATACAACCCGACAGCGTGCCGCTTACGCCCGTAATAGGTGCACTGCCGGCGCCATGTCCTAATACTACAGCCACCTATTCTGTAACACCGATAGGAAACGCCACCAGCTATACATGGACCGTATCAGGTACAGGCTGGAGCGGCAACAGCAATACGAGTTCAATAAATGTTACGGTGGGTACCGGCACGGGTACACT
>MKUN01000012.1 GCA_001897835.1 Bacteroidetes bacterium 46-16
CAGTTGACCGCTGGTATAGCACACGAAATAAATAACCCCATCAACTTTGTGACCTCCAATATTAAACCACTACAGCGCGACGTAGATATATTGCTTGATGCGGTAAATACGATTGAAAGTGTTGGCCTGTCTGAAATTTCGGCACAGGATAAGCTCAGGCAACTGAATGATTATAAGGAAGAGATAGACTTTGATTACCTGAAGACGGAAATTGCACACCTTTTAAAAGGTATCAATGAGGGGGCATCGCGCACAGCCGAAATTGTGAAAGGGTTACGCATTTTCTCGCGGCTTGATGAAGACGATCTTAAAAAGGCCGATATGAATGAGGGGCTTGATGCCACACTGGTGCTTGTGAATAATTTATTGGGTGGCAAGATAAAAGTGGTAAAAGAATATGGAGAAATACCATTGGTAGAGTGCTATCCAGGTAAGCTCAACCAGGTATTCCTGAACATAATGAGCAATGCCATCCATGCTATAGGCAAGCACCATCCTGAAGATGACCAGGGTAAAATGACCTTAAAAACATGGGCGGATGATAAAACTGTATATATAAGTATTGCTGATAACGGGACAGGTATGGATGAGGCGACCAAGCGGAAACTGTTCGAACCATTTTTTACTACCAAAGAAGTCGGAGAAGGTACTGGGCTTGGTCTTTCAATAGCATGGAACACGATGAATAAGCATAACGGGCAGATAAAAGTAAATTCTACTTTGGGAGAAGGGACAGAATTTGTTTTGGAAATTCCAATAATGCATTAGCTTTATTAAATATTTCGGCCTTGGATAAGATAGAAAAAATAAAAATACTGTATATAGATGATGAGGTGAACAACCTGCATGGTTTCAAAGCTTCATTCAGGTTCGACTATACTATCTATATCGCTGAGAATGTTACAGAGGCATTAAAGCACCTGGAGCAGCATCCCGACATACGCGTTATTCTTTCCGATCAGCGCATGCCCGATAAAACGGGTGTGCAATTTTTTGGCGATATCAGGGAAAAATATCCGAATGCAGTTAGAATATTAATTACCGGTTATACAGATATTGAATCGGTGATTGATGCCATCAACCTTGGCAATATATACAGGTACATAAAAAAGCCGTGGACCGATACCGATATTAAAACTGCGGTTGACCAGGCCAATCAGTATTATCTCACCACATCGATGCTGGCCATCAAAAATCAGGAGTTGCAGAAAGCATACGATGAACTGGATAAATTTGCATACAGCGTAACACACGATATGCGTGGCCCTTTGCTAAGCATATTAGGCGCAATAAATATCGCACAGGGCATTAACGACCTGGCCGATATACGTGAGATGCTCGGTATGATGGACAAGTCGGTACAAAAGCTGGATACTTTTATACAAAGCATACATGACTACTATAACCTGAATAGGGGACAGATGAAAATTTCTGACATCAAATTCGATGATTTAGTAGCAGATCTCAAAGATATTTACGATATTACAGGTAGAACGGATCATACGGCATTTGATGTAAGCGTTACGCAAACAGAAAATTTCCGGTCGGATGAAATGTCGCTGAGGATAGTGTTGAATAACTTACTGTCCAATGCATTTAAATACCAGCGAAAGGCCCTTGATAATAAATTTGTGAAGCTTGATATCCAGGTCAGTAACGGCAATGCCTGTATCGAGGTAAAAGATAATGGCATAGGCATAGACGAAGCCAATGTCAATAAGATTTTCAACATGTTTTACCGCGCAACTTCCGAAGAAATGGGCTCGGGTTTCGGGCTGTACAATGTAAAGGATGCTATCAGTAAGCTGGGTGGTGAGATAACTGTAGATACCAAACTGAACGAGGGTAGTACATTTAAGGTCACCATTCCAAGCAAATAACTATTATAATGCCGGACACCGTTAATTTTATTATCATTGATGACAGCAAGCTTGATTGCTTTATTGCGGATAAAATAATCCGGAATACAGGAAAGGCTGGCGATATCAAATCGTTTACCGTTGCTGCCGAGGCATTGGACTTTATCAGTAAGGCGCCGCCACCCGTAAGCGATAAGACCAATGTATTACTGGATATACAAATGCCGGTAATGAATGGTTTTGAGTTTGTAGAAGCTTTTGAAAAATTGCCCGAAGATATTAGAAATGGTTACAATGTCTACATGCTTTCTTCTTCTATTAACGAGAATGATCTGAACCGGGTAAAACATTACCCTTCCATAAAACAGTTCCTGAATAAGCCGCTTACCAGCAGTGCATTGGCCCAGGTACTTGAAGGGCTCTGATTATATTCATAAGTATTACCGTACCGGCTCTACACGGTAACCTTCCTTTTTCAAAAGATTGATAACGCCATTCTCGCCCCAGAGATGGCCTGCACCAACGGCAAAGAATACCGATTTTTGGTCCATCTTATCCACCATCCGGTCTATCCATCGTTTGTTCCTGTCATCAAGAAAGCCGGCAAGGTCTATGGGCGATTCTCCCGAACTGTTCATCAGTTCATATAAAGCAGGCAGGTCCTGCTGCTTATACGCATTTACCAGTTTTTGATATTCTTCTTTATCATTGTCTTTGCCAGTCACCGTTTCCATTACCTGTTTTACGATAGAGTCGGGCGGCAGGTTATCAAACAGTTCTATCTGTTCCTCGGGTTGTTCCAGTCCCAGTATCTCTTTCTTGTCTTTTTTGGCCTGTTCCATTATTTTGTCTTCGTAGGATACAGGGTTGGCACAGGCAGCGGTCTTGGTGGTTAGCATGCTTTGCAGGGCGGCGGGCTTCAGATTGTCGAAGAGCGATATGTTCATGCCTATGCTGTCATGCATATAGGTGGCTACCTGTTTATATTGTTCCGGGCTGAAGTAGTCTTCAAGCCTTTTACCACTATTGTCCATAAGGCCTGTAGCTACTTTCATCAGTACGCCCGGGTCGTCCATGTCCATCTCGAAACAAACTTCCTGGCTTTTGTGCAGGCTCTCTTTCATCTTGTCAGTCCAGATATAATCAGCAGGGCAAATGAGGTGTATGGTACCGAACAGGTAGGACGGTCTTTTCATATCCTTACCGCTAATGCGCCACAGGAGCGACTTGCCGCTTTGCATTTTTTGCTGCGCTTTATTGACGAAGGGCGTAAGGCAGGCCAGCAGCGTCACACATAACAAGCGGAAGATCCTTTTCATTTGATAAAGATAGGCTATTCGAAGATCAGGGTAAGCAGTCCAAGGCATACACCGGAAAGTATGGCCAGTATCTTGCGGCTGTTCATGGCATGTTGCCGGGTGCCACTTTCGAAGAAGATAGTTGTGGATATATGAATGAAGGAGCCGGCTACTACAGGTACCAGTAACATAATCGCATCTCGTATAGGCTCATAATGGGTGCCTGCATAACCTGCAATCGCACCGGCGAGGGGAGTAATGAGCGAAAAGAGCAACAGCATAGCTATAGCGCTCCTGCGGCCTTTTGTATGCAATACCAGCCCTGTCACCAGCATTGCTTCAGGTATTTTATGCACACTGACAGCAAGATATAGTGATGGTACAGTGGAGCCGATGTGATAATTAAAGCCCAGCGGCAGCCCTTCCATGAATGCATGAAAGGATAAGCCGAACAATATAGAGAACAGTGGCACATGGCCATGGTCACCCAGGTGGGTATGCCCATGTTCGGCACCGTGAGTGAATTTCTGTATGATGAGCTGGATAAAAAAGCCCGCAAGGAGCAGGTAACCAGCTTTGGCAGGGATATCTGTGAATGTTTCGGGTAACAGGTGCAGGAAGGTGACACTCAGCAAAAAGGAACCGGAAAATGCCAGCAGGTAATTCGACTGTTGCTCATCTCTCTTTTTTAGCCATAAGGGCAAGCTGCCGCAAATAAGCGTAAGGATAAAAAGCTGTAGATTATAATGCAACTGCATGGAATGGTGTTAAAATCCCGAACGGGGCAATAAAAGTAAAGCATTTTGCAGACCAATAGAATAGCAATGCCGGTATATTGTGCGATAAGCCCATTTGTTAAAAAAAACTGCCCCTGGTAATAGGGGTATATTTTTTTTGCTCTTAAAGGGAAAACCATTATATTTAATAAGCGATGGATTTTTTAAACCTCAAAAAACCAAAGAACGAACTCACCCCGGCTGTAGGGCGCATACTGATAGCTGAGCCATTTCTTAGCGATCCTAATTTTGCCAGAGCTGTTGTACTCCTTTGCGAGCATGGCGAAGAGGGGACCGTAGGTTTTATCGTCAATCGCAGTACAGAGCTTATGCTGGATGACCTTTTACCCGATTTATATGCGTCGGGATTGAATATATACCAGGGTGGTCCGGTACAAATGGATACCCTGCATATGATGCACACCACACCTGTGGAACTGGGTGGTAACGAGATATTCCCCGGCGTTTACTGGGGAGGCTCATACGAGGCCTTGCAGGATATGATAGCTGCAGGAACATACGACCCTGCGCAATTGCGCCTCTTTGTGGGTTACTCGGGCTGGTCGCCGGGGCAATTGGAAAAAGAAGTAGAAGAGGGCTCCTGGATCATCACCGATCTTACACCCCGCCTGCTTTTTGATACTTCGCCCGAAAATGTATGGAAAGAGGCAATACGATCACTGGGAGATGAATATGCTTACCTGGCCAACCTGCCGGTCAATCCACAACTGAACTGATACAAAAATCTGCTTCTTTACAGCATCTTTCCTAATTTTATAGGCTTAAGTAAAAGTTTATCATGGATATAAAGCGCACTTTGTTGCCGGTAGTAGCTGTCGTTTTACTGGTGGCCTGCAAACCAAGGGTTAAGCCACAGCCGGCAGATATTGCAGATAATGCCGGGCAGGGCACTTATTTTTCTATAAACCAGTACATCAAAGACCAGTGGAATACCTACCTGGGCCAGCCATATTCGATAATAAAAGTGACGAAACAAAATGGCAAAACTGATAGTGTTATAATGAACGCATATACTATAGAGTGGGGTGATATCTTTAAGCGATTCTTCGAGAGCGATATAGGTAAGCCTCAATATATCGGGCATTATAAATTTGATATGTTCCTTGACGAAAGCACCGATACCCGTAACTTTTATTACGAGGCAATAGATGATACGCTCTATACCCGTAAATTACAGATATCAGCCATGCAGGAGAATAATAAAATACGCTCCATATATATTGAAACGGAAAAAAGAAGCGGAACCAGGGATGTGATACAGAAACTGTATTATTCACCTTTATCTGTGATACAGATACAGGAATTTGATGCCCTGGCAACGGGTGATAAGAACCAGTTGTTCATAGCATACTATTTTATGTAAGCTTGCTACATGACGAGAGAAGAATTCAGTGCGGTAGCCATATCCATACCGCACCAGCCGGGATGTTATAAATATTACAGCGCAGAGAACGAATTGCTCTATGTGGGCAAAGCTAAAGACCTGCGCAAGCGGGTAGGCTCATACTTCAATAAAACACTCGATAATTATAAGACCCGCAGGCTGGTAACGCTTATACATCATATCGACTATACTGTTACCAATAACGAACATGATGCCTTCCTGCTTGAGAATTCGCTCATAAAACACTACCAGCCCCGCTTTAACATAGAGCTCAAAGATGATAAGACCTATCCGTATATCGTCATAAAGAATGAGCCCTTCCCACGTGTTTTTCTTACACGCCGGGTTATCCGGGATGGCTCCGAATATATTGGGCCCTTTACCAGTGTGGTACGAGTAAAGGAACTGCTGGCACTGGTAAAGCAGAATATCCCGCTACGCACCTGCAACCTGAAGCTTACCGAACAGAATATTACAAAAGGTAAGTTTAAGGTATGCCTTGAGTACCACCTGGGCAACTGCAAAGGACCCTGTGAAGGCCTGCAAAGCCGGGAGGATTATGATGAAGGCTTGCAGCAGGTGCGGCATGTATTAAAGGGCAATACCGGGGAAGTGATCAAATACCTGAAAAACGAGATGAATGCCCTCGCTGCTGATATGAAGTTTGAGAAGGCGGAGATCATGCGGCAAAAAATAGAATCTTTACAGTACTACCAGAGCAAGTCGGCAGTGGTAAATCCACGGCTGGATAATGTGGATGTGGCCAGCATACTAAGCGATGATCGCAATGCTTTTGTGAATTATATGATGGTAAGCAATGGCAGCATTATATATGCCAAGACCGTAGAGGTGGAGAAAAAACTCGAAGAGCAGGACGACGAGATACTGGCACTGGCCCTGGACAGGATGCGGGAAACATTTCACAGCAATGCAACGGAAGCCATTGTACCCTTCGCTATAGATGTCACTGATCCCGGCTTAAAGTTGACCGTTCCCCGTGCAGGTGATAAAAAGAAACTGCTTGACCTGAGCATTAAAAATGCGGAGGTGTTTCGGGATGATGTGCGCAGGCGCGATACCCTGCTGCTGGGCAAAGCCTCAAAAGAAAAGAATATCCAGGTGCTGGAAGAACTACAGGAGGCATTACAACTTAGCGACCTGCCCCTGCAGATAGAATGCTTTGATAATTCCAACTTTCAGGGGGCCTATCCCGTAGCCGCCATGGTAAGCTTTAAGCATGGAGAGCCATCTAAAAAAGACTACAGGCATTTCCATATCAAAACAGTGGAAGGCATTAATGATTTCGCCTCGATGGCCGAGATCGTGTACCGCAGGTATAAACGCCTGCTGGAAGAGGAAGCCCCCCTGCCGCAACTGGTAATAATAGATGGGGGCAAGGGGCAGCTTGGTGCAGCCCTTGAAAGTATAGAAAAGCTTGGCCTTACCGGCCGGATGACCATCGTGGGCCTTGCCAAGCGCGAAGAGTCGATATTCTTTCCCGGCGATACGGAGCCGCTGCAATTGCCCTACGATAGCCCGGCCCATTTGCTGGTGCGTCGTATACGCGACGAGGTGCATCGTTTTGGCATCACCTTCCACAGGCAAACCCGCAGCAAGGGCACATTTAAGAACGAACTGGAATCCATACCGGGTATTGGACAAAAGACAGCGACCGAACTGTTGCAAACATTTCGCTCTGTAAAAAATATACGTACCCTCACTGAGCGGGAGCTGACCAAAACCATCGGTATATCCAAAGCGCGTATCATATGGGCTTATTTTCACGCCAATGAAGGAGACCCCACTTCCCCCGATGCATAGTTTTTCTCTAAGTACACAATGAATTATCTTATAGCCTATGGTGACTTTTGTTACCTTAATATTATAGCTGTGGCGTAATTTTGTCTTGCAAATCGAAAGTGTATGTCAGAAAATAATAAACCTGCGCTGCTGCCCAGTATCATTAAGATGAAGTGCCCAAATTGCAGGAAGGGCGATATGTATACCAATAAAAGCGTCTTCCCGCTCAGTCATTCGCTCGATATGCCGGAGCAATGCCCCGTTTGCGGCCAGAAGATGGAGCTGGAGGTCGGTTTTTATTATGGCACCGGCTATGTTAGCTATGCCTTATCCATATTTATATTCATTTTCAATCTTATCTGGTACTGGCTCATTTTTGGTATATCGTACAAGGACTATAGCATATTTTATTATCTCATCACCAGCATAGTCATCGTGGTATTGTTGCAACCATGGTTAATGCGTATATCAAGGGTACTATACCTAAATCTTTTTGTGAAATATGGAAAGGGAACAGCTTTTGTGTCAGAAGAATAGCAATTACAACTAAAATAGCCCATTAACCTGTCAACTTTTCAGCTTATCTTAGCGGCTTATGCAAAAAATACTGGTTGCCAATCGTGGCGAGATAGCTGTACGTGTGATGCGCACCGCTAAAGAAATGGGTATTAAAACTGTGGCTGTATATTCTGAGGCCGACAGGAACATGCCCTTTGTCCGTTTTGCCGATGAGGCCGTTTGCATTGGCCCGGCACCTTCCGCACAATCATACCTGCGTGCCGATAAGATAATTGAGGTTGCCAAACAATTGGGTGCAGATGCTATCCATCCCGGCTATGGCTTTCTCAGTGAGAATGCTTCCTTTTCAAAGGCCGTTGCCGATGCTGGTTTGATGTTTATAGGTCCTTCGGCACATTCTATCGAAATAATGGGCAGCAAAATAGCTGCTAAGCAGGCAGCCAAAAAGTTTGGTGTGCCTATGGTGCCCGGTACAGAAGATCCGGTGAAGGATCTGGCTGAAGCCAAAGAGATAGGAAATCGCACAGGATATCCTATACTCATAAAAGCCTCTGCTGGTGGTGGTGGTAAGGGCATGCGCGTAGTGAATAATGAAGACGAACTGGAAGAACAGATGCGCACTGCTAAAAGCGAAGCCCTCAGTGCCTTTGGTGACGATGCGGTATTTATAGAAAAGTATGTGGCTGCGCCCCGCCACATCGAGATACAGCTCATGGGCGATCAGCATGGCAATTATGTGTACCTATTCGAGCGAGAATGCTCGATCCAGCGCAGGCACCAGAAACTGGTTGAGGAGGCACCCTCCAGTTGCCTTACCCCCGACATTCGCAAGGCAATGGGCGAATGCGCTGTGGCCGTAGCGCGCTCCTGCAACTATTACGGGGCAGGTACGGTAGAGTTTTTGGTGGATGAGAAGTTGAATTTTTACTTCCTGGAAATGAATACCCGCCTTCAAGTGGAGCATTGTGTTACGGAGATGATAACAGGTGTTGACCTGGTGAAGGAGCAAATAAATGTGGCCCGTGGTAATAAACTCTCCTTTGCACAGGACGACCTGGAAATAAATGGTCATGCTATAGAGCTGCGCGTTTGTGCTGAGGATCCCCTAAATAATTTCCTGCCCGATACAGGTAAGCTAAAGATGTACTTGCCGCCCAAGGGCCCTGGCATACGTGTTGACGACGGTTTCGAGCAGGGTATGGAAATACCTGTTTTTTATGATTCGATGATAGCCAAGCTCGTGGCACATGCTGCAACGCGCGATGAGGCTATAGAGCGTCTTTGCCGCGCTATAGATGAATACTACATACAAGGCATACAAACCACGTTGAGCTTCGGTAAATGGGCTGTGCGTACAGAACCTTTCAGATCAGGCAATTTCGATACAGGCTTCATTAACAAATACTATAAGCCCGAATACCTGCTTGCAGATGATGCTGTGGCAGAAGAAGTGGCTGCCCTGTTGGCTGCTTCGATCTGGGAAAAGGATAAGGCGCAGGTGCGCTCAGTTAACGTTGCAAACGGCAACGGCAGCAGTTGGAAGATGAGAAGGAGTTAAACAATTTTAGCAAATTCGTCTTTATCAAGCCTGGTAAGCAACCTTTAAGATGCGTTCCAGCCAATGTATCCCGTATTATGCTTCTATCAGCTCGATCAGGTCTTTTTCATTCCACGGTTTGAAAATACACCTGATCTCTCCATGCTGCTTTTGTTCTATAGCCCGCACCACAGCATTATCTACATGACCGGTGAGCAATATGGTTTTTACATTGTTAACTTTTTTTCGAACTTCTTCCAGCAGTTCATCCCCTTTCATACCGGGCATCAGCCAGTCTGATATGACAACGTAGATCACTTCATCGCTTTCACTGATCAATTCGTCTATGATCTGCAATGCTTCTTCCGCCGATTCTGCAAATTCATAGTTATAATGGCTGCCAAAGTTTCTCGTAAGCTGGTTGCTGAGGCTGTCAAGCACCATTTTTTCATCGTCTACGCACACTATATTTAATATCTTATTCATGTTTTGCAATTTTTAAGTTGGCAGGAAGTTTTACATAAAATGTAGTTCCCGCACCCTCTTCCGATTCAAATGATAT
Source organism: Bacteroidetes bacterium 46-16 (assembly GCA_001897835.1). GTDB lineage: Bacteria > Bacteroidota > Bacteroidia > Chitinophagales > Chitinophagaceae > MKUN01. The sequence continues at coordinate 9,757 of MKUN01000012.1, forward strand.
TTTGGCAGAATGACTATCTAATATACGCTTTATGATGTCCAGTCCCAAACCGCTGCCTTCGCCGGATACCTTGGTCGTAAAGAAAGGTTCAAATATTTTTTGCTGTATGGCCTTGGGAATGCCTTTGCCCGTATCCGCGATGCTCACCACTACGTAATCGTCCTCGGGGTATATTTTTATGGTTAGGGTACCCTTATTGTCCATGGCCTGCACCGCATTCACGATCAGGTTGGTCCATACCTGGTTTATCTGGTCAGGGAATACACGTACATCCGGCACATGCTCATATTGCTTGATCACTTTTACGCCCTGCTTCAGCCTGTTGTGATAGATCGTGAGCACAGTTTCTATATTTTCCTTAATGTTTGTTGATTCCGGTTCATCGCTTCCGGTTGTGTGGAGGTACGTTTTCAGGGCTTTTACCACACGCGATGCCTTGTCAACGGCCATAATGATAGTAAGATTGTTTTTTTGTTGGTTCAGCATATTATATGCTACCATCAAAAGGTTTTCAAACTGCGGTAGCTTAGATAGCTTTTTCATTGCAGGTGTCACTTCAAATACCCCCACCTGCACCATCCGGTCTGCTATGAAACGGTTATTGTCAACGTTCAATTCCTCAAGTTGCGCCTTCAGTATTTTTTTCTTCTCACGTTCTTCTATTGTCGATAATGCCTGTGTATGGAGCTCCACCGTGGCCACAAATTCTACAAATGTCTTTTTTTCCTCTTCATTCATTTTCGAAAGCGTTTCCGGCAGCTTTATAAGGTTTTCCTGAAAGGCTATGCTTGATTCTTCCGCTGATGATTTTATAGCACCCAATGGAGTATTTACTTCGTGTGCTACACCTGCCGAAACTTGCCCCAGGGCAGCCAGTTTTTCAGAGTTCAGCAGCTTCGTATAAGTTTTCATCAGTTCATTCGTGATTCGTTTCTGAGCTTCTACATAATAGAGGAATAACAAAAATATTATTGCCCCGTTCAGTATTATATTCAGCAAAAGAAACAACGAGGTAATATTCTTCGGCCAATGATTTGTGAAACGGGAAACAAAGTAACTGTCAAAATAATAGGAGAGTAGTGTCAGGATGATAAACGCGGTTAACCAGAAGAGACTCGATTTTACATCGAGGTAGGTCGCTGATGATGCCAGTGCAAGCATGGACCATAACATTACTGATCCCGACTGCTCAAATCCGCCAAGCCACCATTGCAGCATAAAGGGCAGCAACAGGCTTATGAATGTTTGCACATGGCGAACCACGGTAAAGTTCTTGGTCCGGTAGAAATACCAGAAATTGATTGCGGTCAGTATTACATAACCATAGGGTATTATGGATGGTGGGGCAACATTTGCCCATACCAGCATTGTACCCCAGACAAGTCCGCCCACACTCATTGCCGTGCCCTGGTAAACGAGAAACCTTTTTTGGAATGCAACGAGTGCCTCATAGCGGCTTTCGATACCCATGTTTTGAACCTTCTTCATAGTAGGTAAATTTAATTAATTAGAAATAATTCTGAGGTTTATTGAAATTGAAGGCGGTGTCTCTTTTATCTGTTTGACATTCATTGCTTTATACGTGTCGTTATGTATGACTGTGTGTTGGAATACCTCCTTGTGCAGTGGGATAAAACAAAATAAGGGTTGCATATAGCAACCCTTACAAGATGTGGTTCCGTAGGGACTCGAACCCTAGACCCGCTGATTAAGAGTCAGCTGCTCTACCAACTGAGCTACGAAACCCTTTTGAGGACAGCAAAGATAATCGAAAAATAATAAAGCGGAAAGGGATTAAAGCAGCCAGTCAACTATGCTGTTCACATAGCTGGGGTTATAGGCTGCCTGCACCTTGATATAGTTATCTGTATAGCCCTCAATAGTGCCGTTCTTCTCCGCACTCTCGAACAATACTTTCCGGGTTTGGCCCCTGTGCTGCTCGCTGAAGTACTGCATTTTTTGGTACGATAAGTTACGCAGCATCTTGTTGCGTTCATGGCGCACCTGTATGGGTACTATAGGTTCTATGTTCAGTGCTTCCGTATTGGCTCGCTCCGAATAGGTGAACACATGCAGGTAAGAGACGTCCAGCCCATGCAGGAATTCAAAGGTCTCTTTAAAGTCCGTTTCGCTTTCAGATGGAAAGCCAACGATCACGTCCACGCCTATACAGCAGTGGGGCATTAGTTCTTTTATTTTGGCCACACGCTCTGCATACAGCTCCCGTTGGTAGCGGCGTTTCATCAGGCCTAGTACCCGGTTGCTGCCGCTTTGCAAAGGTATGTGGAAGTGCGGCATGAACTTCTTCGATCGTGCTACGAACTCGATGATCTCATTGCTCAGCAGGTTAGGCTCTATCGATGATATACGATAGCGTTCTATGCCCTCGCTGGCTTCTATGGCCTGTACCAGTTCGTAGAACGATTCTTCTCTTTTCTTGCCGCCCTCATTGCCTTTGCCAAAATCGCCAAGGTTTATCCCGGTAAGTACTATTTCTTTGGTGCCGCCAGCCGCTAGTTCCTGTATGTTTTGCAATACACCTGCTATGCTGTCACTGCGGCTGTGGCCCCGCGCCATAGGTATGGTACAGAAGGTGCAACTGTAGTCGCATCCATCTTGCACCTTCAGAAAGGTACGTGTGCGGTCATGCACAGAGTAGGAGCTGTGGAAACCTTCCACATCTTCTATATCGCAGGAGCATATCCGGGCACTGTCGCCTTTGGTAAAGTCCTGCAGGTGCCGGGCAAGGTTGAACTTCTCAGCAGCGCCAAGCACCAGGTCCACGCCTTCAATATTGGCTATTTCCTCCGGTTTTAGTTGCGCATAGCAGCCGGTCACCACTACCATGGCCTGCGGTGAGCGTCTTTGTATCCTGCGCACTATTTGCCGGCATTCTTTATCCGCATTTTCGGTTACAGAGCAGGTATTGATCACGTATACATCCGCCTCTTCATCGAAGTCTTTTTTCATAAAGCCTTCAGTCTCAAGCATACGGCTTAGTGTCGATGTCTCGGAATAGTTCAGCTTACAGCCAAGGGTATGAAATGCTACTGTTTTACTCTGCTGCATAAAGGGTGGCAAATTTAGCTATATTTTACCACATGCCTTTGTATGGGTATTTACGATAGCATATTTTTTTAACCCCTTTAATTAATATCTTGGCACAATGAAGAACGTATACACACTAGCAGGTATTTTTATTTTGACCATACTATCATGTGGCAGGATAAAACAATTGGCTACCATAAATGTACCTATACCGTATAATTACGACCTTACAATACCCGACTATATCGATACAATGGACATTCCCCTTGGTACGGGCCTTGATATCTCATTGCCCGCCATTCCTATAGAAACCAATTCTCAGCAATATCTTAAAGACTATAACACTGCTCCCGAAAAGATAACTGGCGTAACACTCAGCAAACTATCCTTATCGATCCTTCAGCCGCCATCCGGCAATTTCAATTTTATTTCTGCAGTAAGTGTGTATCTCTCCGCTCCCGACCTGCCCGAAGTACTTGTAGCATCGCAATATGCTATACCCGACGGGGTTGATTCTTTAACACTTGACTGTACTAGCCAGGATCTGCGGAATTATTTCCTGGCCGATACCATGTATGTGCGTCTTAACGGGCATTTCGACGAGCCGCCACCGCCTAATACTACGATCCATATTCATTCGGTTTTCACACTGCGTGCCAATCCTTTGAATTAAAAAAATAGCCCCCTGTTTTGCAGGGGGCTATTTTTTATAATTTATTTTTTAGAACCGGTAACCTATCCTGAAGGCAAACTGTACCATCTCACGGGTATCCTGGTCTATATTATCAAGCCTGTTGATGAAAGTAAAGCCCCAGCCAAGGTCCATACCTATATACAGGTGCTTGCCGGGATTCATATTCAGCGAGTGCATCAGCAAGCCGCCGAACTGAAAATTCTCTACGTTCCCCGTGGGGTAATAGCTACTATAGTAGTAGTAGTTTAAGTAGTTACTACGGTCGGCTGGTCTTTGTCCTGAAGTAATGGCAAGCAATGGGGCTATACTGTACTTTACCTTCCCTTTGCTCCCTGAGGGGTATATTTTGGGGCCTATCATAAAGCTGAAGTTGGTATAGGAGTTCCAGCTACCGTTATCCGCGCCGGGTATGTACGGGTCGCTTGTTTCACCAAAGCTTAAGCTCATAGGTACATACAGGCTTACAAAGCCTCTTTTGCCAAAATTATGTTCATAACTCAATCCTATACCAAAACCATTTTCCGAAATATTTGCCGGCGAAAAAGTAATGAGGTTAGGAGCATAGGCTATTTTCTTTTTGCCGTGTTTGCCATGTTCGCGGCCACCTCTTATCTCGCGGGCATCATCATCGTCGCCCGATCTTCTGCGGCGCTCATCAAATACATCTTCGGTGCCATTATCATACTCCACGCGTTCCAGTTCATTTTTGCCTATTGTATAGTCGGGGCCTTTGGCATTATCGGCCCTTTTGTAGGTGATGCTGCGCAGGTCTACTGATTTTACCTTGCCTTCTATTACATCGCCGTTCTTTTTGTATATCCTGTCTTGTGCCATACCGTTTACGGCAAAGCCGACAGCCATAATGCAGAGCAATGATTTCTTTAAGTTCATAGAGCTGATTTTATTTTTGTTTTGATTTTTTCGTTTCGAAATTTACAACACAAATGATGCCAGAATTTTAACAATATGTAAAATTGCCATAATTACTGTCAATGATCACCTCTTTGCGTTCCGCTTTTTCTACATATCCCGATACCTGTGCCGCTATCCCGAAGCTTTCGGAGATGTTCACAACGGCTGCTGCTGTCTCCTTGTCCGTAAACAACTCCAGCCTTTGACCCATATTGAATACCTGGTACATCTCCTTCCAGTCCGTACCCGCCGATTCCTGTATCAGCTTAAATAACGGCGGAACGGGCAATAAATTGTTTTTTACCACCCTCAGTGCAGAGGGCAGGTAGTGCAGGCATTTGCTCTGGCCGCCGCCGCTGCAGTGTATGATGCCGTGTATTTGATCAAAATGTTCCTCCAGCACTTTCAGTATCACCGGTGCATAAGTGCGGGTGGGGGAGAGCAGCATTTTACCCACATTTAGAGGCGTTTCTGTAGCATCCCCTATCCGGTAAGCGCCGTTATATACTACCTCTTCGGGTAGTGCAGGGTCCACGCTTTCCGGGTATTTGGCTGCATATTCTTTATGCAGCAGTTCATGCCTCGCACTGGTCAGGCCATTACTGCCTATACCGCTGTTATACTCATCTTCATAACTTGCCTGCCCGTAGCTGGCCAGCGATACCAGCACATCGCCCGGCTGCATCTTTTCGGTCGTTACCAGTTTGTCCCTGCGCATGCGGCAGGCCATAGTGCCGTCCACTATCACTGTTCGCACCACATCGCCTACATCCGCCGTTTCGCCACCCATGAAGTGTATATCGATACCGTATTCTTTCATTTGGTCAAAGTAGGCCTGTGTGCCGTTAATGATGGCTGATATTACCTCGCCGGGTACAAGGTGCTTATTACGCCCTATGGTCGATGAATAGGTGAAGGGCCCGGTAGCACCCACGCACAGCAGGTCGTCTATGTTCATCACTATACTGTCTGTGGCTATGCCTTTCCATACGCTAAGGTCGCCGGTCTCTTTCCAGTACAGGTAGGCCAGTATCGATTTGGTTCCGGCACCGTCGGCATGCATCAGGTTGCAGTAGGCTGCATCATTGCCCCAGTGGTCGGGGTATATTTTGCAAAATGCATTTGGATATAGCCCCTTGTCCAGTTTGGCAACGGCTTTGTGTACATCTTCTTTTTGTGCGGATACTCCCCTCAGGTTGTAACGATTATTGTCTGGCATATGCTCTGGTAATGTGCTTGCGCCCAAAGATAGTTGATAAGCGGCCTATTTTTGAATCATGCCTGTGTGTAGCACCCGGTTTCTACCGATTTTTTTGGTGGAAATTAAGATTTATGATAATTTTACATCGTAAACATTTACACCTCCCAAATGGGAACATACAACAGGGGAAGCCTTATGAACTTAGCTTCCTTTACATATGCTGAAACAGTTCTTTCGCAGCAGTTTTACCTCGCAGAAAACATGGTGAACCACCGTAAGATGGTACACCCTCCTTGTATCCTTTAATATATAATGGCTGCCCGCCATTCTGTTGCATAGCCATAGCTATGTCCGTCCGTCCCGGTCATGGGATACTTGTATTCGATTTCTAATTTATCACACACAAAACCATAATGTATGAACATTTCTACTTTTCTGTTCAGCTACGGCTGGATCATTGTACTGGTACTCGCAGCAGTGCTGTACAAAATTATTTTACGGGTCATCTTCGGTATGGTCATCGTACCCGAGAACCGCATAGGCCTCGTCACCAAGAAGTTCGTGCTCTACGGGGCCAACCGTGAGCTGCCCGATGGTCGCATCATTGCCACCAAAGGCGAAGCCGGTTTCCAGGCAAAGACCCTTCCTCCCGGCTTGTACTGGTTCATGTTCCCATGGCAGTACAGTGTCAGCATGGTGCCCTTTACCGTAATACCTGAGGGTAAGATAGGCCTCGTGTTGGCCAAAGACGGTACAGGCATACCTACAGGGCGCATATTGGCCCGCAAGGTCGATTGCGACAACTTCCAGGATGCGCATAAGTTCCTCGATAATGGCGGGCAGCGTGGCCGCCAGACGGCTTACATCACTGCGGGCTCATACCGTATCAATACATATCTCTTTGATGTGGTGGTCACTAACCAGCTCATTATTCACGAGAACATGGTAGGCATTGTCACCACGCTCGATGGCGACCCGATACCACATGGGCAGATAGCCGGTAAGATGATAGAAGGACATAACAACTTCCAGGACATCGATACCTTCATGAAGAACGGTGGTTGCCGGGGTCTGCAACCTCATGTGATACTTGCAGGCTCTTATTACATCAATCCATGGGCCGTGCAGGTGGAGGAGACACCAATGACCGAAGTGCCTATAGGTAATGTAGGCGTGGTGATCAGCTACATTGGCGAGGATGGCACCGATCTTACCGGGGAGACCTTTAAGCACGGCAATATTGTGTCGCGAGGTTACCGTGGTGTGTGGATGGAACCGCTGGGGCCGGGTAAATACCCGATCAATAAGTACACCATGAAGGTGGAACTGGTGCCCACTACCAACCTGGTGCTCAACTGGGCCAATGCACGCAGCGAGTCGCACAACCTGGATAAGAACTTATGTACCATCACCGTGCGTTCTAAGGACGGCTTCCCCTTCAACCTCGATGTGTCGCAGATCATACATGTGCCGGCTAACGAGGCCCCTAAAGTGATCGCCCGTTTCGGCAGCATGACCAACCTCGTGTCGCAGGTGCTGGAGCCTACCATTGGCAACTACTTCCGCAACTCAGCGCAGGATAGCGATGTGATATCCTTCCTTATTACCCGTAAAGAAAGGCAGGATGCCGCCAAGGCCCATATACGTGCCGTGCTCGATGAGTATAATGTGAATGCAGTAGATACCCTGATAGGTGACATTGTTCCGCCCGAAGCACTGATGAAGACCCTCACCGACCGTAAGATCGCGCAGGAGGAGGAGAAGACCTACGAGACCCAGCGCATGGCCCAGGAGAAGCGTCAGGGCGTGGAGCGCGAAACTGCCATTGCCGACATGCAGAAAGATATCGTGAAGGCGCAGCAAAGCGTAGAGATATCGCAGCGCACCGCCGATGCTACTGTGAAGAAAGCGGAAGGTGACGCCACCAGCCTGAAGTTGCAGGTGAATGCCGAGGCCGAAGCCACCAAGATGCGCGCCAATGCCGAAGCGGAAGCTACAAAGATGCGCGCCGCAGCACAGGCCGAGGCCACTAAGCTCAATGCCTCTGCCGAAGCAGAACTGATTGCCAAAACAGGTAATGCTGAGGCTGAGAAGATACTGGCCATTGGTAAGTCCACCGCTGAGGCTTACGAGCTCCAGGTGAAAGCCATGGGCGATGACAACTTCACCCGTTACAAGATCACCGAAGAGATCGGCAAGAACGATGTGAAGATCATACCCGATATCATCATCAACGGCGGTAACGGTACCGATGGCTCCCTGAGTGGCCTCATGGGTCTCAAACTGATGGAAATGCTTTCAGACAATAAAATGGACACCAAACCCTCGACCGAAAACTAAACCCTTACAAAATCAAAGAAAAAGGTTGCCATCCGGCGGCCTTTTTTCTTTTAACCCCCTCCCGTCATTGCGAGGTACGAAGCAATCTTGTCATAACACGATAAAAAAACTCCCCTTGTGCGGATGCCTCTGCACCTAGCCGAAGGGGGGCGGGGATGTCCGCTCACGCACAAACCAAATCCCTATGCAAGTATTGTTGTTGAAATTTAAACTTCCCCTCAAACCCTTTGCGTCTTAGCGTCTTAGCGCCTTTGCGGTTCAACTCATTCAACTTATTCAACCGATCAACTCAATCAGCATCTCTTTAACCTCCTGCCACTCATCATCTATAATGCTGAACATAACCGTATTCCGGTAGCTGCCATCGGGCTTGATGCGTTCTTTGCGTAAGGTACCCTCATACTTGCCGCCTATCTTTTGTATCGCGGCACGGCTGCGCACATTCGTTTCGCTGGTCTGGAATTGTACCCGAACCAGCTTCAGCTTTTCAAAACAATAGCTGAGCAAAAGCAGTTTGCACTCTGTATTATAGCCTGTGCCCCAGTATTCCGGGTCATACCAGGTCCAGCCTATTTCCAGCTTATTATGCTCGGGAAATAAGTTCATTAGAGAGGTGCTGCCGATTATTTTACTGTTCAGCTTATCTATGATGGTAAAAGGGTACATCTCACCGCTGGCCCTTTTCAATACCAGGCTTTTTAGCTGGGTCATCAGCACCTCAGCATCATAGCCGCGTATCAGCATGTTCTGCCATATTTCAGGCTTACTGCCCACTTGTATCAGTTCGGCAAAATGGCTGTTATCAAGTGGCATCAGGCGCACGCGTTGTCCTTCAAGAAATACAGGATGCTGTATGGCAAACATTTATACAGGGGGATTAAGCCCCTAAAACTAAATGCTTTTCCATTACCTGCACAGGAAATTTATTATCCAAAAGCTAATAACTCTTTTTCGCGGCCGTATCGTTTGGCCCTGTAGGTGGCGCGTTGTCAGGCCCATTGGTATAGCTTTCTGTGCTTGTACTGATGGTATCGGTGGGCTTACTGCTTATTGCAGTATCATATAATACCCCTTTGGTATTGCCCACATTCTCGTTATGGTTTTCGCATGAGGCAAAGGCTAACATAAGTAGCGCAAAGCCCCCTAAGCATAAGTTCTTCATAATGTTTGGTTTTATACTCCGGTATCGTTCTCTTGTTTCCTGTTTAGTTGCTCTTTTGTCATGCCGCTTTGTAGTTCGGTTTCCAGAGCTTTGGCTTTTTCTATGGCTTCATTTTCGTCCATAGCATCTATGGTGGCCACTAAGGTGTTGCCCGTACGCTCTTCATGGCTGTCTGTAGGCACTTGCGCTGTTTCCTTTAGAGGTTCCAGCGATTTCATTTTCTTGTTTTCGAATATTACCTGGTATTTTGACATGATGCGGTGTTTGCCGCATAAAGCACAAAATTGATACCAGCAGCCTATTTCCCCCCGCCAAAGCCGGCAAAGAGGTATAAATAGATCACGCGCGAGTAGCGCATCAGCCAGGGCTGCAGCAATATGGCCACGCCCGCGCTGGTGAGGAGAAAGTAGTATATACTGTAATCTTTGTAGGTTATGCCGAAGATGGGCCAGTACCACAGCAGGTTCAGGAACAGCACCATAACGGTCAGCGCATAGTTGATACCGCCACCGTTATTGCTCTCATTTTTCATTTTATAACCGCATTCGCTGCAATTGTCCTTCATCGCCAGGCACTTGCCGAGCGGGAAAATGCTTTTGTTTACGAACACATGCCCTTTGTGGCAGTTGGGACAGCGCATTTTTACAAATCCAGATATTGCAGACGGCTTTTGGGATCCTTCTTCCATTCGTTCCAATTGACGCCTAAAGATAAAATTTATTATCAATGTTATTTATTCATTTTCTGTTATGTATGGCCGCTTTTGTTCGGTCACAGGGGGGCGTAAATTATTAATTCTACTAAAAAAATTGTTTATTCGCATTAGCAAAACATACTTGTTACTTGCATAAAAACATACGGCAATGAAAAAAATATTGATCATCTTATTGTCCTTTACATTGGCACAGCAGGCTAACGCGCAAAAAAATTGCGGCGCTGATTTTAAACCCGCCATTTCATTTTACCAGGATGGCCTCGCATGGATAGAGCCACATGCATGGAGCGACATAGGTCCTTCTATCGGTACTGTGTCAGGTATGCCGGTAGTGAGCCGTAATGATATGGAGGCGGTTTTAAGATCGGCATGGGACCCATCACAGCGTTGTTACAGTGCTGCTTGTATCAAAGACCTGCTGGGTGTGGCCAGCGATTGGCCGGGTGCAGAATGGTCACTGGTCCTTTTCGATAACGACGATTATAATTATATGCAGGCCGTTACTACATCAGGTATCAGCGATAACGATTATGATATTGACGATGTTGACGTGAACTTCACCAGCTCTTGCTGCAAAGTAGCCCACAAGCAACTGCATATGCAGGTACGCACAAACACCATTGATCGTGCGCACAGGCGTGCAATGAAGATGTGCATCCGTTAGGGGCAGGCTGAGATATTTTATTTCGGAGCGCAACCATTCTATGGTTGCGCTCTTAGTTTTTATTGTTCTACAGTAAACTTCCCATTGAATACTTTGCCGTCATTACAGGATACCCGGAAAATATATGATCCTGCCGAAAGCCCTTTCCGGTCTATAACTACATCTTTGCCAAGCACTTTTTCATGGCAGGCAACCAGTCGCCCGGTCATGTCTGTCACGTCAAGTTGCACATTTTGGTAGGCATATACGGAAGGTAATATGATCGGTGATTTGTTTTTCACCGGGTTGGGATAGATAAAGTATTGCGTTGTGTTTTCCGGCGATAGAGGTATTCCTGTATTGCTCGATTCTATATAGAAAAGGTCTCCCGCCGGGTCTCCCCATTTCGAGGAGTAGCCTACAGCCAGGTAATTGTTGTTCCCCTGCACCGCAATGCTGTTGGCATAAGAATGTGCCCCGCCAAAGAGGAATTCGTTCATTTTTGCGCCGTATTCATCTGTTATGAGTACATAGGCATTACCATCAGGCTCTTCTTTATGGTTTACCCCACTGAACATAAGGTTACCGTTAGGTAGTTGTGCTACACTGTGAAACTCGATATCGTCATTTTCCCCGCCAAAGGTTTTTTGCCAAAGCTCATTACCGGCTGCATCTGTTTTTACAATGAGGCCAAGGGCTTTGCTGCCCTGCAATGGTTGTGTATATCCGGCGAGGATAAAGCCCTTGTCAATAGTGGGTATGATCTGGAAGAAGCGCGTATCCCCGCCTGCTGCGTAGGTGCGGGTCCATAGTGTATCTCCATTGTCCTTTATGCGCAATAGCCAGCCATACTGTTCGCCCTGCCCCCGGCTCATGGTATATCCTACGGCAAGAAAGCCGCCCGCCGCTGTGCTGGCTATGGAATAGCCGTAATCCTGCTTGTCGCCGCCATAGCATCTTGTCCATAGGGTATCTCCTGTACTGTTGGTCCTGATGAACCAGCTATGCCGCAGGTCACTCGGTATGGGGTTGCCATAGCTGGCGCTTATCCCCGCTGTTACAAAACCGCCATCCGCCAGTTCTACAGTGCCTTCGGCTATGTCATCTTCTTCACCGCCATATATTTTGAACCATTGCCTGTTCCCGTTCATATCCAGCTTCATCAGGAAGGCATCGCAATCATGCGCACCGAAATCTTCGGTATGCCCCGATACGAGTATTCCGCCATCCGCTGTCTGGATCACATTATTGCCGCCCTCCAGCTTATCGCCGCCATACTGCAGGGTCCAGGTAGTGTCTCCGCTGCTGTTTATTTTTAGCACTATTATATCACCTGCCGTGTTTCCCATGCTTTGGGTTAGCCCGCTTATTACATAACCTCCGTCTTTGGTCGCAGCCGCAGAAAAGGCCCCGTCATAGCCCGGGCTGCCCCAGTGTTTTTCAATTTCTTTTTGTGCATATACAGGTGCTGCATACAGCAGGAGCAGCAATGCCGGGTATAGATGTGTATGTTTCATTTCCAGGTGTTTTTATATGGTTACAGATGAACTATTGGAAATATGTAGATGTTAAAACGTCATATTGCAGAAAAGATTGTATAGAATGTAAATATATTCGGCGCTATTTATGCTGCATTGCTGTACACTCCTCATTATCTTGCAGTTAATTCATTTGTCAATGAGGTCAGTTATTCTTGCTCTGCTCATTAATATCCTTTGTTCCTGTGCTGCTGCGCAGAACAATTATATTGTTTTTAACCCCGATACCTCTTACCGCGAAAATGTAGTCAGGCTTTACGTCGACAGGGCTGGCAATATTTATCCCCCAGGCAACTATATAGATACTTCTATGTTTCCATGTATCTGCCGCCGGTCACCGGTTTATGCCAACCTGCGCGCTTATTTTGAAAAATATGATGTGGCTGCCCGGCAGCGTGCATATGAACGCTATGGGGCAAGCGATTTTGATGCACTGCAAAAGGCTTTGCTTACAGCCTGTGCCGATAGTATTAACGCGAAGCTACACGGCCGCAGGCTGGTAGTGCTCATTCATGGTTTTAACGATTATGCCACTCGTGGATACGATATTATAAAGAATAATGTGGAGGCGACAGCCGGCAAAGACCGGCAACTTTACCTCGAAGTATATTGGGATGGCCTTAAAGCCAGCTCCGAGAAGTTCAAAGACGTATCTAAAATATGGTTCAGGGCCAATAGAACGGCCCCCTATGCAGCCTATACTTTACGAAAGCTGTTTCTGCAGGTACATGATGTTGAGATGTATATTATAGCCCATAGCCTCGGGGCTTCGGTTGCTGCAAGGCTTTTATTTAACCCGCACAACAGGCGCTCCTTCCCCCTTAGGGGTGAGTGGCTTCATACACCTGCGCCTTTCCAATCACACATTACCCTGGCATTACTGGCGCCGGCTATGCCCGGCAGGCGTGTGTTCAAATATATAGATCATACCATGCCATCCGGGCAATGCAATAAATACCGAAAGCTGCTCATCGGTTATAATCAGCACGATTATGCTACCACTAAGAAGATGCGTTTTCCCCTTTCACGTATGTTTTATTCCACATCACTGGGTTGTAACCCGGGCGCTGTAAAGCGTACGGGTGCCGTAGTAAAAGAAAAATGTAAGAACATTGGGTTCACAGCTATCGATCTTTCCACCTGCCCGCATGCCGATACCATCCATCATATACACCAGTACGCTGCTTGTCCCGGCTTCGATACATTTATCCAGGCAGTTTTTAACTAGCAACCTGCCTTATTTAAGAAACACCTTTTTAGCATTCGTGTAAAAGATGGTAGGGTTTTGATCATTTCGTTTATCAAATCCGGGTAGCAATACGCCTTCCATCTGCTGGTGTATATGGCGCACGATCTGCCCGAAATGATTGGTAGTAAAAGCACTGAATGCGGGGTGTAGTTCCTTGTGGCGTTTATAGTCGTAGAACATGTTCGAGTCTGGTGTTATGGTAAAGGTATAGTAGTCATAATAAGATTTCCCTGTACTGGCGCTTTGGGGCACATGCAGCACTTCCGGATCCTGCTCGCAGGGGCATCCGGCTTTTTCCGGTTCCGGTATCAGCCATGGGCCTATTTCCGGGCCGGTATTCATATATCTTTTGAACACGTAGCGCTGGTCGTGGAATACGATCTTGCTGTCATACCATACATCCTTATTTTGTTCTTTCCGTGGCAGCTTGCGCTGTTTATTCAGGTCCACCACGTCATAGGCATGCTTACTGTCTTTTTTCGACTGCACCGGGCTTAGCGATGTGATCATTTTCTGGATCTCTTCCGTTGCTATCTGCGAATAGCTCAGTGGTTCTCGCTTGTTCAATATCCGTAATGCTATTCTTTTACCTATTTCCGTACCCAGGAAGTTGGAGTATAGGTCTTCAGGTGTAAAGGCCGATGATTGCTCACTGATAAAATGATAAGGAGCATGGTAATGCCAGCTCGCTACCTCATGCCACACCAGGCGTTCAAAGGCTATTTTCTGTGCCATATTCACAATGTCCTCCTCATTTAGCTCTTCTGCATGGCTGAAGTGCAGCTTTAATATGCCCGCTTCCTGGGGCAGGTCTACATTGTCCTTGTCCGACAGTATCTTAAATGCCAGGTATACCGTCCAGTCGGCAGCAGCGCGCATATGAGAGAAGTCTATGAAGCCGCCCCGGCATGTGTACAAAGCGCCGTTTTTCTCCTTGCGCCTGTTCGGTACGCCATATGACTGTTGCCCGAACTTATCCGGCCTGATGAACTTGGTGATGGGGAAAATGGGTAGGGGGAACTCGTACAGGTTGTAACCGAATTGAGAGAAGGTCTTGCGCATCTTTTTTTCCGGGTTAGTAAGTTGTTCAGGGTAGGCATTCCTGATATGTCTCATAAGAGATACCCTTTTGGCGGGAGCTATTTTATGGCCTGCATGGCAGGGCATAAAAAGCATCATTGTTACGATAAATAAGGAGATTATTTTAAAACCGCTACGACACATTATCTTCCATTTACCCTGTAGCAGAGACAATTATAATGCCACGGGCATCACGTTAATGTGCTAATGCTGTACTATGATGTCATAGTCTTTGTGTTATACAGATTGTGAAAAAGAGGTTAAAACCTTCGTTATACCGCTCTGAGCATCCAGGTGCTGTGTTTTTTTCCGGCTTTTTGCATTTTGTCCAGCATTTCCGGCGTCATTTGCTGCAGCAGTTGTTCCATACCGCTTACTTTACTGTAATCTGGCTCAGCTTCCTGCACCAGCTCAAAGCCGGCAGCTTCAAAGAAAGCTTTTGCCCCCTCTATGCTTTCAAATTTGTTTTCTTCAAGCTTATGCTGTTCAAAGAAGGCCTTTTCGCGTTCATCTTTATACAGGCTGCTGGTCATTTCCGGCGATTTAATGTACACATCCGCAGTTATCCAGTACCCGCCCTTTTCCATTAATGCACTATGTATGTTCCTGCACAGTTGCTTTTTTTCATCCATGTCCAGGTACATAAGCAGGCCCTCATTCACTATGGCCAGGGGCCCTTCTGCAAAGCGTTCTGTGATCGCTTTGAATGCGGTATTGTCTATGGCATTCAGTGGTAATAATTCCAGTTTGCCTTTTAGTGCTGTGTCTTCAGATAATTCGTCTATAAGTGCCTGTTTCAATGATATTACATCAGGCAGGTCGGTGTCTATATAATGCACGGGTAGTTTTGCAGCCATATCAAGGCCACGGAACGAGTAACCTGAGGACAGCTCCAGTATATTGCTGATGCCGCTTGACTTAAGCAGTTGGTCTATGCTCAGGTACCTGCTCTCAAAGTGGCATACCCTGGCCCAGAAGCGCAGGTCGTGCGATTGGGTGTCAAATATCCCATGTACCTCATCGGGCATTAATGCTGCAGCTTCGCGGGCATAAGGTATACCCGTAAACCCTTTCATGATGAGGAGTGATTTTGCCGATGGACTTATGCTGCTGTAATCTTTATTCATGATCCGCCTGGTTGATACGGCAAAGTTCTGCAATGATACATTGCAGCGCTACAGGGCATACTTAATTTATTGTGAAAAGAGGGGTAAATGTAAAGATGTGTTATACTACCTTCCTTACATTAACAGCAGAAAGACCTTTAGGGCCGCGCTCACTTTCGAAGATCACTTTGTCTCCTTGCTTTATTTCTTCAGTTAGCTGGTTTATGTGTACGAACAGGCTGTTGCCATTCTTGTCATCTATAAAACCATAACCTTTTTCGGTATTGAAGAATTTAACGATGCCTTTTTGTTCCAGTCCGGCATCTACACCGCCTTCGCGCCATGCAGCATCCAGCTGTATCTCGTCGGGGCTTATTTCTTTTTTCTTTTTGGGGTCGGGTGGGGTATCGCTCAGGTTACCATTCTCGTCCAGGTACACCATCATATCTTCAAGGCTTTTGCCCTTGTCGTTATTAGCCTGGCGTTCTCTTTTCTTCTCTTCCTTCTCTTGTTTACGTTTTTGTTTCTTCTTTTCTTTCTCTTTTTTAGCCATTGTTTCTTGACCCATAAGCTACTACAAATTTTTTGATGAATTGCAAAGGTACGATTTTTAATCCGCACTTGCCCTTTAAAGATATGCACATCCTCTTTTGCAGCAGTAGCCGGTTGATCCGTACAGCTATATTTTGTCCGCCACGAAATACATATCTATCTCTCCTTTGCCTTTTGCTTCTATTTTCCCACGGTATTCGCAACGGAAGCTGTCTTTCACCAGTTCATAAGTAGCATGGGATATATTCACTTTCCCCGTTTCTCCCCCTGTTTCCATACGTGCCGCTATATTCACGGCATCGCCCCATAGGTCGTAGGCAAATTTCTTTTTGCCGATCACTCCGGCTATCAGTTTCCCGGTATGGATGCCGATACGCACATCCCAGCTATTCAGCCCTTTCGCTTTCCTGGCTTCGTTCCACTCGGTTACCCACTGCTGTATTTCCCATGCCGCAGACACAGCATCCCTGGCATTGGTACTGTTTTCGGTAGGTAATCCGCCGGCGCACATATACGCATCGCCTATGGTTTTTATCTTTTCAAGCTCATGCCTGCCTATTATATCGTCAAAAGCGCTGTAACATTCATTGAGGGTATATATCAGTTCCTGCGGGCTTATCTCGGTTGCCAGCTTGGTAAATGCCTGGAAATCGGTGAACAGTACGGTCACCATATCATAATGCCGGGCTGTGGCTTCACCTTTTTCTTTTAGCTCTGCAGCAGTTTCTTCAGGTAATATGTTCAGCAGCAATTCATCGCTTTTCCTTTTCTCTTCCTGTAGCTCCTTTGTCCGTTCCGCTACCAGTTTTTCCAACTCCCTGTTATGGCGTTCCAGCAGTTTGTTTTGTCTTTCCACTTGCTTATCCTGGTAAAAACCTTTTAAAGCTTCCCTTACGGTTAGTATCAGGTCCGGGCCTTCCCATGGTTTAGAGATGTAGCGGTACAGGTTGGCATGGTTTACTGCCTCGGTCACTGCCTCCAGGTCCGTCTGGCCGGTAAGCAGTATCGTATAGGTTGCCGGGCTCAGCTTATGTATTTGCTTCAGCAGTTCATGCCCTTTGATGCCCGGCATCAGTTGATCGGAGATGACTATGGGCAGGTCATTGCCTGCACCCAGCAACTCTTTTACCAGTTCAAGCGCTTCCTCACCGCTTTCGGCAACCTCTATAGCATATTTGCTGCCAAAATCCCTGCCCAGTTGTGCTTGTAGCCCGTGCAGTACCACACGCTCGTCATCTATGCATAATATAACACCGTTCTCCATTGCTAATCTGAGATTAATTCTATCAGTTCTTGTTCATTCCAGGGCTTATAGATACATTTTATATCACCTTCCCTGCTTTTTATCGCCTTTACTACACTATTATCAATATGGCCGGTAAGCAATATGGTTTTTACATTATCCACACGCTTGCGCACTTCGTCCAGCAGTTCATCGCCTTTCATACCCGGCATCAGCCAGTCCGATATCACAACGTATATTACCTCATCGCTTTCACTACGCAACTCATCTATTATCTGCAACGCCTCTTCGGCCGATTCCGCAAATTCATAATTGAAATTGTTACCGAAGTTGCGGATCAGTTGCGAATTCAGGCTGTCCAAAACGATCTTTTCATCGTCCACACATACAATATTCAATATTTTTTTCATGGTTTTTTATTGGTTTCTATTGGCAATTTTACATAAAATGTAGTTCCCACACCCTCTTCCGACTCAAATGATATCTTGGCTGAATGGCTGTCCAGTATTCTTTTTATGATATCCAGCCCCAGGCCGCTGCCTTCTCCCGATACTTTTGTGGTAAAGAAAGGCTCAAATATTTTGCCCTCTATCGCTTTGGGTATCCCTTTGCCCGTATCCTGTATGCTCACCACTACGTAATTATCTTCCTGGTATATGCTTATTGTGAGCGTGCCTTTATTATCCATCGCCTGCACTGCATTAACGATTAGGTTGGTCCACACCTGGTTCACCTGGTCGGGGAATACATTTACGTTGGGCACGTCTTCATATTGCTTGACCACCTTTACACCCTGTTTTAGCCGGTTATGGTATATGGTTAGCACCGTTTCTATATTGTCTTTGATATTGGTAGGCTCAGGTGTTTCGCTGCCCGTTGTGTGCAGGTATGTTTTCAAGGCCTTTACCACGCGCGATGCCTTGTCCACAGCCATGATAATGGTCATATTATTTTTCTGTTGGTTCAGCATGTTATAGGCTATCATAATGAGGCCTTCGAACTGTGGCAGCCTGGCAAGTTTTTTCATGGCCGGCGTAACGTCAAACAGGCCTACCTGCACCAGCCGGTCTGCAATGAACCGTGCATTCTCTACGCCAAGCTCTTCCAGTTGCGACCTGAGCTCTTTTTTCTTTTCCCTTTCTTCTATCGTCGAGAGCGCTTGAGTGTGTGGCTTCGAAGTGCTTACCAGTTCCACGAAAGTGTCTTTTTCTTCCGGGGTCATTTTCGATAAGATCAACGGTAGCTTGGTGATATTCTCCAGGAAGGCGATCGATGATTCTTCAGCCGATGATTTTATGGCCCCTAAAGGAGTATTGACCTCGTGCGCCACCCCGGCCGAAACCTGGCCCAGCGCTGCCAGCTTTTCTGAGCTCAGCAGTTTGGTATAGGTCTTCATCAGTTCGTTGGTAATACGTTTTTGTGTTTCCACATAGAAAAGGAACAGCCCGAGAAAAATGGTAGCGTTAAAGATGATATTCAGTAAGAGGAATAGGCGTGTGACTTTGTCAGGGAAATGATTGCTGAAATGTAGCTTCAGGTAATCATCGGCATAGAAAGATCCTACGGTAAGTAGGATAAAAGCCCCCAGCCAAAACAGGCTCGACCTTAGGTCCAGGTAAGAGGCCGATGAGGCCAGGGCAAGAATGGCCCATAACATTACCGCGCCCGATTGCTCGAAGCCCCCCAGCCACCATTGCAGTGCAAAGGGTAGTACCAGGCTTATCGATGTTTGGATATGGCGTACTATCGAGAGATTCCTCGTCTTGTGAAAGAACCAGAAATTGGCGGCCGTGAGCACTATATACCCAAAGGGTACTATACTGGGTGCCGGTATGCCTGCAAACAATAGAAGGCAACCCCACAAAACCCCGCCACCGCTCATAGCAGTGCCCTGGTATATCAGGAACTTCTTTTGAAAGGCTACAAGGTCGGAGTCGCCATACTTGCTGCCTATTTGCAATAATTTCATAAGAATGTAAATGTAAACATACAAATATGTATTTGCAACAATGTATGGAATTCTTAAGGATTGAAGATGATAAACGCATAAAATGCCCCGCTCCTGTTAAGCCGGTAATAAGCCCGGAGCATATGGCCTGCTTGTTTTTTTATTTTCTATATAAGGATTTTTCGTCCGTGAGGAGTGGGGTAAACGATTTATATCCACATCGTGGACACATGAGCCTGGTTGGGCGAAAGTGTAAATACTGCTGGCCGGTCCCGGCTAAAGAACATTTTCACCCATAATTCTTTTTTATTTCTTCATTTGTGTATATTTGAAATGAAAAAAAATAAATTATGAACACCGCAAAACTACCTAAACTGCTCCTCGCATTTTTGGCTATTGGACAGTACACCCCTTCATATGCTATAGGCACTAACCCCAATTGTACAGGAGATGCTCTCACGAGCAAGATTATTGTTTCTACTGGTATCAATCACAATATCTCTGATACCACACTTTATGATGCAGGTTACGGAGGCAATTCTTATTATACCACGCCCAACAATAATGTAGACTCTTTTTGGATCGTCTCACGCCTCACCCAGAATTATAATCCCAGGCCTGCCAGTCCATATGCCTATACGGGCGCCTATCTTAATGCCGGTGGTTTCCCTTATGTAATGAAAGTACCCAATACAGTGCTTTACACTTACTGGGCATACTTTACCCCGGGCGGCACCTGCAACCAAAATCCCACTCAGAATACAGTGCACATGAGCCAGTGGTTATCAGTTTATAGCGATGCAGGTGGCCAGAACCCTTCTTTAGATAATGCCATTGGCGATTATTATGAATACGACAGGTGTTTTACCCTTTGTAGCAGCGATTCGCTCACCTTTAACCTCGACGTGCTTGGTGATGACCTTATTGATACCATTAAAGTCGATAATAACATACTTTATATAGCACCCAATCCTGTGGCCCATGCCCAGTATTATTGCACCGATATTATTTCACTGCATCCCACATTATGGTTGGCCCCCGGCAGGCATGTATTGAAAATATACAACAGGGATAATGCCGGCGGTCACCTGGGCATCAATGTTAGTGGCGACATAACGGCAAAAACCACCAGCCTGGTACCCACCAGTAGTGATGACAGGTGTACGCCTAATTTTATAGAGACAGAAGCCGTACCTGCTACTCTGCTGCCCGGCCGCGAACCTGTCATTTACCCGGTGCCTAACGATGGTAGTTTTTATGTGCTTACGGGTAGTGCAGCCAGTTCCCAGGTGTTCGACTATAGTGGCAGGTTAGTGCTGCAGCAGCAATTGCTTAAAGGCAGCAATAAGCTAAGCCTGCCTGCAGCAGTACCCGGTATCTATTTCATTCGTATCACCGATGTATATGGTACCACTTTAAAGAAGATCACGATCCAATAAGAATATATAATCGTAACTAACTGCCGTGGATGTTTTCGCGGCAGTTTTTTTATTCAGCTTTTCGTGGCCTGCTGCATGGTATAAGATCCTCGCTTGCTAACGCTCATATTATGCGGCATGCACTTAGCAGCCCGGCTGCTTGCCATAGTCCACGCAGGGTGAGGAGAAGGAAACGGGGATCATGTTTTGCATCAGGCCCGCTTCGGGGTGCATCCTTAACCGCTGTTCAAATGAGAATACCTGTACATGCATCTCCGCTTTTTGCAGACCCTTAAGGTATTTGCCTGCCAGCTCTGCGCTTTGTTGTTGCCCGTTGATGATCAGTTTGTCCTGCTGCTTATCTACCGTGAAGCCCTTTATCTCGTCCACAATGCCGTCCTGCAGCAAGTGCTGTACCAGTATTTGCTCTTCGCTCGCATTATTGGCCACTTTGGCCGGCTCTGCAGCAGCATTTGTTGTTGCTTCGGTTTTATTGCCATCGCCGGGGCCCGTAAAGCTGGGTGAGCACCATGCCGCTGAGCAACTGATGCCTGCAACGATAAGGATGGCAGCAGCCATCCTGCTGTAGCTAAAAGGATTCTTTTTCGTTTCCATAATACGTTTTATCCGGTTTAGTAATTGGTGTTTGTTCCCTGTGGCTGCCATGGCCAGCAGGGGTGAGTGCTTGTTTTGTGCCGCCAGTGCCGCCAGTGTATGGGCATAGAGCAGGGGCTCGCCGTTATATTGCAGCACCAGGTCGTCGCAGCAATACTCGCGTTCGCAACGGGCTATGCCCGATATCATCCATACAAAGGGATTGAAGAACAGCAGGGCCTCTGCAACACTTTGCAATATATTCACCAGGTAGTCGTGGCGCCTGATATGGGCCAGCTCGTGCAGCAGTATCGTCTCCACTTGTGCCATGCTCAGTTGGGCTATTGCTGCCGCAGGCAGCAGGATGAGGGGCTTCAGGAAGCCGATAACCACAGGTGCCTGCACACGGCTGGAAAGGGAAAGCTGTACCCGCCTTTTACTGGCCATCGTTCTTTGCAGCGATAGCAGCAGTTCATCAAGAGCAGCACTTGCCGGGAGGCGGCCCGATGACCGCAGCGCAAAGAGTGCTATGATACCCGTAAGCATACGCAGCAGCATCAGTGCCAGCCCCAGCAGGTAGCAAGCGGCCAGCCAGGGATAGGCGGCATGCAATATGCCGGGCAACTGCTTATACTTTGCTGCACCGGGTGCCTGCAAAAACTGCTCCAGGTATATAATGGTAACCCTGCCGCTGCCGGCATGCCCGGCTGCATAAAGCTCCCGGAACGATTGCCACCATGTGCCGGCAAACCATAGCAGCAGGATGCCCAGTGCCGATAGTGCCAGGTGATAACGCGCATTGGCCGGCAGCTGCGGTGCCAGGCGAAAGAGTAGCTTTAAGGAACCATACACCAGCAGCCCCTGTGCCAGTGAGCAGAGCAGTGCCCATGCTATCGATTGTATCCATGCTTCCATATGCGTTATTTATCTACGAATTACTTCGTAAGCAAATGTACGATACTTTTCGTAAGTGCCAAACTTTCTAAAGCTTTTAGGAAAGTTTTAAGAAAGACCTGTACAGTAAATTAAGCATTGCCGATCATTAAGATCTCTTCTTCTTCTTTTTGTTTGCGTCCTGCCGGTTCTCATCCCCGTATTGCAGGTAGAATTCCTTTCCTTTGCCCTTGTAATATTTCCTAAGCTTGCTGTTGATGTAGTCTGTCATGGTCATGGGCCGGAAGGTCAGGAATTTGTTTTGCTTATCGAGCGAGAAACTCATGGCGTGGGTAGAGCTGTCGAAGCTGACCAGGAAGAAGCGCACCGCGGTCTCCATATCACCTCCACCCTCACTGGTATCAACCCCTTCGTATTTCCAGGAGTGCATCCTGCCATAAGGCTGCTCCCATTTTTTATTTTTAAGCGCGTCCAAACGCTTTTGTTTATAGGCCACTCCATCCTCATCCGAGAACATATAGATAATACTATCCCCATTCCCGTTGTTATAATAATGCTCGTACTGTGCCATGACCTGCTCATAATCGCTGCGTGACTGGCCGAAAGCGGTGCTGCCTGATAGCAGGGCGAGGGCCCATAATAGATGTTTCATACGTGGTTTTTCTTAAATATACAAAATAGGGTATTATATAGTATATCAATGGCGCCTTCGCTTGCTTTTCTGTATCTCTTTTTGCCAGCTATCGAAGATCTTTTGGATGTCGTCGGGGAGGTCATTGCTTCCGGTTGGAGGGTTTTTATTTTCGGAAGCGGTTTGTGTGGATATGTTGGACGGAGATGCTTGACTGTCAAGGTTTTTGGTGGTGTTGGGGTATGTGGATAGTGCTTCTGATTTGCTTCTCCCGACCTCCGGTTGGGACAGGGTTGTTTGGTTCGGGTTTACCTCATCCCCCGGCCCCTTCTCCACTTGTGGAGAAGGGGGGACGTTGTGTGAAATTTCGCTTTGACGGGGCTGGGGTGCAGGGCTCGACTGTATATCCCCCCGTTCCGCAACAACATTCGTTGTTTCGGAACTGTCGCCTTCCGCTGAAGAAGCGGGACTGGTAGCTGTGAAAGGGGGAATTTGTTCGGGCGCTTGGGGTCTGGCTTCCTGATCGGTGTTGTCTTGAGATTGCTTCGTGCCTCGCAATGACGCGGGTGGGGTGGATTGCGCAGAGGCTTTGCGGGCTTCTTTCGCGGAGGCGTTCGAGGCGTTGATGTGTTCTTCGAAGGTTTCTTCCTGGCGGTGGGGGAAGTCGGCGGGGTTGTAGTATTGGTCGGCATCGTACTCGAACTCGTAGGGCTCGGCTCCTTTTTTGCGCGGGGCGTGGAGGTATTCATCTATGAAGTCGGTGAAGTAGATGGCAGCATCTTTATTGCGCTGCTCGAGCCAGCCTACAAAGTTGATCATGGCCTGGGCGCTTTCGCCACGGGATACGTTGAGCTTTACCCGTGGTATGCAGAAAATAAGTTTGCGCAGGGTCTCGGCCTCGGCTTTGGTGGGGTAGCGGTCCTCGAAGGGGCGGTTCTTGATGGTCCAGTTGAGGTGTGAAATGTGGTTGTAGATATCGTCCACTATTTGCGCCGGCATAAGCCTTGATGTGGCTTTGAGGGTCTTCCAGTTGCCCTGCTTCATCCATTCGTAAATGGTGCGGCTGCTGACGCCGGCACGCTCTGCTATCTGCTGCTGGCTGAGGTTGGTGTGGAAATAGAGGTTGTAGGCGCGTTCACGCGGGTCTTGTTTCATGTTGGTTGATTGAGTTGATTTGGTTGATTGGTTGTGAAGTTGGAGAGTAACGTAGAGTTTTAAGGAGATATAGTTTAAAAAATGTCTTTTTTGCCGCAAAGGTAGGATGGTGGGGAGGGCAGGAGCAAATAATCATATCCACATGATGGACACATTGGCCTTGTTTGGGCGGTGGTGCAAATGCTGCCAGTCGGAGAATTCGTTTTATTAGTGGATTTAAGTTACGCTATCGCTAAACTTAAACCAGTTGGGGCCTTAAAGTGGATATTGGGTAAGCGTAAAGATAAAAAAATCACACGCATTTCTAATTGCAAGAAGTTGATCATCTTCCTTAGTTGGAACATCTTTATTATAACCCCAATCACATATTCCCTTAATAACTATCCACTCTATTTGTTCTCGATGACAACTTGATTGTAAACCTGTACCTTCCATTTCTCCACCAATAGCTTCCGGGAAATTTTTTATTAACTGATCAACAAGTTCTTTATCGTCGACAAGTTTATCGCCAGAAATAAATAATCCAATTTCTACTTCGGCTTTATTATATGTTATGGATGCGCTATCAAACCTATTAAGAAGGGTAGGCCCTGCGGGAATATTGTGTCCTCGTTGAATGGTTGTGTCCGATGAGACTTTAGCAGACTCATAATCTTCTAATTCACGAGATACTAGAATAGTACCGATACGTTGCTTTCTTTGTTTTAATCCAAAGGCAATCCCCAGCATAATCACAAAGTCAAATTTAATTGCGTCTATTGCTTCCTTTACGATAAGTGTTGACCCACTAGTTTTAGAAGAACCCATATCTCCAAGCTTTAGCATTAAAATTTCACTTCCGTTCAAAATTCCGAAATTCCAAAACGTCAATTTTTTTAAAGTAAATGATTTAGGTATTCTCCCGATTTTTGTCATCGATTCTATAAACGATTGTGCTTCAATTTTAGTTGTAGTAACTATTAATACTCGCTTATTTTGCGAAAGTTCATTTTTAGCCATAAGAAATGGAGTATCAAAATGTTTATGTTTATTGCAAAGTATTTTAGTTATGTTAGAAAGTAGTATGTAGCTCTGTTGTAGATGTTGGGCTGGCTGTAGTTTGTTATCTATCGATTCAGAAATATTAATGCTTTCAAAGATTCTCAATGACCACATCATGTCTTTTGTTTCATTCGCGGTAAAAGTTAACAAGGCTTCAATTGTTGAAAACAGTTCAACTTGGAACTCTTTAAAAATTGGGTTAGTTACGTAAGCAATAAATTTCCCTATATCAAACCCATTGTCCTTTATGAAAAAACTTGGGATTGAAAACCGGTTTAGTATTTTCCTAATTATTGTTACATCGTTTAGTTGTGGATTAGATGAAAGAATGTCATAAAAAGTTAATCCCTTTAGATTGCATAGTATGTCTCCATTAAATAAATCGAGGTATCTTTTTGTGTAAAAATATGAAACAACTCGACCGGCACTTCTTCTTATTTCATTATTGTTTAGTTGCTCTTTATTGAGTAATAAATCGAGTGTTATAGCTTTGCCTTTTTCCTGATGTAAAGTTTGCTCAAATTGTTTTAAGATATTAGCCTCAAATGATCTTCTTTTTAAATTGATATCCGAGCCCTCATCGTTAAGCCAATCTAATAGGTTATGCTTTAATGTTTTAGTTGTGGATGATTGAATGAATGTCGGATTTGTTGGCCAAAGTGTTTGATCTGCTTTGTCAAAATACATTGGATATCTATTGGAGTTGTCGGCATATATTTTCCTTCTGGATTGAATAAATTCTTCAAATGAGTGTTCGTTTGTAAGTAAATGGACTATACCTGCAACCTCTAAATGCTTTAGTAAGTCTATCGATTTTGGGAATAGTTGATTACTCTCTTGCAATAAAGAAGCACTGCTATAACAATAATTTAGAGAATTAAAAACAGCTATTACAAGAGCCTCAAGAATTATATTATCAGAATAATTAGTGTCTTCGGCTCTTCGAAGTTCCCTATCTAAAAAGTGTAGGTAGGTTGGTTGCTGTTTGTTTTTTAAGAAACTCATTTCTTAGGAATGTCATCGAAAATTGAAAGCTGCCTTTTTCGTTTTACATCGCCTTCGTATGACCGCTCTATAAATTTTATCAATCTTTCTTTTCCTATTTGGGCATGAACTTCAGGTTCAAACACTAATTTGGTTGAGTCTGTAATCTCCTCAATACTATTGGCGTACGTTTCAATAGAAAAGAAGCGAACAGGCATTTTTAATTCATATGCGCGTGATATTTCAAAAAGTACGCCATCAGCAATAGGACCAAAAACCCAGAGTTCATCACATCTTGCAATTAACTCATTATTACCTTTTCTGACTAAATCCCTATCAACTCTGTCGCCTAAAAAGTATCCAAATACTTGAAATGGGTTTATTGGAATACCGCTACGATTGAATACAAATTCGCAAATGGCATCTTTGCAATAAAAGAACTTTTTTGATTGTGCAGTAAAGATTGTTTTTGTTTTAGTAGTTAAGCTAGGTTTAATCCTTACAAGGTCATATAATCCTTCTTTTTCTCTTGTTAGCTTATTGACGAGTGAATTTCCAGCGAGAAATCCACTTACTAAGCTCGGCAGTAATCCTCGGAAATCCCCAGTTGAATCTCCAGTGACCCAAAAATTGCTATCATGAAGTTTTAGTTCGTTATTTAATAGAGGATAATATCCAAAATATTCAAAGCTAGGTCCTGTGACATTTGCTCGGGAAGTACATAGTTGCGGAAAATATGTCTGTAAACAGTGTTTGTACGAATCATGAATTTCAGGAGCCCAGGTTGTATTGTTGTCATTTAGGAAGTCTGCAATTGGTTGATTAATGATTGAATCCTTATTTAATAAACCAAGTAAACCATCTTTGTATTCTAAAAAAGTAGTTTCACTTTCTATTCTTAAGTTTATTCCAAAATTTGTTTTTGAATATTTTGATTTATTAGAGACGCCATTAAAAGATGATATTTTTTCGAATTCACCGTGAACTATATATCCATTTCTGCAAAAACAAAATGTTCTAAATTCAATGCCTTCTCTTTTGTCATCTCTGATTAATAATTTTAGATCTGTCTGCTTCAAATCTTTAAAATCAAAATCCTCATGGTTAGTTTCTATTCTTATTCCTACTTCAAATTTTTTGAAGGTCAGATTGCTTTCTCCAATAAGTTTGGACAAGGCAAGTGATCCAAATTTACCTCCAGCGTAGATGATATTTCTACATTTGATGTTTTGAAGAACTCCTTCATTATTTTTTATCGAAACATGGTATATATTTCCCTCTTTCTGGATATCGGTTACAGAATGGTTAACTAGAAATTTGCTCCTACCAATTTGATCATATAAGTAGAAGCCTAGGTTTGATAATTGTGAATCAGATAGAACAACAGAATTATATTGTTTATTATGTATTCTTTGGTTATCTTTTATAGTAAATGTCTCAGCTGCACTTGTCGTTAACAGCCAATTCTCATCAAATGCAGGTATTGCAATAGAAAAATGATTTAATATTTTTTCTAATTCCAAATATGATTGGAGTAAGAGTTCAGATTTCAACTGATAGAGTTTAGAGCCTGACGGATAAAAGGAAATTTTTCCATCTGAATAAAGCCCACCGCCACCTATTCCACTAACGATGTCCTTTGGGATTTGCGGGTTTCTATTGTATAAGTAATCTCCTTTTTCAATAATTATGAAATCAATATTTTCCTTCGCTAAAATATTAGCAGCTGAAAGACCTGATGGACCTGCTCCGATAATTACACAGTCTAAAACTTTGCTCATGGATATTTATTCTTCGACTACTCAAAGTACAGTAATTTATACAATTTAAACTAACTTCGCAAGCCCAAAACCACTTTTAGGTTTTGACTTTTAAATTTGACCTAAGACAATAATGTTCGAGAATCTCAGTGAGCGGTTAGACTCCGCGTTTAAACAGCTAAAGGGCGAAGGACGCATCAACGAAATAAACGTAGCGGCTACCATCAAGGATATACGCCGCGCCCTCGTGGATGCCGACGTGAACTATAAGATAGCCAAGGAACTTACCGACCGCATAAAGGATAAGGCCATGGGCGAGAAGGTGCTTACGGCAGTAAGCCCCGGCCAACTGATGGTGAAAATAGTGAAGGATGAGCTGGCCGAGCTGATGGGCGGCAAGGAAGAAGAACTGGACCTAAGCGGCAAGCCTACGGTGATACTGATAGCGGGCCTGCAAGGCTCGGGTAAGACCACCTTCAGCGGCAAGCTGGCCAGCTTCTTAAAGAGCAAAAAGGGCCTGAACCCCCTGCTGGTAGCGGCTGATATATACCGCCCCGCGGCCATGGACCAGCTTAATGTGCTGGGCGAGCAGATAAAGGTGCCGGTGCATACCGAGCGCGAGAACAAGGATGCGGTGAGCATAGCACAAAACGCCATAGCCTATGCCAAAGAGAAGGGGCACAGGGTGGTGATCATAGATACGGCCGGCCGCCTGGCGGTGGACGAGGCCATGATGACCGAGGTGGCCAATATTAAAAAGGCCGTGAACCCGCAGGAGATCCTCTTCGTGGTGGACTCGATGACGGGCCAGGATGCGGTGAATACCGCCAAGGCCTTCAACGACAGGCTGAACTTTACGGGGGTGGTGCTCACCAAGCTGGATGGCGATACACGCGGTGGTGCGGCCCTCACCATCAAGTACACGGTGGAGAAGCCCATCAAATTCGTAAGCATGGGCGAGAAGCTGGATACGCTGGATGTGTTCTACCCCGAGCGTATGGCGCAGCGTATATTGGGCATGGGCGATATCACCACCCTGGTGGAGCGTGCGCAGGCGCAGTATGACGAGGTGCAGGCCAAGAAACTGGAGAAGAAGATAAGGGCCAATAAGTTTGACTTCGAGGACTTTAAGGAGCAGCTGGGCCAGATCAAGAAGATGGGTAACATCAAAGACCTGCTGGCCATGATACCGGGGGTAGGGAAGGCTATTAAAGAAATTGATATATCAGATGACGCCTTCAAGGGCATAGAGGCCATGATCAACAGCATGACCCCATACGAACGCAATAACCCCGATGTTATAGATACCAAACGCCGCCAGCGCATAGCCAAAGGCAGCGGCAAGGATATAGCCGAGGTGAATGCCTTCATGAAGCAATTTGACCAGATGCGCCAGATGATGGGCCAGATGAACAAGTTCAAAGGCATGGGCGGCATGATGCCGGGTATGGGTGGCATGATGCCGAGGAGGTAGTTGACCGGTTGACCAATTTTGGGGGGAGACTATAAGGTTGAAGGCTAAATGCTTAAAAGCGAAATATTATTTATGATTATAAAAATTATATAAACTTTTGGCTTTTAACTTTTGACTTTTTACTTAACTTCGCAGTCCTGAAAATTTATTGTTAAACACAAATAATTTCTATTATTTATGTCTGTAAAGATCCGCCTACAGCGCCATGGGTCTAAAAAGCGCCCATTCTATTTCATCGTAGTTGCCAATAGTGCAGCGCCCCGCGATGGTAAATTCATTGAAAAACTCGGTACTTACAACCCGCTGACCGTGCCTGCAACCGTGCGCGTGAACCGCGAGCGTTCGCTCTACTGGCTTCAGAAGGGTGCACAGCCTACCAATACCTGCCGCAGGATATTGTCGTTCAAGGGTGTGCTGTACCTGAAGCACCTGATGCGTGGTGTGGCCCTGGGCCTCTTTGACGAGAAGGCTGCCATGGACAAGTTTGAAAAATGGAACGGTGAGCACGAAGAGCTGGTAGCAAAACGTGAAGAAACACACCGCAAGCACAAACAGGAAAAACGCCATGCCGCCAACGAAGAATCGGTACGCCTGGTAGAAGAAAAGCAAGCTGCTAAAGTTGCCAGCGCCGCTGCAACTGAAGAAACTGCCGAGGTAGAAGAGGGTGGTGAAGCACCTGCTGCTGAAGAAGCACCTGCTGAATAATGTGCCGGCCGGCAATGTAATATTTAAATAGTCCCGCATTAACGGGACTATTTTTTTGTGCGGGACCGTATAGATCTGATTGAGAAAAATATTTTTAAATTAAAGACTTGTCTGTAAATTTAGCCAATCTGCGGCCTGCCGGGACACGCAGGTTTCTTTAGACTGTACTTGAACTAATATATGAATGATGCACGCCCATCTATACGCCTGAGCCTGGTTGTACCCTGTTACAATGAAGCGGAGCGGATAGGTCTTTTATACAGTGGTATTGAGCCGTTTATCAACATGTGGAAAGGTGAGCTGGAAATAATCATCGTTAACGATGGCAGTAAGGACGATACCTTTAAGCTGCTGCATGAACATGCTGTTTACCAGGCACATAGCAATTTAATAACGATCATAAGCCAGGAGAATACCGGCAAAGGGGGAGCGCTGCGCAATGGTGTATTGCATGCCAGGGGCGATTATATACTTACACTGGATGCAGATATGGCTTCGCCACCCTCAGAACTGGTGAAATGGATGGAGCAAATGAACTGGCAGCCGGATGAGCACACTATATACATTGGATCGCGCGAGCATAAGGATTCGGTAATAAAAAAGCAGAATAACAGGAAAGTGGCGGGCAATATCTTTAATTTAGTGGTGCGACTGCTGATACCTTTGAAAGTAAAGGATACGCAATGCGGGTTTAAACTATATGCTGCAGGGGTAGCAAAAAAATATTTCGGCAGCCTGCAGACCTATGGCTGGGCCCATGATGTGGAGATACTATATAAGGCCCAACTGGACAAAATAAATATAGTGGAGATGCCCCTGCAGTGGAATGCAATAGACGGCAGCAAAATAAGCCTGTTCAAAGACGGTCTGAACATGTTCCTGGAGACGATGCGGATAGTGATAAAAACAAAAAAAGCATTTAAAAGACAGCATTAATTACTAAACGTGGAGCTAAAAACAAGCAAAAAGATCGACCTCAGGCTGGCCACATTGCTGAGCCTGGCCTTTATGTGTATCGTGATGCTGTGGGCAAGTAAGGATTTTGGTATTACAGGTGACGAATTCACCCAAAATACTTATGGCGAGAAAGTATATGACTACTATGCCAGCTTTGGTAAAGACAAATCGTGCATGGAGTATAAGAACCTGGCCTATTATGGCGGCTTCTTCGACCTGCTCTGTGTAACTGTAAATAAGATATTGCCAACGGATGAGTATAATACAAGACATTTTATCATAGCCCTGTTCGGTTTCCTGCTGATCGCAGTGTCGGCAATGCTGGCAAAGGAATATAAAGGCTGGGGAGCAGGATTTCTTACCGCATGGTTCCTGTTCCTGTCGCCCCGGTTTTTCGGGCAGAGCATGAACAATCCCAAGGACGTGCCCTTTGCGCTGGGTATGATGCTGGGTATTTATTTTATTATCCGCTTCATCAAAGCATTTCCCAAGCCTACCTTTAAAGATACGCTGTGGCTGGCTTTGTCGATCGGCCTGGCCATAAGTATCAGGATCGGCGGGCTTATCCTGATCCCGTTCCTTGCCGCAGGCATAGGCCTTGAGTATTTCTTCAACTGGAAAGATGAATATAAACTCAGCGGGCAGGAAATACGGAAGTATGTTATACGCAGTATTATGGCCTGTATCGCAGGCTATGCCGTGGGATTGATCTTCTGGCCATACGGACTCGAAGGCCCGCTTGATCACCCTTTCAATGCCCTGGGGGAAATGTCGCAATTCTCCACCGGTATAAGGATGCTCTTCGATGACAAGCATATTATGAGCTCAAATGTGCCCTGGTACTATATACCTAAATGGATATCGATCAGCTCACCCATTATCATATTGCTTGGTATCTATGCTTCGCCAGCCTTGTTTTTCCTCAAAAAGTATAAGTTCCATAGTTTATTCTTTTTGTTTTTTGTGGCACTGTTCCCGCTATTGTACGTGATCTATAAGAAATCGCCCTTGTATGATGGCTGGCGACATCTTTTCTTCATCTACCCGGCACTTGTGGTGATCAGTGCACTTACCTTCTGTACGTTCATCGACATGATCAAAAGCAAGTATGGCCAGTATGCTTTTGTGGCAGTAATTGTGCTTGGGCTGTTGCTGCCAACGAAGTGGAGCATTGCCAATTATCCGAATGAAGTGGTATACTTTAATGAATTTGTAGGTGGTATAGACGGTGCATACGGGCATTATGAAACGGATTACTACATGAATGCCCTGAAACAGGCTGTATATAAGCTGGCAAAGGATAAAGACCTGTATCATGCCAGGGATACGATACGTATCGGCACAAATTGTATAGACCCGCTCTGGCCATACGTGTGGACCATAAACCCAAAGATACTCTGTGTATATGCACGCTATGACGACCGCTATAATAAGAAGTGGGATTACGGCCTTTTCTACAGCCGGTTCATATCTAAGGACTTATTGCAGGGTAATTATTTCCCTCCTAAAGACGCATATAGCACTATAAAGGCTGATAACACGCCTTTGTATGCTATAATGAACTGGACAGAGGCAGACAATGCTGTATATACGGGCGGACAGTACATGCAGGCAAAAGACTACGCTAATGCTGCAGCCCACTATGGTATAGCAATGACGCTGGACCCGAATGACGAAACGATATACAGTAACTATGCGATTGCCTTATTCAGCACACAGAATATAGATAGTGTAAAAAAGGCCATAGATGTAATAAGCCGGGGTATAAAAATGGACCCAGGTAATATACAATCGTACAGGATAGCGGCAGCAATGTATGGTGCGATAGGCGATAAAGCACATGCCCAGCAAATGGAAACAACGATGAATGAGCTGATCATGCAGGAGCAGGAAGGAAGTGAAGAATAATATGCATCGAAGTATTTATAAAAAGATAAGCCCCCTGAGCAGGGGCTTATCTTTTTATAATAACCATTAACACACAATTTGAGTACAAACAGCGCTTTAGTTGTTGTATGCGCTTACCGGTTTGTCGATCCTGCTATTGATCCCCGAATTACCTGAATAACCTGACTTCTTATCGCGGTTGATATTGCCGCTGCTATCTGTGCTTAAGAGCAGTATTAGCGCTATGATTACTGCATATATTCCAACTAATGTTGCGGTAAGCCAACGGGAGGCAATGTGAGGACGCCGGGGTAACTGATAAGCCATTTCTTCTACTGTTTTCAAAGTTTGTATAAGTAAGACAAATGCCTGGGGTATTATCTCAGTTATATTGCCACAAATTTTAAGCCAAAAATGAATTTTAGCTATTTTTTTTCAAAATAGTTTCCTGTTTAGTTTGCAGAACTCTTTTTGAGCCATTTTTCCACTTCATCCTGGCTGAAAATGATATAGTTAGGCTGGGCTTCGACCCATCCGTTATCCACCCAGTCGATCTGGGGTATGGCAATGATGACCTCGCCATTGGATCTTTTGGCTACAATTTCTTTAAAAGGTTCTTCTTCAAGGCGGGTATAGGGGATATTTGTGGCTTTTGTTTCATCGAAAAATGGCTTAAAATTCTTGTCGTTGCCCACAATTACCATATAAAAAGGTAATGAAGGGTCTTCTTCTTTCATAATGTGCATTTTGAGTGCGGCTTTGCGGCAATGGGGGCAGCCGAGACTGAAGAAGCCGATGATGTGTTTGCCACTATTCAGGTCGATAGCAGGAGCATCTTTTTTGCCCGGTGCGTAAAGCGCCGAAAGATCGAGTTTGTAATGGTCTTTGCCCAGCCAAGCCTGTTTTTCGAAGAGTACAGGGAAGTAGATAAAAACTGTAGCCAGGAGGCCGATGAAGATAAGTGTTTCGGCGAGCCAGGACCATTTAAATGCCAGGCCTTTGTGAAAACGGATCAACAAGAGGAGGAGTAAGATGAGCACAGCATTTTTCAGCAAGGAGGCTGAGGGGCTCATCCATATCTGATCGCCGAAGCAACCGCAGTTTACATTATTGCCCTGGGTTATCCACAGGTATACGAGGTATATGCTGAATACCAGCAACAATGCCAATGCCGTTTTTAAGACCCATTTTTTGCGACCGAAAAGGTGGAGGGCAATGGATACGCCAAGTGCAGCTTCAAAACCTACTAATACTCTTGCCAATAAGGTTGCAAAGAACCAGGGCATATGTGTAACGTCAACAATGGTATATTCAAAACTCTGGATAGGAAGTGTTTTTGTATAGGCGGAGTATATAAATGTGGCTCCAATGGCGATGCTTATTAAAATAAATACTGCGGTGGCAATTTTCTTCATAATGTGTAAAATTAGTAAGCCAGATCGGTTAGGCAATTGACAGGCTAAAGATAAGATGAGAAATATGTTTTGCGAATACCGCCAATCCTTAAGTATTTGGAAATGCAGGCATAATCAACCAGCGCGCGACTGCATAAAAAACAAACAGAGAGCATATGTATGCTCTCTGTTGTCAAAATAATGCGAAAAAACTATTTTAAAGAACAGCTAAGACCTGTCCAAGCAGCATTTGTATATGCTGTACACCAAGCTTTTGCGTCTTTTTTACTCAGTTTGGTACCAGACTTAACTTCTGAAGTTGTAGTTTGGCCATTAACTGTGTAAGAGCAAGAACATGTGTATTCTTTCTTGCATGATGTGAGTGATAATGCGCCAATGAAGGCAACCATTACAATTGGGGCGATTTTTTTCATAATTATCGGTTTTTTTAATTTGTTACAAAAATATACTGTTAATTGAAAATTTGCAAGCTTCGAAGTAATCTATTACAGATTTTTTTCAAGAGCAAAAGTAAATAGCAGATACATTTTAGTAAATACCATTTTCGTGGTAATTCAATACCCGTGCCAGTACGGAGTAATATGTCATAAAGCCACTTTACATAGATTTAAAGGCCGGTAGCTATGTTATTTATTTAAGTACGCAGCTTCCTCCTCCAGTTGCCCAAAGTACATCGAGCGTATTACATGCACTTTGTGCATCTTTCTTCTTTTTATCTTTAATGGCAATAGTTTCTGAATCGCCAGTGGGATCAGAACAAGTACATGTCCAATCCTTTTTGCATGAAGTCATGGATGCACAAACAAATAAGACAACGGCTACAAGTGTAATTTTTTTCATAAAATTTTTTTTAGTTCAAGTGTAAATATAGCTTTCGCAAGTTTCAGTTGCAAGCAAAATTGCTGCCCGGGCATAAAAATACCGTAAACGATAGAATCGTTTACGGTATTGTATTATATGTTTATGTGTTTTAATCCAGACCGCATGCCCATGTTTGACCAAGGACACTGGTAGATTGTTGATTGCACTGATCTTTGGCATCGGAGTGGCTCATATGGCCCAAATCCTGATCATATACAACAGAACCGTTATAGGTACATGTGCAGTGATAATCCTTTTTGCAGGAAGTGAGTGATAATGCGCCGATGGCACATGATGCGATAGCAGTAATGATCCATTTTTTCATGATTAGCTGTTTTTAATAGATTAAAGATTACAATTTGTAGTTCCAGGTGCAGATGCGTTAGCATCGTCCTCAAAGCGTTGGCAGGCTTGTTCTGCATCGTGATGATATTGGTTTGGCAGGTCGTGGTTATCTGTTGTTTCAACAGGGCCTACAGTGGTGGTGCATTTACAGATATAGTCCCGTTTACAAGAAGTAAAAGCAAATGTGCTGAATAGAACAGCGGCTGCAATGATTATCTTTTTCATAATGTTTTTATTTTTTGGTTAAAGCATCTGTACGTTAACCAAATTCAATAAAAATCATTCCAGCCTGTTGCTTCAGTTATTTGTATATGATAAATGTATTATTAGTATTTTTCATTTTTTTGTCTTTTATTTTTCCACATTTTGATAAAAAGGTAGTGATTTTGCTAAAAGTGGAATATTTTTTGCTTATTAAAGCTCTTTGTCTTATATTTGCAATCCCTTTGCCGGGAGCTAGCTTGTGCACAAAAATATTTTGACTGATACTTATTAGAATGCAGATGTAAACCTGTACTGGAGGGTGCACCTTTGGTATGGGGGTTTCTTGTTTTCAAAAAGAGTTTAAACATACTATGGCTATACCTCAAAAACGAACAGCGACAGGACGTGTGAATTTTGGCAAGATACATGATGTTGCCGACACTCCAGACCTGCTGGGCATCCAGCTTCAATCGTTTAAAGATTTCTTCCAGCTTGAGACTACGCCTGATAAGCGTAACAACGAAGGGTTGTTTAACGTGTTCAATGAGAACTTTCCCATTACCGACACGCGTAACATCTTCGTACTCGAGTTCCTGGATTATTTCATTGACCCGCCCCGCTACACTATAGATGAGTGTATGGAGCGCGGCCTGACCTACTCGGTGCCGCTGAAGGCGAAACTGCGCCTGAGCTGTAATGACGAAGAGCACGTGGATTTTGAAACTATTGTGCAGGACGTGTTCCTGGGTAATATCCCATACATGACCCCGCGCGGTACTTTCGTTATCAATGGTGCTGAACGTGTGGTTGTATCGCAGCTACACCGCTCGCCAGGTGTATTCTTCGGGCAGAGTGTGCACCCGAACGGTACGAAGATATACAGCGCCCGTGTGATACCTTTTAAAGGTGCATGGATGGAATTTGCTACCGACATCAATAACGTGATGTATGCGTACATAGACCGTAAGAAGAAATTCCCGGTAACTACGCTGCTGCGTGCCATTGGTTATGAAACAGATAAGGACATCCTGGAACTGTTCGGGATGGCCGATGAAGTGAAGACCGACAAGAAAACACTTGGCAATAATATTGGCCGCCGCCTGGCAGCACGCGTACTGCGCAGCTGGACAGAGGATTTCGTGGATGAAGATACCGGTGAAGTGGTGACCATAGAGCGTAATGAAGTGGTTCTGGACCGCGACAGTGTGCTGGATGAAGATAATGCTGCAATGATACAGGAAATGGGTATACCAACCATCTTCCTGCAAAAAGAAGAGGTGAGCGGTGATTTCTCCATCATATACAATACCCTGAACAAGGATACCTCGAACTCGGAACTGGAAGCGGTGCAACACATCTACCGCCAGCTGCGCGGCAGTGATGCGCCGGATGATGAAACCGCCCGCGGTATCATTGAGAAGCTGTTCTTCAGCGACAAGCGTTATGACCTTGGTGAAGTTGGCCGTTATAAAATAAACCGCAAACTGAACCTGGATATAGACCTTGATACGAAAGTATTGAGTAAAGAAGATATCATATCGATCATAAAATACCTGGTGCGCCTGACCAATGGTAAGGCTGAAATAGATGACATTGACCACCTGAGCAACCGCCGCGTACGTACCGTAGGTGAGCAGTTGTTCGCCCAGTTTGGCGTGGGCCTTGCCCGTATGGCGCGTACTATACGTGAGCGTATGAATGTGCGTGATAATGAGGTGTTTACGCCCATCGACCTGATCAATGCGCGTACGCTGTCATCGGTTATCAACTCGTTCTTCGGTACCTCACAGTTATCGCAGTTCCTTGACCAGACCAACCCGCTTTCTGAAATAACGCACAAACGCCGTATATCGGCATTAGGCCCGGGCGGCCTTAGCCGTGAGCGTGCAGGCTTCGAGGTGCGTGACGTACACTACAGCCACTATGGCCGCCTGTGCACCATAGAAACGCCGGAAGGACCAAACATCGGTCTTATCTCTACGCTTTGCGTGCATGCGAAGATCAATGACATGGGCTTTATCGAAACTCCTTACCGTAAGGTAAAAGAAGGTAAAGTGGACCTGAAGCACCATCATTACCTGAGTGCAGAAGAAGAAGACCTTGCCAAGATAGCCCAGGCGAATGTGCCCATGGATGACAAGGGCCATTTCGTAGAAGAAAAAATAAAATCGCGCCAGACGGGTGACTTCCCGATACTGGATCGCGAAGAAGTGGAATACATGGATGTGGCGCCGAACCAGATAGTAGGTCTGAGTGCATCACTGATCCCCTTCCTGGAGCATGATGATGCCAACCGCGCACTGATGGGATCGAACATGCAGCGCCAGGCTGTGCCGCTTATCCGTCCCCAGGTGCCGATAGTAGGTACCGGCCTGGAAGGCAAGGCTGCGCGTGATGCACGTATCCAGATACATGCTGATGGCAATGGCGTGGTAGAGTATGTAGATGCTAACGAAATACATGTGCGCTATGACCGTAACGACAAAGACCGCCTTGTATCATTCGAAGATGATCTTAAGGTGTATAACCTGACGAAATACAAGAAGACGAACCAGAGCACCAGCATCACACTACGTCCTTGCGTGACCAAGGGCCAGAAAGTAAAGAAGGGTGACTTCCTTACCGAAGGCTATGCTACCAAGGAAGGTGAACTGGCACTGGGCCGTAACCTGAAAGTGGCATTCATGCCATGGAAAGGATACAACTTCGAGGATGCGATCGTGATCAATGAAAAGGTGGTGCGTGATGACCTCTTTACATCGGTACACATAGATGAATATGAACTGGAAGTACGTGATACCAAACTGGGTGAAGAAGAACTGACGCCGGACATACCAAACGTATCGGAAGAGGCTACGAAAGACCTGGACGAAAATGGTATCATACGCATAGGTGCCCTAGTAGGTGAGGGTGATATACTGATCGGTAAAATAACCCCTAAAGGTGAAACCGACCCGACGCCTGAAGAAAAACTGCTGCGCGCCATATTCGGTGATAAAGCGGGTGATGCAAAAGACGCATCGCTGAAAGCGCCAAGCGGTACCGAAGGTATCGTAATATCAAGGCAACTGTTCCAGCGTGCCAAGAAAGACAAGAACTCTAAAGTGCGTGAAAAAGCTGCACTTGAAAAGATAGAGAAAGTACACGAGAAAAATACCAGTGACGTGCAAAGCCTGCTGCTTGAAAAGCTACAGGTGCTGCTGAAGGACAAGACCTCTGCAGGTATCACCAATAACTTTGGCGAACCTGTGTTATCAAAAGGTGGTAAATTCAACTCGAAGACACTTAGCTCTATAGACTACCAGAATGTGAACCCGCTGGGATGGACCGGTGATAAAGACACTGATGAGTCGATAAACCAGCTGCTGCATAACTATAATATCAAATTCAACGAAGAAGTAGGCCGTTACAAGCGTGAGAAATTCAACCTGAGCATAGGTGATGAGTTGCCCGCAGGCGTACTGAAACTTGCCAAAGTATATCTTGCCAGCAAGCGTAAGCTGAAAGTAGGTGATAAGATGGCGGGCCGCCACGGTAACAAGGGTATCGTTGCGAAGATCGTTCGTGAAGAAGATATGCCGTTCCTGGAAGACGGGACACCAGTGGATATAGTACTGAACCCGCTGGGTGTACCATCGCGTATGAACCTGGGCCAGATATATGAAACCATCCTTGGATGGGCAGGGGAGAAGCTGGGTGTGAAATTTGCCACCCCGATCTTCGATGGTGCCTCGGTTGCAGAAATAGAAGGGCTTATTAATAAAGCTGAGCTCCCTGATTTTGGCCATACATACCTGTATGACGGTGAAACCGGTGAACGTTTCCACCAAATGGCTACTGTAGGTATCATTTATATGATAAAACTGCACCACATGGTTGACGATAAGATGCATGCGCGTTCTATCGGGCCATACAGCCTTATTACACAGCAGCCGCTGGGTGGTAAAGCACAGTTCGGTGGCCAGCGTTTCGGTGAAATGGAAGTTTGGGCACTTGAAGCATATGGTGCTGCAAACATCCTGCAAGAGTTACTGACCCT
The DNA here is from genome assembly GCA_001897835.1 of Bacteroidetes bacterium 46-16. Lineage (GTDB taxonomy): Bacteria > Bacteroidota > Bacteroidia > Chitinophagales > Chitinophagaceae > MKUN01. The sequence continues at coordinate 49,552 of MKUN01000012.1, forward strand.
GAAATCGGACGACATCATAGGGCGTGCAAAGACCTATGAGGCGATCGTGAAAGGTGACAATGTACCGAAGGCAGGTATCCCTGAATCATTCAACGTGTTAGTAAACGAGCTTCGTGGTTTAGGTCTCGAATTGAAGTTTGAGTAGTTCTTTCTTTAAATCCATAAAAGGTTTTTTTGAAAGAGCATTGAGCACAAAAATTATTTAAAAACATTTCTTTTTAAGATATGGCAATAAAGAAAGAAAATCGTCCTAAAGCCGGATTTGGCAAGATCACCATCAGCTTAGCATCTCCTGATGCTATACTGGACCGTTCATACGGCGAGGTGCTGAAGCCTGAAACGATCAACTATCGTACTTACAAGCCTGAACGTGACGGCTTGTTCTGCGAAAAGATATTCGGCCCAGTAAAAGACTATGAATGCTACTGCGGTAAGTATAAGCGTATCCGTTACAAGGGTATTGTTTGCGACCGCTGTGGTGTGGAAGTAACAGAAAAGAAAGTGCGCCGCGAGCGCATGGGCCACATCAAACTGGTGGTGCCTATAGTACATATATGGTATTTCAAGAGTCTGCCTAACAAGATAGGCTACCTGCTTGGCGTTAGCTCGAAGAAGCTGGAAAGTATCGTGTACTATGAGCGCTATGTAGTAGTACAGGCCGGCGAAGCTGATGACCTGATACGCCAGAAGCTGAACCTGAAAGACAGTGAAAGCACGCACCAGGCATTGCTTACTGAAGATGAGTACCTGGAAATACTGGATACTATATCTAAGGAAAACCAGTACCTGCCTGACGAAGATCCTAATAAGTTCATCGCAAAGATGGGTGCCGAAGCGGTACACAGCTTACTGGGCCGCATAGACCTGGACCAGTTATCGTATGACCTGCGTAACGCTGCTGCCAATGAAACATCGCAGCAACGTAAGCAGGAAGCGCTGAAACGCCTGAGTGTGGTAGAAGCCTTCCGTGATGCGAATACCCGCGTAGAGAACAGGCTGGAATGGGCCGTGATGCAATACATACCGGTAATACCACCTGAGCTGCGCCCGCTGGTGCCGCTGGATGGTGGCCGTTTTGCCTCGTCTGACCTGAATGATCTGTATCGCCGTGTGATCATCCGTAACAACCGTTTGAAACGCCTTATAGAGATCAAAGCGCCTGAAGTGATCTTGCGTAACGAAAAGCGCATGCTGCAGGAAGCTGTTGACTCACTGTTCGATAACAGCCGTAAGTCTAATGCCGTTAAAGCTGAAGGTGGCCGTGCACTGAAATCGCTCTCTGATGTGCTGAAAGGCAAGCAGGGCCGTTTCCGCCAGAACCTGTTGGGTAAACGTGTTGACTACTCCGGCCGTTCGGTTATCGTGGTAGGACCTGAAATGAAACTGCATGAGTGCGGCCTGCCTAAAGATATGGCGGCTGAACTCTTCAAACCTTTTATCATCCGCAAGCTGATAGAAAGGGGTATAGTAAAAACAGTAAAGAGTGCAAAGAAGCTCGTGGAGCGTAAAGAATCTGTGGTTTGGGATATCCTGGAGAATGTACTGAAAGGACACCCGATCATGCTTAACCGTGCCCCCACGCTGCACAGGCTTTCTATACAGGCCTTCCAGCCCAAGCTGATTGAAGGTAAAGCGATACAACTGCACCCGCTGGTGTGCTCTGCGTTCAACGCCGACTTTGACGGTGACCAGATGGCGGTACACGTGCCGCTGAGCCATGCTGCTATACTGGAAGCCCAGTTGCTGATGCTGGCATCGCATAACATCCTTAACCCTCAGAATGGTACGCCGATCACCCTGCCTTCGCAGGACATGGTACTTGGCCTGTACTATATCACCAAGGGTAAGAAAACAATGGGCGATGATATTGTGAAGGGCGAAGGCAAAGCATTCTACAGCCCTGACGAAGTGATCATAGCTTATAATGAGAACCAGGTGGACCTGCATGCTTTCATCAAGGTGAAAGTTGATGTGCGTCTTAAAGACGGAACACTGGAAAGGCAACTGCTGGAAACTACCGTGGGCCGCGTACTGTTCAACCAGTTCGTGCCTAAGGAAAATGGTTATGTGAATGCACTGCTTACCAAGAAATCGCTCCGCGAGATCATTGGCCAGATCCTGAAGAATACTACTATACCTAAAACGGTACAGTTCCTTGATGACATCAAGACACTTGGTTTCCGTACGGCATTCCGCGGTGGCTTGTCGTTCAATATCAGGGACCTTACCATACCAGAAGTGAAGGAAGAACTGATCAACAGTGCTCATGAAGAAGTGGATGAAGTATGGGACAACTATAACATGGGCCTTATCACGAATAACGAGCGTTATAACCAGATCATCGATATCTGGTCGCGCGTGGATACCCGTGTTACTGAAACGCTGATACGTGAGATGGCAGCAGATAAGCAGGGCTTCAACTCTGTGTACATGATGCTTGACTCAGGTGCGCGTGGTTCGAAACAGCAGGTTAAGCAGCTTGCAGGCCTCAGGGGCCTTATGGCGAAACCCCGCCGTAGTGGTTCTTCTGGTTCGGAGATCATCGAAAACCCGATCCTTTCAAACTTCAAAGATGGCCTGAGCGTATTGGAATACTTCATCTCTACGCACGGTGCGCGTAAAGGTCTCGCCGATACCGCCCTTAAAACAGCGGATGCCGGTTACCTGACCCGCCGTCTTGTAGACGTGGCCCAGGATGTGGTGATCAATGAAGAGGATTGCGGCACACTGCGTGGTATCGCAACATCGGCACTGAAAGACAATGAAGAAATAGTAGAACCATTATACGACCGTATACTGGGCCGTACCTCACTGCATGATGTGTTCGATCCGCTGACCGATGAACTGATCGTAAATGCCGGTGATGAGATAACAGAAGATATTGCCAAGCAGATAGAAGAAAGTGCTATCGACTCAGTAGAGATACGTTCTGTGCTTACTTGCGAAAGCCGTCGTGGTGTATGTGCCAAGTGCTATGGTAAAAACCTGGCAACCGGGTACATGACACAAAAGGGCGATGCCGTAGGTATCATAGCTGCCCAGTCGATCGGTGAGCCGGGTACACAGCTTACCCTGCGTACCTTCCACGTGGGTGGTGTTGCGGGTTCTTCAGCTATCGAATCGCAATTGGTTGCGAGGTTCGACGGTACGGTACAGTTCGACGGTCTGCGTACTACTAAGGCAACGGATGCCGAAGGTGATACCCAGATAGTAGTCATAGGCCGTACAGGTGAGATGCGTATCGTGGATGTAGCTAACGACCGCCTCCTCATTACCAACAATATACCTTATGGCTCGACACTGAAAGTGAGCAATGGCCAGAAGGTGCATAAAGGTGATGTGATCTGTACATGGGATCCGTTCAACGCCGTTATCATATCAGAAGTGAGTGGTAAGGTGAAACTGGAGAACGTAATAGAAGGTGTTACTTATCGTGAAGAGGCTGATGAACAAACCGGCCACCGCGAGAAAGTGGTCATTGAAACAAAAGACAAAACCAAGATACCGTCTATCATCGTAGAAGGTAAGGAGGAAAAATCATACAACCTGCCTGTGGGCTCACACATCATTGTGAGTGCCGGCGATGCAGTTGCTAACGGACAAGTACTGGTTAAGATACCACGTGTGCTGGGCCGTAGCCGCGATATCACGGGTGGTCTGCCACGTGTAACGGAACTTTTCGAAGCACGTAACCCGAGCAACCCTGCAGTAGTAGCAGAGATAGATGGTGTAGTGACCTTTGGTAATGTGAAACGTGGTAACCGTGAGATCATAGTAGAATCGCGCGAAGGGCTGGTGAAAAAATACCTTGTGCCGCTTACCCGTCATATCATGGTACAGGATGGCGACTTCGTAAAAGCGGGTACACCACTTTCAGATGGTGCTACCACGCCGGGCGATATCCTTGCCATTAAGGGCCCATTTGCTGTGCAGGAATACCTGGTGAACGAGATACAGGAAGTATATCGCTTACAGGGTGTGAAGATAAATGACAAGCACATAGAAGTGATCGTGCGCCAGATGATGCGTAAGGTGACCATCGTTGATCCGGGAGATACCAAATTCCTTGAAGAAGATACAGTTGATAAGTTCGAATTCATGGAGGAGAATGACTGGATATTTGACAAGAAAGTGGTTACTGAAGCCGGTGATTCTGAAAGCATGCACCCCGGCCAGATAGTAACCCTGCGCGAGATACGCGAAGAGAACAGCCTGCTGCGCCGTGCTGATAAGAAGCTGATAGACTACCGTGATGCAGCACCTGCTACCTCAGCACCGCTGTTGCTGGGTATCACCAAAGCGTCACTGGGTACACAGAGCTGGATATCTGCTGCATCGTTCCAGGAAACGACCAAAGTATTGTCGCAGGCATCTATCACAGGTAAATCGGATTACCTGCTTGGCCTGAAGGAGAACGTTATTACAGGTAACCTGATACCAGCAGGTACCGGTATGCGCGACTTTGATGATATGGTGGTAGGCTCTAAAGAAGAGTTTGAACTGCTGATGGCCAACAGGGACGTACTGCAGTTTGACGAAGAAGAATAGTGGTAAAACACCGAAGAATAAAAATAAAGGCGGCCAATTGGCCGCCTTTATTCTATTATGATCTTGCTCTTGTGCTCTATATCGGTCCTTTTGTCGAAAACGAAGTCAAAGAAAGCAGCTTCGTTTTTTTTGCCGGCAATGACCTGAGTGGCCCGGCCATATTCCTGCCCATACTTGTCGGATATACGTGCCATTACCGTATCCTTAAGATCGGTACCGAAAATAAAGTACACACTTAGGGTGTTATGGCTAATAATGAACTTGCCGGTTTTAAGGCCTTTGTTTTGCAGTGCGGGGGATAGTTCCAATGTACATTCCAGGTTCTTATCAATGCCTTCTTTTATACTGGTCACTATCTCGGTGCCGGTTTCCCCTACTTTTTTGCCAGTGCTGTGACAGGATGTAAGAAATAATACTGCCAGGATAAACGTTGTGGTCTTTTTCATGTTGCCGGATGATCGCTAAATGATCAGGTTAGTTTCAAATTTCCGAAAAATACGCTGCTGCAGGAATGATCTTTGTCAACATTTTTCTATGATAACAAAAAAGTAAAGGCGGCTCATTGGCCGCCTTTACTTATATATATGCGTGAATTACCTTCTTCCATCGCGCCTGCCTGGTGCGGTAGCCGGTGCTGGTGTGGCCTGGCGTCTTGGCTCCTGGCGTATTGCAGGCTGCTGGCGCTGTATGGGCTCACTGCGCTGTACACGTTGAGGTTGCTGTACGGGGGCTTGCCTTTGTGGCTGTACCTGCTGCGGCCTGCTTTCGTAGCGTGGCTGCTGCCTTACGGGCTGCTGCTGCTGTACAGGGGCCTGCCTTTGTGGTTGTACCTGCTGCGGCCTGCTTTCGTAGCGTGGTTGCTGCCTTACGGGCTGCTGTTGCTGTACAGGGGCCTGCCTTTGAGGTTGTACCTGCTGCGGCCTGTTGTCGTAACCTGGCTGCTGCCTCACCGGTTGCTGTTGCTGTACAGGGGCCTGCCTTTGTGGCTGCACCTGTTGCGGCCTGCTATCATAGCGTTGCTCATTTTGCGGCAAGGCACGGTTTGTATTCTGCTGCCTTATTGGGGCTACCTGGTTACGGTTCAGGTTATTATTCGGAGCATTGCGTACAGGCTGTACCTGCTGGTTACGCAAATCGGACCTGAATTCCGGTTTCCTGTCGGCTTCAACAGCCTGCATCTTGGTACCTACGGGCCTTGGTGCACGTACTGCCTGTGAAGGTTCGGCCCTCCTGCCTGTGGTAGCAACTGCCCTTACTTCGGGGCGGAACACATTCACCGAGTGGCCTGTGATCTCTGTACGGCCAGGCTTATGTCCCTGGTTAACATCGTACACATTGATACGCTGGTGTGTTACCTTCTGCACATCTTCGGGGCGCGGGCCGTACACATACCTATTGTGGTAATTGTTGTGTATGAAGTGGCTGCTGTGAATAATGCCTCCGTTATAGCGTGGCCCCCTCCAGTAGTGGTGAAAATCCTGCCTGTAAAGATATTGCGGGCCTATGAATACCCACCAGTTATCAGGACAGTAATAATCGCCAAAGGCAACGGATACAGTGATACCGGGGCCTAAAGGTGCCCAGCCATAATAGCCACCACCATAACGCCAGCTAACCCATGCCGGACCCCATTCGTTGCCAGGTATCCAAAGCCAGCCATAGTAAGGATCGTATGTCCAGCGGCCATAGTGGAATGCTGCCCATCCCCAGGGATAGTCGGATACCCACATATTGCCGTATCCTGTAGCTATCCAGTGGCCCCGCGTGTAGTAGGGGCGAAAATCATACTCTACGTCTGGTACCCATACATAGCCATATTGCGGGTCGTAAACCCATTGACCGTAAGGGGAGAGGTCGTCGTAAAACGTCTGGTAAGACACATAGTCGTCCTGCGCACTTGCCTTGATGGCCGGCGTAGCTGTCATAAAAGCTACCGTAAGCAAGGTGACCGAAAGTATCCATTTAATTAAGTTCTTCATTTTCCCTTGTTTTTAAATTGTTCTGTTGTGTTGTTTGCTCCTGAGAGCTAGTATTCTTTATATTCAAAACCAGTTTTTTCTCTGCTAAAGATTACTTTAAATACCGGTTTGCACTAAATAATCCAATAATGATGCCAGCTTTTCCGGATGATTGTTATAATTCTTATTCGCCGGTATATGTAATGCGGTAAATAGCATTGTTCTTATCATCGGAAACCAGTAGTGAACCATCATTCAGTTGCAGGATATCTACCGGCCGTCCCCAGGCACTTCCATCTTTGAGCCAGCCTTCGGCAAATACTTCATAGCTTTTGGCCGTATCGCCCGCAAGCCTTACGAGTGTGATCCTGTAACCTATGGCTGTGCTCCTGTTCCATGAGCCATGCTCTGCTATGAATACCTGGTTCTTATATTCCGCTGGGAACATATTGCCTGTATAGAACTTCATGCCCAGTGCAGCCACATGCGGCCCCAGGCGGGCAACCGGTGGTGTGAATTCATCGCAGCTATACCTGTCGCCATACTTAGGGTCTTTGATATAACCGGCATGGCAATAAGGATAGCCAAAATTCATGTCTTTATGCGGGGCATGGTTGAGTTCATCGGGTGGCAGGTCGTCGCCCAGCAAGTCACGCCCGTTGTCGGTGAACCATAAATCATTTGTACCGGGCTGCCATGTAAAACCTACAGTATTACGAATGCCCTTTGCAAAAACCTCGAAGCCAGTGCCATCAGGGTTTATCCTGGTTATGGAGGCGTAGCGGGGATCGTGCTCATTGTCGTCGCATATATTGCAAGGGGCACCTACGGGTATGTATAATTTGCCATCAGGGCCGAAGGCAATATATTTCCAGCCGTGATGCTCATCGGCAGGGTAGCCATCATAGACCAATACCGGTTTGGGTGGGTTGGCAAGGTGGTCCTCTATATCATCAAGACGCCATATCTTACTTATTTCGGCTATATACAAGGATCCGTTATGAAATGCAACGCCATTGGGCGTATTCATGCCACTGGCAATGATGTATTTTTTATCTGCAATGCCATCATGGTCGCTATCGGTGAGTGCATATACTTTATCAAGTTCCCGGGTGCCCACAAAGAGGGTCCCCTTTGCACCCATGGTAATAGAACGTGCATTCTCTACATCTTGGGCAAAATAACTGATGTGGAAACCCGGCGGCAATTTGATGGAAGCCAATTTTTCGTTCGCTTCCTTATTTTGGGCATTATTGCGGCAGGAGAGTGTCAGTAGCAAGGGTATTGTAAAAGTGATGATAGCCAGGCGTTTCATGTAGATGCTTATTATATTAAATATACTAAATCCGGGTGAAGGGTGCAGGTGGTCAAACGGTATGATGATTTGTTTTGTCTTGCTAATGAGTTGTTAACCAGTTGAAAAGAACCTGTTAATTGTATTGAAATATAGCAAGCGTGTTTCGTTGAAAGGAGATATTTGTATTGCTCAGAGAACAGTTTTTTCATACGAAATCTTATCATTTAATCAAGACAAAAGTCCTTCGCAGCAATGCGGAGGATTTTCTTTTTAACATATCTTCATGCCATGCAAAACCTTTTGTTATTACATGGCGCTATTGGTGCAGCCGATCAATTGCAACCACTGGCCGATGCGCTCAGCGGGAACTATAAAGTTCATACCCTCAACCTTTCGGGGCATGGGGGTAGGGCATTTCCCGAAGCTACATTTTCTATACCCTTATTTGCTACAGAGGTATTGCAACTGATGGAAAACGAAGGGTTGGAAGATATGTCGATATTTGGCTATAGTATGGGCGGTTATGTTGCCATATACCTTGCAAGGCATTACCCGGAGCGGATACAAAAGGTAGTGACCCTGGCTACAAAATTTCACTGGGATGAAGATGTAGCCGCAAAGGAGGTGCAAATGCTGAATGCGGAGAAAATAATGGAAAAGCTGCCCGCCTTTGCCACAACGCTTAAAGAACGCCATGCACCGAACGACTGGAGGATTGTGCTATCTAAAACCGCCGAGTTGCTTGCCTCACTGGGAAGGGAAAATACTTTGAAAGTTGAAGATTATAAAGCAATACAGGTCCCATCATTGCTGCTGCTGGGTGACCGGGACAGGATGGTGAGTCTTGAGGAAACAGTGACCGTATATAAGGCCCTGCCCAATGCACAAATGACTGTGCTGCCGGGAACACCACATCCTATTGAGCAAGTGGATACGGAACTGCTGGCTTATTTTATAAAACGTTTTATTTGATCGCGAACCCGGTTTGATATTATGGCAGGCTATTCAACCACACCACTGGCAAAAAAGTTAGGTATCAAAGAAGGCTTTGTAATAGGGCTTGTGAATGCACCTGAACATTATTTGGAGCTGTTTACAGACCTGCCTGAAAGTATTGAAATATCTGCAGGTAAAAGAACGCCTAAAGACCTTATTCATTTTTTCACTAAAGAGGAGAAACAACTGCTAAGGGTATTGCCCATATTAAAAGTGCAGATCAAACAAGAGGGTATGATATGGGTATCGTGGCCTAAGAAGACAGCTAAAGTAAGCACTGATGTTACAGAAGATATTATCAGGGACTATGCCTTAAGCATAGGTCTTGTAGATATAAAAGTATGTGCGGTGGATGAGGTATGGTCGGGTTTAAAACTGGTGATACCGTTAAAAGACAGGAAAAAATAAATAGAAATGAAAAGCCCCCTGTTTTGCAGGGGGCTTTTTTATTGAAGCAGTATTGTCTTATTATTTTTTATCAGCACCGGCTTTAGCTTCTTCAGTTTCGGCCTGGCGCAGTGCACGCGTTGTAACTACAGATGCTATCGGGATACGCGGAGAGTTCATCACCTCCATGTTCTCTGCATTAACATCCTGAACGCGCACGTTCTCACCTATCTGGAGGTTGTCGATATTTACTTCGATGTTCTCTGCAAGATATTTGGGCAGTACGCGTACTTTGAGTGTTTTGGCTTTTACAACCAAGCGGCCACCTGCTTTTACACCTTCGGGCTGGCCGGTGAATTTCAGGGGCAGGTCTGCGATGACTTTACGGTCTTCAACCAGCTCAAGAAAATCAACATGGCTCAATTCATCCGTAACCACATCAAACTGCAGGTCTTTCATGATGGTACGGTATTCTTTGCCATCTACTGTGATCTCTGCTACCTGGAAGTCGGGTGTGTACACCAGCGGGCGCAGGGCCATTGATGGTGCAGCAAAGTGAATTGTTTCTTTACCGCCATAAATTACGGCAGGTACCATTCCTTCAGAACGAAGCTGGCGTGTAGCTTTTTTACCAATTTCGCTTCTTTTTTGTCCTTCGATCTTTACACTTTTCATTTTTAGTGTTTTTTCTTTTCAGCGCCGGTCGCATATCCGTCAAACATCCGGACGTTGAAAACGTTTTTCTAATTAAGGTATCCCTTTAAGGGGACGGATTTTGTTGTATAAACAGAACTCCTGGCCTCCCTAACGGGAGGAAAGAAATATTGTTAAAAACCTTAGCCCTTTAGGGCTGAGGTTCTATTTCCTATTACTATGAATAAATAAAGAACTTATCGACTTGTTCTCAAAAGTATTGCGTATGGCTACAGCAAAAAGCTCAGCTGTGGGCAACACTTTTATTTTAGAACAGTTTCCCTTCAGTGGTATCGTATCGCAAACAACGAGTTCTTCAAGCTGAGAATTCTCGATGTTCTCATAAGCTTTGCCGCTTAAAACGGGGTGTGTACAAAATGCCCTTACGGACAAAGCACCACGTTCTTTGATTATAGCGGCCGATTTGCTCAGCGTCCCGGCTGTGTCGCATATATCATCGATCAATATCACGTTCTTTCCGCTCACATCACCAATCACCGTCATTGCAGCTATCTCGTTTGCACGCTTGCGTTGTTTATCGCATATCACCATATCCACCTCAAAATACTTGGCCACTTCGCGCACACGATTGGTACTGCCTACGTCGGGGGACGCAAAGATAAGGTTTTCGATCTTAAGATTATCAATATATGGTATGAAAACCGCCGAACTATCAAGGTGATCAACAGGTATATCAAAAAAACCTTGAATTTGAGGTGCATGCAGGTCCATGGTCATGATCCTGTTGGCCCCTGCGGTAGTAAGCAGGTTGGCTACAAGTTTGGAGGCAATGGAGACCCTGGGCTTGTCTTTACGGTCCTGACGGGCAAAGCCAAAGTAGGGGATTACCGCTGTAATATAGCCTGCGGAAGCCCTGCGGGCCGCATCTATCATCATCAACAGTTCCATAAGGTTGTCGCTGGGGGCAAAGGTAGATTGCACCAGGAAAACATAATCGCCACGTATAGATTCCTTAAATACCGGCTGGAATTCACCATCGCTGAACTTTTGAATATCCACCTGTCCGAGTGTTTTACCAAAGTTTTTTGCGATCTGCTCGGCAAGGTAATGAGAACCTGTACCTGAAAATATTTTTACTGATGGCTGCATATGTATAGATGGTATGAATGGACTGCAAAATTAGGTAAACGAAGCATTTGTCAAAACCTGTTTTTAAGATAATGCTTAAAGTGGGCATATTAGCGCATCAGTAGTACCTTTGCTCATCAATTAACTAAAACAGATATTCATGAAACGTAATGCTACTGCCGTATGGAACGGCTCAGGAAAAGAAGGTAATGGTACACTCAGCACACAGAGCACCCTGCTGAGCAATGCGCAATATTCATACAAAAGCCGTTTTGAAGAAGGTGTTGGTACCAACCCCGAGGAGTTAATGGCCGCTGCACATGCGGGTTGTTTCAGTATGAAGCTTTCTTTTGTACTTGGCGCTGCAGGTTTCACACCTGATGAAATAAAGACAGACTGTGTGATAACGCTTGAGAACGGTGCTATAACTAAAAGTGAGCTTACAACCCGTGCAAAAGTGCCCGGTATAGATGCCGCAAAATTCAAAGAGTGTGCTGAGGATGCAAAAGCCAACTGCCCCGTGTCGAAGGCCTATAGCATGGAGATAACTTTGGATGCTGCTTTAGTTTAAGTTCAACATCATCCTTCGACTATATATTTAAGGTTCTGCCCCCCCGGCAGAGCCTTTATTTTATCCACATTTTTTAACTAAAAAGTAACATTTTTAAATATTGAATGTATATATATGGCATATTCATATGATTGTATTGCAGGTTTTGGAGGTGAAAAAAGAGCGTTTAAAGGGGGTGAATTTTTTTTGTTTTTATGCAAAAAGCGATTGATATTTGGTTAAAATATCCCTCCTTATTAGCTCGAAACAAGGAAACTGTGCAGAGAGAAAAGTGAAAAAGGATAGTTTTTGTTAAATGTTTTTTCTAAATTTCGTAATTACTTATTGATTCTTTCATAACCATTCTTGTATGGGATACAAATCGTTTGTTAGCTTGAACATCGCCATAATAGGCGAGGGTACTGTAAGCGAAAACATGGCACAGTGCCTTGCAAAAGCAGGTCATGAGATATACCTGGGCCTAAGGGAAGAGGGCGCTGTCTCCGAATCGCTGCTTGAAAAATTTGAGAATATACATGCCTGTACTGTGGGTTTTGCATCATCAGAAGCAGATATCATTGTCATAGCTATACCCGCAGAGGAAGTACGCGAGATGGCCTACCAGATGGATGATGTACGTAAGAAGATCATCATAGGGGCAACAGGCAATGTGTATCCGAAACCCGTAGAGTTCGTACATACGATCAATGCGATAAAAGCCATCACCGGTGCTGAGCATGTGGTGAAGTGTTTTAACTGCGCAGGTTACGAGGATATATTGAAGTCCTCGTTCAGAAAGCAGGGTGTAGATATGTTTGTAGCAGGCGATAGCAAAAAAGCGAAGGAGATGGTGAAGCTGCTTGCAAAAGATATGGGCTTTGCGAATTGTTATGATTTTGGTGATAATGATACAGTACCTCTGCTGGAAGATATGGCTAAGTGCTGGTACAACCTCGCAATAACGCAGAAGCTGGGAGAAAAGATATCCTTTAAGCTGGTAAGAAAATAATTTCCCAAAAAAGATCTATTGGTTGCCAGCAAGTATGTCGGCAATATGCAGGGTTTGCAAGGGCAAACCCTGTTTATCTATATAGGCCTGTAAATGCATAAGGCAAGAGGCATCGGTAGATATGATATATTTTGCGCCGGCATCTAATGCGCTTTGTGTCTTCACCTGTGCCATGCCCGTGGAAATAGCCTCGAACTTTACGGCAAAGGTGCCACCGAAGCCGCAACAAGTTTCTGCTTCTTTCATCTCGGTGAGCTCAAGGCCCCTTACATTTTGCAGTAGTTTTCTCGGGGCCTGTTTTATGTCGCATTCCCTTAAGGCGCCGCAGGCATCGTGATATGTGGCCCTGCCGTTAAATACCGCGCCAAGGTCCTCCACTTTAAGTACATCAACTATGAACTCTGTGAACTCATACATCTTTTCCTGTACACCGATGCACTGGTTATGCTCCGAGCTGTTATCGAACAGCTTATCGTAATGATTGCGTACATAGCCAGCGCATGAGCCTCCCGGGGTAACTATATAACTGCTGCTGTTAAAATCATGCAGAAATTTATGCCCTACCGCTTTTGCTTCGTTCCGGTAACCAGCGTTGAATGCCGGCTGCCCGCAGCAGGTTTGCCGGTTGTTATATACGAGCTCGCAGCCAAGTTGCTCCAATACTTTCGCCATATTCATACCCGTTTGCGGGTATAACTGGTCGATAAAGCATGGTATGAATAACTGTACTTTCATTTGTTCGTTTAGCGTTTCCGGCATTTTAATGCCCGGTTCCGTTCAGTTTGCGTGCCTGTGCGATCATTTTCAATGCTGTAACAGCGGCCTCTTCACCTTTATGGCCATGTGTGCCGCCCAGGCGTTCCCAGGCCTGAGCCTCATCATCAAGCGTTAGCACGCCAAATATAACCGGTACCGGTAATGACAGGTTGAGTTGTGTGATACCTTCGGTTACGGACTGGCAAACATAGTCGAAATGGGGTGTGCCGCCACGAATCACTGCACCAAAGGCGATAATGGCTTCGGGTAGTTCATTTTTCTTTTGGCAATGCTCCCATAGCATCCTGCAGCCGAAAGCCAGCTCGAAACAGCCGGGCACAGCAAGTTTCGCAACGATATCGCCGCCAAACTCGTGTATGGTGCCTTCACAGCCATTGAGCAGTTCCTGTACGATCTTATCGTTCCATTCGGTATGGACAATAGCTACTTTGGCCAGCTTGAGGCTGCTGAGCATGCTTGTATCGTGCAGTGATGTACTGTGTTGTGATCGTGCCATAAAAAAATATCCCTTTATGCCAAAGGTATAAAGGGATTTTTATAAAAGAGGTAAGCTGTTAATTAAGTGTGCCCAGCCTTGCCAGGTAGCGATCGATGTCGCGAGCCTGGTCGCTGTTGGGGTATTCATCGCGTATGCGGGTGTACATTTTTTTAGCTTCATCTGGCTGGTTCTGGCTTTCGTAAGCAAGACCTGCGCGGAAAAGATAAGTGGGTGTTAATACTACATCATCCTTATCGGATGCTGCTTTGGTATAGTATTCTACACCTTTTTTTGCATTCCCTGTTTCCATGTAAGCGTCACCCATTGCACCGTATGCTGCGCTCTGTACGGGGGTGCCTTTGCCGTCAAAATCTTCCAGCTCGCTGATCGCCTTTTTGAAGTTGCCCTGGTGTAAATAGCTGAGGCCGACATAATAATGGCAAAGATTGGCCTGGCGTGTGCCGCTATATTTTTTCATTATTTTCAGGAAGCCTATATGCTGGCCATCACCGTTAAGTGCCTTATCAAGCGAATCGGCCGCAAAATACATTTGAGGGTAGTGCATGGCTGTAGCCGCTTTTTCTTCGCGGGGGGCTTTGTATAGCCTGAAGTAGGCTAATGTACCTACAATAAGCAGCAGTACTACCGTGGTGATGGTATTAATGCGTTTTTTGTTCTTTTCATAAAACACCTGCAGGTTCTCAAGCGCTTTGGTATCATCTGCGGCCTGCACTGCACCGGGTTTGTTTCTAGCTGAATTTGCCATTTAGATTATTGTGTGTGGTTTGTTATTCGCGAATTTAATTAGTCTGTAATATAAGGATAGTTTTCTTCGGCGTATATATCTTTATACAGCTCGTCGTCATCGGGCCATGGGCTTTCTTCAGCAAACTGTACTGCTTCCTCTACTTCCTGGCGTATCTTTTCGTTGATCTGCTCTACCTGCTCCTCTGTAGCCCATTTATTGTCCAGTATGGTTTTCAGCACATGGTCGATGGGGTCTTTTTCCTTGTATTCTTCCAGCTCTTCCTTGCTCCTGTACTTGGCCGGGTCGCTCATAGAGTGGCCGCGGTAGCGGTAGGTCTTGATCTCGAGGAATGTCGGCCCGCCACGCTCGCGCGCACGGCGCACGGCACGTTCTATTGCTTTATGCACCTCTTCGCAGCTCATGCCATCTACGCTATCTCCGGGCATATCATAGGCATCGGCCAGGCGGTATATGTCAAGGACTTTGGATGTGCGTTCAACCGATGTGCCCATAGCATAATGGTTGTTCTCGCATATGAAGACCACGGGCAGTTGCCAGAGCACAGCCATATTGAATGTTTCGTGCAGCATGCCCTGCCTTGCCGCGCCATCGCCAAAAAAGCAGAGTGTAGCCCTGTCGCTATCCTGGTATTGCTCTGCGAAAGCTATACCGGCCCCGAGGCCTATTTGCCCGCCCACGATACCATGACCACCAAAAAAGCGCTTTTCTTTGGAGAAAAAGTGCATACTGCCGCCTTTGCCCTTGGTACAGCCTGTGGCTTTGCCATAAAGCTCGGCCATGCATTCTTTGGCGGGTATGCCTTTTGCTATTGCGAGGCCATGATCGCGGTAGGCGGTAATGATGTTATCATCATCGCGCAATGCGGTCATAGTGCCTGCTGCTACGGCCTCCTGGCCGATGTAGAGGTGGCAAAAGCCGCGTATCTTCTGCATACCGTATAGCTGGCCGGCCTTTTCTTCAAAGCGACGCAGCAGGAGCATCATCTCGTACCAGTATAAATATGTTTCTTTACCGAATGGAGTCTGCACTGATTTTCTAAATTTGTGCGAAAATATAAAAACTTTCGTTCCCATTTTCCCGGCTTGAATACTTTAAAAAAAATAACATTACTCCAGTTCCGTAACTATACATCGGCGACATTTGGCTTTGAGGCCCCTGTTACCTGCATAACCGGGCTTAATGGCAGTGGCAAGACCAACCTGCTGGATGCAGTGTATTACCTATGTTATACAAAGAGTTACTTCACTGCATACCAACAAAATAACGTGTTGCACGGCATGGATGGCTTCAGGCTGGAAGGAGTATTTCAGCATGATGAAAAGGAAGAACTGATAAGCTGCAAGTGGAAACGGGGCAAAAAAGAGATATCGGCCGATGGGGTGGACTATGAGCGTCCCACCGACCATATAGGCCGCTATGCGGCCGTAATGATAGCCCCGGACGATATGGAGCTGGTAAATGAGGGCAGCGAGCTGCGCCGGCGCTGGATGGACAGTATACTGGGGCAGGTGGACCGGGAATACCTGGAGCGGCTGATGCAGTACCAGCGGGTATTGATGCAAAGGAATGCCTGGCTGAAAATGCAGATGGCCAAGCCATCGGGGAATAGCGCGGAACTGGATTATTATAATGAAAAACTGGCTATGGATGGCACCTATATCCATGAAAAACGCCGCCTGTTCATCAACAGTTTTCTGCCTTTATTGCAGGACTTTTATCAGCGGTTATCGGGTGGGAGAGAGGTAGTTACGGTGCAATACCGGAGCCACCTGGAGCAGAATAGCCTTGCCAGGCTGCTGGCTGAGGGGCTGGAGCATGACCTGCGCCTGCAACGCACCCTGCGGGGCATACATAAAGATGATCTTGAATTCATACTTGACGGCCGCATGCTAAAACAGTTCGGGTCGCAGGGACAGAAAAAAAGCTTCTTATTTGCATTGAAACTGGCCCAATATGCTTACCTCAGTGCTCAACAGGGACATTTGCCTATCCTGCTGCTGGATGATATCTTCGAGAAGCTGGACCAAAACCGCATGGAGGCCCTGCTGAATATAATCAAAGGTGATGAATTTGGCCAGGTGATACTGACGGATACGCATGAGGACCGGGTAAGGGCGGCCTTTGGGAAAGAAACAGATATTGTATCTATTCAACTCTGAACCGGGGAGGCTTGCAGGCCGTTGGCATATTTGCCATCTTAATATTTGAGGGAAATATTTTTAAAATTTTGACTTTTACCCTTTTCAGTTTTGCCTTACCTTTGTGGACGTTAAAAATTACCTTTTTAAAATTCCTTATAATATATGGGTTATATCAAAGACAGGTTTAAGGCGCAGGCAGATACACAAATACAGGTGATCAAAGGTATCATCGATGAGCATGGCAACAAAGAGTTGGATAAGGTGACCATTGGGCAGGTGTATATGGGTATGCGTGGTATTCCCGGCCTGGTAACGGAAACATCATTGCTTGATGCAAACGAAGGGATACGTTTTCGCGGATTTTCTATTCCCGAGCTGAGGGAGAAATTACCTAAGGCGGAAGGTGGAAGCGAACCGCTGCCCGAGGGCTTGTTTTACCTGATGCTGGTAGGCGAAATACCTACTCATGAAGATGTGGAGCATATCTCTGCTACATGGGCCCGCCGCTCGCATGTGCCTAATCATGTGTTTGATACTATCGAGGCACTGCCGCCCCATACACACCCTATGACCCAGTTTTGTGTAGCGATACTTTCGCTGCAAACCGAATCGAAATTTGCTAAAGCATATAAAGAAGGTATCAGTAAGAAGGAACATTGGTCTTATACTTACGAAGATGCAATGACCCTTATTGCACGCCTTCCGCGTATTGCAGCATACATCTATCGCCGCAGGTATAAGAACGGTGACCATATACAACCTGATGGTATGCTCGACTGGTCGGCCAACTTTGCGCATATGATGGGCTACGACAAGGATAGCTTTAAAGAACTGATGCGCCTGTACCTGACCATACATGCCGATCATGAAGGTGGTAATGTATCGGCACATGCAGTGCATCTTGTTGGTTCAGCATTAAGTGATCCTTACCTGGCATTCACTGCCGGTATGACCGGTCTTGCAGGTCCGCTGCATGGCCTTGCCAACCAGGAGGTGATACGCTGGATAGAAGAGCTGCAAAAAGAAATAGGCAGCGAATGCCCAACTAAAGAGCAGATCGCAGAATATATCAAGAAGACATTGGCCGAGGGTAAAGTAGTGCCGGGCTATGGCCATGCAGTACTACGCCAGACCGATCCGCGTTTCGTGGCCCAGATGGAGTTTGCCAAAAAGCATTGCCCTGAAGATCCCGTGGTGCAGACCGTATGGAATGTATACGAGGTAGCTCCTGCCATACTTGATGCAACCGGAAAGATCAAGAACCCATGGCCTAACGTGGATGCGCATTCAGGTGCGTTGCTGAAACACTACGGCCTTGTAGAAGAAGAGTTCTACACAGTACTGTTCGGTGTGTCGCGTGCATTGGGCGTACTGGCCAGCCTTTGCTGGGATCGCGCACTGGGCTTCCCGATAGAGCGCCCCAAATCTGTTACTACTGAGTGGGTACAACAGTTCATCGGCAGCGGTGTAACCGTAGCCGGATAGTTAGTAGGAAAAAAACTTGTTTAGTATATTAAAAAGCATGCAGTTAATACTGCTGCTTTTTAGTTTAATTCAGTCAACAACAAAATATTTATAGCGTATGAACAAAGGTCCTGTTTCTCAATTCATTCAGCATCACTACCGCCATTTTAATGCAGCGGCACTTGTTGATGCAGCCAAAGGTTACGAAACACACTTGCTGGAGAATGGTAAGATGCTTGTATCGCTGGCAGGTGCCATGAGTACTGCTGAGCTGGGCATATCGCTGGCAGAGATGATACGCCAGGATAAGATACATATCATAAGCTGCACAGGTGCTAACCTTGAAGAGGACATTATGAACCTGGTGGCGCATACGCATTACAAACGCGTACCCAATTACCGTGACCTCAGTCCGCAGGAAGAATGGGACCTGCTGGAGCAGGGTTTTAACCGCGTGACAGATACCTGCATACCAGAGGAGGAAGCCTTCCGCCGCATACAGCGCCATATCTTTAAGATATGGAAAGATGCGGAAGAGCAGGGTGAACGTTACTTCCCGCACGAGTATATGTACAAGCTGTTGCTGAGTGAAGTAATGAAAGCGGATTATGAGATAGACCCTAAACATAGCTGGATGATAGCGGCAGCAGAAAAGAATCTGCCCATCATTGTTCCCGGTTGGGAAGACAGCACTATGGGCAACATCTTTGCGTCATACTGCATCAAGGGCGAACTCAAGGCCTCGACGATGAAGAGTGGTATCGAGTACATGGTATGGCTCAGCGACTGGTACCGCAAAAACTCGGGAGATAAAGGTGTAGGCTTCTTCCAGATAGGCGGCGGTATCGCGGGCGATTTCCCGATATGTGTAGTGCCAATGATGTACCAGGACCTGGAATGGCATGATGTACCTTTCTGGAGCTACTTCTGCCAGATCAGTGATTCCACTACATCATACGGATCGTACAGCGGTGCCGTGCCTAATGAGAAAATAACATGGGGCAAACTGGATATCAACACACCCAAATTCATAGTGGAGAGTGATGCTACCATTGTGGCGCCGCTGATATTTGCATATCTGCTGGGCTGGTAATTCAATACCGAAATTATTTTGTAGCCGTTCGACAAAAAATGTTGAGCGGCTTTTTTCATTACCTTTAATCAGATATTTTATCTATGAAAAGGTGTTTTATTGTTGTTATCTCTAACCTGCTTTTTTCGTTCATGTCTTTTGCACAGAATGAAGATATTTCCGGTGGCAACCTGTTCGAAGGGGAGCCCTATCTTGCTTTAGATCCGGCTAACCCGCAGCATATGGTAGTGGCATGGATGGGCTACGTGCCTATACAACCCCTGCACATTAAGACCAAAGTGACCTTTGATGGTGGCCAAAACTGGAGCAATGCCGTTGCTATTCCGCATGTGTCAAGTACTTACAAATCTGCAGATCCTTCGCTCGCATTTGATCATAACGGCAATGTATTCCTGAGTTATGTTGATTACAGGCAGGCGCCCGATTCGGGTGCGGTGTACGTTGTCAAGTCCACAGATGGTGGGCTTAGCTGGAGCAGCCCTAACATGGTGCTGGATGGCTTTGCAGATGGTAGTAAAGAGCCGATAGACAGGCCATGGCTGGTAATAGGCAAGGCGCCGGCTTCGAGCGTGGATACGATGTACATCACTACTAAACCGGCGCCATGGATATTGCCGCCCAACCGGCCTTATTTTATGAAATCGTACGACGACGGGCAAACATGGTCGCCATGGAAGTACATTGACAGCACAGGCTGGCAGGTGGGCAACCTGATACAGGCACCTATGGCTGCCCCTGTGGTAGATGCCAATGGCAGGTTCCACTGTGTTTATCCCGCATACTATGCACCCGAGAACCTGCATGTACGCGAGATCATGGCCTCACTGATACCTGGCACCAACTCCTTCAGTTATTCCAATACTTATATATTTACCGCAGCAACTGCAGTGAATGATACGCTATCGAAAGGCGGGCCACACCTTATCGCCGACCCAACTAATCCTGACCATATGGCTTTCTTCTGGGTATTCAATTACAATAACGATATGGATGTGTTCTGCGTGGAGTCAACAGACAATGGCAATAGCTTGGGAGCGCTGCAAAGGGTGAATGATGACCCGGTGAACAATGGCCGTATGCAGGACCTGGTATGGGCCAGCTTTGACGAACACGGCGATATCGTAGCAGCCTGGCGCGACAGGCGTAATGCCCCTGATACGGGCTATGCACAGCCCTCGGAAATATGGGGGGCTGTAAAATGGAAAGACTCCGCAAATTTTTCTGCCAACTTCAGGATATCAGACACGATAGTGGATTATGACAGCACCTACCTGGCAGGCAAGGGCAATGATTTTATGAACGTGGTGATGGCGCAGGATACAGTGAGTGCCGTGTGGGGTGATGTGCGCACAGGGGTACTGAATATATGGTTCAACCGTATGGCAGTGAATGGCCCCTCGACAGGCATCAAAAAACTGGTGAATGAAAAAGCTCCCGGAGTAGATATCTATCCCAACCCATCAGGCAATGCGATAACCATAAAAGGGGAAGATATGCTGACTGTGACTGTCTATGATGTGACAGGCAAACTATTATTGCAGCAAAAGGCAGTGAAAGACAAAGCTGTTATTAATATAGCCCACTTTAAGGCAGGGGAATATTTCGCAGTGATATCGACGAAGCGTGGGATGGTTACAGAACGATTTGAGAGGAGATAGGTCGTTGACATTTTCTTGTTTATTGGGTTGTTAAGCATCTTCAATTTTTATCGTCACCCGGAGATTATGCATGATTCCCGGGTGATTTTATTATATTTAACGTCACTTTGGTAAACAGTAAATTTATACTAAGAGCCTTCATTAAAGCATTATGATCAGAGCATACCTTTTGCTGCTTTCACTTTTCGCATTTTTATCCTCCAATGCACAAGATGTAATTACCAAAATAGATGGTAACGAGATATTAGCCAAAGTATTAGAGGTCTCCCAAAATGAGATCAAATACAGGAAATACAAAAACCTGGATGGTCCGATTTATAGTGTTGCAAAATCCGATATCTCGAGCATAAGATACGTTGATGGCAGTAAGGATATTTTTAATGAAATAAAAACGATAAAAAATGATCTTAAAGTAGCTGCTACTATCGTTGACAGTTTAAAATTAGTGGATAAAGGAAGTAGAGTTTTTATTACAAGTAATGAAGTGACTGAGAAAAGGAATGAATCGATATTGGTTCATGCAAAAAGAGCACTTACAGATTGGGGGTATTGGAAAATTGCAGATAATATAACAGATGCAGATATTCTTGCGATTTTTAAAATGGAGCAAAAGGGTTTTGCCTATAAATGCTCTATTGAGATTGTTGATTTACAGACTAAAAATATCTTACTTAAAACCAAAAATATAACCTGTTATGCTGCCGATTATGGAAATCCCAGGAAAGCAGCGGTGGAGCAAAGTGTAAGAAATGAGCTTGCGACAGCAGTAAAGAAACTTATGAAATAACTTTATAAAATTACAGGTGATGTTCCTGTTTCATCTTCCCCAATAAATATTCCATCCCTAACAGCTCAGCACAGGTAGCAATCGCTGTGATACTGACGCCCAGCACACCATGTAAATTTACATTCTGCCCGGTCATCAGCAGGTTGGGTATTTTCGTGCGGGTGGCAATCGTAGTTTCGGCAGGTTTGTTTACGTCTTTGAGTATGCCGTACAATGAGCCTGCGGGAGTACCCGTATAGTCGCGGTAGGTGAGGGGAGTGGCGCTGGTATGGGCAGCTATATTTCCTTTTAGTTCAGGTAGGCGTTCATAGAGCTTTTGCAATAGCAGCTCCGTCTTTTGTTCTTTGAAGGTTATGTAGTTATTGCCGCGCTCATGCTCCGCTCCCGCCCTGTTCAGGGTATCTGTCCATTTAGCCACTTCTTCATAATGCATGTAGCTGAGTACGGAGATGCTCTCTGCGTAACCGGGGTTCGTTTCATCAGCGGTAAAGAAGGCCGCATAGTTAGCGGGCCATTGGTTGGCTGTATAATTTACTGCGGCAAAGGCATCTTCACTGGCATTCCAGTATATGTTGTAGTTGCGCATGGGTACTGTTCCCGGTTTCAGTACCATGTTCAGCATGAAGGTAGATACGGTTTGCTGTAGTGCTTTTATACGTTTGCGATACGCGGGGCGTAGCATATCACTGTCCACCATATCCAGTAATATTTCAGGGTGTACAGCGGCTATGAATTGTTTTCCATAAAATCTTTGCCCATCTTTTGTTTCTGCATGAGTGATAATACCTTGTTCTTCGTTGAGCTTTGTTACCTCGGTATTCCTGTGTACTTCACCGCCATGAGCCTGTAATTCTTTCCAGAGGAACTTGGCAATTTGCGAACTGCCGGGGTATACTTTGTGGCTGCTGTGTATATAACTCTCCAGCACAAGTGCATGCAGGTAAAAAGGTGTTTTCCCCGCTTCACCTGCATAGAGCAGGTTATTGCCCAGCAGTACGTTTTGCAGTTTTTTATTGCTGGTTAATCCCTGTAGTGTTTTTGTGAGACCCCAATTGCTTACCGCAGCCTTCTCATCTGCGCTGCCATGTCGCAGCCGATACAAGGGGAAACTGTCACCTACCGTAGTAATAGCCTTCATATACTCCTCCAATGCCTGTCGCTCAGCAGGGAAGCAGGACAATAGTTGTTCAATGAAATTTTCTTTGCCTATTGCCTGGGGGTATAAAATATCTTCATCGCCAAAGGCTATCCTGTCAAATCCGTTCTCATCATAGGCTTTCAGTTCCAGCTTATCCATGATACCGGCGTAGCGGAATATTTGGTGTAGCGTATGCCCTTTGCCAAGGCCGCCTATATAATGCACGCAGCTATCGAATACTTTCTTGTGCAGTGAGAAGGTCTGCAGGCAGCCGCCCACTTGTTTATCGCGTTCCAGCAAGCATACTTTCATGCCCTCTTTGGCAAGTACGACAGCACTCAGCATACCGCCAAGCCCCCCGCCCACTATTACAACATCATATGTATCTGCGGAAGACAATTTTAATGTTTATTGGAAGAAATAACTTATCAACTTAGTCGATATATCAACTAACTCACGGCCTGCATCATTTCCTTTATATCGGCCATAATGCGTTTGGCAATATTATTTGCTGTGGTTTCCGAGCTGCTTTCGGCATATATACGGATGATCGGCTCTGTATTGGATGTACGCAGGTGCACCCAGTCGTTATCGAAATCTATGCGCAGTCCATCTTCTGTATTAATTGGCTGTTTTTTATACTTGTCTTTTATTTGTGCAAATATCTTCTTCACGTCTACATCGCCATCCAGTTCTATTTTGTTCTTCGATATGATATAGTCCGGGTAGGTATTGCGGAGGGCCCGTACTGTTTTGCCCGATTTTGCCAGGTGCGTCAGGAACAGGGCTATGCCTATTAATGCATCCCTGCCATAGTGCAGTTCCGGCACGATCACACCGCCATTGCCTTCACCGCCTATTACAGCCTTGACCTCTTTCATTTTCTTTACCACGTTCACTTCGCCTACAGCACTTGGGTAGTATTGGCCGCCATGCTTTTCAGTAACATCTCTAAGGGCGCGGGTTGAGGAGAGGTTGGATACGGTATTCCCTTTTTTGTGACCAAGCACATAGTCAGCTATAGCTACCAGTGTATATTCTTCGCCAAAGAGGCTGCCATCATCGCACACGAAACACAGGCGGTCCACATCGGGGTCTACTGCTATGCCCATGGTCGCCTTTTTCTTCTCCACTGTATGGCAAAGCTCGGTAAGGTTTTCCGGTAGCGGCTCCGGGTTGTGGGCAAACCTGCCGGTCACTTCTTCATTGATCACCGTTACTTCCGTTACACCAAGTGCTTTTAATAAGGCCGGTACCGCTATAGCCCCTGTTGAATTAACGGGGTCAACTACTATCTTAAAATTTTTCTGGCGTATGGCTTCCGTATCCACTAAGGGATGCTCCAGTATGATGTCAATATGTTTTTCTATATAAGTGTCATTATCGAAGAGGGCACCCAGTTTATTCACGTCTGCATAGCTCACATCGTTCTTCTCAGCAAAATCCAGTATCCATTGCCCCTCGGCAGCATTAAGAAATTCGCCTTCATGATTCAGTAACTTAAGGGCATTCCACTCTTTAGGGTTATGGCTTGCAGTAAGTATAATGCCCCCTGCTGCGTGCTCCATTTTTACAGCCATCTCCACCGTTGGGGTAGTGCTGAGGCCAAGGTCGGTCACATTAAAACCCATGCTTTGCAGGGTAGATGCTACGAGGTTGCGCACCATCTCGCCCGATATACGGCCATCACGGCCTATTATTATTTTCTTATTTTCCCCCTGCTGTGCTATCCATGCGCCATAAGCAGTGGTAAATTTCACGATATCGATGGGGGTCAGGCTATTGCCCGGTTTGCCACCTATAGTGCCCCGTATGCCTGATATTGATTTTATGAGTGCCATAGTGTACTGTTAGCACGAAGATAAGTCTTTGCCCGGCTCTGTAAAGACCGGAAGCATAAAATTTATATTCCGGGGTAATATAGGGCTATATGTATTTTTTTTAGTGCTATTGCACCTTGTTTTGTAACATTTTTTTGGGTTTTACGATACAATATTTTAGCATGCCGATAATCTAATATTCACTAATTTGCAGCAAAGTCATTTTTATGTATTCATTTAAGTATTTTCTGCGCCATTTTTTTGCAGGCGCCCTGTTGCTGTCGGCAGGTTTTGCCACGGCCACCGCACAAGATCTGAAGGCAGAATTACCTGTCGACCCGCACATTATAAAGGGTAAATTTGATAACGGGCTCACCTATTACATTCGCCCTAACGGCAAGCCGGAACATAAAGTGGAGCTGAGGCTGGTCGTAAAAGCCGGTTCTATTCTTGAGAACGATGATCAGCAAGGCCTTGCCCACTTCATGGAGCACATGAACTTTAACGGCACAAAGAACTTCCAGAAGAACGACCTGGTAAGTTACCTGCAATCAATAGGTGTGCAATTCGGCGCCGACCTTAATGCCTACACTGCCTTCGACCAAACAGTATATATACTGCCTATACCTACCGATAAAGCAGGCAACCTGGAAAAAGGTTTCCAGATCATCGAAGATTGGGCGCACAATGCCCTGCTTACGAGCAAGGATATAGATGATGAACGTGGTGTAGTGCTGGAAGAAAGCCGTCTTGGCAAAGGTGCAGAGATGCGTATGCTCGATAAATATTTCCCCAAGCTAGCATCAGGTACTAAATATGCCGAGCGCCTTCCTATTGGGAAGGATGATATACTGAAAAATTTTAAATACGAAAAGATACGCAGTTTCTACCACGACTGGTACCGTCCTGACCTGCAGGCGGTTGCTGTTGTGGGCGATATCGATTCGGCCACGGCAATGAAAATGCTGAAAGAACATTTTGGCAGCCTTCAGAACCCCAAGAACGAAAGGCCGCGTGAATATGTGGAAGTAAAACCACGTACGAAATCGGAAGCTATGGTGCTTACTGATAAGGAAGCAACCAATTCAAGGTTATCTATTTTCTTCTCCTATAATAAAAAACATGAAGAAAAAGTAATAGGTGATTATCGTGAAGATGTAATGCGTAACCTGGCCCTGCAAATGCTTAACCGTCGTTTCCAGGACCTGGCGAAGAGCAGCAATCCGCCTTTCCCATTTGCGCAGGCCGATTTTGACGGCCTGATACAGGGATATGAAGCTTTTGAGGCGGTTACGCTATTTGATAATGATGGACCGGAGAAAGCACTTAATGCCCTGGCGGCTGAGCTGCTCCGTGCCAAACAGTATGGCTTTAACAACAGCGAACTGGAAGTAGCCAAAAAGAGCATGATGAGCAATATGGAGCAGGCTTATAACGAACGCAACACGACAGAAAGCTCTGATTATGTAGATGAATATATCCGCAACTTCCTGGATAATGAACCAATACCCGGTATAGAGAACGAATATGCTTATTATAAGTCTATGCTGCCCGGCATAGGTGTGGATGAGCTGAATGCAATGGTAAAAGGCTGGATGAGCAATATGAATGCCTTTACACTGGTGACCGCGCCTAACAAAACAGGTATCAATATACCTACAGAAGCGCAACTGTTGGCCATGTCAAACAAGGCTTTCTCGCAGCAGGTGAAGCCGATGGAAGAAAAAGCTGTTGCCAGCGAACTGGAAACAGGCGATGTAAAAGGCGGGCATATAGTGAGCCAGGTACCTATCAACGGTATGAACGCCACTACATATACGCTCGATAATGGTATTAAAGTGACCATCAAGCAAACCGACTTCAAGAGCGATGAGATATTGGTGAATGGCGTAAAGAAAGGTGGTACCTGCAATTATGGTGTGGCCGACAAAAGCAATGTGAACTTTGCTACTAACGTAGTAGATGCTATGGGTATTGGTAATTATACGCCATCAGATCTTGAAAAGATACTTGCCGGTAAAAAGGCAAAGGTGGATTTCGATATCAGCGACATCGACAATGATATTGCGGGTAGCTGCAGTGTAAAAGATTTTGAGACACTGATGAAACTGATTTACCTCAATGCTACCCAGCCACGCAAGGATGAGGCCCTCTTTAATGCCTTTAAGACCAAGCAGAAGACCATGCTCCAGTTCATGTCGGCCAATCCGCAGGTGTCTTTCTTTGATACCACCATCAAATCGTTGTACGGTGGCAACCCGCTGGCAAAGATGATATTCCCGCATCCGGAGGACTTCGATAAAATAGACCTGGACCGCGCGCTCGATATATATAAGAAGGAATTTGCCACAGCAGATGGTTACAACTTCTTTATAGTAGGTAATGTGGATATGGATAAGGCCATACCGGCTATAGAAAAATACCTTGGTTCAATACCTGCAGCTAAAAAAGAACCTTCATACAAAGACAATGGCGTGCGCATGGTAAAGGGCGAGCATACGATCAAGGTGAAAAAAGGCAAAGAGAAACAAAGTATGATATTTGCCGGGTATTATGGCGATACCAAATATTCTGAAGACCTGGCGCTGGAAGCAAATGCTGTTGCCGAGATACTTAATATCAAAGTGATAGAAGACCTGCGTGAGAAGATGGGCGGTATTTACACAGGCGGCTTTTATGCCGATGTAAGGAAGGAGCCATATAACCGTTATGCGGTGATGATGCAACTACCCTGTGGCCCTGAAAATGTGGACAAACTGCTTGCAGCATCTAAAGAAGAAATAAAAACCCTGAAAGAAAAAGGTCCTGACGCTGCCGACCTGGACAAGGTAAAGAGCCAGTGGCGCGAGAAATACCGTACTAACCTGAAAGAGAATAAGTACTGGGCCGGTAAACTCGAAGACATTCTCTTTTGGGGCAAGAGCCAAGAACATGTGACCCAATACGAGATATGGATAGAGAAACTTACTCCTGCTGATATACAGAAGACGGCCAAGCTGCTCTTTGATGGCAAGAACGAATTTACTTCTATTCTTTACCCGGAATCATAAAGCATTAAAAACTATAAAAATTAAAGGGCTGCAATTGCAGCCCTTTAATTTTCTGTATAATTAGTATCAGCTTTGGGGCTGTTGTGTTAACCATAACTTTGCTATAGAATCGGTAACGCTTATCAATTCCCTGTAAGATGAAGGTTTTGTTACAAAGCAATTAGCACCCAATTGGTATGAGGTATCCCGGTCTTTTTCGGATGAAGAGGTGGTGAGGATGATCACCGGAATAGGCTGCCAAATGCTGTTAGTTTTTATCTCTTTCAGTATATCCTTGCCGTCTTTGCCGGGCATATTCAGGTCCAGCAATATGATCTTAAAGACTGATGTATCATTTTTAGCTGTAAGGTGTTGCAGTAGTTGGTCACCATTCTTCATGAATATATATTCATGGTGGTGCTTGTTTTCGAGGAAGGCATCACGAATCGATTCGCGGTCATCCGCATCATCATCTACAATGAGTACCGAGTGTTTGATCGTTTTCATTAAGCTGGTAATATAATAGTGAATGTTGAGCCTCCATTTTTTACGGCGGTGGCAAATATCGCCCCTCCGTGGTTCTCTACTACTTTTTTACAAATAGCAAGCCCTATGCCGGTACCCTCATATTCGTTTCTGCCATGGAGCCTCTGAAAGATAGTGAATATTTTATTAGCAAACTCATTTTCAAAGCCTATCCCATTGTCTTTTACGGTGATCTCCAGGTACTTCCTTGCCTTGGCCAGGCCATCCGCATTTACTTCTTTAGGGCTTTTATAACTGTGGCTGATAGATATGTGTGGGGCTACGCCTTCCCGCGCGAATTTTAATGAATTATTGACCAGGTTCTGGAATAACTGCCTCATTTGAGAGGGTACTACTTTTATATCAGGCAGCTTTGATATTTCAAATGTTGCCCCCGTTTTTTCGATCTTATGATCTAAGAGGTGCAACACTTCGTGTAATAGTTTATCCAGGCTAGTGGTCTCAAATGCTTTATTGCCCGATACAAGCGAAATGGCCAGCAGGTCACTGATCATTGTTTGCATGCGCAGCGATGAGTCTGTGATCTTTTGCAGGAACAGTTTACCGCTTTCGTCCAGCTTATCATGCTGTGTGGTCAGCAGCCTGTCGCTGAAGGTACATATCTTACGCAATGGTTCTCTCAGGTCGTGGCTGGCAACATAAGCATATTCTTCAAGGCTTGAGTTGGACTGTTGCAATTCAAGGTTTTTCTGGTACAAAACTCTTTCAGCCTCTTCCTGTGCCGTTATGTCTATAGATATATTGAGTATATTCTCTACTTTGCCGTCATCGTTCCGGTCGAAGATAGTCCCGAATGTATGGAACCATCTGTATTGCCCGTTTTTGTGGCGCATACGGTATTTAAACTCTGCTATAAAATTACCATCCCGGTTTCCGGGGTCATTAGCAAGCGAGAGTGCTTCTGCGTTTTGCAGGGTGATGCGCTCCAGGTCGTCGGGGTGCACAATACCCGTAAGGAATGATACGCCATCCTTCAATACTTTTTTGGGTTCATAGCCCAGCAGTTTTTTAAAGCCTTCGTTTATGTAGGAATATTCGCCACTGTTTACATTGTACGATGCAATGATGGAAGGAGCTGTATCCGCTATTTTTTGTATGAATTCCTGGCTTTCCCTCAGTTGCTTTTCTGCTATTTTTTGTTCCGTTATGTCCTGTACCGTGCCGATCACTTTTACTGCCCGGCCGTCATCATCCTTAATAAGTTCTTTTATGGCGTGCAGTATCTTATGCTTGCCTTTGGCCGTGATTATCCTGTAGTTGAAATTTTGCGAAACACCTGTATCCAGCAGTTCCTGTAAATGCTCTTTAGCAGTCTGTATATCCTCTTTATGCCTGTACTGGATGATCGTTTCCCAGGTAACTTTCGTATTTGTTTTGTCGAGGTCGTAGATAGCATACATCTCCTCTGTCCAGTTCACTTCATCGCTTTTCAGGTCCCAGGTCCAGCTGCCCATTTGCGACATGGCCTGCGCCTGTTTGTAAATACTTTCACTTTCCTGTAGCCGTTCTATCAATAATTGCATATCGGTAATGTCCTGGCAGGTACCGGTCATGCTGATTACTTTACCCAGTTCATCAGTTTGTACCTCACTTTTGCTATGCAATATTTTTACCTTTCCGTCATCGGATATTATCTTATAAATATGGTCTTCCGGCTCGCCCGTTTCAAATACATGCTGTACCTGTGCCAGGCGTTTCTCTTTATAATCGGGGTGTACATGTGCAATATATGTATCAAAACTAACCGGTACTGATTGTGGTGCGATACCATATATCCTGTACATTTCATCGCTCCAGCTTACTTTGTTGGCTTTTACGTCCCATGTCCAGTTGCCTATATGGGTTTGCGCCTGTGCCTGTTTGAATAGTTCGTCGCTTTTTTGCAGGTTTTCAAGCATTCGTTGTCTTTCCGTGATATCCTGCAGGGTGCCCACCATTTTATATGGTTTACCGTCCTTTAGCAATAGTTCGGCGGTAGTGAGCAGTATTTTTTCTTTCCCACTGTTCGATATAATGCGGTATATGGCTTCTTCCGGTTGCCGGGTCTCAAATATCCTGTTCCTCCGGTCTATCATACGTTGCCTGTCATCCGGGTGTATATATACGTCCATATCCGTAGGTATGACCGGAAGATCATTCGGTAGTTCATATATTCTATATATTTCATCAGACCATTCTACTTTTTTTGTATCCAGGTCCAGGCTCCAGCTACCTATATGCGACATAGCCTGTGCCTGTTTGAACAGCTTTTCACTGCCTTTCAACTGCTCTATCAGTCGTTCTTTTTCAGTTATGTCCATTACCGTGCCTTTGAAACGGCAGGGCTTACCGTCTTTAAGGCTAACAATACCTTTCGAAGAGATTATTTTTAATTCACCGTTTTTTGTTTTCAACCTGTATTCACATGCATAACTACCCCCCTCTGCCATCGCTTCATTCATTGCTTCCAGTACCCGTTCCCTGTCATCATCATGTACCTTTTCCATGAATGCAGACCTGTCTCCTGTATCTTCCAGTTCCAGTATTTTCAGTAATTGCGGTGTAGCAGTGGTTTTATTGTTTACCAGGTCCATATCAAAACTGCCTACCGCTGCCAGTTCCTGTGCTTCCAGCAATAGGGTTTCCTGGTTTTGCATTTTCTCTTTCAGTATATCGATATAAACGGCCAGCGATGGGGTTACACTCTGCTCGTCATAGATATCCAATTCCTTAATGATCTCGATCATTTCGTATGGATCGGTGGTGTATTGCGGCAGGTATTTGAGCATAACCTTTTTACGTGCATAAGTGCCTACCGTAATGTCCTCTACCACTATATCCTCACGTGTGATGATCTCTATATCGTCGGTTTCCCACTTCTTCAGATTTTCATTCAGTTTTTCACGCAGCTTGTTATCTTCTACACTTTGCAGGAATTCCCCATGCGATTTCATCGACAGGGCTATTAATTGCTCTTCCGGCATATCCCTGAGCACGCGCATCAGGGGCACGTCCAGCTCCCTGCATTCCCGGATGAGGTCTTTTACGTACTCCTCGAGGTGATGCTCCCTTATGTAACGGGCAAAACCCGGCCACCAGGTAAAATATAGTTTGTCTTTTACCTGGTCTTTAGCTGTTGCTGTTAGCATGGTTTCCTTCAAGGTGTTGAGCTTTATAAATTAGATGCCTGCTTTTTCTTCAACAATTTATTCATGCAGCCTTTAGCCTTAAATTACATTATTTTTCCTTCTTGTATCAGATGATTTTCTAATTAAAAAATCATGCCAATGGCTTAAGCCTATACTGAACGGCATCTTAGTGCAAAAAAAAGGATGCCCGGAGACATCCTTAATTATGGATACTTACTAAATTATTTATATCAGGCTTCTGCGGGTTGCAGTTGGGCCCTTATCTGGCCTTCTATTTCATCCATCACTTCGGGGTTATCCCTTAGGAATTGCTTTACGGCATCGCGGCCCTGGCCAATCTTGCTATCGCCATAGCTGAACCAACTGCCACTCTTATTCAATATACCCAGTTCCACTCCCATATCTATTATTTCGCCTACTTTGCTGATGCCTTCGCCAAAGATGATATCAAACTCTACCTGGCGGAAGGGTGGTGCCACCTTATTCTTTACCACCTTTACTCTTGTACGGTTACCGCTGGCCACATCGCCATCCTTTATCTGGCTTATGCGGCGTATATCAAGGCGTACAGACGCGTAGAATTTAAGCGCATTACCGCCGGTAGTGGTTTCTGGGTTGCCAAACATTACACCTATTTTTTCGCGCAGCTGGTTGATGAAAATGCAGCAGCAGCCTGTACGGCTTATCGTAGCGGTAAGTTTACGCAGTGCCTGGCTCATCAGCCTGGCCTGCAGGCCCATCTTGCTGTCGCCCATCTCACCTTCCAGTTCGCCTTTGGGTACCAGTGCCGCTACAGAGTCTATTACCACCACATCTATTGCACCCGATGATATCAGCCTGTCGGCTATCTCAAGGCCCTGCTCGCCGTAGTCGGGTTGTGATATGATCAGGTTGTCCACATCCACACCCAGTTTGCGGGCATAGCCGGCATCAAATGCATGTTCGGCATCTATTATGGCACATATACCGCCTTTCTTTTGCGCTTCGGCTATGGTGTGTATAGCTATCGTGGTTTTACCCGATGATTCCGGGCCATATATTTCCACAACGCGCCCACGGGGGAAACCGCCTACGCCGAGGGCCACATCCAGGCCCAGGGAGCCTGTACTGATCGCGTCTGTCTTTTCGTGTTGCTTTTCGCCCAGCATCATTACCGAGCCCTTGCCATAGTCCTTTTCTATCTTATCAAGTGCCAGTTTCAGTACCTTCATTTTTTCATCTGCTGCCATAATATGTCCTTTTTAAATAACGATAATAATTTCACCAAAAATACGCACAAATCAATCAGTTGCTTTAAGGGCAGGGGAGAAGATATCCACATTTTGTGTAGGGCGTAAGACATGACCACATAGGGGACTAAAGAAAACAGGACCGGCTGTAAAATGAAAAAGCCCCGCATTTTGCGGGGCTTTTCAATATATTATATACACTTAGGGTAATTAAACTTTAAAGTGGCTGAAGGCTTTGTTGGCTTCGGCCATACGGTGTGTATCTTCTTTCTTTTTTACGGCTGCACCTTCACCTTTTGCTGCGGCTACTATTTCGTTGGCCAGTTTATCAGCAATGGTCTTGCCATTGCGCTCGCGGCTGTAACGGATGAGCCATTTCATGCTCAGCGATATTTTACGGTCGGGGCGTACCTCTGTAGGTATCTGGAAGGTAGCACCACCTATACGGCGGCTGCGCACTTCAACAGCAGGGGTTACATTCACCAGGGCGCGTTTCCACACTTCGTAACCGCTTTCGCCGGCCATTTTCTCTACTTTATCCAGTGCATCATAAAATGCGCTCAGCACTACGGTCTTATTACCGCCCCACATCAGGCAGTTCACAAAGCGGGTCACCTGCTTGTCGTTAAATTTCGGATCCGGTGCTAAAGGAAACTTTTTGGCTTGTGCCTTTCTCATGTTAAATGATTGGCTTTAATTACTTATTATTATTAAATATTATTTTTTCTTTGCTTTTTCTCTCTTGGTACCGTATTTAGAGCGGCTCTGCTTGCGGTCTTTTACACCGGCAGTATCCAGCGCACCACGTACGATATGATAACGCACACCCGGAAGGTCTTTAACACGACCGCCGCGGATCAGCACGATACTGTGCTCCTGCAGGTTGTGGCCTTCGCCCGGTATGTAAGCGATAACTTCTATCTTATTGGTAAGGCGCACCTTGGCTACCTTACGTAGTGCTGAGTTTGGTTTTTTGGGCGTGGTAGTGTACACACGGGTACATACTCCACGGCGTTGCGGACAAGCATCCAAAGCACGAGACTTTGACTTGGCACGGATCTGCTGACGACCTTTACGAACTAATTGCTGTATTGTAGGCATTTGTTACCGTTAGTATATAAAATTTTAAATGGAGTGCAAAGGTAAATGTTTTCTTTATTAGAACAAAATATTTTGAATTGAAAAATTGATTGTTTTGCATAGTAGTATAAGCGCAGAATTTCATCAATGATCAATTAGCATATTTATATATATGTAATGCTAATGTGATTTGCCACCTCGCCTGTCGTTCTAAAAGCCTACCTTGCAGCATGTTTACAAAGATATCCAAAAAGAATATTGACAAGCTCATAGAAGGGGCTATAATTGTACAGTACCCCCTGCGTGGCGATTCTGCCATGGGTATCAGCATAGAGGATCCCAGTAATTTCCAGGCTTTTGAGGTAGCCCGGGTATGGCGCACCTCGCTTGATCTTTCTGCAGTAAGCGACCGTGAACGGGGTGAATTTGCCATCAATGCAGCACCGGGCTATGCTATTAATAAAAAGCAAAGCGATATGGCCAATGAAAATAAGTGGTGGTTGCTCGAAGACAGGTTATACAGCTAATTTATTTTCTATCGAAAATATTTTATTTTTTATCTTAATATTTTAGGTTACCTTCGGGGCATTATTTCATTTTTTTATAAAATTACAATGCAAGAAGGTACAGTAAAGTTTTTCAATGATACCAAAGGATTTGGTTTCATTACACCCGCAGGTGGTGGCCAGGACATCTTTGTTCACGTTTCAAGTCTTATCGACGAGATCCGTGAAAGCGACAAGGTGTCTTACGAGGTTCAAAACGGTCAAAAAGGTTTAAACGCTGTTAACGTTCGCGTTATCCGCTAAGACTTATTGATACAGTAGTATCCCCAAAGCATCCCGCCCTTAACAGGCGGGATGCTTTTTTTACCATCGCCGGGTCATTTTCGGGCCTTTAATCCTCCTGGTGGCATGAAACTTAAGGTGCTCTATTAAAAAAATAATTATGCGCACTAAAAGCAAAGCTCTTGATGCAGCCGGCAAATTTGGCGGGGCTATTGGTAAAGGCCTGATGGCAGGCCTGGCCGGTACCGCCGCTATCACGGCATCGCAAATGATAGAAATGAAGATCACCCACAGACCGCCAAGCAAGGTTCCGGCAAACGTGGCTGAAAAAACGTTACATATCAGGCCGGGTAAAGGTGGTAATAAGCAAATGCTGTCGCAGGAGATACACTGGGCATATGGTACCATATGGGGCATGGCCCGTGGTTTGCTCTCTGTATTGGGGGTAAAGCGCTGGGCGGCAACAACAGCGCATTTTGTTGCTATAACCGGCACAGCCATGGTAGCTATACCCAAAATAGAAAATGCGGCACCGGTTACAGAATGGGAGAAAAAGGATATATTGAAAGACCTTTTGCATCATGCAGTTTACGCAGTAGCCGCCGGGCTGGTGTACGATGCTTTGATGAACGATTAGCTGCCAGCATTGTTAATATTTATATTATTTCTTAGACGCGAATTTCCTTTAGTGCTTTAACCAGCATATCAAGTTCATTAAAGCTGGTAAATACATTGGGTGTAATACGGCAGCCATGTACACCAGCACCATCAATAGCAACGGTGTATATGCCATATTCTTTCATCAGCGTATCTGCCATGGCAGCAGGCTTCATACCTTTTACACCCACATTGGCTATGGCGCATGAGCGTGCCGGGTCAGCCGGTGTATTAATGATCAGGTGGGGCATATCCCGCACTTTGTTTATCCAATAATTTTGCAGGTGGCGCAGCCGTGTTTCTTTACGGGCTGCACCGATCAACTGGTAATAATCTATAGCATCGGCAATGGCCAGGTCGGTAGCCACCGGGTTGGTGCCGGTGTGGTTGAGGCGTAGTATATCATCATCCTTTTTGCTGCTGTCAGCAAATATGGGCCACAGTTGGGGCACATGCTCCCGCTTTATGTATAGCATACCCACACCCAAAGGCGCACTGAGCCATTTGTGCAGGCTGCTGCCATAATAGTCACAATGCAGCTCCGGTATACTGAACTTAAGGTGAGCGAAGGCATGTGCACCATCCACCATTACCTGTACACCTTTGCGGTGTGCCATATCGCATATCTTCTGTACGGGCAGTATATGGCCCGTAATATTGATCATATGGCATACCATCAGCAATTTGGTACGGGGCGTAATCGCGCGCTCATACAGTTCCACGATCTCTTCATCACTTTTAGGGTCCTGCGGTATTGAAATGATCTTATTGACAGTTCCGTATCGTTTTGACACTTGTTTGAACATATCAAGCATGGCGCCATAGTCCTGTTCCGCCATCACCGCTTCATCACCCTTTTTCCAGTGCATGCCGCTTATCACCAGGTCCAGCGATTCTGTAGTATTGCGTGTAATGACCAACTCATCCTGCTCACAGCCTGCGAGCTCAGCAAGCCGGTATGCAATACTTTTCTTATTGTCGAACTGCACTGTGCGCATATAGTGCGCACCTTCCAGGTTCACATAGCGTATGTGGTCCAGGTACCGTGCCATTACCTGTTTGGGGGCTATGCAGTAATAACCGTTCTCCAGGTTGATAAAGTCGGGGTTGAGCTTGTAACTCCTGCGGACTCTTGCCCAGAAGTCTTCATCATCTGCTGCATTGAACGACAGGTCCGGCCCTATATCCTGTGCGTTAGCTAATGAGGAAATACCTGAAAAGCAGGCAAGGCCCAGCAGAGATGTGCTTTTAAGAAATGTGCGTTTATCCATGAATTATGTTGCTTGAATTGTTTTGGTTAATGCTGCAATATCCCAGCCGGCACATTTTGCACCGGCCTGGTATGCACTTTCAAGAAATTGTAGCAGAGCCTCCGCCGGCTTGCCTTCCCTTCGCAGCGCTTCATAAGGATACAAAGCCATAGGGCTGCCATTTGAATCTATCCACCGGGCTTCCCCGCCGGGTGATAAAGCTTCGTTTGTAATGCCGGGAGGTGAGGGGTAAGCATAAGTGTAGAAGGCTGGTTCCTGCACATTGTCATCACCAGCCCAGAAGCCCGAACTGATGACCTCGTGTGAATAGGCTTCTGCATTTACTTTGTTCGTTCCCTGCATGTCCGGCCCACGCCGGCCTGAAAACCGGGTTACTGCAATATCAAAGCTGTGCCAGAAGAGGTGAACAGGGGAGCACTTGCCCAGGAACCTGCCGCTAAATGTTTTTAACACCGGGTCGATGAACGATAATATTTGCCAGTAGCGCGTTACATGATCTTTTTGGTAGCTGCAATGCAGGGTGTCATCAGCAAATGCTACCTGTGGCTCAAAAGCATAAGACTTTGCCAATATCTGTACCTCTACATTTATGCGTTTGAGTGCATCAAATACCTCTTTATAAAAAGAAGCTACACAAAGACCATCTTTCAATTCTATCACTTCTGTTTCGCTATGGTTGGTATTAATAATGAGTGCATGGCGGCAGAAATCGAAATTAAGCTCCAGTAACCGGTCTTTGTAAGGCATAGGACTGGTACCAATACCTCGTGCATTCACGTAGAGCGGTATATGCCACCAATGGTTTTTATAAGGCATGAGCGCCAATTTGATCTTGCCTATTACCTGTGTATAGAGATGTAACGTTTTCTTTGTTTCCAGCCATTGATCAAGTGGCAAAGGAGGCAATATATTGTTTGTCATGGTACAGCTTTTAGTCATAATCGGTATACATATCATCTTTATAGTAGTACAGCATTGTTTGCCCGGTTTACAAGTGGTGGTGATGGGGTAGCCGTTGTGCTCTTTACAAATTATGTAAAAATCCTATTATTTCATACCTGATGCTATTTGGTATGCCTGGCTTCATTAAGCATTGCGCTTAATTTCTATTATATTAAAGGTCAGGTCGTTAGTAAAGAATGTAATTTAATGGCATGATAATTTTATGCATGTAGCAGTGCGGTCAGAACCATGTGTTATACGATAACATCAAAAACCATATTTATGACAAAGTACATCCTGGTATGCTGCTTCTTTTTTAGCATCATATCTTCCTGTAAATGTAATAAGGGCGCCAATGATAATGCCGGGGACGAAGCCATGTTATCCGGTAACCCGCTTACCACAGCCGTTGCTGCTGCGGCTGATGACAGTTCAGCCAATGCTGCGAATAAAGCTGATGGAACAGAAGCTACATCGATGGACAACAAGGAACAGAACAAAAATGAACTTTATAAAAAAGGCCATAACCGTGAAAGGCTGAATTCCCAGACCCCGGGATATTTCCCCGAAGGTTCGGACAGGCTGCTTACCAATAAAGACCTGGAATACCTGACAGAGTGGGGGCTTGCAGTGATGAAGAACGAGATATATGCAAGGCATGGTATGATATTCGATCCCGGTATGCTGAAGGACCATTTTGAAAGGCAGCCATGGTATCACGGTACAAGTACCAGTGTAAGGAATAAACTGACCAGTACGGAAAGAAGTAACCTGTATTTTATTGAAAATTATAAATACAAACCCGATTCGCCGGGCTATGATGTAAATGACGGTGCTTAGTAAATATTTTCTTTGTGTGTAAAAAGAAAGAGTTGACCTGATCAGGTCAACTCTTTCCATGTATCCTGCATCCAGCCTTTTATACTATGGTCGGTGAGGTCAAATTTTACCGGCACTACCGATGTGTATCCTTCATGCAGGGCCTGCACATCGGTATCTGTGCCTGTATCCATATTCACAAAGCGGCCCACCATCCAGTAATAATCTTTTCCTCTTGGGTCTATACGATGATCAAAGTTCTCTTCCCATTTGGCATAGGCCTGCCGGCATAGTTTCATGCCTTTATAATCGCTTTCTTTTACTTTGGGTATGTTCACATTCAGCAGCAGGTGCTCCGGCATTTCACCCTCCAGCATACGCAGGGCTATGCTCCGCGCTACTTTTTTTGCTATCGTAAAATCGGCATCGAAATTATAATCGAGCGAAGACAGCCCCGCTGATGGTATCCCTTCAATAGCGGCCTCCATGGCAGCACTCATAGTACCGGAGTAAATGAGGTTGATGGAATGATTGGCCCCGTGATTGATGCCGCTCAGGCATATATCGGGTTTTCGATGCAATATCTTATCACGCGCCAGTTTCACACAGTCCACCGGGGTGCCGCTGCATTGCCATGATTCCACACCGTCAAATTCATCTACTTTATCCAGCCTGAGCGGGGTGCCTATAGTTATTGCATGGCCCATGCCCGATTGGGGGCTATCCGGTGCTACAACGACTATATGTCCAAGATCTTTTACCGCATCTACCAGCGCATGTATACCGGGGGCTGTGATACCATCATCATTCGTAATTAAAATAACAGGTTTGTTCTCGTTCATATTTTACCATTTACCAATCTCTGCGCAATAATATACGCCGCCCTGCAAAGTAATAAATAGAACACCAAATTATTGTTACGATTACGTAAGGCCACATGCTTATCGTCTCTTTGCTGATCATTTGCTGGGCCATACGTATAAATGGAAAAGGCAATAGTTCGTCGCTCGACTGTAGTGGCAGGTAATTGCCCGGCGATGCCGTGTCAAAACTCCAATTGAGTATACCTTTCAAAATACTTTCAACTATAAGCGCATACAGCAGGAACATACCTATCGATAAGCCGCTACGTTTGATCAGGATACTGATAAGTAAAGCGAAACCAAGATAATCGACAGATAAAAGAAAGAAATAGCCCACTTGTTCAAAACGCTCAAAAATATCCACAGGGGATCCGCCATTTAGCAGCCCGAAGATGACGCCTAAAATAAAAAGGTACAAGGTGGCAAGCACACTAAGCAACAATACCATGCCTACTTTGGCATGATAAAATTGCAACCTGCTCCATCCGTCTATGATATTCTGCCTATGTGTGCGAAAGCTGAATTCATTGGTAGTGAGTATGATGACCAGTATAGAAAGAAAGACAATAAAGATACTGGCCCAGAAACCAAGATTACCCCATACCTCAGGGAAGTTATATGCCTGGCTCAGCAGGTTTATGGAGTTCTTCCCCATGTTGATCATGCCATTGGCTACTTCATAATTCCATAAGGGGAGCAACACTGCGAAGAAGCCCACAAGTATCCAGAAAGTACGGTAACGTTTTATTTTAAGCCATTCGATGGCAAGTAATGATCTCATTTAATTAGTTGTTTGTCAATTCCATGAATTTGGTTTCCAGGCTTTTCTTTCTCAGCAGCAGGTGCGATAATATAATACCCTTTGCTGCGCAGTATTCGTTTATGTTTTGTGTGGTGAGGGTTTCGTTGCAGGATAACAGCAATACATTATTTACCAGGTTGGTCTTAATGATACCGGGCATATTGTTGAGCACATTTTGCAATGCCGGCATATCTGCTGCTTTTACCTCTACCTGGTCTTCGCTTTGCAATACTTCTTCTACGGGGCCGCTCAGTAACAAGTCGCCCTTTTTGAGTATAGCCACATGGGTGCAAACTTTTTCAACCTCATCAAGCAGGTGGCTGGCCATGATTATCGTAATGCCCTCTTTATTGAGCATGCGTATCATTTCGCGTATCTCGGCTATACCGGCCGGATCCAGTCCGTTGGTAGGTTCGTCAAATACCAGCACTTTTGGCTGGCCCAGCAAAGCGGCTCCAATGGCAAGGCGCTGTTTCATACCGAGCGAATAGGTCTGGAACTTACTGTCTTTGCGCTGTAGCAGGTCTACCTTTTCCAGTACCCTTAATTTATCATCATGCCCGCGTTGCTTGATACTGGCATTGATCTCCAGGTTGTCCATTGCCGACATGTAATGGTAAAAGTTGGGTGTTTCAAGCAGTGAGCCAATATGCCTCCGGGCCACATCATGTTGCATCCCTTCAAACCATTGATAACTTCCGGCATCTGCTTTAAGCACATTGAGTATGGTACCCAGCAGTGTGGTCTTGCCACTGCCATTGGGCCCCAGTATGCCAAATACACAGCCTTCGGGCACGCTGAAAGAAACATTCTTCAGCGCTTGTATAGGGCCATATGATTTTGAGATGCCATTGATGGATAATATCGTTTCCAAAGTATTATTGATTTATGATACGAAAAGGTCTTTTTGCAGGCTAGCCTGTGGATCAACGGCATAATGTGCAAGGTCTGTGATGCCCATTTTAGCCAGTATTTCCTCGTCAAGGAATGTGTTGCCGGTGCATTCTTTTGCAGGCTGTTGTAAGATATAATGTGCCGTATCGGCCAGTATTTCCGGCTTGCGGCTGCGCTGCGCCAGCATTTCGCCACCTAGTATATTTTTAACAGCAGCCGTGGCTATAGTAGTTACAGGCCACAGGGCATTGGCCGCTATGCCATCTTGTTTTAATTCCTGTGCCCAGCCCAGGGTCAGCATGCTCATGCTGTACTTGGTAATGGTATAGGCCGGTGAAAAAGCGAACCATTGCGGTTTAAGGTCTATCGGTGGCGATAAGGTTAAAATATGAGGGTTGGATGATTTGCGTAAAAAGGGGATACAGTGCCTGGTGACCAGGAAGGTGCCCCGTACATTGATGGATTGCATCAGGTCGAAACGTTTTGTTTCCGTTTGCTCCGTATTACTCAGCGAGATGGCCGATGCATTGTTGACTAAACCGTCTATGCCACCGAACAGCGTAATTGTTTGCTGCACTGCATTTATTATTTGCTCCTCATCACGTATATCGCATTGTATGGCCAGGGCCTTGCCCCCGGCCTGTTCTATTTCTTCGGCTGCCGAATATATCGTGCCACCCAGCCGGGGGTCTTCCTTTACCGATTTGGCGATAACGGCAATGTTGGCCCCGTCGGCAGCGAGCTTTAAGGCGATCGCCTTACCAATGCCCCTGCTGGCCCCTGTGATGAAAAATGTCTTTCCCTGCAATTGCATAAAATAGTATATCGTGTGAATGAGTGAAATGTTACTGCCGATACAAGTTAATTAAAAAATTACGGGGTAATAAAAAAAGGTTACAACGAACGCTGTAACCTTTTTGGAACGTTTTATAACACAATGTTATTGCTTGAAAACTTTAATCGTAAGTGCTTTGCTGCTGCCATTAGGCTCAGACAGCGATAACAAATAAGTGCCTGTGGGCAATTGCCTGTTGATATTAAAATGTTCAAGCCCACCGCTGGCAGTAAAGGTATTTATATATACTACCTGCCCGTTCATATTTAACAGGCCTATCTTGTATTGATGGCCTTGCTGCAGGCTGGTTTTCAATGTCAGGCCATTGTCATCAAGATGTGCTGCTGCCGATGCTGCGGCACTGGCTACATTCTTAACACCTGCTGTTGGTGTATCGGTTGTAAAGTAAGCCGCACTTACCTGTACTATCGGCAAGCTGCCCGTGCCCACTATAGAGTCGATGCGCATGATCGGGAAAGTATGTGCGCTATCATACCACAGGTAAGATATAAAGTCCACAAATTCTTCGGCAAAGTCACTCGAATCATGCTCGCTGTGTACGCTTTTTACACGCAGGGTATTATCAAAAGTAGCCTGTGGTGTTATCAGCGTACCGTAGCCATCTGCTTCCATATGGCTGGTGCCTGTGCCAGGAATTGCCGGCGGCGCAGTAGCAAGTGATGTGAAGGCGTTGGATGCCGTATCGAGATAAGTTACCGGGTGCTTTACCAACAGCGCATTAGGGTTGTACTCAAGGGTAGCTACCTGCATGTCGATACCTGTAATGCCGGTTTGTGTATCATTCACATCCAGGTAGTATATAGTACCGCCTACGTCCATCGATATGTTTGCAGGAGCAGAAGCCGTGTCCACGTTAACGGCAACCAGGGCACTGTCGGCCAAAGTGGTAAAATCCCATGTTTGCATAGCACCTGATGGACCCGCAACAACATTGGTGCAGAACATGTAATAAAAGTGTTGGCCCACATGATAATATTCCGCGCTGTCCATCACAGGTTGGGCAGTTGCGATCATAGGAAGCATTAAAGCCAAAAAGGCGTAGTAAACTTTTTTCATAAGGTAATTTTTAGTAAATATATGGTCTTTGACATTAAATACTCAAAATCAATTAGTTAAGATGTGTAACCGGGTATGTTATAATTCCCTTTTACGCTATTCTTTTACAGTTTTGAGCAATATTGGTCTGCCGGCTTTAGCAGTCTCTTTTATCTCGATAATATAAGTTCCGCCCGGGAATTGCCTGCCCGGATTGAACTGCCAGGAAC
The DNA here is from genome assembly GCA_001897835.1 of Bacteroidetes bacterium 46-16. GTDB lineage: Bacteria > Bacteroidota > Bacteroidia > Chitinophagales > Chitinophagaceae > MKUN01. The sequence continues at coordinate 92,373 of MKUN01000012.1, forward strand.
TGCCGTTGGCCCTGAATGTATTGCTGTATAAGCTACGGCCCTGCATATCAAGAATGCTTATGCGATACTCCCCGGCATTTTCTAATTGAGCATTCAGCACCAAACCATTGTCATCAAGGTGTACGGACGCATTTGCCCTGCTGTTAGCTACGGGCTTGACACCTGCGGCAAATACAGCCTGCAGGTACGATGCTGAGCCTGTGGCCACACTATTCTGGAAGATACCGGTACCGCTGCGGTATATCGAATCGATACGAAAGAGGGGGGCGGTGTGCAGGTCGTCATACCATAGATAGCTTACCTGGTAGTTGTGTAATGAGTTATTGGTAAATGAGTCCACATTGTCTATAATGCGTTTCACCCGCAGCACATTGTTATAATTGCCGGCAGGGGTCTTCAGGGTGCCCGAGCCGTCTACCTCTATCATAGCGGTTCCGCCCCCGGTGAGTGTGTTGGTCGCATTGGTCAGTACACTGGTAAAAGAATTGCTGTCAACAAGACCATAGCTTAGTGCCTGGTCTAAAACGAGGGCTCCTGAATCATAGGTATAGGTAAGCGATGGCGACAGAACAGCAGCCAGGAAGCTGCGGCCCCCGCTCTTATGTATCCTGTTGCCTGTATTGTTCAGGTAAGGGAAGGCAGATAAAATTTGGTCTCCCACCACGGCAGTATCATCCAGCACCCATGTTGTATGTTGCCCGTTCCCTGAATCGAGCGCAGAACTAAAATCCCATATTACAGCAGTGCCGGCACTACCGGGACTGTCGGGCATGGTGCAAACCATATACAACAATACATCTCCGGTGGTAAAATCTTCGGCATGGTTCACCTGCGCCTGTGCCAGGAAGGGTAACATAAATGAGAGTAGTAAAATGTAGTATTTTTTCATAGAGTCAATTTCATGTAAAATTAAGCTATTTGCAGCCACCTTCGGCCACCCTGTTATATTTGTTTGACTTCAATAAAAAAGGCTGCAATTGTTGGATTGCAGCCTTTTTTATTAACTGGTTATTATTATTCTTTGGTAGTCTTGATAATAATGGGTGCACCGTGGCTATTTTTCTTGTAAATATTTACAAAATAAGTACCTGCGGCAAGCGTGGTGTTTATATTGAAATGTTGGCTGCTGCTGCTGGCGACAAAAGAAGTTGTATATACCTTCTGTCCTGATACATTGAAAAGTACCAGTTCATACGGTGCGCCATTTTGCAGTGATGCATTTATGCTCAGGCTGCTGCTGTTCAGGTGAGCACTTGCCACACTTTGTGTTGCTGCTACGGTATTCACTGCTGCGGGGAAGACCGCCTGCAGGTATTCGGCAGATGCAGAGGTGTCGCTGAATGCAGCGAGGCTGCCGTCGGCGGCTACATTGTTAGAGTCAATACGGAATAGCGGGGCCACGTGTGCATCATCATACCATACGTACGATATGTTGTGCGTATTTATAGTTGAGGTGGTGAATAGTACAACACTGTCCACTTCATCATGCACCATCCGTACCCTGTAAGCATTGGGGAATGTTCCTGCTGGAGTGGTCAAGGAGCCTGAACCGTCGCAGTTGAAAGAAACAGAACCACTGCCGGTTGGCAAGCCCGATACGGTAAAGGCAACATTATCTGTTGAGCCGAAGTTAAAGCTGCGCTCGGCCAGCAATAAACCGGGAGTGTAGTCTATCGTACCTATGGCCACATTGATCGATGTGGTCAGGTTTTGCGTGCTGGTTTTATGTACGGGGTTACCCACTGGTGTAGGAGCCGGCGCTAATATGATATCGCCGGGATTTGCAGAATCGGCAAATACATAGGTGGTAACCTGTGTAGAATCTACTACAGCCGAAAAATCCCAGTTTTGACCGGTACCTGATCCACCGGCACTTGCAGGTACGCTGCATGACATATTATGGATCTCATCACCGGGCAGGTAATTCTCGGCATTAGTGATCTGGGCCATCGCAGCAATGGGGAATGCGAATGCTAAAAAAGTAAAGTAACATTTTCTCATAAGGATATTTTTTTGTAAATATATAGCATTTACAATTAGATTTTTAGCAATAAGGCCCTTTTTTTCTCAGTAATTATATGGGCAGCTAATAGAATACATTTCCTACATTTACAGCCCCTTACACTTGTTATAACAGGGTATCGTCCCCCCGGTAATTATGAGCCAGAGAAATGTCATTTACTACCTTTTTTCGATAGTGCGTGTGTTGCTGTACCCCCTGGCACTGGTGTATGGGGCTGTGGTATGGCTGCGCAATAAGCTTTACGATGCGGGGGTTTATGCCTCCATACAGTTCAGTGTACCCGTTATTACAGTGGGTAATCTTTCCGTTGGTGGCACAGGCAAGACCCCTCATGTGGAGTACCTCGTCAGGTTGCTGCAGTATCGCTACCGCGTGGCCACCCAAAGCCGGGGTTATAAGCGCCGCACGCAGGGCTTCCTGCTCGCCGGGCCGGGAACCAATGCCGTAAAAATAGGCGATGAGCCTATGCAATACTATATGAAGTTTCCCGAGCTGGTGGTAAGCGTGGCCGAGGAGCGCATGACAGGCATACCCCAGTTGCTGCTCAACAGGCCCGATGTGGAAGTGGTGATCCTCGACGATGCATACCAGCATCGCTCGGTAAAAGCAGGTATGAATATCCTTATTACCGACCATGCGAAACCTTTTTACAAAGACCATATACTGCCCTTTGGCAGGCTGCGTGAGGGAAGGAAGGCATACAAAAGGGCCGATATCATTATCGTGTCCAAATGTCCGCAGGGGATGAGCACAGCCGATGCCGGCGCAATGGTACGGCAGATAAAACCGCTTGCTCATCAAAAGGTTTTCTTCACAGGCATACAATACGCAACGCCTTACGATTTTTTTACGAGGCAAGCCATAGCGTTAAAGAACAGCAATGCCATATTGGTATGCGGCATTGCACGCCCCGATCCTCTTATAGCCCACCTTCAGGGCCTTTGCAGCAATGTGCATGTGCTTTCCTATGCCGATCATCATTATTTCCTAAGCCGCGACCTTGAAGAGATAGAGGAGGCCTGGCAGAACTGGGATATGCCGCAAAAGCTCATCGTGACTACTGAGAAGGATGCAGCACGCCTGCTGGTGCACTACGATAAACTGAAGGAGTGGGGCATAACGATAGCGATACTGCCTATTGCCGTGGATGTATTATTCGGTAAAGGCCCTGAATTTGATAAGATGATCAATAGCTATGTGGAAGGGGAGATAGCGGAAAATAATGAGTTGGGGATAAACAGCGGACAGGCTTATTAAATTTACTACTTCTTTGGAGGAGTAAGGATTTATCTGTTCGGGATGATGGCATTTTTTTTAATTCTTTATTGTGCATTGAACCACTGCCTGTCCTTTATTTATACGCATACATCGTGGTCAGCAGCCTGAAGCCTTCAGGGTCCCAGGTCTCTTCGCGCTCCAGCTTGCCGTCTTTGTAATAGAAGAATTTTTTGTCAAAACGCATATTCTCCAGCTTGGCATCATCCGCCTTGCTTTTGCTGTACGATGTGGCCACGCTATGCATGTTGAGCAGCTTGTGGGTACTGCTGTCATATGCGTAAGTTATGGTATGGTCAAAATGTTTTTTGCCCTGCACATAATGCACCTTTATTTTTTTAGCCAGTTGCTTGTCCTTGGTATATACATTCCGGCTTACAAAGTAATTCTTAGCTTTCAGGTCTTCCGGCGAAGAGTAAGCCGTATCGCGGGTGTCGCCGGGGCTTTTACCATAGCTGAAGCGATGCCATTTATCGCCGCCCTTTTGTGTTATTAGCTGCCCGGCACTATTGTACTCATAGTTTGTCGAGTCAATCAACCATTTCCAGCTGGTTACCGATGCTCCGCTTGCATCGTCGGTTTGGGTGAATTTATCATGGCGCCTGATCACTTTCTGTATTAGCTGCCCTTTTGCATTGTAGCTATAGTTGCTTAGCACACTATCCTCGTACTCCGGTCCGCGCAACCTGTATTCGGTAAGTAGCAGGTTATCCTTGTAAAGATAGTACACCTTTGTGCCCTTATCGTCCCCGTCTTCTTCGGCATCCACTACGCTTTGCGAATTGGGATATTCCTTCCAGGTCATCCTCCCTTCATCATTATAGTGCATGATGCATACCAGCTTTTTGTCGGTACTGTCATCCCATTTGAACTGGGACAGGCTGCACGTCTTGTATTTCTGGGCCGATGCAATTGCAGGCAGCGCCAGCATCAATAAGGGAATAAGCTTTTTGCTCATTGCTGTATTTTTTATTGGCTTAGTGGTGTATGATAAACCTTATGGATTCAAATTCCTTATTTGGGTTGATGACACGGAGTATATACATGCCATCGGGCAGGTTTTGTACGCTCTTATGCCAAAACAGGCCGTAGAACGATTCGCTGCACTGCTGCTTGCCACTGCAGTCATATAATTCCATAACATACCGGTCGCTGTTCTCAAAACTTACATGTATGTAATCGCTGGTTGGATTGGGCGACAATGTAACATCCAGTTTGGTTTCCCGGTAACGTGCTATTTCGGTAGGAGGTATCCGCACTTCATCTACCGCCGGTATTACCAGGATCGGGTAAAAGTTCATCATTACACTGCCGTCTTTAGCCCGGGCTATCACATCATTCATTGTATAATCGCTTAGCGGGCGTTCCAGTGGCGGCGCATCCCCAACCAGTATTATACTCCTGTGTTTTGATGATCTCCAGAACTTTTGTTCATAACACTTGATTGCTGCGTCATAAGCCGATTCCGGTATGTCTCCTCCCCCGTCAACCTGTACACTATCAAGATAGGCTTTTGCTGCTTCGTAATTTCGCTCAAAATCTTTAAAGGCAAACCAACTGCTATCCTCGTTCTTGTCGCCGTACAGGGCGATCGCCAGCCGCACTTTTTTATGCCGGCTTATGGCAGCCAATATTTTATTCAGCCCCGCCTTCACGTTCTCTATATCATCTTTCATGCTGTAGGTTTTGTCAATCAGGAACACAAGGTCTGAGTAATCGGTATTTATAGAGTCTATGGTATTTACAATGGCATCAGTCACCATGTTCGAGTTCACTATCACCTTCATCTTGCCGTGCGTGGCCTTTGATAAAATGCCGAATTTCTCATTTGCCTCATCATTGGCGCTGAATATATCTTTGTAGTACACCGGTGGTAGCGCGATATCGGCCCCCATCAGCGAGTCCATTTTTATAGCAAATGTATCGGTATAAGTAGTGTCATGTGCTGATGCTTCCCGCGGGATATCCGCCGCTGGGCTTACAGTTTGCGGTTGTTGTTCTTGTTTGTCACTGTCCGATTTGCAGGCGACCATCATCGCCAGCAAAAAATAGGCGCATACTATTCGTATCATATGCTTTCTTTTTTGGTGTTGCATTTCTATCGAAGTACAGTGGAAAAGTAGGGTATATAAATATACTCAATGTTAAATAGACGTATATGAATAATACGGCAATCTGTAAAATGCTGGGGCGAATTTATCATTTGAGTCGTTGAAAAGAGCCCTAACCTAAAAAATGATCTGCAGGAGCAGTATTTGCATTGAAAGAATATAATTGCCGTGCGAAATATAAACAGGCCTCTTAACGTACTTTATCGTACCTTTACGCTAATAATCAACACATCAGAGCTTTAAATTTTAATTCTTTCTCTACAGGCAATATCCTTTGTAGCGTTTTTAATTAACCTTTTCCTTTCTGATATTTTAATCAATTAGCTAACAAGGTATAAGCATGCCCGTACTGATTTTTTTTATTGCGATATGGTACTTGTCGCTTTTTTCGCAAACGTTCTTTCAGCACCGTTATGCCGCACATGGGGCTTTTACGATGAGTCGCAGGTGGGAGCGTTTCTTTTTTATCTTCACTTACATAACACAGGGTTCGCACTACCTGAGCCCCCGTGCATATGCTATAATGCATCGCATTCACCATGCCCATACCGATACAGAGCAGGATCCGCACTCGCCCAACTTCTCCAGTAATATCTTTTCGATGATGCTGCGTACCCGTAAGATATACAACGATATATTTCAAGGTCACCAACAGGTAGATGCGAAATTCACTAAGAACCTTCCCGAATGGCCAAAATTCGACAGGTGGGCCAATTCATATTTGTCAAGGATATTGTGGATAGCAGCCTATGTTACCTTCTTTGTATTCTATGCCACCTCGCCCTGGCTATATCTTTTATTACCGCTCATTATTGTCCTGGCTGCTTTTCATGGTGCTATTATCAATTGGTTTGCACATAAATTTGGTTACAGGAATTTTAGGATGAACAATACTTCTGAAAACCTTTTCTCTGTAGATATACTTATGTTGGGTGAATCTTATCATAATAATCATCACAAGCGCCCCTCCGCCGTCAACTTTGGTGTACGCTGGCATGAGATAGATCCTGTATATCCTATAATATTACTGCTTCATAAGCTTGGAGTGATCAAGATATCGAAACAGGTAGCACTTGCCCGGCAATAGTGAGCAAAAGACTGCACAAAGCAAGAAGAAGTAAATAAAAAGATAAGGTGATCCGTTTATTGCTCCCGCACATCCAGTACATCCCTTAAAGCATTTCCCAAAACATTGAATGCATAGACCAGCAGCATAATGGCAATGCCCGGGATGATAGCCAGCAAAGGGCGGTTGGTGAGTATGAAATTATAATGCTCTTTTATCATCAGGCCCCACGATGGCTGCGGGGGTTGCACGCCTATACCCAGGAAGCTGAGGCCGGCTTCTATCAGTATAGCAGCTGCAAAATTACTGGCGGCTATGACCATCAGTGGTCCCGCTATATTGGGCAGTATATGGCGAAAGATGATACGGATATCGCTTAGCCCAAGGGCTTTTGCTGCAGTAATGTATTCCATCTCGCGTAGCACCAGCACCTGCCCGCGGATGAGGCGAGCGGCACTCACCCACATGGTAAGGCCAATGGCAATGAATATCTCCCAAAAACCCTTGCCAATGGTAAGGGTAATGGCGAAGACGAGCAGCAGGGTGGGGATGGCCCAGAGGATATTGATAAGCCACATGATAATATCATCGATAACACCGCCAAAATAACCGGCCAATGCGCCCAATATGATACCGATGCTTATAGAAAGTAATACTGCCACAAGGCCCACGGCTATACTCACCCTTGCCCCAACAAGCAAGCGGGAGAGTATATCGCGGCCATAACGGTCGGTACCCAGCCAGAAGGTGCGTTCTTTTATTTGGTTTTGCTCCAGGTAGGCTTGCTGCTTTTCTGCAGGAAGAGCCTGCTTGTCTTTGGGTAACAACTGCTGCATAGCAAAGGTCACTGTGTCGGCTATACCTTCGTCTATATAATGTGCTGCTACGAGTTTTTCCCCCTCGAAGCGATAACTGTTTATGGGTATGGCCCGAAAGCCAGATGACCAGCCGTGTAACCAGGTGAAAAAATGTTGTTGTTGCCCGGCTTGCGTACTAGCGGGAATGAATAATAACTGCTTGCTGAAGCCGGGTTGCCTTGCTCCAAGTTCTATAACCATGCGGTTGGCATAAGGTGTATCGTCGGGTGCCAGAAGATAGGCGAACAAGGCCAGCAGGCAGGTGATACCTATGATACATAAGCCTGCTACTGCCGAGGGCTTGCGCAGCAGTTTTTTAAATATAGTGTCGCTTTGTGGTCGTAAGTCTCCGGTCATAAGTCTTAAGACTTACCATGTAATTTTATTTCAGTCCGTGCTCACTGATGAGATAGACCATTCCTGTAAGGGCTACTGCCCCCAATTTCAGCTCGCGGTGGTTCACCTGTTCGAAAACATCATTATTGGTATGGTGCAGGTCGAAATAGCGCTGGGGGTCGGGTATAAGCCCTGCCATAGGTACTCCCATCTTTTTCAGCGGACTAATATCGGCCCCGCCTTCATCACGACCAAAGTCATACACTCCATAGGGCAGGAAAAGGGTTTTATATTTCAGTATCTGCGCCTTCTTTTTTGCCGGCATATCGAAACCAAAACCGCGAGGAGAAAAGCCCCCGGCATCGGTCTCTATGGCAAGTATATGTTCTTCATTATTGGCCCTTGCAGAATCGGCATAGGCCAGACCACCTTTAAGCCCGTTCTCCTCATTCATAAAGAGCACTGCGCGTACGGTGTATTTAGGCCTGATGCCCAGGGCTTTTAGCGTACGGATCACTTCTATGGATTGTACGCAGCCGGTACCGTCATCATGCGCACCTTCGCCCACATCCCATGAGTCGAGGTGGCCCCCTACAAGCACGATCTTTTCAGGATGTTCGGAGCCCTTTATCTCGCCTATTACATTGTAAGAGCGTACCGTTTCCGGCATCATATGGCATTCCGAGCGCAGGTAAGCTGTTGCTGCACCCTGTTTACATTTCTTTACCAGCCAGTCGGCATTATAATTACCTATGGCCACAGCGGGTATATGCTTTAAACTATCGGCATAATGCAGTGAGCCTGTATGGGGAAAATCATCATCGCCGGTAGAAACAGAGCGTATAATGACCGCGAGTGCCCCTCTCGATGCTGCAAGGTTAGGTGCCATCCAGCGGTATTTCACAGCATCGCCATAGCCTTCAAAGGTAAAGATGATATCCTGGCGGAAGTGGTAGTCGAAAAATATGATCTTATCCCTGACCTCGTCATCGCTGAGTTTTTTGAACTCATCCATGTCTTTCACCATCACTATGGGTGCTTCCCATAGTGCGCCGCCCGTACCCTCGGAGTTGCCTATCGATAGCATAGGTATCTCCACTTTGCGGCCATCTTCGGGTTTAATATATAGGTGCTCCTCACCTCTTACCCAGTGCGGCACGTCAACCGGTTGCAGCCATACTTTGTCGGCCCCGGCCTCTTTCATGGCCTGCTCGCCCCAGCGTACGGCTTTTGCGGCTGCCGGTGAACCGGCCAGGCGGTGACCAACCTTTTTGCAGAGGGTGTATAGATTGTCATAACAAGTGCCGTGCAGCATGATCTCGTCTGATATACGGTGGAACATGAGCGAGTCTTGCGCAAAAGCATTAAAAGCTATCGTGGTAATGAATGCGGTGAGTATGCTTGTCTTCATCCTATAAAAATATAAAAGAAGAGAAATATATGCAGGGGATTTTAAGAAGAGTTTTGTGGGTTGCATACGGTTTCATCCGGGGCCTGTACGGCTTCGGCAGCTTTTATTCCTCCATAGTAAAAGGAAAACTTTATATTTAGGTATTAAAATGAAGAACATGAAAAAGGTACTGACATTGTCTGCTTTAGTTGCCACCTCATTTTTATTGTCGCGCTGTGCCACAACCGGCCCGGTAGCCAAATCGGATGCATCGCCTAAAGAGATGGTTGCCGAAGCTAAAAAGAACTATACTGCCGCACAGATGGAGCAGGGTAAGACCATATGGCAAAGCCACTGCCAGAAATGTCACAAACTTTACACGCCGGAGTCGCATAGCGTAACCACCTGGAACAATGTACTACCCCGCATGACCAAGCGTGCCCATCTTGATGATAATGAGGCCGGTATGGTAAGGGCCTACCTCATAGCCAATGCTACCGACATGGGTTAATAGCTTATAATGATAGGCAAATAGCATTAAATTAATGATGATAGCGGATATTTGCAGCGCTATCAGGTGCATAGCCTTAATATAAGATCAAACAGATGAAAATAGGAATAGTATGTTACCCTACCTTCGGAGGTAGTGGTGTGCTGGCAACCGAACTGGGCATGGCATTATCGGCAAAAGGCCACGAAATACATTTCATAGCCTACCAGCAGCCCGTAAGGCTCAACTTTCACCCCAACATCTACTACCACGAGGTAACAGTACCTACTTATCCGCTTTTTGATTTTCCGCCATATGAAACGGCATTGGCCAGTACCATGGTCAACGTAATACAGAACAACGGTCTCGACCTGCTGCATGTGCATTATGCCATTCCCCACGCCTCTGCAGCTTACTTTGCCCGCGAGATATTGAAGAAACAGGGTAAGGATATTCCCTTTATTACTACCCTGCACGGTACCGATATCACACTTGTAGGCAAAGACCAGACCTATGCGCCGGTAGTATCGTTTTCCATTAACGAATCAGACGCAATAACTGCTGTTTCGAATAGCCTGAGGGAAGAGACCTACCGCTCATTCGAAATAGAAAAGGATATACACGTTATCCCCAATTTTGTTGACATACAGCGTTTTCACCAGACGGATAAAGAGCATTTCAAAAAAATGCTGGCCCCCAATGATGAACGCATACTCGTACATGTGTCCAACTTCAGGAAGGTGAAGCGGGTAGAGGACGTAGTTCGTGTGTTTGAACTCGTGCATGAGCGTATGCCCTCCAAGCTGCTGATGATAGGCGACGGGCCGGAGCGCCAGCATATAGAAGAGCTATGCCGCACCCTGCGCGTATGTAACGATATCCGTTTCCTGGGCAAGCAGGAGCACATCAGCGAAATATTCAGCATCAGCGACCTGTTTATTTTACCCTCACTGACCGAAAGTTTCGGCCTCTCCGCACTCGAAGCTATGGCATGCGGTATCCCGGTCATTTCCACCAATACTGGCGGTCTGCCGGAGATAAATGTACAGGGCAAGACAGGCTATCTTAGCGATGTGGGCGATGTACATGATATGGCCGAAAAAGCAGTATATATACTGGAAAACGATGATCGTCTCCAGCAGTTCAAAGATGCTGCTATACTGCACGCCCGGAATTTTGAGAAACAGCGCATCATACCGCTATACGAGCAGCTATACGATAAAGTGATACTGGATTACAGCAAGAAGAAGGCAGCGGTCATTTAGCAGTTTCCTGTAGGGCTTCCCAATATTCTGCCGCCCGCCTGGTGTGCGGTATTACAATAGTGCCCCCAACGATATTGGCCACAGCAAATATTTCATACATTTCTTCCGTATTGATACCCTGCTCATGGCACTTGCCCAGGTGGTATTTGATGCAATCGTCGCAGCGCAGCACCATACTCGCCACAAGACCCAGCATCTCCTTGGTCTTTACAGGTAATGCGCCTGCAGCATAAGTATTGGTGTCGAGGTTGAAGAGACGATTTATGACCTTGTTTTGTTTGCCGAGGATCACCTCGTTCATTTTTGCCCGGTATTCGTCAAATTCCTGTATTTGATTCATGATCTGAAGTTCAAAATTGTTATAATTTTCTGCTTTAAAGGTATGAAGCAATAAATTCAGTGTAAATTTCTTTTTGGATTTTGAATTTCTATTTTTGACTTGATATGCAGAATATATTTCGAAGGAAGTCGGTAGCACATATACTTAAAGAAGCTGCCGAGGGTCACACGGACGGTCACGGTGCTGGCAGCATGAATAAAGTGCTGGGTGTGCGCGATCTTACCTTCATGGGTATAGCGGCTATTGTGGGCGCCGGTATCTTTTCCACTATAGGCAAAGCCAGTTTTGATGGCGGGCCGGGTATCGTATTGCTTTTCCTCTTCGTATCGGTAGCTTGTGGCTTTTCTGCACTTTGTTATGCCGAGTTCGCAAGTATGGTGCCGGTTTCGGGCAGTGCATATACTTATTCATACGTAGCCTTTGGCGAGGTGATAGCCTGGATAATAGGCTGGGACCTGCTGATGGAATATGCTATTGGTAATATAGCGGTAGCTATATCCTGGAGCGATTATTTTACTACATTATTAAATGGTTTTGGGCTGCATATACCTGAGTACCTAACTATGGACTACTGGACGGCCAAAGATATGCTCAGCCCGGAAGCCAAAGCTGCATGGCTGAACGCGCCCACCATCGGCGGGTTAAAGGTCATTTGTGACTTACCGGCTTTCCTGATCACTTTTGTGATTACCGCGATCATCTATGTAGGTATCAAAGAATCGAAGCGCAGTACCAATGCTATGGTGATCCTGAAAATGGCCATAATAGTACTCGTGCTGGTAGCTGGTGCTTTTTATGTGCAACCGGCCAACTGGGAGCCATTTTTGCCAAACGGCATTGGTGGGGTACTGAGCGGTACGGCTGCCGTGTTTTTCTCCTACATCGGTTTCGATGCAATATCCACCACGGCAGAAGAATGCCGCAATCCCCAGCGCGACCTGCCTAAGGCAATGTTCAACTCGCTTATCATCTGCACTATAGTTTATGTGCTAATCGCGCTTGTGCTTACCGGCATGGTGAGTTATAAAGAGCTCAATGTGGGCGATCCGCTGGCCTTTGTTTTCAGTGCCATGCACAATAAGTATGCTAACTATATCGCGGGTGTTGTGGCCGTGAGCGCCGTTATCGCTACGGCAAGTGTGCTGCTTGTATTCCAGCTAGGACAGCCCCGTATCTGGATGAGCATGAGCCGCGATGGTCTCTTGCCGCCTATATTTGCCCGCATACATCCTAAATATAAGACCCCATCATTCTCCACGGTACTTACCGGTCTTGTCGTGGGCATACCCGCCCTGTTCCTGAACCTGCAGGTGGTAGTTGACCTTACAAGTGTAGGCACCCTCTTTGCTTTTGTGCTGGTATGTGGCGGTATTTTGCGGCTGCAGCAACAGCGAAAGAAGGCCATGCACCTTCGGGGGGCTGATATAATTGACGAACACGGTGAAAAGGAAAAGGTACCCGAGAGCAAATTCAAAATACCCTACATCAACAGCAAATGGATCGTGCCCCTGATGTTTCTTGTTGCGATAATGTTGTTCCTGAAATATTACCCGGGCGGATTGAGCGGATTTTTTGATTTTAAAGATGATAAGGGTGTGGTTACCTGGCATATCATAAGAGAAAAGGTACCTTATCTCATCTTTACAGCGGTTTTTGCCATTACGGCCATCTTCTCATTCCTTAAAGATTTTTCATTGGTACCTGTTTTAGGTTTCCTATGCTGTAGCTACTTACTTTGCGAATCGGGCACTAGCAACTGGGAGCGGTTTTTGATATGGCTGGTGATAGGCCTGGTCATATATTTCCTGTACGGAATAAAGCGCAGCAAACTGGCAAATAAGCCAGTAGTTTAGGATATAAAAAGGCCCATGCTTTCAACATGGGCCTTTGGCTTTATTGTATTTTAACCGACTTAAGACCTGTCTTCTTCAAGGTTCTCCTTATCGTCGCCTCCCAGGCTGTAATAATTGTTTTCTTCATCCTCCTCGCCGATATCCTCGTCTTCATCATCCAGCTCGCTGCCGGGCACATCCAGTTCATTTCCGGTAAATGTTTCATCGGCATCTTCGTTTAGCGGGTCGCCGTCTTCATCGGTATTGTCCAGTTCGGCACGGATGAGGTTAGTGTCATCTGTCGTATCCATATTCTCTTCTGCGTAGTCCAGCAATTCAATATCTTTCCGGCTTACATCCGCATCGGTGCCCATTACAATATCATCGTCGTTCTTGCGCTCTTCCTTATCTACATTGGGGCGGGGCAGGGCATCATCTTTGGCGGGGTAGTGCGGGTAGCCCGGGTATTTCTTATTGTTTTCCTGGTTGTTTGAGCTATTTTCTGCCATGATCGTGTGTTTTATAATACGAAAGTACTATAAAATCATGCCCGGAACATGATGCTGGTCACGGAACTATAGGGGCGGCAACTGACCTTCGTCATACTGTGACCAGTCGATATCCCGGCCAAATGTGCCCTTTAACCTCCGGACGTAAGATTGGTTGCTTGTAATGGACGTGAAATTTTCTACATGGGCCGGCGACGGGTCTATTTTAGGATTTACAGAATTGTATGCAGCCAGCGTATCCACTACAAAAGGCAGCCGGTATATAGGGCTGGCAAAACGCCTGCGCAGGAAGCCTTTAAGCATAAAAGACTGGAAGGGGTCGGTGGCGAGCGCAAGTGTTTTAAAGCCTTGTTTTTTTGCCAGCAGGTAAGCATAATATACATTCTCCGTACTGTGGCGGGCCGATGTGTCGTAAAAGATATGGGCAGCAGGTATGCCTAATTGCTGTGCGTACAGCCCCATTACCACCGACTCTTTATAGGGAGAGTATACTGCAGCGCCCGAGAAGATGACATTCCTTGTTATATTATTCTTATACAGTACCCAGGCCCATATCACCCTCGCTTTCATAACACTGTCCCAATTGCCATGTTTAAAGGGTATGCCCGGCACAATGATGGCATCGAAAGGCTGATCGCGGGTAAGCAACACTGCTTTATCATAGGCCCTTTGAGGCCCCTTGCGTGGTGTGATACAGCTAAATAAAAATGAGAAGCCCATGAGCACTAAGAGCAGTTTATATAAATGTTTACTATTCAAAGGATGATTTTACAGAATACAACAAAGTTGGGGAGAAATTTGTTTATGTTACAGTAAAATACTTAGCTGCGACCATTTGTATTATCTTTTCTTTTCTGGTATTGCTGTTTTCAGCTAACAGGAATATCTTGTAGCATAATTTTTGTTTTTATGCGATGCGTTATATTATCGGTATTGCTGGTTTTTACCGGGTTTAATGTGTGGGCGCAAACCGAAATGGCTGCCGATAAAACTGCTGCCGAACGTTTTGAGGCTTATTACAATCATAGTGCATACGACAGTATTTTCGCAATGTTCTCCGCAGGCATGCAAAGCTCATTGCCTTTCAGTGAGACAAGCCAGTTTCTTAAAGGATTGAAATCACAGGCAGGAGATATTACACAAAGAAGCTTCGTTAAATATGAGAACAGCTATGCCTCCTATAAGACAAAGTTTGAAAGGGCGCTCTTTACGCTAAATATATCAGTCGATAACAGGGGGAAGATAAATGGCCTGCTGGTAAAACCATTCAAACCAGAAGGCATGGCCGCACCTGCGCGGAACAAAACAAAATTAATGCTCCCGTTCAGGGGCGCATGGACCGTGGCTTGGGGTGGTGACACCAAAGAACAGAATTATCACGTAGATGATGAGGCACAGAAAAATGCCTTTGATATTTTTATGCTCGATAAGAAAGGAAATTCATACAGGACCGACGGAAAGACGAATGAAGATTATTATGCTTTCGGTAAAGAGATATTTGCACCCTGTGATGGCGAGATCGTTAGTATGATAGATGGTGTAAAAGACAATAAGCCGGGTGAAATGAATGCTTTTAATGTAGGAGGCAATATGCTGGTGCTTAAAACCGTGAATAATGAGTACCTCGTATTTTGCCACTTTAAACACCACTCGCTGAAAGTGCAGGAAGGACAAAAGGTAAAGCAGGGGCAGTTGCTGGGGCTTTGTGGCAATACGGGGAATTCATCCGAACCGCACCTGCATTTCCATATCCAGAACGTGGAGGACATTAACCAGGCCACGGGTATAAAATGCTATTTCGATAAATTATATGTGAACGGTAAACTGCAAAATGACTATTCACCCCTGAAAGATGATGTCGTGAGTACGGAGCGGTAAAATGCAATTGAAATGGAGACAGCAATAAAGTTCAAAACGGTAGCGGAATATTTTGCAGCTTTCCCGGAAGAGACCCGGGATAAGCTAAACGAGATCAGGCTTACTATAAAACAAGCTGCACCTCTGGCCGAAGAAGTGATCAGCTATAACATGCCTGCCTTTAAACAGCATAGTGTTTTGGTGTATTATGCTGCTAATAAAGGCCATATAGGCTTTTATCCTACCGCAGCGCCTATAGTCGTATTCAAAGAAGAGCTGGCAAAGTACAAAACCTCGAAAGGGGCCATACAGTTCCCCATCGACAAAGCTATACCCAAAGCACTTGTAAAGAAGATAGTAAAATACCGGCTGAGCGAAGACAAAGAAAGGACCGCAGCAAAGCGGAAAATGCCTTAAAACATTCCGGGTAAAGCTATTTTTCGTATTTTTAATCATCGTATTGAAGATGGTTTTGATGAATAGCAAGCTGATAGCATTATGCAGTTTGAGTTTCTTTGCCCTTGTGCAGGTGCAAACCGGCTATGCCCAGCATAGTTCGGGCCGGCTACAGGCATCGGCAATGTATAGCAGTGATAATGGCGGTTATGTGGATGCGGAACATGCTTATTACAGGGCACCCCTCAGAAAGTCTAAAGTGTATGCCGATTATATAAAAGCCGGTGCAGGTAAAGAGGATTACTATATAGTTATAGAAAAGAGCAAATACTCGCTGGCGGTTTATAGTGCAAGCGATGAGTTGCTGGTCACCTACCCGGTGGTCTTCGGTAATGATGACCTGGGTGATAAAATGTGCGAAGGAGATAAGCGTACGCCTGAAGGTACTTTTTACATAACGGGTAAAAAGAAACACAAGCTTTGGGATAAATACCTCACACTGAGTTTCCCGAACGAAGAAAGCTATAAAAAGTTCAATGAAAGAAGAGCGGATGGCTCGATACCTGCAAGTGCATCTATTGGCGGCGGTATAGGCCTGCATGGTACATGGGCCAATGACAGGGTAGCGATAGACCGTAAAGAGAACTGGACATCAGGCTGTGTGAGTACAAAGAACTGCTATATCGATGAGCTCTTTAGCTATATCCCTATAGGCACAAAAGTTATTATCAGGAAATAAAGAGCGTCATTTTAACGACATACTAAAAAGTAAAACGAGCCTTCTCCGGGCTCGTTTTACTTTTTATACTACCATTTATTGTCTTTCATTACCTGATCAGCGTCACATCCCCTTTTAGGATCTGCTTGTTAAAGTTCTCCTTACCGCAGTAGAACTCTATGTAATAGTAATAAGTGCCTATATCCTGCGCCACGCCATTATAGGTGCCATCCCAGCCCTCCTGCAGGTTTGATGTACTATATATGGCCTGGCCATAGCGGTTGAATATGGTCATTTTTTCCAGCCACATATTGCCTTTGAACCGGGCCCTGAAATAATCATTCTTGCCATCATTGTTAGGTGTAAAGGCATTGGGCACATCAGGAGTACAGCAGTTGTCATATCCCACTGTAGCCTGCCCGAAGGCGGTACAATTATGCTCATCGGTTACGGTAACGCTGTAGGTGCCATTGGGCAGCCCGGTAATGCCATTATGATAGCTGCTCTCTGTAGGATCTGTGCTCCATGTATACGTGTAGGGCGGTGTGCCGCCGCTTGTACGTACATGTACCGCGCCATTGTCATCTACGCCTTCACATGGGTTACCGTTAGCGTATAGTTGCAGCTTCAGTTCTGCAGGTTGCAGTATTGTCGTTGTATTTGTTTGGCTGCAGTTATTGCTGTCCGTTACCGTGATGGTATGGGGGCCTGCTGCAAGGCCTGTGAACAAGTTGTTGGAGCCGGGCTGTAGGGGATTATTGTCCAGTTGATAACGCAGTGGCGGTACACCTCCTGAGGCATTTATCGTTAAGGTCGCATCACCTGTATTGTAACAGCTTGGGCTGCTGATACTGGCGTTGCCTATTATTATAGCCGCGTTCTCACCCACTGTTATTAATGTGTCGGTCATGCATCCCGCACTATCCTGCATATAATAGTGGTAAGTATCTGCGCTAAGCCCGCTGAATACCGGATCTTTGGTAAAGTTGACCGTATCTGTAGCATACATGTATGGTGGCGTACCGCCGGTGCCGTTCAGCGATACGGTTCCCGTACTTGTTCCAGCACAGGCAGCATCCGTAATGATCACGTTGTCAAAATTCAATACGGGCGGCTGGCTGAGCTCAATGATGCTGTCCAGGGTACAATCGTTACGGTCTTTTATGTGTATGGTATGTTGCCCGGCAGCCAAACCTGTAAAGTCGTCGTTGCTGGTGAAGAAGTTTGCGTCAATAGCAAAGGTATAGGGTGGTATGCCACCTACCGCAAACGGCTGGATGATGCCGTCGCTTCCCCCTGCGCACCTGATATTGTCGGTAAGCACATCAACCATACGTATAGGGTCGGGGTCTACCAGTATCAATACGGTATCTATCGTACAGCCGTTATTGTCAACAATGCTTATGCTGTCGATAGAAGCGCCAAGGCCGGTGAATGCATTATTACCGGTGAATGGGCCGCCGTTTAAAGAATAAGTAAATGGTTGGGTGCCGCCGTTCGGGATGAGGCTTATATATCCATTGGTATCACCATAGCATTTCGGGTCACTATAGGTTACGGTACTGCCCAGGCTGGCTGGCTCGGTCACCTGCACCGTGGTATCGAAGAGGCAATTGTTTACATCTTTTACGTGCACCACATAGAAACTGGCTCCCAGGCCTGTGAATGAGCCCCCGCCAAAACTGCCTGCATCAAGAGCATAAGTGTATGGAGCTGTGCCGCCTGTGCCTGTTACATTTATGGCGCCCAGTGTCTGGCCGTGGCAGGGCTCGTTGGTAATGCTTATGCTAGCACCCAGTACTGCCGGTCCGTTCATGGTTACCGCTGTGTCTTTAATACAGCCATTAGCATCCTTTACATGTATAACATAGTTGCCGATCGCTACGCCGTTAAAGACATTATTGGTAGTGTATGGCCCTGCATCAATCGCATAAGTATAAGCAGGCGTTCCGCCTGAAGATGTGACAGTAAAGGTCCCAAAAGAATAGCTGCACAATGGCTCTACTGTCGCGATACCCGGTATGCTAAGCTGTGTGGGTTGCGATATTGTTACTGTGGTGTCTTTAATACAACCATTTGCTGCTTTTGTGTGTACGGTATAAGTTCCGGCCAGCAGGTTGCCAAAGTGATTGGATGTGCCATATGGCCCGGCATCTAAAGCATAAGTATAGCCGGGTGGGTTGCTCTGTGCATTGACATCAATACTTCCTGTAGCCTCACCATAGCACAATACATTGGTAAAGGTGGGAATAGCGGTCACTGTATTGACCGTTAATTGCAGGTGGGTTATGGAATCACAACCCAGCACAGTAGTACCATTGTAGGTATACAGGCCGCTTGTGTGATAATAAGTGCCAGCAAAAAGCATACTGTCTCCATTGCAAATGGTGTCAATTGTCGTCGTATTATAAGATGGATTAACGGAGAGTATCAGTGTGACGAGCGAGTCGCAACCGAACTGTGTGGCGAAGGTGTGGGTATATACGCCTGCTGCAGTAAGTATATCCGGGCCAAATACATAATCGTCGCCATTACATATGGTGGCATATGCAGTATCGCTTATAGGTGGTGGCACGTTGGTTGATGCCTGTGCAAGAAAGCCTTCATATGGCGGGCCTGATTGTACGTGTATGATAAGCTCATTCGTGCCGGGCTGCCAGTTATTACACAGGGAAACAGTAACCATATTTGCCTGTATGAAGCCCTGGTAATTGTATGGGTCGGCCACTGGCATACCTGCTATGTTTTGCAATACACCGTTCACAAATATTTCTGACACAGCATTATCGGCAAAGAAATCGAGACTGAGGCAAAACACACCGGGATCTGAATAGCTCTCGTGGCAGGAATTGAAGCAAGCCAGTGTAAAGGTGAATTTATAATAAACATCAAGGTTACCGACCTGGAAACCATCGGCCTGGTGCGATATCCATGCACAGTCGGGCCAGGGGCTGGTATAATAGGCGGCAGGCACCGGGTCCATAACAATAGCCGGGCTGTATGGTCCGTTGATACCCGTGGTCGACATGGTCCAGTTCAGATCAGGGCTGCCACCAGGCAATGTGCCCCCTGCACCATCGGTACCAGTATTGAAAAACGAAGCAAGCGGCGGGTCGCCGGTTGTAGGATTATTCACACAGTCGACCTGGGCCATACAAATGGCTGAAGAAAACAATGTTAGCAATGCCAGGGGAAGCGATTTACCGAATGGTAAGGACATGATAATATCAAATTAATTAAGTAAAAAGGTATAGTAAGATACTTAAATTTTCTATATGGTGGAATGAATGTATGTTATATGTGTTTTCGAAAGATTGTCAATCAATTATCTTTCTCTATTTATACTGCACAGTTAGCTGCTTGGTTTAATGTTTACGTTTGGGACACCAGGATATTTATATTTACAGGATGAGAAACCCGAGTATAGCTTTACTGCTGCTGATTTTTACTTCTTTGATGAATATGGCTTCGGCACAGGAAGCAAAACCCATTACTATTGGTGTAAGCGAAGAATTCCGGTCTTCGATATTGGGCGAGACAAGACTTGTCAATATATACCTGCCTGAGGGTTATAATGAGCAGGATACGATAAAGTATCCTGTGATCTATCTTTTGGATGGCGGCCTCGATGAAGATTTTTTACATACCATAGGGCTGGTGCAGTTCAATACCTTCCCATGGGTAAAGCGCCTGCCTCCCTCTATTGTGGTAGGCATCGTCAATACCGACCGGCAAAGGGATATGACCTTCCCTACAAGCATAGCGAAAGACAAACAAAAATATCCAACTACGGGTGGCTCGGCTAAATTCATTGATTTCATAGCTAAAGAATTGCAACCCTATATACAAAGACACTACAGGACCAATAAACATAAGACCATCATCGGTGAATCGCTGGCCGGACTGCTGGCAACGGAGATATTATTTGAGCATCCCGCGCTTTTTGATAAATACATCATCATCAGCCCCAGCCTTTGGTGGGATGATGGTTCTATGCTTGATAGCAAAGCGGCAATATTAAGACAGGATTATCCAAAGCACACCGATATATATATTGCTGTAGGCAAAGAAGGCCTTACACCTGGCGATAAACCCCGGGTAATGGAAGTGGATGCGAACATGCTGGCCGATAAGATCAAAAAGACCAAAAGCCGCAAAGTAAATGTGTACTTCGATTACCTGCCACAGGAAGATCATGCAACCATCAGTCACCAGGCTTTACTTAATGCCTTCAAAATATTATCCGCGAACCCGAAGGGTAGGTAGGAGCCGAAAAAAGTGAGCGATTATAAGAGTATGGATAACAGACTTTAAATACCTTATTTCTTAATGCTTATTCATCCGCCCGAGTTTGGTATCGAGCGCGGCTTTTAGTTTATCTATAGCTCCGTCCACAGCCATGGCTATGGTATCAGCATGATTGGTAACGGCAATAGGCTGCATGCCGTTCAGGCGGGCTTCCAGTATACATCGTTTATCATTGTGTCCTTCTTTCTTGCCATTCTCATCAGCCAGGTGTATCTCCAGTCGCGTGATCCTTTCGCTGAACCGCTCAAGCTCTGCTGCTGCCAACTCTGTAAAATATTCGCCTCGTGCTTCCGTGCCTTGTATATTATGGTCTGTATTGAATTGTATGATCATGTTATCTGTTGTCTCTTAATAAAAATATATTGTACTGGTATTGGAATATATGCAGCGGTGATAAGCAGGATCTAAGGTACGGATAATAAAACTAACCCTTCATGGAATGCCAAAGCCTGCATAGGATTGGCATGGTTTCTTTACACGTAATTGCAAAGGCTATACAGGTATGGAGTACGTTTATTTTATCCCATACTTCGTTCCTCTTGCTGTTATCTTCATTAGTATCGAGGTCTATATAAGTGTTAAGAACAATGAGCATTTATATGGCTGGAAGGATTCCCGCACAAGTGCGTTCGTTGGTATCGGGGCTGTTTTACTGCAAATATTTACCAAGGCAGCTACGCTGGCTGTTTTCGCTTTGGTATACGAATTGTTTTTACCACTGAGGGAACAACTGGGCTACACCGGCCTCGGCTGGGCCTGGTGGGTATGGCTGCTGGCCATCATTTGCGATGACTTTTCTTTTTACTGGCACCATCGCCTCAGCCATAGTGTGCGGGTATTATGGGCAGCCCATATCGTGCATCATTCTTCTTCTTACTTCAATTTAGGTACCGCATTCCGCAACGGCTGGGTGATATTTTTTTACAAGCCTATATTCTGGTTGTGGATGCCTGCCATAGGTTTCAATCCTGTGGTCGTGCTTACAGCAATGGCCATCAATTCCACCTACCAGTTTTGGCTGCACACCAAAAAGATCGGCAGTCTCGGGCATATAGAAAAGTTCATCAATACGCCTTACCTGCACCAGATACACCACAGCCGCAATCCCGAATACCTCGACAAGAACCACAGTGGTATCTTTATCATCTGGGACAGGCTGTTCGGCACCTATCACCCGGGGCATACCATACACAAAAAGACCTTTGGTGTTACCACTCCTCCTAACTCATATAACCCTATCAAGGTCATCACCCATGAATATGAAAATATATGGCAGGATGTGAAGCGTGCCCCTGGGCTGGGCGATAAGCTGAAGTACATCTTTTATCCCCCCGGCTGGAGCCACGATGGCTCATCGCTTACAGTGCGGCAGATGCGTAAGAGTGAAGAGATGAAGCAATCAAAAGTAGTAACTTCTTATATTGGCGAAGAGGGCGAGCAAAGGGCCTGATAAATTACCCGGGCAATGATATCCACATTTTACTGTTACTATTCCTATGGTAATACAAAATCCGTAAATTTGTAAAGTGAGCAAGCTAAAACTATATGATACCTCGATACCTCTCGAGAACATCTTACGGGAGCGTGATGCGCGCTACAATGCGCAGTCACCCGAAGAGAAGTTCTATGCTTTGCTCAGCCTCATAGAGGTTTCCCTTAAGCTAAATGGCGGACATGCCCTTAAAAAGCCACAGGGTAAGGGTATTATCATATCAAGACCCTAAATTATGTTGTCCGACAAGGAGAATCCTGAAATATTGCTGCTGGTGAAGGCCTTTGAAAAAAGGAATGTACGCTACCTGCTCGTAGGTGGTTTTGCTGTGAACAGGTATGGCTACCGGAGAACTACAGGCGACCTGGACATCTATTTAAAAGACAGCCGGGAGAACCGGGCTAACCTGGTGGATGCCCTTGAGGACATGGGCTATGGACGCTTTGACGAACTGATGGATGCGCCCATATTTGCAGGTTACTGCGAAGTGATGATGGACCAGGGCATGTATGCCGACCTGATGACCGATATCCCGGGACTGGAAAAAGAGCACTTCGATGAATATTATGCTATGGCTACGGTAGATGAGATAGACGGCAGCCCCGTCCGCTTCCTGCATTATAACCACCTCATACAAAACAAACTCGCCACGGGCCGCCCTAAGGATAAGCTGGATGTGGAAGAGTTGCGGAGGATCAATGAGCAGAAATAAGCTTTACCTCCTGATGAGCTCCAGTTTTTTTATTATCATCGTTATAAGCTCCTTATCGATCTTCGGCTTATAAGGCCTGTTATCTGTGGGCAATGAATGACTTGCTGCCGGGAGGATAATTTTTTTCAATATTTTGCGGTTTTAATGGCTATATGAACGGATTTAAGATCACAACGACCGATGGCAGCGTGATACGCTTTGCCTATTACATGGATGAGGCGCCCCTTACCTCGGCAGCCTTTGCCCAAACACTTCCTTTTACTCGTAGCTTTTTACATGCCCGCGTATCAGGGCAGGAGGTATGGATAGACGATGCCCCGCCGCTGGATATCATACAGGAGAATGCATCGGTATTCGTGCAGCCGGGCGAAGTGGTCATAGGCCCGTTGATGCCGCTGCGCAGCAAAGTAAAAGGCTGCATGGGCATACTATATGGCGAGGGACACCTGCTCGACTGCAGTAATATTTTTGCAAAAGTGCTGGATGAGGATATGGAACTGCTAAAAGCCCTCGGTGAAAGGACATGGAAGGAGGGCGTGCAGGAATTGTTGTTTGAGGCGCTGGATTAACCGCGCCTGCTGATGGTTTTGCCAATCAGGAGATTGGCTGCCAGTGCGATGGAGTCAGAGACTACGCCGAACTGGGGGCGTTATTTATCCATAGCAGTTTTTTCGAAAGGTGAAGAACAAAGTATGTGCGATGAATTGCTTTTCGGGTTATATCCAATCACATATATGTTGCCCCGCACTAACACAACTCCCGCCGGCGTAAACCCATCAGAATTTACAATCCTTTGCGCCGATGCTTTATTATCCTTAGCAGAATAGATGAGTGTTGCTACAGATATAGTGACGAGACAAAATGCAATTGCAAGATTCAGTATCTTTTTTGTGATTTCCATAAATACCAATTTTTAAGCGTTAAGTAATTATCCTAAAGTAGCAGTAATAATTTCGTTTAAAAAGAGTATATACCTTAGTGGGACTGACTACAGATGCGATGTAGTCAGAGACTATGCCGAACGGGCGATAACTTTTTTTTGTTATATTAGATAATCGTGAAGGTCAACATACTTAACAGGCAAACCGGTAAATTGTGCAAGGCTACTATAACAAAAGTAAGGAAGGATTTCGATAACATCTCAACAGACAGGTTTGATACATTTAATTGGGAAGGATTTAGGGAATCCTATACTGGACTTTTTAAGCTGATGAAAGGCAACAATATCTTGGGCCTAATGCAATTTGGCATTGAAAATGTTTTTCAAAACGTAATGGAGTTGACAAAAATTGAATTGTCGGTAGAGAACAGGGGAAGAAACAAAAAGTATGATTATATAGCAGGTTGCCTAATCGCTTATGCTTGCCTTATTACAAAAAAATCAGGTAATCGTGATATGGGAATTTTCTACAATAAAGCGACCAAATCCATTTACATTGAAAAATATGGTATGATGTCATATGATGAATTTTATGTAAAATCTAGTATAGAAAATAGTAACAAGTTGATTGGTAAGTATTTAACCATAACTAGATAAATTCCTTACGCAAATTGTTCTTAAGTAAGCTACTGTATTTAATTTAAATTTTATTATAACTTCACACTATAACTATTGATATTAATCGCTATGTATGTCCAAATGGCTAAGGATTTTTTAGAAATTATATATTATATAAGTGGGCCTCTTTTGGCTTTTTTTGCGTTTAAGGCATTAGCCAAAATTAAAGAAACAAGAAAACAAGCCAATGAAGCGAGAGAAACTAGAATTACTAACGCTAAAAGATCGTCATATCAACTTGCCGCAGAAAAATGTGATTTTTATCTTAATGTGATAATTCCAAAGATTAATAACTTAGATGCAGTAATACGAGAGCAAAATATCACTTTTTTTGAAAAATCTCAGGTCGAAGTTTCTAATACAAATATCAAGGTAAAGCCAGCATTTAAGGATGAGGGGGAACGTAATAAAGTTCTTCTTGAAATTCCTTGTTTAGAGGTTTTTAATCCAATTGAGAGTTTTTCTCTTTTTTTTGTTTCAGGAATAGCAGATGAAAAAATTGCTTATCTGACTGTAAGAACTACATTCTTGGGTTCAGTAAAACGCTACCTACCGCTTTATGTAATATTATCGAACGGAAAACATTTTAATAATACGTTCAAACTATTTATGATTTGGCATAATAGGCGAGAAAAAGAAATATTGGAAAAAGAAAAACATGCCATTGAGCAGAAATTGAACAAGAATATTTCTCTCGAAGTAAAAAATATTGGTGCTGAATAATACCCTCGTTGATCAGTTTTTGTATTGCTATTAATGGGATGTTCATTTATACCCCTTCACCACTTCCTTCAACTCATTCAGCTTGAGTAAAGCCTCTACCGGTGTAAGCGTATTGATATCCGTCTCCTCAAGCAATTGTTGTATTCGCCGCAGGTCTTCTGAGAGGCCGTCGAAGATATTGAGTTGAAAATTAGGCAGGGGCTGTATGTCCTTTACTTTCTTCATGGTGTCGCCCGTGGCGCCATTGGCGCCACCATGCTTTTCTTCTAGTAAAGCCAGTATCTCATCTGCGCGCTGCAGCAGGGCAGGGGGCATGCCTGCCATGCGGGCCACCTGTATGCCAAAGCTGTGGCGGCTGCCGCCAGCCTCCAGCTTACGCAGGAAGATCATCTTATTGCCAGTCTCCCGGTGCGTGATGTGGTAATTTCGCACGCGGGGCAGTTGGTGCTCCAGTTCATTCAGCTCATGGTAGTGCGTAGCAAAGAGCGTCTTGGGCCTTGCGGGGCTGTTGTGCAGGTGCTCCACGATCGACCATGCTATCGATATCCCATCGTAAGTGCTGGTGCCACGGCCTATCTCGTCGAGCAGCACCAGGCTGCGCTCGCTGATGTTGTTGATGATGCTGGCGGTCTCGTTCATCTCCACCATAAAGGTACTCTCGCCCCCGCTCAGGTTGTCGCTGGCGCCCACACGTGTGAATATCTTATCCGTCAGGCCCACCTGTGCCGATGATGCCGGCACAAAGCTGCCCATATGCGCCATCAGGGTGATGATGGCCGTCTGCCGTAGCAGTGCCGATTTACCGCTCATGTTGGGGCCGGTGAGTATGATGAGTTGCTGTGTTTCTTTATCGAGGAAGATATCATTGGCCACATAGGCCTCTCCGGGTGGCAGTTGCTGCTCTATCACCGGGTGGCGGCCCTGTTTGATATCCAGTATAGGCTCCTGTACCAGTTCAGGGCGGTGGTAGCTGTATTGCTTGGCATTGTGTGCGAAGCACAGCAGGCAGTCTATCTGTGCGGTTATATGGGCATTGGTCTGTATCGGGGCTATGTAGGGTTCTATATCAGCCAGTAGTTGCTGGTATAGCTCCATTTCCAGGGCCATTATCTTTTCTTCGGCACCCAGTATCTGCTCTTCATATTCTTTCAGCTCAGGCGTTACATAGCGCTCGGCATTGGCCAGTGTCTGCTTGCGTATCCATTCGGCAGGTACTTTGTCCTTGTGCGTATGCGTCACTTCCAGGTAATAACCGAACACATTATTGAATGCGATCTTGAGCGAACTGATGCCTGTAGCCTGCGCTTCCTTTTGCTGTATCTGCAGCAGGTAGTCCTTGCCGTTGCGTGATATATTGCGCAGCCTGTCCAGCTCGGCCGATACGCCTTCGCGTATCATGCCGCCCTTGCTGGCCAGTGCGGGTGCATCATCGGTTATTGTTGTTTTGATGCGTTCCTGTAGTTCGCCTAAGGGTTGCAGGTTATGTACCAGCGCGCGCAGGGCATCGTGTTTGGAGGCCGTGCATTGCTCCCGCATGTCGGCCATGCAGCCCAGGCTTTTGGCCAGTTGCATGATCTCGCGGGGACTCGCTTTTTTCAAAGGTATCTTCCCGATAAGACGCTCTACGTCGCCCACTTGTTTAATGCAATGGGCAAGCGCATGGTTCAGTTCCTGGTCCAGGATGAAATGGCTCACGAGGTCCAGCCGCTGCCTGATGCGGTGCATATCGAAGAGGGGGAAGATGAGCCAGCGCTTCATCAGCCTTGCCCCCATGGGGGTCTGCGTATGGTCTATGGCCTGCAGCAGGCATGATCCCCTTTCATCGCTGCTGTGCAATAGCTCCAGGTTGCGGATGGTAAAGCGGTCCATCCACAGGTATTCATCGGCCACCATGCGTTGCAGCGCGTTAATGTGTTGCAGGTTGGGATGCTCGGTATCTTTCAGGTAGTGCAGTACAGCACCGGCAGCCATGATGGCCGCTTTCATATCTTCCACGCCAAAGCCCTTGAGCGATTGGGTCTGGAAGTGCTGTAGCAGCAGGTCGTAAGTATATTGCTCCTGGAATACCCAGTCCTCCAGCAGGAAGGTATATACGCGGGTGTCGAAATATTCTTTGAAACGTTTTTGTTGTGGTTTGGCCAGTATCACTTCCGATGGTTGCATGCTCTGCATCAGCTTGTCCATATATTCCATGCTGCCCTGCGCCACGTAAAACTCGCCCGTGGTGATATCGAGGAAGGCGATGCCGCTTTGCTGCTCGCCAATGTGCAAAGCCGCGAGGAAGTTATTGCTTTTATTCTCCAGCAGTTTGTCGCTGGTGGCCACGCCGGGGGTCACCAGTTCGGTAACGCCGCGCTTCACGATGCCCTTTACCGATTTGGGGTCTTCCAGCTGGTCGCAAATGGCCACGCGGTGCCCTGCCTTTACCAGCTTGTGCAGGTAGGTCTCAAGCGCATGGTGCGGAAAGCCTGCAAGGTCCACGGAAGAGGCAGAGCCATTGGAGCGTTTCGTGAGGGTGATGCCCAGCACTTTGGAGGCCACATGGGCATCCTCGCCAAAGGTTTCGTAAAAGTCGCCCACGCGGAAGAGCAGAACGGCATCGGGATATTTGGCTTTAATATCCTTATGCTGCTTCATGAGTGGAGTTTCCGACGCGGTCTTGGCCATAATGGCAAATCTAAGAAAAAGGTGCTTTCTGGCAGGGGATATTAATTCACATTGTGGATAAATAATCGCTGCCCCTTATTGCTTGACGGTTATCAAAAAGTCTTTTGGGAAAGTAATGTTATACCCCTGGTCCCAGGATACGTGTTTCCAGTCGGCGGAGGGTGCTATCTTTTGGGCATACTCACCTGAGCTGATCATCATGGGCAGCGTAAAGCCCGGCACTACGTTGGCAAAGTGATAATAGAGTTTGGTGCCTTTGATATAATATTCCAGCATGGGTATGTCTGCCGTGCGCAGGTACTGGTTGAAGAGGGGGCTGAGGTCCATACCGCTGAATTTGTTGATGTAATCCTCTACCTGTTTCGTGGTCACGGTGGAATGGTAAAATTCTTTGTTCATGCCCCGCAGCATCTGGCGGAATTTTTCATCATCGTTCATCAGCATGCGTATCGTATGTATAAGGGCTGCTCCTTTATTATACATATCGGCCGATCCTTCGTGGTTCACGCCATAGTCGCCAATCACAGGCCGGTCATTATCTTCTTCTTTCATTTGACCGCGTATGTATTCGTAACCCTTGTCTTTGCCGAAAGCGCATTCCGAGAATAGTGTTTCGCTATAAGTGGTGATCCCCTCATGTATCCAGTTATCGGCTATGTCGGCAGCGGTGATACTATTACCAAACCATTCATGCCCGCTCTCATGCACTATAATGAAATCGAAGAGCAGGCCCACGCCGCTATTGCTCAGGTCTTTACCTTTGTAGCCCATTTTGTATTCATTGCCATAGGCTATGGCGCTTTGGTGCTCCATGCCCAGGTAAGGGGCCTCTACCAGTTTGTAGCCGTCTTCATAAAAAGGGTAGGGGCCCATCCAGTGCTCAAAGCAGTGCAACATAGGCTTCACCACTTCAAACTGTTGTACGGCCTTTTCCTGGTTATAGCGCAGCACATAGTAATCAAGGTCCAGCACGCCTTTTTCGCCTACCAGGGTATCGTGCCAGTGCACGTAGTCACCTATGTAAAAGGTAATATCGTAGTTGTTGATGGGATTCTGTACTTTCCAGTGGCTGCCATGCCCTTCACTGATGATATGGGTTTTCGTACTGTCTGTTGAAGGGGCAACCTGGTAGAACCGGTCACTCCCCGTTTCGAAGTACTGTCTGCCGTTACTGACCACCTCAAGGCCGTTTGGGGCAAATATATTGATATCGGCCCCCTGTTCCGGTTCATCCCATTGGGCATCTTTGCAGGGCCACCATGCGCTGGCCCCAAGGCCCTGGCAGGCTACCGCTACCCAGGGCTTACCGGTACTGTCTTTGCCCCAAATAAAGCCACCGTCCCACGGCGGGCGCTTTGCGGTTACCGGGCTGCCGTGATAGTAAATTTGCAGCTTCTTATTTGTCCCCTTTGGCAGTTCATGAAAAGGGTGTTTCAGCCACCATACATTACTGTCGTTCACCGCTTCCAGTAGTTTACCCTCCAGTTTCACGCTATCCAGTATCATGGGTTGCTGCAGGTCTATCTGCATGCTGTCATGGGCAGTACCCGTCACCTCAAAGTGTATATCCACGCTGCCGAAGATGCTTTTGTCGGCCATATTAAAAACAACATTGAGCCCGTAATGCTGCACATCCCACCAGTTGCGGCCCGGTCCGTTACTGCCACGCAGGGTATCGGCATGGGTATAAGCAAATGTGGTATTTGCCATGAGCAAATACCACATCAGTATCAATATGCTATAAAAGCTTTTGTACATTATTGTATATCGGCTACTTCCACCTCAAAGATAAGCACTGCATCGGGAGGAATGGAACCACCGGCACCACGATGGCCATAGGCCAGCGATGATGGTATATACAGGGTGGCTTTAGCTCCTTTTTTCAGCAGGGCCACACCTTCGTCCCAGCCGGCTATCACATGGTGCTGGCCCAGCGGGAAGGAAAATGGCTGTACGTGATGGAAAGCGCTGTCCACGTTCGAGTCGAATTTTTTACCGTCCATGGTCATGCCTGTATAGTTCACAAACACGGTCTGGCCTGTTTTGGGGTTGTCGCCAGTGCCTTGCTTGGTTATCTTGTAATACAGGCCCGATGCGGTCTTGGTCGGCTTCAGCTTGTTCTTCTTGAAGTAGGCTTGCAGCAGCGAGTCGTCTATATGATTCTGTGCTGCGGCTTGCTTGGCTTCTTCAGCTTTCATTTCTTCCTGCGACTTTACAGATACCAGCACTACATCATACTCTACCATTTCACCATCTTTCAGCCAGGGCATATTAGCACCTGCTTTTTTCATTGAGTCTGCAGGCACCATGATCACGGCACTGTCGCCCACGGCTATGTTCACGAAGGCTTCTGCCGGATCGCCGTTGAAAGCCGGTTTCTGTATGGCCAGCGGCACAGGCTTGTCGGCATTCATTTTACGGGAATCGAATACAGTGCTGTCACCCGCTATGAAATGTATATGCATTTCGGCCAGGTCGCCTATCACGGGTTTACGTCCGTTAGGGTTATGCGTTACGATCTTATATTTTACCCCGTTAGCCGTTGTGGTGAAGCCGTCATTTTGTGCAAAGAGGCTGCTCATCGGCGAAAGGGCGATACATAATACCAGTAATTTCTTCATCAGTACAAGTTTTATTGTTGGTGTATATTATTTAACGTCTTTTATGTCCACATCAAAGACAAGTACCGCGTTGGGGGGTATAGGGCCACCGCCTTGTGCGCCATAACCCAGTGTAGAAGGTATGAACAGTTTGGCCACGCTGCCTTTTTTCAGCAGTTGCAGTCCTTCGTCCCAGCCTTCTATTACCATATGCTGGCCCACCTTTACAGTAAAGGGTTGCTTGTCTTTATGTGTTTTAGGATCATTAGAATCAAATTCTGTGCCATCCAGCAGTGTACCTGTATAGATCACGGTAGCTTCCTGGCCGGCTTTTATGTTTTCGCCGGTGCCCGGTTTTTCTATAATGTAATAGATACCGTCAGCCGTTTTCTGTGGTTGCAGGTTGTTCTTTTTAAAGTAGTCCTGCAGCAGTGAGTCGTCAGTGGCTTTTTGCGTCGAAGCCTTTTCCATTTGCTCCTGCTGTGCCTGTGCTTTTGTCTTTATACTTACCACTTTTATGCGATATTCCAGCGTTTTCCTGCCCTTCATCCATGGCGGCATTTTTTCGCCCCTTCTTTTGAAGGAGTCTATCGGGATACGGAAGATGCCGCTGTCGCCGGGGCTCAGCATGGTAAAACCTGCTTCAGGCTGAAATTTGTACCTCAGCTCCTGTACAGGCACATTTACTGGTTCTCCTTTTTGTGCAGTAGGTGCTGTTTGCACGGTACGTGAGTCAAAGAACATACTATCGTCGATGTATACTTTTATATGAGCCGCTACAATATCGCCCATCATGGCTTTATTGTCTGCTTTGCCGCCTTTGATGATCTTGTATTGTAGTCCATCTTTTGTGGTTTGGAATCCGCCATTTTTATTGCAGGCCCCTAAGCCTAAAACTGCAAATCCTATTGCAGTCGCAGCGATGATGTTCTTTGTCATTTTGTTTGTTTGTATGGTTGTTTTTTGTTCTTTTTTAAAATTACGAGGGGTGAATATCGGACAAAATTTCCTTAAAGTATGCAACCGCCTCATTTAAAGGCATTTTAAGGCTGCCACCCGATGCGTTGAAGTGTCCGCCCCCGTTAAAATGTTCACGGGCAAAGCTGCTTACATCAAAATTGCCTTTGCTGCGGAAGGAGAATTTCACCTCGTCACCGCGTTCCAGTATCAGGGTGGCAAATTGTATGTTAGCTATGCTCATCGGCAGGTTCACAATGCCTTCCGTATCGCCCGCCTGCAGGTCAAAGCGCATCATCTCTTTGCGCGACAGGGTCATCAGGCTGGCATTATAGTCAGGAAATAACTCCATCTTTTCCAGTAGCATATAGCCTACAAAGCGCATACGCATAGCTGGCCATGAGTCATACACCAGGTCATGCACCTTGCTGTGGTCCAGGCCCTTGTGTTTCAGGTCGGCGATCATCTCATGCACGGTGGCCGTAGTGATGGGGAAACGGAAGGAGCCTGTATCGGTCATTACACCGGTATAAAGGCATTCCGCTATTTCCGTATCTATCAGTTCATTGTCATTGCAGAGGTTGATGAAATCATAGACCATTTCGCAGGTGCTGCTTTTTTCAGGTATGCTCATACCGTAGTCCCATACAGGGGCAGGTACCAGGTGGTGGTCTATTAGTATCTTGGGTTGGCTGGCTTCATCTAGGGCTTGCTCTATGAATTTGGTGCGGCTGAAATTATTGAAGTCCACACAAAAGATAAGGTCCGCATCATTCAGGGCCTGCTGGGCTTTTTTTGATTCTGCCTCCCAGCTCATCAGGCTGTCGATACCGGGCATCCATGCCAGGAAACCGGGTACTTCGTTGGGCGATACGGGTGTTACCGTGTGCCCTTTTTTGCGCAGGTAAAGCGCTAGTCCCAGCATGCTGCCCAAAGCATCGCCATCCGGTTTGTGGTGGGTGGTAATGAATATCTTTTTAGGCGTTTGCAGCAATGGAAAAGCATCTTGTATGGGGCGCATTATATGGATATATAAATTGATTTAAGGCGCAAATGTAACGATTTTGGTGGTTTCTGCAGGCCGGGGCACTATATAATAAATACAGTATTAACTTAACTTTTAAACAAAAGTTTTTCACTACTTTTGCCGCGTCAAAAAATAAATTTCAAAGGATATATGTCAAATCGTACATTTACCATGATTAAGCCGGATGCAGTAAAAGCCGGTAATATTGGTAATATTTTGCAGATGATGAATGCGGCAGGTTTTAAGATCGTTGCTATGAAGTACACGAAGATAAGCCTGGAACAAGCAGGTAAGTTTTACGAAGTGCACAAAGAGCGCCCCTTTTATGGTGAGCTTACTGAGTTCATGAGTAGTGGTCCCATCGTGGCTGCAATTTTAGAAAAAGAGAATGCTGTCGCAGATTTTCGTAAATTGATCGGCGCAACCAACCCGGCGCAGGCCGAAGAGGGCACTATCCGTAAGTTATATGCCACTTCAGTAGGTGAGAATGCAGTACATGGTTCTGATAGCGATGAGAATGCTAAGATAGAAGGCGACTTCTTCTTCAGTGGCCTGGAGCGCTTCTAAATATACTATCCGCGTCGCTACCCTTGATATGACGCGCACTTGAAAACTAGGTCCCGCTACATTGCGGGACTTTTCTTTTTTTAAGAGTTGATCATTCCCGCCAGTTGCATGTTCTTATTCCGCAGGTCTATACCACCTTCCAGTATCGATTTCAGGTTGGCCAGGTAAAAGCACCAGCCCGTCTGGCAGCCAAGATTGTAATATACCATGCCGTGTTCATCTTCGGGTATCTGTTCCTGGGTCAGCATTACGATATTTTCCCCGTTCACCTCACCTATCTGCACGGTCACTAAAGCCCCGGCCGTGAATGAGAATTTGATCTTGTCAATGCCATTCGTTTCCAGTACGGACCCTTTTTCAAAAGTAGTGTCGGGGTGCCCGTGCCATAGCCATTCATAGGTGTCACCGGCATGTATATGGCTATTGGCATCGCGCAGCTTCCCGTCTGTTGTATGAAACTCCGCTTTGCGCAGGAACCATTGTTCCAGCTTCTCCCGTGTGGTCCATGCAGCATAGATCACCTGCACAGGGGCATTGATGTTTATCTTCTGAGTAAATCGGCTCCAGTCGTGTGGCATGATCGGTACTTTTTGTTTAGGATAAAGATAATAACAGGCATAGGGTTCATAATAGTTAACAATGCTTAAAGAACTATGCCAGTATCATTTGCGACCGCGTACCATTTCCCATAGTACCACCCCCGCGCTTACCGATATATTCAGGGAATGTTTGCTGCCCCACTGGGGTATCTCTATACAGGCATCTGCAACCTGCAATATAGCGTCGCTTACGCCGGCCACCTCGTTACCAAATACAAGGGCTGTTTTTTCGCCTGTCCATTGCAGTTGCTCCAGTCCTATACTGTTATGTGCCTGTTCTACAGCATATATTTTATAACCTGCTGCTTTTGCCTTGTTTATTGCATCTGTGTTTTGAGCAAAATGTTCCCATGCTACGGTCTCTGTTGCGCCAAGCGCTGTTTTATGTATATCCCGGTGGGGCGGGGCAGGGGTATAGCCACAGAGGTATATGGCCTGTATGGCAAACGCATCGCAGGTACGGAACACGGAGCCCACATTGTGCATACTCCGTACATCGTCCAGTATCACCAGTATAGGTTGCTTTTTAGCCATTTTTAGCTCATCTGCGTCCGGTCGCTCCAGTTCCTCTATCGATTTTTTTATATACATATCCCTGCTTTTTTACGAAAGAATTTGCAAGATACATTACATTAAAACGTTAAAACCCCTACCTTTGCAAAAAAAATCATATAAGAGAATGAGTGCGAAATTCGTTAACCAGGCAAGGACGCAGTGGAAAACAGAGGAACAGGAAGATTTAGCCTTGCTTACCGAGGAGTTTCATAACCTTATCGTATGGAACGATGAAGTGAATACATTCGATTGGGTCATAGAGTCGCTGATTGATATATGTGAGCACAGTCCGGAGCAGGCCGAGCAATGCGCCATGCTCATACACCATAAGGGTAAATACGGGGTAAAGAAAGGAAGTTTCGATAACCTCAGGCCCCAGTGCGAAGCCCTCATCGACAGGGGCATACAAGCCACTATAGATTATTAATGCTATTTATTTACATTTTTATGGCCCCGCTGCTAAGTGGGGCTGTTTTTGTTTTCTCCCCTGCAAATTCACCCTGTCCCTGAATGGCCCCCATTTCCTCCTCTGCTTCCCGTATAGTATATTTGAAACCTTCAATCTCACATTATGCGTAGTTTCCTTTTCGTTGCCGCATCATTGGTCGCGCTGTCATCCTTTGCACAGGGTGGATATAAAAAGATTACACTCGAAGATATTTGGTCAAAGAACACATTTGCCGTTAAAAGCGTTCCGGGTTTCAATGCCATGCAGGATGGTCTGCATTATACCCAGACAGATAAAGAGGACGGTGTGCAGCAGGTAAATGAATATGAGCTGGCTACAGGCAATAAAGTGAAGACACTCTTTGACAATAGCCTGCAAAGATACAGGGACAGCACCCTGGAACTGGATGCGTACATACTCGATAATGATGAGCAGAAAATGCTCTTATTGACCGAAAAGAAAAATATCTACCGTCGTTCGGTACTCTATAAAGTGTATGTATACGATATGGCAACGAAGAAGGTTCAATTACTGGATAAGGATAAGGTATTGCATGCTACTTTTTCGCCTGATGGCAAAAAAGTAGCTTATGTAAAAGACAATAACCTGTATTATAAAGACCTTGCAAGTGGCAGGGTAACAGCCGTGACCAAAGATGGCAAAAAGAACCACATTATAAATGGCAATTGCGATTGGGTATATGAAGAAGAGTTCGAATTCACCCGCGCTTATGACTGGTCAGACGATGGTAAGTACATAGCTTATTACCGTTTTGATGAAAGCAGGGTTAAGGAATATACCCTTACTTATTACGATAGCCTGTACCCGCGCATATACACCTACAAATATCCCAAAGCAGGCGAAGATAATTCGATAGTGCAGGTGAAGCTCTACAATGTAGCCACCCATCGTACAGCTAATGTGAATGTAGGCCCCGAAAAAGATCAATATATCCCACGCATAAAGTGGATGGATAAGAACCACCTTTGCGTTTACAGGATGAACAGGCGGCAGAATAAGCTGGAACTGTTGCGTTCCGATGTTAGTGGGAACACGGATATTATTTACACGGAAGAGAACAAATACTACATTGAGATTAACGACAACATGAGGTTCCTGCCCGATGGCAATTCCTTCGTTTTCAATAGCGAGCGTACAGGCTACAATCATATTTTTTACTACGACTGGAAATATAAGACCATGAAAGAGCTTACTCCCGGCGATTATGATATCGAATCGATCACCGGGGTGGATACGGCAAAGAAACTAGTCTATTATACGGCTGCCGAAAGGTCGCCATTGCAGCGCAACCTGTATGCTGTTGCTTGGGATGGTAGCGGTAAAACATGCCTGACCCCGGAAAAAGGCACCCATAATATAACACCCTGCACCGGCAACCGTTATTTTCTCGACAGGTATTCAAGACTTCGTGTGCCCCCTGTTTATTATCTCCGCGATGCAGAAGGAAAGATTGTGCGCACCCTTGAGGATAATCACAAGCTGAAGGAGACCATGAAAGATTATAAACTGGGCGAGATACATTTTATGAAGATACAGGGAGCTTATTATGATGAACTGAATGCATGGATGATAACCCCGCCCAACTTTAGCAAGAGCAAAAAATATCCTGTGCTGATGTACCAGTACAGTGGTCCCGGATCGCAGCAGGTGGCCGATAAATTTCCGGTTGGCGACTACTTCTGGCACCAGATGCTGGCGCAGAAAGGCTATATTATAGTATGTGTGGATGGCACGGGCACCGGCTTCCGTGGCGAAGAATTCCGGAAAAAGACCTACCTCACACTCGGCCGTCTCGAAAGCGATGACCAGGTAGCAGTGGCAAAGAACCTCGCCGAACTGCCTTATGTGGATAAGAACCGTATAGGCATATGGGGCTGGAGCTATGGGGGCTTTATGAGCAGTACTTGTATCTTTAAAGGGAATGACGTGTTCAAGGCCGCCATTTCTGTAGCCCCGGTTACCAATTGGCGCTATTACGATAATGTTTATACCGAGCGCTACATGCGCAAACCGCAGGAAAATGCACAGGGCTATGATGAAAATGCCCCCGAATATATGGCCGACAGGCTAAAGGGCAAATTACTGCTCATACATGGCACAGGCGATGATAATGTACACTTTCAGAACTCGGCCATGCTGGTGAACGCGCTTATAAAGGCCAATAAAGATTACGACAGCGAATATTACCCCAACAGGGCCCACGGCATATCGGGCGGCAATACACGCCTGCACCTGTTCCGGAGAATGACCGACTTTATTCTGGAAAATCTTTGATAGCTTGCAGGCCGCATGAACAGGCTGGAACTGGCTATTCTCAAATGGGCGCCTGTGCGCATCATTACCGACCTCATGAAGCGGGTGGTCCTGCCCGGTTTTGAGGGTTTGTCTTTATACGAGGTCAGTAAGTTCTTTTACCTCGAGATGAAGAATATCAGCCTTACCGAGCGCTGTGCTGCCGTCACCTACAATTTTGTGATGGCTATACCACCCAGCATGCTTTTCCTTTTCGCCCTTGTGCCTTACCTGCCCCTTAAAGATGCCGAGCATACCATTCTCTCTATGGTCCGCCTCGTAGCACCTACACAGGGGGTATATAAAAGTATCAGCAAGGTAGTTACCGACTTTATTAATACCGAGCAGCGGCAGGTACTTTCCTTTGGTATCCTGCTTACATTATACTTTTCGTCCAATGGCATCATGGGGCTCATGCGCAGTTTCGATAATAGTGAGCATGTATATGTGCAGCGCTCAGGCCTGCGCCGCCGCTGGGTGGCCATTAAGCTCACCTTCCTGCTCTATGGGGTGGTCATATTGGCCATGGTGGCATTCATTATTCAAACGCAGTGGGTCAATAAGATCATACAGAAGATATTCGTAAGCGTTTTGCTGGGCAAGGCTTTATCCATACTCCTGCTGGTGTTCGTTGTGTTATGTGCTATATCGGTCATCTATAGTTATGGGCCCTCTATCTCGCACAAGTTCAGGTTCATTTCACCCGGTTCGGTATTTGCTACCATGCTCTTTGTCATTGCCACATATGGCTTTTACTACCTGGCCAATAATTTCATCAATTACAATAAGGTATATGGCTCTATCGGCACTTTGATCGCATTCATGGTTTGGATTTGGCTCAATACCATGGTAATTTTGATCGGCTTTGAGCTCAACGTAAGTATTGTATTGGGTAAAATATCCCGGGCAAAAAATGGAATTAAGAAAACAGAAGCTATATAAAGCAGTATTATTATTTATCCCGCTTGCTTTCTGCTATGCATGCAACAACAGTAACCGCCTGCCCGACAGGGTTACCTTCACTGAGCATATAGCCCCCCTTTTTTACAAGCATTGCACCGTCTGCCATAGGCCTACAGGTATGTCGCATATCGAACTCGTGAACTATAATGAGGCCAAAAATTATGCATCGGCCATAGCTTACGTTGTAAAGGAGCGGCTCATGCCGCCATGGCCTGCCGACCCGCACTACACCGAATTTTCGGAACAGCGGCTATTGACAGAGCATGAGATAAAACTCATAGAAAAATGGGCAGCAGATGGTGCTCCCGAGGGGGCAAAAGACAAGATGCCCCCGGAACCCGAATATCCTGCTGGTTCGGCTATAGGCACGCCCGACCTGCGTCTGCCATTGCAGCCTTTCTTCCTTAAGGCCAATAGTAGCGACCGCTTTCTTCTTGTAAAGGTGCCTTTCGAATTACCCCGCGATACTTATGCTGCGGTTGTCGAATTTGTCCCCGGCCCGCATAATGTAGTGCATCACGTAAATGGCGACATGGTGAAGTACGACTTTGATAAAAAGAAAGATGTATTTGAAGGGCAGCGTGTGTCCGACATGGTCAACGATACCAATATCATTGATGCCTTCAAAAAGCTGGGCCTGCCCAATGACGATGGCACTTACCCTGTGCTCGAAAAATCAGTGGTCAATTACCTGCCTGGCGTATACGCCCAGCGTTACCCTGGTGGCATAGGCGGCTTCTTCCTGCCGCGCAAAGGTGCTTTCCTGCTCAATGATATGCACTATGGCTTTACCCGCGACGAGGACCTTACCGACAGTTCTTATATCAACGTCTTTTTTACCAAAACACCGCCCGAACGTATCGTACAGGAGTTCCAGTTGGGTACAGTAGGCATCTCGCCCGTGGTCCCCGACCTGGTTATTCCACCCAATACGATAAAGAAGGTGCATAGCAGCTACGTGGTGCCGATGGATATATCCGTGCTTACCGTCAATCCTCATATGCACCTGCTGGGCAAAAGCTTTAAGGCCTACGCCGTTAAGCCCGATGGCGATACCATAAGGCTCATATCTATTCCCCGCTGGGATTTCAACTGGCAATACTTTTATACTTTTAAGAAGATGGTAAAGATCCCTAAAGGCAGTACCATTACAGCTGAAGGGGTTTATGACAATACCAAAAACAACCTGCTGAATCCATATAGCCCGCCCCGCCTCGTGCGCGATAACAATGGCAGTATGAAGGCTACCGACGAGATGTTCCAGTTCATCATCAGCTACCTGCCTTATAAAGAGGGTGACGAACAGGTAAGCCTCGAGGTGCCGCAAAAGCCGCATTAAGGATCGGCCGCATGTCGTTTTTTACGTTTTCTTAGCATTTTTGATTGCCTTATATCCCTTAACTTTAACCAAAATATTTTATTCCATGAGATCAGCGATCTATACAGTGGCTTTGGCCCTTTTTACTGTCGGTACGGCAAATGCACAACATACAGGCATGCAGAGCCTGGCGATAGGCAGCAACATTCCCGGTGCTGTGGAAAAACTAAAATCGGTTTCAGGTGATATGGTTACCCTGGAAAAAACAAAAACGAAGAATGGCCTGTTGGTCATGTTCTCCTGCAACACTTGCCCATACGTTATCCGTAGCCAGGAGCGTACTAAGGAGGTCATGAAATATGCCCGCGAAAAAGGTATAGGTATGGTCATCATCAATTCCAATGAAGCCCAGAGGGATGATGCAGATTCTTACGAGGCTATGGTAAAATATGCCAAAGGGCAGGGTTATAAAGTGCCTTATGTGGTTGATGAGCAGTCTAAGCTTGCCAATGCTTTTGGGGCCTCGCGCACACCCGAGGTCTTCCTCTTCGACGATAAGGGCAAACTGGTATATAAAGGGGCAATGGAAGATAATCCCTCAGATCCGGAGCATTCCAAAGATATTTTCATTACCGGCGCTATTGACAATATGCTGACTGGTAAGAGCATCGACCCTAATAGCACCAAGTCTATTGGTTGCTCCATTAAGCGCATTATGTGATCTTATGAAAAAATTATGATAAAAAACCGGCTGCAGATGCGCCGGTTTTTTTGTTTCGGAAATATTGGCCCCAAATTTTCTGTAATTATTTCGGCACCACGCCGGGTATTGCTATTTACAGTACTTTTGGCGGCTTTTTCGTATCATGACCAAACAGGTTTTTCTGACCACTTCGCCCACCCGTTGGCAGCGCTTTAAATGGGCTTTCAGGTTATTGATATTCATGCTGGTACTCCTGGTATCGGTACTGGTAGTGGCATATTGGAAAGGGGGTAATCCCTCGTTGCCCCAGCTTCGGGAGAAGAATGAACAATATAAGGCCATACTGCATCCCGCTAAGCACCTCCTCCTGCAGGAAAACAGGGTGAGCGATTCTTTCGAGGGTTTCCGGAAATTCATAAGTGCAAGACCCAAACGTGTTAAAGCCGTCAGGGCTGATAGTATTCATGAGATGGATGCAGCTATTCGTGCGGCTTTTTATGTAGCATGGGATGCGCAGTCTTATTTCTCGCTCAGGGCCAATATCTCGCGCCTGAATATGGTCTTGCCCGAGTGGTTATTCCTCGATCCCAATGGCGATACGCTGACCACTAATATCGATCACCGGGGCGATAGCATTATCAGGGCATCGGGGGTGCGCGTCATCCCTATGCTATCCAATAATTTTCATGAAAAGTGGCATGGTGATGCGGTCCATCGTATCATAACGGATCCTGTCAAAAAGGCCCGCTTCATTAATGACGTGGTCAATACCTTGCTAAAGAACCACTATGCAGGTATAAATATCGATTTCGAGGAGCTGAAAGAAACCGGTGATGAGGATTTCAATGCCTTTGTGCGTGATCTTTCTGTACAGTTGCACCAGCATGGTCTCCTTGTTACACAGGATTTTTCACCCTTCAATAGCGATTACAACATTAAAGAGCTGGCAAAGTATAATGATTACCTATTCCTCATGTCTTACGATCAGCACGATCAGTCTTCCGAGGCTGGTCCCGTATCGGCACAGAAATGGATAGAGGCCACTGTTGACGATGCAATAAAGTCCGTATCACCTGGCAAGCTTGTATTATGCCTGGCTGGTTTCGGCTACGATTGGCCTAAAGATGATGAAGGCAAAGATGTTACTTACGAAGAAGCGCTGTCAACCGCTGGTGAAGAAGGAGCTAAGGTCGATTTCGATAACAATACATACAATGTACATTACAGTTACCTCGACGATGACAGCATATGGCACGATGTGTATTTTACCGATGCCGCTACCAATTTCAATACCATGCGCTTTGCAGCAGAGTATGGTCTTGCCGGGGTTTCTTTATGGAGGTTGGGCTCCGAAGATTCAAGGATATGGAAGTTCTACAATAAAGACCTGGATGCCGATGCGCTCGATACCTTCGATTTTGCGCAGTTATCGCATGTAAAGGCCAGTAACGATGTGGACTATATAGGGGAGGGGGAGATACTGGATGTTATGAGCACACCTAAGGACGGTATGATAAGAACGGAGATCGACTCGTCTGAAATGCTGATAAGCGAGGAGCATTACGATGTGCTGCCGTCCGTATTTGTTGTTAAAAAATATGGTAATGCACCGGGTAAGATAGTGCTCACATTCGATGATGGCCCCGATCCCAAATACACCCCGCAGATACTGGATATATTGCAGAAGGAACACGTTCCGGCCACATTCTTTCTCATAGGCATCAATGCTGAGAATAATATCCCACTCGTAAAGCGCATCTATAATGATGGGTACGAGATCGGTAACCACTCCTTTACCCATCCCAATATGGCTGAGGTTAGTATGAACCGTGCCGTTATAGAGATGAGGGCCACGCGCAAGTTGATAGAATGTATTACAGGTCACTCTACCATTATGTTCCGGGCACCCTATAATGCCGATTCCGAGCCCGAATCCATGCAGGAACTGATACCTGTAGCCTTATCGAAGAAGTACAACTACCTTACCATAGGTGAGTCTATAGACCCTAATGACTGGGAAGAAGGCGTAACAGCTGATACGATACTCGCACGGGTCATCCGGCAGCAGGATATGGGCAGCATCATATTGCTGCACGATGCAGGGGGCAGCACCCGTAAAGCTACGGTAGAGGCCCTGCCGCGCATCATAAAATATTTCAGGGATAAGGGCTATGAGTTCACCACGGTGGCACAGCTTGTAGGCAAGAGCAGGAAGGAACTGATGCCTGCTGTAAAGAACGAAGGTTTCGAATTGAAATTGAATTATATAGTGGTGCAGATCGTCTATTGGGGTGGCAATATGCTCTTCTCTCTTTTTGTGATATGCATTGTTTTATCTGTTGCCCGTATCCTCATCATGGGTACTTTGGCTGCACTGGAGCATAAGCGCGAAAAGAAAAAGAACCTCCCGCCACTGCACGGATCACCGCTTGTAAGCATTATTGTTCCTGCTTATAACGAAGAGGTTAATGCTGTGGGGTCTTTGAACAACCTGTTAAAGCTGCAATATCCCAATTTCAATATCATATTTGTTGACGATGGCAGCAAGGACAATACTTATGAAAAAGTAGCTGCTGCCTTTAAAGACAACGACCGGGTAACTGCCCTTACAAAGCCCAACGGCGGTAAAGCCTCGGCACTTAATTATGGTATTGCACATACCGATGCGGAATTTGTGCTCTGTATAGATGCCGATACCAAATTGCTGCCCGGTGCGGTGGCTATGCTCGTAAGGCATTTTGCTGAAGAGGAGGTAGCCGCCGTCGCAGGTAATGTAAAAGTGGGCAATGAGGTGAATTTTATTACCCGTTGGCAGAGCATTGAGTACATCACCAGCCAGAATTTCGACCGTAAAGCCTTTTCCTATGTTAACGCCATTACGGTTGTGCCCGGTGCCATTGGTGCTTTCCGCCGTACTGTCATTACTGAGATAGGGGGCTTTACCGGCGATACCCTTGCTGAGGATTGTGATCTTACCATGCGCATCTTGCGTGCGGGCTACGTGGTGCGCAATGAGAATAATGCTATTGCACTTACCGAAGCACCAGAGACCATTAGCATGTTCCTCAGGCAGCGTTTCCGTTGGAGTTTCGGTGTCATGCAGTCTTTTTGGAAGAACAGGGATACACTCTTCAATACCCGTTTCAAAGCTTTGGGGCTGATAGCTATGCCCAACATATTGGTCTTTCAGATACTCATACCGCTAGTAGCACCGCTTGCCGACCTCTTTATGATTTTTGGCCTGCTTACGGGCAATGCGCTGGAGATATTTAAATACTATGGTGTTTTTATGCTCGTTGATGCGTCAGTGGCCATCATTGCGTTTCTCTTTGAGAAAGAGAGTCTGTGGCGGCTCTTATGGCTTATTCCCCAGCGCCTGGTATACCGCTGGCTTATGTTGTTCGTACTATTCCGTTCTATACGCAGGGCCATCAAGGGCGAGTTGCAGCATTGGGGCGTTTTGAAACGCACCGGTAATGTGAAAGAAGCCCCTGGGCATGCTTAAATAGCATCAGCACCGCCCCAGGCGGTCAGATGCTTTGCCCTCCAGGCCGACCGATGATATCTTTAGTCCCCTCGGGACCTCCTGTTTGTAGCTCTATACTCATACCAGCGCCTCTTTTTAGTCCCGTAGGGACATTCTGCTTATAGCCGTCTGCATCCCCTACGTTTACCAGCTCCGTAGGAGCGCCCTCCGGCGCCTCCGCATTGCATTTTATCTCCGCCTGCAACATCTTATAGTCCCCTTCGGGACGTCCTGTTTATAGCCATATACGCCCCACACCTATACCAGCTCCGTAGATGCGGTCTGCGTATTGATATATTCGGTG
Source organism: Bacteroidetes bacterium 46-16 (assembly GCA_001897835.1). Taxonomy (GTDB): domain Bacteria; phylum Bacteroidota; class Bacteroidia; order Chitinophagales; family Chitinophagaceae; genus MKUN01. The sequence continues at coordinate 136,178 of MKUN01000012.1, forward strand.
TCTTATTTCTTTAGACCAATACACAAATAGTCCCCTTCGGGACGTCCTGTTTGTAGCCATATACGCCCTCACGCTCATATCAGCTCCGTAGGTGCGGCCTGTTCCGCTTAATAATGGAATAAACCACATAACACTTCATCAATATAATATGATACAATCGTATTTTTGCGCCAGCAATTATGAGCACCGCCGATAATTCCATATTGGGCCTTAAATTACCCACCGATCCGCGCTGGGTCGATCTCGCATCTATATCATTGGAAGAGATACTCACCGATCACGCATTTTGTGAGCAGAAGGCAGCTACCCAGTGCATATCACTGATACAGCGCTATCCCGGTAAAGTAGAGCTCGTCAATGCTTTATCACCAATAGTTACCGAAGAGTGGGGGCATTTCCGTATGGTATGGGCCGAAATGAAAAAAAGGGGCTATGAACTGGGTCGGCAGCGTAAAGATGATTATGTCAACCTGCTCTTGCAATATGAACCTAAAGGCATACCGGCGGAAGACAAGTTGCTGCATAAATTGATGTTATGTGCATTGATCGAGGCACGCAGTTGTGAGCGCTTCCGCCTCTTGTCCGAGAACCTTGAGGATGAATATTTGCAGAAGTTTTATTACAAGTTTATGGTCTCTGAGGCAGGGCATTATCGACTTTTTATAGATTTGGCGGAGCAATATTATACGGTTCAGCAGGTACGTACTGCCTGGCAGCTATGGCTGAAGATAGAAGAGCAGGTGTTGCAGGAGCTCACACCCCGGGGCGACCGTATGCATTGATTTTGTATCTTAGTAAAGTAAAAAGCACATTATGCGTAATGTAATCTCTATGTTGGCAGTTATAACTGTAGTGGCTCTTTCTGCTTTTGCTCCGCCTGCTCTGCTCATTACCAGCACCGCATTTACGCCAAATGGTATGATACCGCAAAAATATACTTGCGAAGGCGAGCAGGATAGTCCGCCATTACAGGTAGCCAATGTACCGAAAGAAACGAAGTCGCTTGCTTTGATCCTGCACGATCCTGATGCACCCTTAAGAGGGGGCTTTACACATTGGGTAATGTGGAATATAGATGTCAAAGGGGGTATACCTGAAAATTTTAAAGGTGCGGAACAGGGCGCAAACGGCATTCATAAGAAAGGTTATATAGGTATGTGTCCGCCATCAGGCATACACCATTATCATTTTATGGTATACGCGCTCGATACCAAACTCGACCTCCCGGTCACTACTGACAAAAAGAAACTGGAAGAAGCAATGAATGGTCACATACTGGCGCAGGGCGACCTGGTTGGCCTTTATGAAAAGAAAAAGTAAATGCTTCTCTAAAGCTTGCAACTTTATTTATATGCTGGTATAGTTTTTTTGCCTTAAAGGGTAAAAAAATATACTATGCGTACACTATGTTCTATATTATTGATGTGCCTCATGACCACTGTTACGTGGGCACAGGATAAAAAAATGACGGTAACCAGTCCGGCTTTTAAGAATAATGGGATGATACCTGCCCGCTATACATGTAAAGGCATGGCCACCAATCCACCACTGCATATCTCCAACATACCTAAAGGTACCCCCTTCATTTCTATTATTGTTCAGGATGTTGATGCACACTATCCTACAGGTGTCACGCATTGGCTGGTATGGGATATAAAGACCAACTCAAGTACCGAACTGGCAATACCCGAAAACTTTAATGGTGGTATACAGGGGCTTAATGACCAAAACGGGAAAGGTTTCCTGGGTATTTGTCCCGACTCCGGCATGCACCATTATTATTTTACCGTCTATGCACAAGATGTTGAGATGCAGGTAGGTAATAAAACCGACAGGAAGAATCTGCAAAGCAGGCTCGAGGGCCATATACTCGCAAAAGCGGAGCTTGTAGGTACATATAAGAAGTGATTATCGACATTAAGATACCGGGCATATGGCCCCGTATCTTAATGTTTCAGGTCATGTAGCGCTTGTTTTTTTTCTGCCTTGTATTTTTAGAATAATAGCAGATATCAGGGTCACAATGATACCCACCGGCAATGGCTCAAGAAAAGTGATACCCGCGATACCTAAGGGAGTCTTATAGATATCTTTCATCATCTCTATATTTTTCATTTGCGCCTTTATCTCTGCTGCCGATTTACCGCTATGTTGCATTTTATCCATTACGCAAGTGCTATACCGGTCCATAAAGTCAGGGATTACAGTATAATAGATAATAAGCCAGGCTGCCACATAGCATAGGCTCGATACCAGTACCACCAGCAGGCCTACACCCATGCTCCTGCCAAAGCTTATATAGCCATTGCCTATATGCTTTTTGTATGATATCATTGCCATATATACAAATATGAAGGCCACCACCATGGTCGAATAGCCAAGCCATTCCGACGCTTCAAAGTTTTCTGTTTTCAGTAACAGTGATGTACCGAATAATACAAGGGCAAAAAAAGCTCCCGAGATCAACCCGTAAGTAAGTACCGTTTTACGCATATCGTTTTTTTTGAGCAAATTAATGCTGCGGCATCCGCATCGGGCTCATACTTTTTTCTCTTTTTCTCAAAAAAGGCCCTTTTCATACTAAAGTACCTTTATATTACACCGCTAATCCCAGTTCTCTTGCTTTAACTATTGCCTGGGTACGCCGCTTCACATCAAGTTTAGTGAAAATATTTGAAACATGGGTTTTTATGGTATGTATGGAGAGATACATTTCAGATGCAATTTCCTGGTTGCTTAGGCCCCGCGCCATGAGTAATAATATTTCATATTCTCTTTTACTCAGGCCCAGTTCGCCGGGATCCATGTCTGCTGCTTTATTTTGTACCGGTACTGGTATCTGTACTTCTACCAGTTTTTCCTTAGGCCGGGTTAATTTATTGCCCACTGCAATACCTATTGCAATAAATATAACGGCAATGATACCGGCATACACTTCTATGGCGTTGTCAATTACCAGCAGGCGGTATTCCACCAGCTTTAGGGCCAGGGCAATAAGGGCCAGCAGAGCGCCATATAATGCCACTTTTTTTATCATGCATGCTAAGATATATCTTAATGCATCAGCTTCGCACCTTGCAGGGGAAAAAATAAGGTAGTAACTTACTTGCGATTCCGGGGATTTTATATTCTTTTTGTTTAATAAACATTTCTATGAAGCAAATTTTCCTTTCCTTGTTTATAGCTGCTGGCTTGCTGTTTACTTATTCGGCTGCCAATGCGCAGGATGATATATGGGAACACACCCCATCGCCTTATAAAGTATTCAAAAGTGGTGGATCCATATTTGTGCCTCTGGAAGTGATGGATAGGGAAGACCTCATAGGCCGCGATTGCGGGCAGTACGTGATACCGCACGATGCGGCCGATGATATGCTCGACTGGGCCAGGACAAAGAACCAGGACGGCAGTACATGTTACGATATACAAAGTATCGAAAGGGCCATGGGTATCAATGACGGTGCCTGGGATAATAAAACACTGGTAAGGGTAAATATGCGTACCGAAGCGCTCCATGAGCTGCGCCTGCACTGGCCTTCGGAGAACGATTGTGTTCCTTATGAGCAATGGATGGACGGTATTTCGGGCTGCTGCGGTGTGCCCATAGCGATCGTTAGCCCCGTACCTCCTGAATATGTGGTAATAGTGGATAAGGAAATAAAGCCCTGTAAGAAAACAAAACCCGGTATCCCGGTACCCTGGTGGCTGCCAACACCTTGCGATATCCCCCGCTGTTGCGATTGCATACCCCTTGCACCTTATTGATAAGGGCATGGCACATACCGTTTAGAACAATTATCTCCAAACTTTTGACTTACTGTGGTATTTTTGCCTCATGACGGCTTATATCCGTAAAATGCTGTTCAAGGATACCGCTCTGCGGCTCGAGACAGGTGCGGGTTGGAAAGCAGCCTTGAAAGGGAAAGCATTTGTACTGAAACTATCACTTGGCTTGTTGGTGATGGCAGGCATATTATGGTTCCTACCGGCTTTCTTTCACGCCATAGAGTTACGCAATGGCAGGGTTGTAAATGATGTGATATTGCAGCATCTCCGGCCCTTCGATGTTTCCACCTTTATTTTTCTGCTCGTATGGTCTATGGTAGCGCTCACTACATGGCGTGCTATACAGCAGCCCTACATTTTCCTGCTCTTCTTATGGTCATTTATATTCCTTACACTGGTGCGTATAGCGGCCATAAGTATACATCCGCTCAATCCGCCCCGGGGGCTTATCCCCCTTGTCGATCCCCTGAGCAATTATTTTTATAAAGGCACATTCATCACCAAAGACCTTTTCTTTTCCGGCCATACGGCTACGCAGTGCCTTATGTTCCTCTGTATGAGAAAAAGCACCGATAGACTCCTGGCCTTGCTCAGTATTTTGGTGCTCGCCGTCTTGTTATTGGTACAGCATGTGCACTATACCATTGATATACTGGCCGCGCCATTCTTTACCTATTGTTGCTATGCCATGGGCAAATGGGTAGTGATGAAATGGGAAACTCCGGGTTGATCAAAACCTGTATCCTAAACGAACACAGCCCCACAACTTGAAGCTGGCCTTTCCTGCGTCAAACAGCATTGGTGTAAAATATATGCCGGTATATAGGCCATTATTGAACTTATAGCTATATCCTCCATCAAAGAATATGGCTGTTTGCATCTTGTCAAACTTATGTTCCGTGTTATGCGGGTAATAATAGGTATAGGTGCTGGTAGCTCCGCCAAGTTCAAGTTCATGAGCATGTACCCGGTACAAACCTTGTACCTGTACCGTAAACCGGGGACTGAACTGGAATTTTTCTCCCTTTGATATTGGTATCAGGGAAGGTGATATGCCTATACTCCCGCCAAGGCCATAGTGCTTATCGAAATAGATATTGTTACCGTAGTTAAGGCTATAATGCCCGGCAGGTCCGCCTAATGCAATGAAAATATTATTATCTCTTTGAAGCCTGCCTCTGCCCTGGCATTGAAGTGTAAGTAAAAGAAAAGCGGTAAATTTCAATACCATCTTAAGGTTCATAAGTATCCGTGTTTGAATGGTAAAATTACCTAAATGGCTTATTACCCGCAAATGACTGTTCAGCGCTATTTACCTTTTTTACATTACATTTAAAAGCTGGCATATTATTTATAAATAATGCATCATGACAAACAAATTATCCGCAACAGCAGGTATTGAGATCAATGCACCTGTATCTAAAGTATGGCAGGCGTTCACAGATCCTGCAATGATTAAGGAATACCTTTTCGGCACTACTGCCGTTTCCGACTGGAAAAAGGGCAGCAGCATAACCTACAAAGGTGAGTGGCAGGGCAAGCCCTATGAAGATAAAGGCACTATTGTGGACATCATTCCGGGCAAATTATTACATACTACCTACTGGAGCAGTATGAGCGGTAAAGAAGATAAGCCCGAGAACTATAACAATGTGATCTACGAAGTAAAGCCCGATGGAGACAAGAGTATCGTTACCATAGTACAGGACGGCATTGATGATGAGGCCGGTGTAAAGCACATGGAAGAGAACTGGGGCATGGTCCTGCAGGGCATGAAAAAACTGCTTGAGAAGGATGCTTAATAATTCCTAACAATACTTAATCGCGCATTTGAAGGTAGGAAATATTTAAGGCCTTCTGCTAAATTGCCATACCGGTAAAATAAAAACCGGAAGCTATGGGCAGGTTTATACTTTCATTTGTTTCAGTGTTGTTGTGTTTCACAGTAAATGCACAGCTTACTATGGTGCCGGAGGGCGGTAGCTATAGGGCTTCTGTTAGCCAGCAGCTTGGGCTCACACAGGTTACTATCGATTATGGGCGTCCCTGCGTGAAGGGTAGGGAAGGGCACATATGGGGCGAGTTGGTCCCGGAGGGTTTTAACCTGCTGGGCTATGGTAATGGTAAGCCCTGTCCCTGGCGCGCAGGTGCTAATGAGAATACGACTATAGAATTTTCTACTGCTGTTATCATCGAAGGTAAGCCGCTCGCAGCAGGCAGGTACGGATTCTTTATAGCATACGGTCATGATGAGTGCACACTTATCTTTTCACACAATGCTACAAGTTGGGGTAGTTTTTTTTACGAGGAGTCAGAGGATGCCCTGCGGGTTAAGGTAAAGCCACGATCCATATCCGGCAGTATGGAAACACTTACTTATCTTTTTTCCGCTGCCGATGACAGCAGTGCTACAGTTTCCTTGCTGTGGGAAAAACTGGAGATACCCTTTAGGGTCAGTACTGCACTGCAGCAGTTGCAACTGGCCTCCATTCACAATGAGTTGCGCTCTGAAAAAGGTTTTACAGCTCCCGCATACCTGCAGGCAGCCGAGTATATGAACCTCAATAATGTAGCGCTGGAAGAAGCGCTTCTGTATGCTACTATTGCTGAAACGGGGCCAAAGAATTTCCGGGTCTATCTTACAAAAGCCGCCATACTCGAAAAGCTGCATCGCAAACTCCAGGCCGATAGTGCAATGAATATGGCCATTGAAACAGCAACCGCCGCACAGTTGCATAACTATGCGCGCTCTTTACTGGCCGAAAAGATGACGGCTAAGGCAATGGAAATGTTTAAGGCGAACTATAAAAAGAATGGCAGCAACTTTACTACCAACGTAGGTATGGCAAGGGGCCTTTCGGCTGCAGGCGACTATAAAGAAGCATTGAAATACGCTAACAAAGCTTTACCCCTTGCTCCTGATGCGGCCAACAAAGCAAGCATTGAAACGATAATAGCCATGCTTAAAGAAGGAAAGGATGTGAATGGTTAAACAGCTTACTCTTCGCGTTCCACCTCTATAGTGCATTCACCGATCACCGCTGCCAGTGCGCCTACTGCTGCCAGTACAGGTGCCAGCACCACACCCACTACGCCAATGGTAAGCGGGAAGTTCATCACTTCTTTCCCCTCCTTGTCCTTTATGGTTATCCGCCTTATATTTCCTTCGTTGATGAGTTCCCTTACCTTTTTCAGCAGGTTCTCCCCATGCATCTGGAAAGATTCTTTTGTAGACATATTATGCGTTTTTACAAAAATAAACATGCTTCATATAAGGAACAATGAGCAATGTCATATTTGCTGTAGCTGAAGCTTGTCTGGGGGGCAACTGTACCTGTTCATTATTCCGTATCTGTACTGTCCCGGTCTTTAGGTACTGTAGTATATTTGCCCTAAACGAACAGCTATGCAGATTCTGCCACCACAGCCGGCCGATTACGGCTTTTACAACAATTACTTTTTGCTGGCCCCTAAGACAGAACTCACCGCTGCGCTGCAGGCCAATATGGACGAGATAAAAGCCTTTGCACTTAAGCTTAGCGAAGAAGAACTGGCCCATCGCTATGCGGAGGGTAAATGGAGTATCAAAGAGATATTTGCCCACTTCCTCGATGCTGAGCGCAATTTCTGTTACCGCATCCTGCGCATCTCCCGTGGCGACAAGGCTGCACTGCCGCCAATAGACATACACAGTTTTGTGCTGAATGCCAATGCCGCCAACAGGAGCATCAGCGATATCATTGCCGAGCTGGAGCACCTGCGTGCCGCCACCATCCTTATGTTCAGGGGCATGACTGCCGAGATGCTGGACCTTGAAGGCCCTGCCCGCGATATCACCATCTCCAGCCGGGCGCTGGGCTATACCCTTGTGGGTCATGGCCTGCATCACCTGGCCATCATCAGGGAGCGTTACCTGGTGGCCGATGAGGTATAGCCCTTATTCCAGTCCGCAGCTATACCCGTTGGCTTTATAGGCGCTGTCCTGCGCGCAGGCTTTGAGTGCTTTGCCACGGGTCATCTTTTCCTGCAGCGTATGCTCTATTACCTGCCCGGAGCCATAGTTCCTGCAATAGCAGGTATAGGTCTTTTTGCAGGAGCAGAGCGTAGCCGCTGTGCTGATGGCTGCGGCCGTTATGATCAGTTTACACTTCATGTACCGTAAAGGTAATAAGCACAGTGCTTTGTAAAAAGAAATGATGGCCGTATTTTACTATGTCATATGCGATACCTCCGCCCTCATATTACCCTGCTCCGGCCTCTGTTTTTGGCTTGCCTTATACTGTCATCCTTCTGCACAGCCGCGCAGGATAGCCTGCGCAAGGAAAGATTGCGCAAAGACATTGATGCCTACCGCGAGGGTATAGAGCGCCTCCATGCAAGTCCCTTTACCCGTATCTCCAAAGAGACATTTGAGCAGCAGCTCGACAGTATCAAACAGGCTTCCCCGGGCATGAATGCCGATGAAGTGCTGGTGGCCATGATGCGTGTGAATGCCCTGCTGGCCGATGAACATACACGCATCCTTTATACCGATAGCACCGCTTATCCCTACGTCCCTTATTGGTTCAAGGAGGGAGTATATATAGCCCTTGCGGATAGCGCGCATAGCGCTGCTGCGCATACAAAGCTGCTGGCCATCAACGGCAGGCCCCTCGATACCATCATAAGCAGCCTGCGTGAGCTGCTGCCCGACAAGAATATCATGAGTGTGCGCAGCGAAGTACCGGCGCTGCTGCAACTGCCCGCCATATTGCACGGCTGTGGCCTTACGGATGCTGCACGCAGCATCGATGTGCTGTCGCTGAACGATGCGGGCGACACCCTGCATACTATGTTCAGTGCCATACCCTCAGCGCAACGCAAAATGGACAGGCTGCCTGCTGTAAAGAAAATGCTGCGTAACAGCCGGGAGGGCAGTTACTGGTATCATTACGATACGGCTAGCGGTGTCTTTTACTTCAATTACTCCCGTTGTTTCGACGAAAAGGATAAACCCTTTGAAAAGTTCGACTGGGAAATGGAGCGGGAGATACGAAAAAACAAACCCTCGCGTATAGTCATAGACCTCCGTTATAACGGTGGCGGCAACTCCGGCCTGCTAAAGCCCTTTATCAGTTTTCTTAAAGGCTCAAGGCTCGATGAGAAAGGAAAGATATTTGTGCTGATAGGCAGGCGTACCTTCTCGGCCGCAGTGCTCAATGCCGTGAGCCTCAAGCGGGAAACACATGCCATACTGGCCGGCGAAGCGAGCAGCGGCAGCGTGAACCATTTTGGCGATATCCGCTTCTTCGACCTGCCGGCCTGCGGTGCCAGGGTCTGTTACTCCACGCGCTACATCAAGCTCAATACCCGCTACGACGGCCCTGTGCTCCCCGACCTGAAAATGGAGGAGCAGTTTGCCGACTATATAAAAGGTGTAGATGCCCTGCTCGACTATGTGAGCATAGTGAAAGTGGAGTAGGGTATAATAGCTTAAAGAGCTTCATTGTGTGCGTAGGTAGTCCTCGCCGGGACACATGCCTAAGGAAAAGCCGGGGAAACGCACTATTTTAGACACGTCAAAAAATTGCCGGGTTAATATAATGGAAAACAAAGCTGAGCTACCGGTTATTTCATTTCGGTCTGCAAAAGAGTGGCATAGCTGGTTATCCAAAAATGCCGGGGTATCCGCTGGTATCTGGCTCAAGATCTTTAAGAAAGACTCAAACGAGAAAACGGTCACCTATGCTGAGGCGCTCGATGAGGCCCTCTGCTATGGCTGGATAGATGGCCAGAAGAAAAGCCTCGATGAGCAGGCATGGCTGCAAAAATTCTGCCCCCGGCGGCCAAAGAGCATCTGGTCTAAAGTGAACATCACGCATGTGGAGCGGCTCAGCCAGGAAGGCAGGATGAAGCCGGGAGGTTTAGCTGCGGTGGCCGCTGCAAAAGCCGATGGCCGCTGGGAGGCCGCTTATGATGCCCCATCTAAAATGGCCGTTCCCGATGATTTCTTAAAAGTGCTCGCCAAAAACAAAAAAGCCCTGGCCTTTTACCATACCTTAAATAAGGCCAACCTCTTTGCCATTGCCTTCAGGTTGCAGACCACCAAAAAGCCGGAGACCCGGCAAAAGCGAATGGAGGCCATCCTTGCCATGCTTTCGAAGGGTGAAAAATTTCACTAGGTGCGATGGTGGAATAGGGGTTGGATAAATGATCATATCCACATGAGACACATTGGTGCTGAACCATTTACTCGCCAATCCGGAGATTGGTTACCGTTGCGACGTAGTCAGAGACATACGCAGATCAGAATTGCAAACTACGCCAAATAGGGGATTGGCCGCCGTTGCGACGTTTCGGAGACATACGCCGAGCAGAATTACAAACTACGCCGAACTGGGGAAATACTTTATATGGATCAGGCTTCGTATAAACGCCTGAGAAACTGTTCAAAACTATTGCCGTAATACTCTATGTTGTCGGTATCAAAGTCGGACATAAAGCCGAAACCGTGGAAGGTATGATATATTTTATGAAAGGCATAAGCTGTATCTGCGGCATCCTTGCCAAACAGAAAATAGTCAGGTATCGCGGACATTAGTGATATGTAGCGCTCATTGATAACTCGTAAATCCTTCAAAGGAAAAAGTGTGAGCCACCTGTTCTTTCCAATCGGTCCTTCGGCCGTTTCAAATTCACTCATGACGCCCAAGTAATCGGTCGGCAATTTAAAGTCCAGTGAATTTAGTACTTGCTCAAGTACCTGGCCGGAGATGCCAGTCCCATCTTTTTCTACATTTTCCAAATAAGTACTAATGATGTTCTCCATATTGTTGTGGCCGATATGCTAAGTTAATAATAAAATAAATAGTTGTTGGAAGCGTCAACCGGCCTAGAACTGGCTTTTTTAGAGCAATAGCCTCCGCGCCCATCTGGCGCGAGTTTGTCGCCAAGCCCTTGTGCAAAGCAAACTCGTGTCTTAGCAATTCAGCCGGTTTGCAACCGGAATTCTTAGCACTAACGCCTAATCAAGTCCAAAATGCAAATTCCCCCTGTTGGCGCAAGAATGCCGCCAGGCCTTGCAGTAAAGCGTTCTTGTGCCGCTCACTACCCACTGGTCTAAGCGTCTCGCTTAGACCGATAATTAGTAAGCGTCACGCTTACGACCAAAAAATGTGGATATCATTATTTGGAAACCCCTCCCTCCATTTCGTATCTTTATACCAGTCTGGAGCTTTTTCTATCGGTATTAAAGCTTTTCAAACTTCTCATCTCTCATATCCCAAAAACAATCAGGTAATAAACAAGTAAAAGCATACCTGTCCCGTACCCATACGGGAGGCAATGTATAGGCAATAAATGGGCAATTGTAGGTAGTAAGATCCTGGAGATCCTATGATCTCTTGATCAGAGTTCAGGAAAACAGGTAACGACCAGAAATAACTATTTTTCCTCTGTATCGCTTCCAGCATAGCTTTCCGCACATTTGGCGCTATCAAACAGGAAATAATGAAGCAGGAAATTTAAACCGGAAATAACTATTTACGTTAATGTGATAGCCCCTTCATCGTTTTTACCTGCCCGCACCCGCAACCGGCATTTTTATTATCACAAACTTCATGTTGATCTCCGCAATCATATTAATCATGGTTCAAACATTTTTCCTACCTTTGCGCCTCGTTTTTAGCTTAGCGGTGTAGTGTATTCAGGCGGGTATAGAAGGCTTTATGGACACAATTGATCATTCAATAAATGAGTAAATACAAGGAATTTAAGGGTTTGAATATGCCTTCCATAGAGGAGGGTGTACTGGATATATGGAAGAAGGATAAGGTGTTTGAGCAGAGCGTGCGCAACAGGGATGGCCGGGAGCCATTCGTATTTTACGAGGGGCCGCCCAGTGCCAATGGTATGCCGGGCATACACCACGTCATCAGCCGCACGCTTAAGGACCTTGTGTGCCGCTACAAGACCATGCAGGGCTACCAGGTGCGCCGCAAGGCCGGCTGGGATACCCACGGCCTGCCCGTGGAGCTGGGCGTGGAGAAGGAGCTGGGCATCACCAAAGAGGATATAGGCAAGAAGATAACGGTAGAGGAGTATAACCGGAAGTGCCGCGAGGCGGTAATGCGCTACAAGCAGCAGTGGGAGGATATCACCGAAAAAATGGGTTACTGGGTGGATATGAGCGATCCTTATATCACCTTCGATAACAAATACATCGAGACCCTCTGGTGGGCGCTGAAGACCTTATATAACAAAGACCTGCTCTACAAGAGCGTAAGCATACAGCCCTACAGCCCGGCAGCGGGCACGGGCCTCAGCAGCCACGAACTGAACCAGCCAGGCACCTATAAAGATGTAAAGGATACCACGGTAGTAGCAATGTTCAGAGTGAGAGCGGCGAGTGAGAGCGAAGGGGTAAATGCGAAACAGGAGGAGATATTTGCAGCCGCGCGGGGTGCCTGGGCGCCATTTGTGCAATCGCCTATAGGCGGTGGCATGCTGGCTATAGAGCAGGCTGCACAGGTGCACTTTATGGCATGGACCACCACGCCATGGACCCTGCCCAGCAACTGCGGCCTTACGGTAGGCCCCAATATAGATTATGTGCTGGTGCAGACCTTCAACCCCTACACGCACAAGCCGGCCAACGTGATACTGGCCAGGGCGCTGCTTGGAAAATACTTTAAACCGGAAGCGCAAGAGTCTGATTTTGCGCTATATACGGCTGAAAGCAAGCTGCTGCCCTGGAAGGTGATCGGTGAATATAAAGGCAGCGAACTGGAGGGCCTGAGGTATGAGCAATTGCTGTCATTCGATGGCAATACGCGCGAGATAGCAGGTGGCGACCCCTGGCGCGTGATAACGGGCGACTTCGTGACCACCGAGGACGGTACGGGTATCGTGCACACGGCCCCGGCCTTTGGCGCCGATGACTATCGTGTAGGCAAAAAGCATAATATAGGCATCCTGACCATGGTGGACAAGGAAGGTAAGTTCAACGACTATACCGGGGAGTTCAGCGGCAGGTATGTAAAAGATTATAAAAATGATCCCGGCTACAAAGATGTGGACGTGGATATAGCGGTGAAGCTGAAGCTGGAAGGCAAGGCCTTCAAGGTGGAGAAGTATGAGCACACCTATCCCCACTGCTGGCGCACCGATAAGCCGGTCATCTATTATCCCCTCGATGCCTGGTTCATACGCACCACGGCGGTTAAGGACCGGATGATAGAGCTGAACAAGACCATCAACTGGAAGCCTAAGGCAACAGGGGAGGGCAGGTTTGGCAACTGGCTGGAGAATATGGTGGACTGGAACCTGAGCCGCAGCCGCTTTTGGGGCACACCATTGCCTGTGTGGGTGAGTGATGATGGATTGGAGATCAAGTGTATAGGAAGCATAGCTGAACTGACCGATGAGATCAAAAAGGCCGATAAGGCCCTTGGCCTGAACCAGTATGCCGATATGAAGGCGGGCGAGTTTGGCCTGCCCGACAGCGTGGACCTGCACAAGCCATATGTAGATAAAATAGTATTGGTATCGGACAGCGGCAAGTCGATGACCCGCGAGCCCGACCTGATCGATGTGTGGTTCGATAGTGGTGCCATGCCATATGCGCAGCTCCATTACCCATTTGAGGCCCACCATGAGCGCACGCTGAAGCATAACTTCCCCGCCGACTTTATAGCCGAGGGCGTCGACCAGACCAGGGGCTGGTTCTATACCCTGCATGCGCTGGGTGTGATGCTTTTTGATAATGTGGCCTACAAAACGGTGGTATCGAACGGGCTGGTGCTGGATAAGAATGGTAATAAGATGAGTAAACGCCTCGGCAACGTGGTGGACCCCTTCAGTACCATAGAGCAGTACAGTGCAGACGCCAGCCGCTGGTACCTCATCACCAATGCATCACCATGGGATAGCTTACGCTTTGATATTGAAGGAATTAAGGAAGTTCAGCGGAAGTATTTCGGAACCCTGTACAATACCTACCAGTTCTTTGCGCTCTATGCCAATGTGGACGGCTTTACCTTCAAAGAAAGATATATACCGATAGATCAGCGTCCGGAGATAGACCGCTGGATACTCTCGGTGCTCAACACGCTGGTGAAGGATGTGACCAATTATATGAACGACTATGAGCCCACACAGGCTGGTCGCGCTATGGAGTACTTCCTCGATGAGCAGCTGAGCAACTGGTATGTGCGCCTCTGCCGCCGCCGTTTCTGGAAGGGCGAGTATGAGCACGATAAGATATGTGCGTACCAGACCTTATATGAATGCCTGGAAACACTTAGCCGCCTGATGGCCCCGATCGCGCCCTTCTTTGCCGACTGGCTGTTCCAGAACCTGGAATGCGTGGCCAAAAGGCATGAATGCACATCAGTGCACCTGGCCGACTATCCCTTGGCCGATGCCGATGCGGTGGATAAAGACCTGGAAGAACGTATGCAAATGGCCCAGGATATATCATCGCTGGTGCTATCGCTGCGCAAGAAGGTGAACATCAGGGTAAGGCAGCCATTGCAAAAGATACTGGTGCCTGTGCTGGACAAGCATATGCAGGACCAGGTGCAGCAAATAGAAGAATTGGTAAAAAACGAGGTTAACGTAAAATCGATAGAATATATAACTGATGATGAAGGATTTATAAAAAAGAAACTAAAGCCTAACTTTAAGTCTTTAGGGGCCCGTATGGGGGCCAGGATGAAGGCCGTGGCAGCAGCCATCAACGGCATGAACGGGCAGGAGATAGCCATGCTTGAAAAGGAAAAGAACATAGCGCTGAGCGTAGATGGCGAGCAGGTGAACATAGGAATAGAGGACGTAGAGATAATAGCAGAAGATATACCGGGCTGGTCGGTAGCCAATAAGGACAACCTGACCGTGGCCCTGGATATTACGGTGACGCCTGAACTGCAGGACGAAGGGAATGCCCGCGAGCTGGTGAACCGTATCCAGAAGATACGGAAAGAGGCCGGGCTGGAGCTTACCGACAGGATAGCGGTGGAAATAGAGGAGTATGAACCATTAAAATCTGCTATTATTCATTTCAATGATTATATTTGCGCCGAAATTTTGGCGGACAATATAAAACTCATACCCAATATGAATGGTGGTACTGAGGTAGAAATAAATGAAGCCATTATTAAAGTGTTAATCTCCAAAAATTCTTAAAAGCTATGGCCACAAAAAAGAAACCGGCTGCCAAGCCCTCAAAGAACAAAAAAGCTGCTGCACCCAAAAGTGTAAAGAAAGCCGCACCGGCTAAAAAAGCTGTGGCCGATAAGAATAAGAAAAAAGCACCCGTAAAGAAGGCATCACCCAAGAAGGATATAAAGAAGAAGGCGGCAGTTGCCAAAAAAGCCGCGCCGGTCAAAAAAACAGTAGCTAAGAAAGCAGCGCCCAAAAAGCCCGTGAAGAAAGCTGCTACTGTGAAGAAGGCCATACAGGCGAAGAAGGCGGCTACCGTGAAAAAAAAGGACTCAAAAACTACCAGGAACGTGAAAAAAACAAGTAATAGTAAGACTCAATCAACGAAAAAAACAGCACCGGCAAAGAAGGCGGCGCCTGCTAAAAAGGCAGCGCCAACAGCTAAAAAAGCAGCAGTAAAGAAAGCAGCACCGGCAAAGAAGGCGGCACCCGCTAAAAAAGCGGCGCCCGTAGCAAAGAAAGCACCCGTAAAAGCAGTAGCAAAGAAAGCAGCACCGGTAAAGAAAACCGAACCGGTTAAAAAAGCAGCACCTGCTGCAAAAGCGGCACCTGCAGCAAAGAAGGTAACCACAGTGAAATCTGTAGCATCGAAGAGTATGCCGCTTAAAGGGGCTCCCAATACAGCAGCGAAACCAACGCCTACACGTACCATACCGCGCGAAGAAAAGAAACCCGGTGTAATAATAGCACACCGCAAACTGGAAAATAAATCGAAGAATAAGAAAGAGGATGAAAAGATGAAGTTTGGTTATGACGCAGAGCATACCCGCTCTATCCTCGACCAGCCCGAAGAAACAACAGGGCCGGTATACAGGTATAGTGATGAAGAACTTGGCGAGTTTAAAGAGCTGATAACCAATCGTCTTGATGCAGCACGTAAGGAACTGGTATACCTGCAGGGCCTCATCACCCGCAAGGATGAAGCAGGCACTGAAGATACCGAGAACCGTTACATGAACATGGAAGACGGCAGCGGCGCTATGGAGCGCGAGCAACTGGCACAGTTGGCCAGCCGCCAGATCCAGTTCATCAATCACCTGGAAAAGGCCCTGATGCGCATCGAGAACAAGACATATGGTATATGCCGTGTAACAGGCAGGCTGATCGACAAGGCCCGCCTGCGCGCTGTGCCACACGCCACCCTGAGCATCGAAGCCAAGAATATGATGGCGAAGAAATAAGTTGACAAGGCTAAACTTGTTGATGAGATCGATATTGAAAAGCCCCGTTGCGGGGCTTTTCTTAATTTTAGGATATGTATTCATTCGGGGAGCGCCAAAAGTTCAGGCAATGGTGGCTATGGCTGCTGTTGGTTGTTATCTGTGCGGTTGAGTTATACTTTTTTATTTACCATAATGGCGGGAGGTATACTGTATACAGGGCGCTGGGTGTGATCGTTGCCCTGGTCGTTTGTATATTTTTCTTTTTCATCAGGCTTGAAACTAATATTGACGGAACAGGTATTCAATACCGGTTCTTCCCCGTGCAGTTGTCGTACCGGAAAATAGACTGGAGTGAGGTAGCTGAAGTGTATGTGCGTAAGTACAGTCCGCTGGGCGAATATGGTGGCTGGGGGATAAGGATGAGCGCGGGCAAAAATGGCTGGGCATATAATATAGCAGGAAATATGGGCCTGCAAATAGTGAAGCGGGATGGTAAGAAACTATTGATAGGCACCCAAAAGCCTGATGAGCTCAACGCACTTTTGCAGCGCCTTGCAGGGGATAAGATAATAGCCTGTAATATAACTACGGAGCGGTATTAATTAATAGTCCATGCCGCCACCATGAGGCGGGCCGCCAAAGCCGCCACCCGGTGGACGATCGCCATGAGGATGGTCATATTCGGGTCTTGCATCATCGTTACTGCCCTGGGCCATGGCCTTAAAGTTTCTCAGTGTATAGGTGAGGGAGAACATGAAGTATTGGGTAAGCACCTGCGT
This sequence comes from Bacteroidetes bacterium 46-16, assembly GCA_001897835.1. GTDB lineage: Bacteria > Bacteroidota > Bacteroidia > Chitinophagales > Chitinophagaceae > MKUN01. Next base: position 153,105 of record MKUN01000012.1, read on the forward strand.
GCGGCTGTCTTCGATATAGGTTTCGGTAGTGGTGCGGGCTATATTCTTATTCTGGTTCAGGATATCGAAGGCGCTGATGCGGGCCTCGAGGGCCCGGTTCTTCAGGAATTTATAGCCTGCATAGGCATTCCATAAAAAGAAACTCTGGTTGTATGTGCTGTTGGTAAGGCCGCTGTAATAATTATGCGTGATGTCGGTATTCAGTACCAGGCCTTTATAGGGCATCCAGTTGATCTTGAAGGCTGCGGTATGGCTGTAGTAGGTGTTATCGGACTGGGTTTGAAGGGTGTTCTTCACGAGGTTGTAATTGCCATTATAGCTAAGTGTGAAATCGATCTTCTCACTGATATTACTGCCCAATACTACTCCGCCATTCACCGCATAGTTATTGCTGTAATTGGTCTCGTTGTTTATTAGGGCAGGGGTGTGATTATAAGTAAGGCCAGCATTCAGGTTGAGGTTGCTCTTTACAATATCTACAGGCAGGCCCAGGGTGAAGAAGGTGCGGGCTGTATAATAACCGTTGAGGTTGACGGGCAGGGTAAGCTGGCTGCCGGCAGGTATCACTATGCCGTTCACATGTGCCGTATCGCCTGAGGGTATGTAAGTGGCATTACCAATATAATCGTTGACATAACTGCCATAGAGGAAGGCGAAAAAGTTGCGTGCTGTCTTGCTGTTGGTACCGCCATAGCGGAATATAAGGGTATGTGTATAATCTTGCTTCAGATCAGGATTCCCGGTCTTTAATAGCAGTGGGTTAGAGATATCCACCACATTTTGCAACTGGCTTACCGAGGGCGGATTGGTAGATGTGCGATAAAATATGCGCAGGTTCTTCTCTTTGCTAAAGCGATAGTTGAACATAGCACGGGGTAGCAGGCTGGTGAAATTTTTATCCAGGCTATATGAGTAGGGGTAGGTCTGCTCGCCCTGCAGGGTAGCATATTGCAGGTTAAGGCCTGCCATCACACTTAGCTTCTCTCCGCGCAGGCGGTAGTTGATACCACCGCTTTGGGTGATGTAAGTATTGTCGTACTTATTGGACAGGCTGTCGGAATGAAGGTCGTATATGCCGGTTGCAGCATTAAGGCTGTCGGTTTCTTTATCGGCCCGGTTCTTATTATACGATGGGCTATAGTTGATCATCAGCATGCTCTTTTTACCGATGGGCTCCGTATAGTTAATGCTGCCGGAAAGGGTGTAGCCATTATTGTAAAGTGTGTATTGCTGGTTGAGCGAGTCGGCAAGGGCAGGGTCGGTGTAGCTATTGAGTGAGTGTAGCTCACCGGTACCTTTTTTTTCATTGAGCTGTGTGCCGAAATCCAATGATAGTGTGCGCCCTCTTTTGTCAAACTTATGCCTGAAAAGCAGGTCGTTGGAAAAAGTATAACCTGTATTATCGGCAATGCTGCTATTGCCTGTACTGCTGATGGGCATGGGGGCAAACGCATCGCTGTTGCTGCCAATGGTGTCGTTAGCTAACAGGTTTGTGGTATAGTCATTGGTCTGCACACTAAGCCTCGGGCTCAGTATGAGCGAGTTGGAGGAATCGATATTGTATTCTAACCTGAAATTGGCGCGGTGGTTATAATTTTTACTTTCTGTGCCGCTATTCTCGCTATACACCAAAGTTGTGTCGGAAGTGGTAAAGTAGTTGCGGGTAAGCTGGGTATTATTATTGTTATCGGTAGCATTAAAAAAGTAGCTGCCGGATACCTTTATTTTTTTGCCCCAGGCATCGCTGTAATTAAGCCCTATCGAATTGGTATTCGTTATACCTGCCTGCTGTCCTACAAGGAAATTGCCTGCATCGCCACCGCCGCCGAATGAGCCCCGGCTGCTGTTGCGGCCGCCACCGCCACCCCTGCGGCCACCACCGCGGTTCTGTCCACCGGAATTCCCTACCACACCGAGTATATCTTCGGTACTGAAATTTTGCTGGTTGATATTATTGGACATGCCGATGAGTGATATGCGCCTGTCGCCATTGAAGAAATTAATATTGCCGCCAGCGGTATAACGTTCATTGGTGCCATAACCTGCATATATCTTGCCGAACTGGCCATTGTTCTTGCCACGTTTGGTAATAATGTTGATGGCCTTGGAGGAGTTGCCGTCATCGAAGCCGGTGAACTGTGCCTGGTCGCTGAGTTTATCGAATACCTGTATCTTATCGATCACTTCTGCCGGCAGGTTTTTCAGAGTAGCGGCAGGGTCGTCACCAAAGAAGGGTTTGCCATCTACCAGCACTTGTTTCACATCTTCACCGTTTACTTTAACGCCATTATTATCAGAAGTGATGCCGGGCATTTTTGCCACAAGATCCTCTGCGCTGGCATCGGGGTTTACTTTATATGCATTGGCATTGAACTGTGTGGTGTCGCCGAGCTGCTGCGCGCGTATCTGCTTGTCTTCAACCACTACGTTCTTTAACTGGGTAGGTAATACCTCCAGTTTTATGGTACCTAAATTCAGATCGTTGCCCAGGGTTATGCGGCGTTCATACTTTTTATAGCCAATATACGATGCCGTAAAATTGTAGGTGCCTGCAGGTACATTTGATATGTGAAAGTTGCCATTCACATCGGTAACATTACCTATTTTATTGCCTGTGTCGCTAATGGGGGTAAGTGAAGTGCTAACACCTATAAGGGCAGACTTGTCTGCATCATCAATGATATTGCCTGACAGGGTGTAGGGTTGTGCATTTATTATTAAGGTGCATAGTATTAGTATGCCGGTGAGCAGGATCTTCTTAATAGTCATTTGCCGGTCTGTTTCGTTGTTAGATTAAAAATCAATAAAAAGGTTTAACCCTGCTCAAAGCATTAAACAGATTTTTTACAAAAACTATGCCTGCTACAGTATGTGCCGGACTTTACTTAGCTGGAGCTATGGCTTTTTTAAGGCTGTCGAGATTGATCTTATATGCGATGCTATCGGTAGCATGCAGGGTGGTCTCTTCCTTTACGAAAACGATGCGGCCTTTATCAAGCCAATTGCCTTTGTCGAATATTTGTATGATGAGTGGCCCCAGGTCTTTTACGATCTCCTGCCTTTTTTCTTCAGGGCCGCTATACAGGGTCTTGTCTCCGAGAGTGATGTGTACATCGCTATTTTCCACTACTTCAACGGTTACCCGGTTAACTGTAGGATAGCGTGTGTACAGGCTGTCTTCCATTTGCTTCATGCCGAGTGTATTGTCGCCGGCCTCTTTGCAGCCGATGATGGAGAGGAATAAGACAGGTAGCAGAAATACTGTTTTTTTCATAAAGACCATGATTGAGTTATAAATATATTGAATTGGGGGGAGGGGAGCGAATTTTGTTATAATTCTGCAAAAAGATTTTGCAGTTGATAAAAGGCTGCTTATCTTTGCAACCCGTTTGGAAAAAGCGGTAGTTCTTTGAAACGTTTTCCGGCCTCTTGAATGTTGATAAAAGTGTGAAAATCTTTTCTGAAAACATTTTGCTGTAAAGAAAAAAGCTGCTACCTTTGCGCTCCGTTTGGGGCTGAGGGATA
>MKUN01000013.1:0-4022 GCA_001897835.1 Bacteroidetes bacterium 46-16
ATTTATAAAGATAGCATGCTGGCTTGGCCCCAGCCATAGGTCGGGGACAGGTTCGAATCCTGTCTCCCCGACTTAAAAATCCGAAACACTGCTATATGCCTGCATTCTGGACCATTCAAAACCTCAATAAGTCCGGTGAGTGACGAGGTATTGCACTGTATAAAAGACCTGCACCTTTGTATTTGCAGGAACATGTCTATTTTACGACATCAAACACTAAAAGAATAACATAGGCCAAAAAACAAAGGGCCAGCACCAGCAATACCTTACTTACATGTTTCTTTTTCATCACACAATATTATCAGGCTTTAAAAGAGGAAAAAATCAAGCCACCGGCTGCTTGCACATCATTATCCGGTTTCAGCGGGATCATGAAAAATGCTGCATACCTGGCGCAACAGACTGCAGGACATTCATTACCTGTATCATGTGTCTCTGCTCATGTGCTATAAAAAACTGCAGGGTATCACCTAGTTTAAGCTTAATGAACCGGCTGATGGATATAGGTATGCGAACTGCCGACAGGTTGGCAGCACCCGCAATGGGCAAAAGTGTCAACAAATGATGTTGGTGGTTAAGGAATTCCTGCAACACCGCTTTTGCATCGGGCAAGGCCGAAGGTTCTGCATTCTTAAATGTTTTCATTTTATTCCCTATTAGCTCCCCTGCTCCCGGCTTCATCATATTGGTAAAATAGTTGCCTAACCAGCCCGGCCTGAATGTTGGCTGCTGCTTTGTTTGATGCCTATGTAGCCTGTCCTCTATCGTTTTAATGTAATAGCGCGCATAAATATTCATATGTTCCAGCACCTGTGCTACGGTCCAGCCCCCTGCACCAGGCTGCCGGTTCAAAACATCTGCAGGATAATGTGCTAAGCGGTTGGCTTTCAAAATTATAGCACGGACATCAGCCTGCAGCTCTTCTACAAGCACTTCTGAATTGACTTTTTTCATTGGATCGACTTGTTTTTGATGCAGCAAATGTCCCCCCGATATCCCGCTCCCTTCTTGGTATTTACCAACATTTATATCCTCACCGTGCCTAACAGCTTGCTGAAATTTGTAGCATCAATGCCCAGGTAAGATGCTATATATTTATGTGGTACAAGGTTCAGCAGGTGCGGGCTGCGCTGCATCAGTGTCCTGAATTTTTCTTCATTCGTATAGCATTGCAGCTCTATCTGCCGGTATAAAGTACCCTTCAGTGCATGTGCAGTGGCTGTAAAGAAAAGCTTCTGTATGGCAGGGTAGGTATCCATCAGCAGCAGGACTGCATCGTGGCTTATACGCAGCAAACTACTCGCAGTTAGGGTTTCCAGGAAGTAAAGAGATGGTGTCTGTGTCAAAAAACTATCTGCCACACCGCTAAACGACGGGGGATAGGTAAATACAATAGTGGCTTCTTTATTATCGTCACCCAGGTAAAAAGCCCTTTGTACACCATCGAGCACGAAATAGGTATAACGCTCCGTTTCGCCCGCTGCCGTCAATATGGTTTTTCTTTTAACGGTTATTTCCTGCCATGGCTGCAACAATGCATCCATTTCCTTTGCAGCCAGTGGATGTATGCCCTGAATAAACTTTGTAAGAATAGCCGCTGTAGCTGTATTCATGTCAATAAAATCCTCTTTAAAGATATAAAAGAACAGTATAAGGAACAGGCAATAAGGATCCAGTCCCAAAATCGGCTTATTTTTGCAGCTCATGTCACTTTTCATAGCATCCATCGCATCGGGCAGTAATGGCAATTGCTATTATATAGGTAATGCCGATGAGGCGGTGCTTATTGATGCGGGCATCAGTTGCCGCGAAACAGTGAAGCGCATGAAACGCATCGGCCTGTCCATGGACCAGGTAAAAGCCATCTTCATTTCGCATGAGCATGGCGATCATATACGTGGCGTAGAAGTACTGTCCTCAAGATACAAGCTTCCGGTATACATAAGCCCGGATACTTTGCGGTACAGCAGGCTAAAGCTCGAGAAAAACAACACGGTGCATTTCAAGGCATATGAGCCCGTAGCTGTTGGCAACCTAATTATTAACCCTTTCCCCAAAAAGCATGATGCTGCCGACCCGCATAGCTTTACCATACGCTACCAGGATATCACTATCGGCGTATTTACCGACATAGGCGCACCCTGCGATCATGTGATCGCACATTTCAAGCAATGTCACGCTGCTTTTCTTGAAACGAACTATGATGACGGTATGCTGGAGCAGGGGCGGTATCCTTATCACCTAAAGAAACGCATCAGCGGAGATGAAGGTCATCTATCCAACATACAAGCGCTGGAATTGTTCAAAGCACAGCGGCCCGAATTCATGAGCCACGTATTTTTATCCCATCTTTCCAAGGACAACAACGATCCTGCACTGGCTACTGCTTTATTCAATGAACATGCGGGGCAAACTACTATCATTCACGCATCACGATACGAGGAAACAGCCCTGTACCATATCACCGCCGGCAACAATGGGGCTACTGTTCAAACACTACACAAAAAAGCTGAGCAGATCAGCCTGTTTTGAGGAACTACTTATCCGGTATCTTATCCGACTCGATAGCGGCGGCTTCAATATCATGCGGGATAAATTCCCGGTCTATCAGTTCACTCATAGGAACTGTTCTTTTAAGAATACCCATCTTTACCGCCATATCATCTATGCGTTGCAGTTCTTCATCGGTGGGTGTCAGTTGTACATAGCTCACACGTTTCGTGCTTGAATTCAGCACATAATCCAGCACTTTCCTGTCTTGCCTAAAATAAGGCGCCGCCAGTTTAGCAGCATCGGCACGATGCGTCTCAGCCCATTTACCCGACTGGGCAATGCCGCGCACGAGGTCTTTCACCACATCAGGTCGCTCATTGATCAGGTCTTCATGCACTACCAGTGCGCAGGAAACAAAATCGGGCCAGATATCGCTGGCGTAATACAGCACACGGCCCGTACCATCCAGCTCGGCCTTTGCACAAAAAGGCTCACCAACCACGTAGCCATCTATTGCACCCGCAGCAAGCGAAGTGGGCATATCCGGCGGCGGCAGTACTACAAAATTAATATCATCAGGTTTCAGGCCCTGGTCCTGCATCAGTTTGTGGATCATGATATTCTGGTTGCTGTAGGGGCTTGGTATCGCCATGGTCTTACCCTTCATATCCCTTAGACTGCTGGCTTTACTATCCTTACGCACCATGATCTCAGTACCATCACGGTGCCCGAGGTAGCATATTTTTACAGGCACGCCCTCCTCGCGCAGTTTCATGGCCAGTGGCACGATCATAAAGGTGGCCTGTATTTGCTTCGCCTCCATAGCGCTGACAACAGTTGGGAAATCCGTAAAACGCTGCGAGTTGAAATTAGTATTCGATTTAGTGGTCTTTGATGCATAATCCGTCACCGGGCAGGTAAGGTGGCAGGTAACAGGCAGGTAGCCAATAGTGAGTGATTGACCCGCATCACCTTTAGGCCCTTCATGCACTGTGCCCTTTTTATCTGTATCCGCTTTCGTCTTCGTCCACGGGTGAAACCTTAGCAGGCCGATAATACCTATAAAAAGCACAACCCCGATTATAAATCTGCCCATTGTCAGCTTCATGATAATTCTTCTTTTCCTGGTTTAAGACTTGAGGGTATACTATCATCAAAGATAGTACTTGTATTGCCATCCCATGGCTGCAGGCCCAGTTGACTTAATATTGCTTTCATTGCCGCTATCACTGCGGGAGCTGTGAGGTTGCGGGGTTTTGCCGACCTGATGGTAAACTCCCTGCTTATTGCGGCAGGGCGCTTCGATAATACCAATACCCTGTCGGCGAGTTGGGCAGCTTCTTCAATATCGTGCGTCACGAACACGACGGTACGCTGGCGCAGGGCCAGCAGTCTCACAAGGTCGCGCCGCATACGCAGGCGGGTCTGGTAATCGAGCGCAGAGAAGGGCTCGTCCATCAGCAGTATGTCCGATTCACCCGCAAGGGCACGCGCGATCTCTGCACGTTGCCGCATACCACCCGACAGTT
>MKUN01000013.1:4030-16301 GCA_001897835.1 Bacteroidetes bacterium 46-16
TAGTGGTTCTCAAAGCCTTCCAGGTGTATCAGTTTGAAAAGTTCACTAAGTTCTTGCTTTCTTTGCTGCTCCGTCATTGATCTCAGCCCCATACTTATATTTTCCGCAACGGTAAGCCATGGAAAGAGGCCATCCTGCTGGTAAACAGTGCGTATCACACCCTCACGATGCACCTTACCCGCCAGCGGCTCTATATGCCCGGACAATACATTCAGCAAGGTGGTCTTGCCGCAGCCGGAGGGGCCTACTATGACCACAAGTTCGCCCGGCATCACATTGAAATTCAGATCCTGCAATACAGCAACAGGGCCGTAACTATGCGACACATGTTCCAGTTGCAGCTTTGTTATTTTATTATCTTTCATATCCCCAGCGAACGTTCGGTAATTTTGTCAATTGTGATATAAGGCGGTCTATGATCACACCCAGCAAGCCTATTACCAGCATGTAACTTACGGCAATATCCAGTCTCAGGCCATTACGGGCATCCCATATACCATAGCCCAGGCCATCCTGGCAACCTACCATCTCAGCAGCTACGATCACCACCCATGCTATGCCATAAGTCACCCTCATCGATGTAATTACCTGCGGCAGAACGGCCGGGAAGGTGACTTTGCTAAGCAGCTCCCAGCCCCTATAGTTGTAGTCGCGCGCCACGCGGAAGTAAATATTGGGGATACCTGCTACGGCTGTCATCGTAGATATCGTCAACGGGAAAAAAGTAGCCATAAATAAAAGGAATACCGCAGGCTTATCACCTATATGAAACCACAATATTGCGAAAGGTATCCAGGCCAGTGGCGACAGGAAGCGGAAAAAATTCAATACGGGTAATAAGGCACGCCGCGATGCAGCATGTTGCCCTATCCACAGGCCCAGCGGTATACCCAGGACAGCGGATATTGCAAAACCTACAGATACACGCCATAATGAGGCGATGATATCATTGTACAATCGTCCGGCAAATATTTCTTCTTTAAAACTTTTTAAGGCATCAGCCGGCGAAGGTAATTGGTAAGCGGGCACTAGCTTAAAAAAGGAAACCAGGAACCATAAAAGCAATAATGCCAATACCACTCCCGTGGGTAATAAAAAACCAAACCTGTTTTTTTGCTGTTGTTTCATATTGCGCTTACGGTATTTTGACGGCTTTCCGGGCACGGAACATCACGCCGCTTAAAGATAAGTAAATTGACCGCACATATATCCCTGGTACTGCAAGGATCAAATAAAACGGGCACCTCAAAAAGAAGTGCCCGCCTAAAGATCATTTAAATACTATTTGGATATCTCTAATGGCTTCAGTTCTGAAACAGGCATCTCATGATGTGCATGTTTGCCACCACACCTGTAACGGATAGTTGCATTGATCTGGTAATCGGCGAATGCCGCGTCACCATGTTTGCCGCTTTCCCTGTCTGAAAAGCTGGTGATGCGGTTTCTGTATATAGCTACAGGCACACCGATAGTTATGTCCAGTTTCTTATAAAAGAAGGCAATGTTAGGATCGGCAGACACGATATATCCCGGCCTGCGGAAACCCCAGCTGCTGCCTATGATGTCTATTGCAGGCACACCTTCTATACGTGCACCAAGACTTGCAGCAATGCCTGCTTTTGTAAAGAAGTAAGATGCACCTAAACGTGCAGCATACTGGTCGGCAATGGAATGATATTGCGTAATGCTTGCCACCTCGCTTTTGTGGGTATCATTATGCACCATTGGGTTAAACATGTAGAAGCCACTGAAATATAAGCTCATTTTCGAGGTCAGTTGCAGGTATGACTGTGTTTCTACGGTAAAGCCTACCCCACCGTCACCAAGCTGTATCGACTGGTCAACCGGTCCGCTAACCAGCGAGTCGGTACCATCGGCCTTACGTTTGTGAAAATCGTCCTGTACATTAGAATTACCGGTAGGCAATTTAACACCCAGGCCCATCAATGCGTTGCCCTTTAGGTGTGGCTTGGCCGGATCCAGCAACCAATAATAACCGGTAAGACGCAGGTCGCCTATCCCCATAGCTTTGGTATGGAAGCGCAGCTGGTCAGGATTGGTCTTGGTACTGTTGCCATAATGCTCATAAAGTGAAGAACGGTCGTAGCTTATAACAGGCAGGTTAACAGCAACACTGAAGCGCCTGCTGAGACCATAACCTATGCCGAGGTCTACTGAATGTGCTACATTAATAACTTCCGTACCCGCTGTAGCGCGCTCTTCCTGGTAAGAGTCGCCTACAAAATGCCTGTGCGATTTGAAATACCGGTATGCACCTGAGAACTGGAACTGGCCCGCCTGCATTATCTGTGTAGACTCCAGGTTGCCGGGTTGGGTACAACCCATTGGCCGTACTGCCACACAGCCCTGTGCATGAGCATTTACAGATAAGCATGATGCTGAAATTGCAGCGAGAAGTATGTGTAAACTTCTTTTCATCATTTACTTTTTTGGGTGATAAATAAAAAATACAGATAATATAAATGTACCGTAAAAATATTGAAATTTTCATAAAAATATAACGGGCATTGGAAAAATGCCCGTTATTCGAAAAAATTAATATTACTAATAGGACTTAATCCTTAAGCATCTTGCTGTTCATCACCCCTTTAGACGTGGTTATTTGCAATATATAATTGCCTTTAGCCAGGTACAGGCTAGCCAGGTTTATCGTAAAATGGCCCTGGGACTGGTCAAGTACCTTTTCCTCGCTATACAGCAACTTACCGGTAATATCCATAAGCCTGATACTGATCCTGGAATCGGCATTAATGCTATATGTAATACCTATCTGGTCATGGAATGGATTATTATCTACACTTAACCCAGAAGCATTACCCGTTACATTGGCCACAGATACAGGGAGCGTAACCGGGCCGTCTATAAGGAAGAAGCGTGAAAAACCGGTAAAACTGCCGCTGAACTCAGTAAATGAAGTAAAAGGCGTTACTGTTGGTGTAACCACTTCAGTATTACCCAAATTAATACCGGCATCTGTTGCTGCATCTGTTTTAAGGATAAGCAGGTTGGCCGTATTGGCAGCGTTCAATTCTGCATCAGTGAGGTACAATTTAGCTGTATAGGTACTGTTCGTATTCACAGAGGCTGTCATAGCAAACTCTTTTACCGACCTGTTAACCGGTGCAAAATTCCCGAAAGGCACAAAACCATTACCTCCCTGTGTTACAGATGCATCTACACAGCCCAGGCTATCGGCCTGGTCTTTGAGCCCTGCTATAAGCTGGCTATCCGCCGTTGAGTAAAAATACACCTCCTGTCCGAGGCTTACAGGCCATGGCCTGTTGCTTGATGCGCTCGTTTCTATCGCTGTAGGCGGAACTGTTTGGGAGAAGGTCATCACGGGTTTGGCATTCGATGTCTGGAAGGCATTATATGCCAGGCTGCAACCCGATGCTGCAACGTTAGAAACATTGTGATCGGTTATATCATCAACAACAGTAAAACCATCGACCCGGTCATTGCTCGGGCTCGTAGCCGTATTCGTGAAGCAAACATTCATGGCTACATTGCTGGTACCATCCCATACAAAATTGGTCGTAAATGGTATCGTGTTCGTTCCCATCACGGTAGTGTAATCATTGCTATATACCTGTGTGAAACCAGCTGTTACAAAATTGCTGCTCAGATCGGCAAAATTAGTGTTCGCCATACTTACTGTATATCCCGTAAAAGGAATAGTAGAATTTTTCTGGGTAACGTTGAAGGATACTGATGTAATAGGCACATTAGGCATTATACCTGCCGTAGTCATTTCTGAAGCCGTAATGATATACTGTGTGCGTGCCATTTTATTACTGCTAAAGAATGGCGATGTGAGATTGCTGGTAACTGTATTAGGGCCCGTAACAGTATATGTCTGGCTGAAGCCTGATGTAGGCGGATTATCATCATTCTTGATGATAACATGCGCCATTGTCAAAGTTGGCTCAAGTGTAGAATTACTGCCGTTCGTATGCAGTGTCAATGTAAATTCTATATCACGGTCGTCATTTATAGCACCGTTATCAAATACTTTGAGGCCGATAAATTGTGTATCCGGCGCTATTGCTGCCTGGAAAGTAACAGAATCATTAAGCATTACATAGTCTTTGCCTGCAACAGCATTACCACCTGTTTGCGTTGCTATGACCACTGGGTTACCACCTGCCGGGGGAAGGCCGATAACTGCAACCGGCAGGAAGACCGTGACCGAACCCTGACAGTTGGTCGTGTTGGCCCATTCTGTGATCTTCGTAGTATCGTGCGCAAAACCAAGCTGCGGCTGGCAGGGCACATAATCGGGTCCTACATTCACAGCATACCATGCCTGTGTTACCGTTTTCACCTCCTGTGAGCATGCACCGTATAATATGGTAGCTGCATTTATAGATGCCGTACGGCAATCTGCATACTGCGAATTATTGGTCAGTGAAAGTTCTGTCTGGTATAGTATATCGGCGCCTTCGGTAATACCTATTCCGGCTACGCTATAAGCATTGGCCTGGTCGTTTACGCCAGTATCGCCATGGCATACGGTATAATACCAATGGTTGAGCACACCACTGTTAGTGTGTACTCCGCACTGGTCATTGCCGCCACTGGGTGTACAGCCTATTGTAGGATACCAGTTAGTACCCATATAAGTACCTGGGTCGCCATGCAGCGTAGGGTCCGACATGCTGCGCAGTGGCGTAGCACCTATTTCCTCGCCTATATCCCATGTTGATTTAGCAACAGCATCCACCTCATGCGGATCAGCATAGTTTTCTATAGTTGCGCCCCAGCAATCACTAAAGCCCTCATTCATAGCACCCGATTCAAGCTGGTAATCCAGGTTGCAGGTATATTCGCATACACCATGGCCTATCTCATGCGCGGTTACATCCATAGAAGTAAGCGGTGAAAAGCCCCATGGCAGGCCCGAACCATCACCATAGGTCATCTCTGTACCATCCCAAAATGCGTTGTCATAATTATTGCTGTAATGCACATAGCTCAGCATTAATGTATTGTTGTTATCGTAGCTAAAGCGGTTTTGTTCGTTTTTCCAGTAATCATATACTTCCTGTGTTGCCCAGTGTGCATCTATTGCAGCCTCCAGGCCCCAGGTTGTAGTGGCATTGGTAAATTCCGTAGCACCGCCATAGTTCGTTGTATTGTGCAGGTTATATGTATGTATACCATTGCCCCTTGTAGAGTCGTACAATTTATAGCTGCCACCATAATAAGATGTAGACAAAGTAGTGATCGAGCCACTATACAATGTTGCCCCGGTGGCTGCAGTATGTTTGATAAGAGGGTTCTTATACAGTACTTTCCCGGTCATTGCATCCACGTAGGTCACATAGCGGCCCAGGGGTTCCATAGCATATATATCAAAGCCCCAGGCAAGGTGCAATTTCCCGTCAGGTATCCCGGCTGAACAATCTTCTATCCAAACCAGTTTTCCCGAGGGCAGGTAGCTGGTATCGGTATTATGATACCGGTCTTTTATCATGCGCTCCATAGCGGCGTCCTGCCACATGTATTTTTGGGCATCAATATTATCAAGTGCATGATTGAAGGCCGTGCCGGCAGTCATTGCCGGTTGGTTGGAAAGGCTGCCGTCGGTTTTGTAAAAATTACCCATCATATAGCTTACCCGGCCATTTTGGGATACGATCACGTAATTACCCCTTTCTATTTTTACGCCTTTGTAATATTGGTCGTAACGTTCTGTGAGCACACCTCTTTTGGTAAGTGTGCTGCTGGCCAGTACCATTTTATCGGTTTCCCCATTCACGGGCAGGTATTTTCTGAAAATAACCTGGGCATCCGTACTCCGTAAAGATGAATTTTCCGAAAACCGGATGGCTTTTGCTGTATTATCGCGGGAATTTCTTTCTATTGATATGACATTAACGTCTGTTTTCTGCTGTGCCTGTGTCTGCAGCGTCAATACACATGTCAATACAGAAACAGGTATAAGCCTGCTCCACAACCTCGTTGAAAACTTCATAAGTAAATTTTTGCTTGGATATTGAGATTTTTTTAAAGATATGCAATTAAAAAGTTTCAAAAAACGCATAATAAACAAAATAAACGTATAAATAACTGATCCGCCAACACCCATACTCCTTTTAGTGGTGTATCGGGCATATTTGTACGGCTATTTATGTTACCTTATTGCTTTTTACAGATAGACAGTAAAAATACAAAAATCGTTAGTGAATGGAGCAAATTTCATAATATACATAAACAACCCCATGCGGCAGTTATACCGTATGGGGTTGGATTAATCATTACTTAATGGCCTAATAATATCCCGTTAATCGTTGGCATGCAGCCCTATCTTATTACCCTCAGTGTCCATAAAAAAAGCCATATACCCTATCTCGGGGCTGATCTGTGTCCTCGGCATCACTACCTTTCCCCCGGCAGGTTCTATACGGTCTACTACTGCCTGTATCGAGGGGTTCGCATTCAGATAAATTATAGCTCCATCGGCAGAGGGCTTGTGCATCTGGCTTTGCGCCAGGCCACCGCTTGCTTTGCCGCTGCCCATTTCCATCGGGAAACCAGCCATTTTCATCCCCATCATTTCGGGCAGCACCACCATGTCGATACCAAAGATGGCATCATAAAATTTCTTTGCCCTGTCTATATCCATTGCAGGGATCTCGAACCAGTTCAATGCATTTGTTGTTGCGTCCATAATTTATGTTTTTAAATTTGATCAGATCATTTTTTCACCAGCTTTGATGCGACAAAAGAAAACAGGCCAAGTACCAGGCCGCTTGCTATACCGATCACAGGACCAATAATGAGCATCATTATTTTAGGATCGAGCGGCATTTTTGCATTGTCGTCTATCATACCGGGGTGGGCAGCCATATATTTGTCGAACAATAAGTAGTGTGCAGCTGTTATCCAGAGGCAATTAAATACAGACACCATAAAACCGTGGAGGAAATATTTGCCCGGGGCATTTTTTGCAATGATATAAGCGCATATTAAAAAGATAATAAGCCAAAATAGCCATTCAATATTTATGGGTATCCAAAACACTGTGGCTATTGCCATGGCCATACCAAACAATGAAAGCAGGAAGACCAGTTTCCAATTCATATAATTAGTTTTGTAGAAAGTTACATTTTTTTATAATAACTAGCTCCTGTTTCTAAAAATATCGATATGACCAAAGCCGAAACGTTATTTCACGAGATAGCCGATGGTATTCCCGATGTCAAAGAGAGTAAAATGTTCGGGGCGTTATGTATGAAAGCTCCCAACGGCAAAGCTGGTGTGATGTACTGGAAAGAGTATATGATATTTAAACTGGATGCCCGTGACGAAACCGAAGCGATGAAGCTTAAAGGTGCGCAAGTATTCACACCAATGGAAGGCCGCCCGATGAATGGCTGGCTGCAACTCTCGCAGGAACATATTACCCAATGGCCGGAACTGGCAAAAAAGGCTATGAATTATGTAAAGACCCTTGAAGCTAAAAAACAAAAAAGAAAAAATAAATATCCTTATAAATCGCTCATTGAAAATATTTGCTGACGCCTTTACAGTTTGGTATAATTTTAATTATTCTAACCGGTGAACAGGCAGCACGACATAGCGCAGGAATGGTTCAGCCGCAATAAATGGCAACCACATAAATTCCAGGAGGATACATGGGATGCTATTACCAATGGTTATTCCGGCCTGCTCAATGCACCCACGGGCTTCGGTAAGACCTATGCCATATGGTTCGGGGTACTGCAATCCTATTTTGCCAGGAAGAAAAGGTCCGGGGGACTGCATTGTTTATGGCTCACGCCATTAAGGGCTCTTTCCAAAGAAATTCATTCGGCAACACAGAGGGTAAGTGATGAGCTGGGCCTCGATTACGAAATAGCGCTGCGGACAGGCGACACCCCACAAAAAGAAAGGCAAAGGCAAAAAAAGAAAATGCCCCATGCCATGATCACCACCCCTGAGAGTGTGCACCTGCTGCTGGCCCAAAAGGGATATAATGAAACTTTTAAGAACCTGGAATTTGTAGTGGTGGATGAGTGGCATGAACTGCTGGGCAATAAACGGGGCGTACTGATAGAGCTGGCATTATCGAGGCTAAAAGCCATAAATCCGAAACTGAAAATATGGGGCATCTCTGCGACCATAGGCAATATAGAAGAAGCAAAGGAAATACTGCTGGGCACAGAACCAGCCAAAAACAAACTCATCCGCGCCCGGCTTGAAAAACAGATAGAGATAGAAACCCTGTTGCCCGATGTTATAGAAAAATACCCCTGGGCTGGTCATATGGGCACCGCCCTGCTCGATAAGATATTGCCGGTGATACATAACAGCAATACCACGCTCATATTTACCAATGTGCGCTCCCAATGCGAGATATGGTATAAACGCCTGCTTGATGCTGATCCATCGCTGGCAGGGCAGATAGCCATACACCATGGATCGCTGAGTGAGGAAGTACGGCTTTGGGTGGAAAGCGCTTTGCATGGCGGGCTGCTGAAAGCTGTGGTATGCACCAGCAGCCTCGACCTTGGTGTCGATTTCCGCCCGGTGGACACGGTAGTGCAAATAGGCTCACCCAAAGGCGTGGCCCGTTTCATGCAGCGGGCCGGCCGTAGTGGCCACCAGCCCGGGGCGGTGAGTAAAATATATTTCCTGCCCACACACTCGCTCGAGATCATCGAGGGCAGTGCTATGCGTTATGCTATTGCTCATAAGCAAATAGAACAGCGTGTGCCCTATATCCGTTCTTTTGATGCCCTTATCCAGTTCATGGTCACCTTAGCCATATCCGATGGTTTCAGGGCCGATGAGCTTTTTGAAGAAGTGATAAAGACACACTGTTTTGCTTCGATCACCCGCGATGAGTTCAATTGGTGCCTGGCATTTATTACAAAGGGTGGCAAGTCGCTCGGCACTTACGATGAATTTCATAAAGTGGTCCTTGTCGATGGGTTGTACCGGGTCATCAGTCGCCGTGTAGCCATGCGTCACAGGCTGAACATAGGCGTTATAGTAAGCGACAGTATGCTGCAGGTCAAATACATGGGCGGCAAAAGGCTGGGCATGGTGGAGGAGGGGTTCCTCTCCCGCCTCAGCCCCGGCGATGTGTTCTGGTTTGCCGGCAATAACCTTGAGCTCATACGGATCAAAGACATGACGGCCTTTGTGCGAAAAAGCAACAAGAGCAAAGGAGTGTTCCCCTCCTGGCAGGGCGGGCGCATGCCGCTTTCTTCACAACTTACAAGGGCTATACGGGTAAAGCTGGACGAGTACTACCGGCGCAAAGCAAAGGATATAGAGCAGTTAAAACTGATCCCTTTATTCGAGAAACAGGAGCAGGTATCACACTTGCCCCATGTCAGCGAACTGCTCATAGAGAAGATAAAGACCAAAGAAGGCTACCACGTTTTCATTTATTCCTTCGAGGGGCGCAATGTACATGAAGGACTTTCAGCACTCTTCGCATACCGTATCGCCAAAGACAGGCCCGGTACTTTTTCCCTGGGCTTTAACGACTATGGCTTTGAGCTGCTTAGCGATCAGGAGATAGCCATTGAAGAAGCGCTGGAACATGGCCTCTTTAATACAGAACACCTCTCTGCCGATATATATGCCAGCGTAAATATTGCGGAGATGGCCCGCAGGAAATTCCGGGACATTGCGACTATATCAGGCCTTGTACTGAGCAACTATCCCGGCAAGCAAACCAAAACAAGACATTTACAGGCCAATTCAGAATTGTTCTTTAAGGTATTTACCGATTACGAAAACGACAACCTGCTCCTGCAGGAGGCCTACGATGAAGTGATGACCTTCCAGATGGAACAGGTACGCCTTATGGAGGCCCTGGACCGTATGCAAAAACAAAAGGTCGTGATCAAAGAATTGCAGGAGCTAAGTCCTTTCTGTTTCCCGATATTTGCAGAACGTTTCCGCGAGAGGCTCAGCAACGAGCCTTTCGAGGTGCGGGTAAGAAAACTATTAGACCAGGAAGGAAAATAAAATGCAGCTACTGTTACAAGGCAAGCCATTCACACTACTACCACAGAAAGCTTTATACCACGAGGAAGGATCTTTACTGATCATTGCCGATGTGCATCTCGGCAAGGCCAATCATTTCAGGAAAGAGGGTATATCCATGCCCCTGAATGCCCAGCAGGGCGATTACCTGAACCTAAAGCAACTGATCGATAAGATAAGCCCCGGTAAAGTATATTTTCTTGGTGACCTTTTTCACAGCGATTATAATTACGACTGGCACCATTTCGAGGCCCTTATCGGTAGCTATACAGGTATTGAGTTCACACTGATAAAAGGTAACCATGACTTTGTGGACGTGGAAAAATTCGAACGCCTTGGCCTGCATATCGTCAATGATCTTATAGAAGACGAAGATTTTATCTACTCGCACCAGCCGGTGACCTTTGAGCACAGCAAACTTAATATCGCAGGCCATATACACCCCGGTATCGCAATCAGCGGCAGGGCCAACCAGTCGGCACGCCTGCCCTGCTTTTACCTGCATAGGGATGTGCTGTTGCTGCCTGCCTTCGGCACACTCACAGGCCTCTGCATCATGGACCGCATCAAAACAGCCCGGGTATTCGCAGTTCTCCCCGGCGAGGTGAAACAAATATAGTGGCTGGCCACGCTCATCAATTCTGCTTATCTTAGTACATTATATGTATGTCCACATCCATACGCTAATAGGACGCGACTATCTCTATGGCCGCCTCGAAAAACTAAGCCCGGGCACAGTGCCGCTTTTCGGGCTAATGACCTGCCACCAGATGATCTGTCATATCGGCGACCTTTTTCGTATGGCTAAGGGAGAGATGAAAGCACAGGAGTATGGCGCTATACCTGCCGGGGAGATACACGCAATGGCACGTGCCGGCAAGACCGTACCGGTGCCCAAAGGCTTCGATCAGCAAAAAGGGGAAGGCACACAACCCACAGATTTTAAAAAGGATATTGATACACTTAAGCAACTTATTGATGAGTTCAACAGCTTACCTGCCGACCGCATTTTTTCTCCCCATCCATACTTCGGCAATATGACCAAAGAAGAATGGCTGGGCCTGGCCAATTATCATATCAATTACCATCTTGAACAGTTTGGGGTTTAAGAGAACAAGTCTTCCTATTGATATTTTCATAATCCTTAGTTACCTTAGTACATATGCAAGTAACTATCCATACCGACGAAGGCCTCAATCAGCTACATGAGCGGCTGCACAAATTAAAGCCCGATACTACGCCACACTCTGGCGAGATGAATTGCAGCCAGATGGTTTGCCATATTGGCGATATCTTCCGCCTGGCCAAAGGTGAGATAATGGGCCACGAATATCGTGGCACTGCACCTGAAGTGATCGATGCTATGACCAAAGCGGGCAAGACCATTGAAGATATGGACAGTAATACGCAGGTAAAAGGAACAGGTACAAGGCCTACACATTTCGAGGCCGATATAGATACATTTAAGCAATTGCTCGCTGAGTTCAATAGCTTACCGGAGGATCATCCTTTTGCGCCACACCCTTATTTTGGACAAATGAGTAAACAGGACTGGACCGATCTCGCCAATTTCCACATCAACCACCATTTGGAGCAGTTCGGGGTTTAGACCATTATTTAATAGAATTGATAGGGGGACATCGTCCTCCTATTGTTGTTCGCTCCTTAGCGCACCAGCGTCACCGTCCCTTTATAATAATACATCTTCCCTTCACCATCCTTGAACTCTGCATAGTAGTTGAACACATCACCATCCAGCATTATGCCATTACTCGTGCCGTCCCATTTCTCATTTACATCCTCGCTGTAAAACACCTGGTTGCCCCAGCGGTTATAGATCATCAGCTTAAAGTTTTGTATGTCGCAGTTTAGCTTCACCCCGAATTGATCATTCCTGCTGTCGTTGTTCGGGCTGAAGGCCGTAGGTATCAGCACATGGCAGGGACAGCCCTCATATTTCACCATCACGCTGGCCGTGGCACTGCAGTTACCCTGTGTTACCGTCACGCTGTAGCTCCCTGCTTTCGTTGCGGTATAGGTCCTGCCGGTGCTCCCATCCTGCCACAGGTAGATCGCGCTGTCCACCCCCGCATCCAGTGTCACCGATTCTCCATGGCAGGGTATCAGGCCTTTGCCCAGGTCTATGTTTATTACCTTTTGGTGCACTTTTACTGTATCGCTCACTGTGCAGGGGCCTACGTTTACGCTTACGCTGTAATCTCCGTCTTCTGTTACGTTATAT
>MKUN01000014.1 GCA_001897835.1 Bacteroidetes bacterium 46-16
ATGTCATTTTCAGAACAAAGGTAGGAACAGAAAAATACCTGTTCCAAATTTTGAGGACCGGAGATATCCACATTTTCGAAAGCGGTTAAATAATGAGCATGATCTAATGATATTTACTTTGAGCAACCAAGTAAGATCAAACCATTAATTTTACTGGACAGTACTGAATAATTTAAATTCACCTTAGAAAGATTGTTTCAGATTCTCTTAGAACGTTGTCGGCTTTATAACTGCTAAAGCTTTGCTAAGGGCAGTTTCTCTGTCTGTTTTTGCATCTATCTTACTTGCCCGCCAAGTCACTAACCTGGGACAGGGGAGAGAGTTATGCTGAATTTTCTTTGCCCGCATTTTCCCTTCCAAATACTGCGGGATTTCTTTTGAGATGGTTTATTCTCTTAAATAACAAAACCACTGAAAAGAAATTTTCTTTTACACTGGATGAACTGGATTGTTATCACTGTCAAGGTCAATATTCAGCATTAGCTTTATGAAAAGAAGGGGTGAAAACGCGGTATTTTGTAAAGTTTTCCTGAACATATTCACGGTACCATATTTTCTTGCCAGTAAATTGGATGCGTTCGTTGATAGGGGGGTAATGACAGCCGTACCAGTTCTGATTTTGAGGATATAATATTCGTGTTAGATAACAGGGCGGTATATTGAAGTAGATAGATGGGGCAAATGGCTAGGTAAAAAAATACATGAAGGACTGGTTTAGGAAATTGCTTAGCAATCAAAATGCGGAAGAGTGGATCTCAGTACACCTGAAATATCAAACTGCCGTGGTAGGGCGAAAAGGATGCTAGATACTATGAACAGGATCATAGGGAGGTGTCGACTCCGACAAAAAGTTTCGCTATTGTTTCACCAGCGAATGCAGTTACCCTATTGTATAGGGTAGAAAGGGTTCGCGTTCAGATCTATTAGGGAATAGAGTTCTCTGCTTCTATTAGTTTTTGCTTTGG
The DNA here is from genome assembly GCA_001897835.1 of Bacteroidetes bacterium 46-16. Taxonomy (GTDB): domain Bacteria; phylum Bacteroidota; class Bacteroidia; order Chitinophagales; family Chitinophagaceae; genus MKUN01. Next base: position 966 of record MKUN01000014.1, read on the forward strand.
CATCATGAGTGTTATCTATTTCTGGGCTTAATAGAGAACTGAGCTACTCCGGTTTATTTCCATAAAAGAAACATGAGTCAGCTTCCATTGTTATTAAATCCTGGCTGAATGTTCGGATAGAGATAGCGTTGCCAGTTCGTCGTCCAGTTCCTTGTGTGGTCAATTTATGCCCTTTCAAATAGTATATTTGGTAGGGAATGTATATCGAGTCTCCGTCGACAATTGCTTGTATTTTCCCGATATCTGGATCATGAAACACTATTCTGTTTTGTTCATTCCTGTTAGCTTCTACTACTAAGTTGCCAGCTTTCGCGGAGCAATTGCTCGCCCCATAGTAGGATCCTTCAAATCGTTTGTTATTTGGGGTGCAACTGTACAAAATTAAAGCAAATACAACGGAAATTATTTTTCTTTTCATTTATCAATCATGGCAAATATCATTCCAGTTTGATTTTGATAGTTTTTATTAAGCTGACGGAGAGAGATGGAATTGACAACATGGCAAGCGAATGCAATCACTTTTGGCATTCAAAATATTGTGAAGTGGCCCTAATATATTTTAATTCCTCAGAGCAAAGTATGTATCTTTTTTTGGGAGAATTCCGATAGACGCATAGATATCCTGATTGAAGTATCAGAAGATTGTATAGCATACTGAGAGAATGAAAAGAAGTCTACCACAAATTCATACCAATATGAGTCCATTTTCAAGGTTCGAATCCCCAATGCTCACCTGGACACTTTCAGTAGTGAGTAAAATCCTGCAAAGCCAATGTTCTATAGGATTTTAATTTTGGTAAAACATGAGGGTATTTGCTTTTCCGGGCGAAAATGTTTCGCTAATATTTCACAATCATAATTTGAAATTTGGAAACCGCCTTAATGTTAATACCGATGTCCGAAAAGTGCGTAAGTTTCACACATAACAGCTCCGCCCTTATAGAGTGTCCGCGTTGAGGTTGGCCATGCCGTTTAGGGCATATGAATAAGATCAGTCGTTTATTACCCCTATTTATTCCACATGAGGATTAATATTCCATAATGAGGAATTAATATTTCGATCATTGAATTCTACATAAAAATGCAGCTTATAACTTGCATGAATAAACCAATGTGCACACAAATGGTTTTTATTCATTTTTCACAAAAAAAATCATGTACAATGAAAAAAATTATCTTATTACCAGTTTTAAGTGTTATATCAATTGCACTATTTTCATTTGCACCACCTCCTAATAATGATCATATTATTACTGCTGAGGATGGTGAAAAGATCATTTCTTCTACGGTCGCAATAACGCCGGATGATCAACAGGCGATATTGAATCTTGTTCAATCGTATGGCAACGATTATGGCTACCTGGTGTATAAAGATGCGGCAGGTAACACAATGCAATATGGTATGCCGGTAGATCCCCAGGCGCTTCAGTCGGTTGATGCCCAATATGGCTCTGACCTGGCTAATATAAGATCGTTCCAGGGAGTGCTTATTAAGAAGTATATATTGAACAACATATTGGTTTGTGAATCTACCCAGCAAGATGATTATACTCCGCAATTGGAACAACTCACGACCCAATTAAATGCAATTCTCAGCAAGTATGAATAATATGCTCACTATATGGTTGCCAGGGATTACTATATCCTGGGCAACCATATAAATACATTTCTTATGAAAAAAATACTTTTTGTAGTTTTTGTTTTCTTGCATTTTGCAATAATCATATACAATAATGTTATTGTGGAGGAGCAGACGCTTATTTCCTATTTCTCTGGAGAGAAAAAAGCTGGGAGTGCATATAAGTTTCTGAATAAAATTCCTTTTTTAGGTAACTCTTTTAGTGCTTACACTGCGTATACAGGTACGGAAACCGGTTATGGTTTTTATGCCCCCAATGTATCCAGCCAAACTATATTGCTCTTTACATCCAAAGACTCCGTGGGCAATATTATATCGGTACAAACGCCAAAATTTCATAGTGCAGAAGCTTTACAAAGGTGCTTTTCTGCCTTCGACGTATTCCTGGACAAACTTGAAATAAAAAATAAGAACAGTGAACGACTACTCAATGCCATTTTGAAATCTATGGCCTTATGGGTACTTGAAACCAATAAAGGATGCAGAAAAGTTGATGCGGATTTGCTTATATATAACCTCCCAAAAACCTCTGAGATACAAAATAACAAACCAGCTAACTATATAAAATTAAGCCATTATGAATATACTTTATAAAGTAAGGGATAGGATCAAAAGCTATTTCTTTTCCGAGACATATAATATGTTTCCTTTGGTAATGTTGCGCGTTGGGTTAAGCCTTCTTTTATTGGTCCAATTAATACAGATAAAATCAGATATTTTTTCCTTCATTGGCAAATATGGTCTTATAAGACAGGATATTGTAAGTATACGTGTTTCGCATTTTATTCTTTCTTCTACTGATTTTGTTAATTATATATGTGCCCATATACACTGGACCGAAATGCAGGCATTGAATTTTCTTGGTGCAGTATATATATGCAGTCTCATTGCACTAAGTATAGGCTTGTTTACAAGGTTGAGCGCTTTTGTTGCGTGGATATTGCACCTTGCATTTGTATCAAGTGCACATTTTTTCACTTACGGGGTTGATTATTTTCTCACTATGCTGCTATTTTATACTGTTATTTTCCCTGTTGGTAAGGCCTATTCCATTGATAATTTGATTTTTAAGTATGCATCCACCAATGCCACTCCATATATCCGTGTATTGCAAATACATATGTGCATTGTGTATTTTATAAGTGGTATGGCGAAGGCTATTGGCCCAAACTGGTGGAATGGGATGTCTATTTGGAAAGCAATAAACAGGCCTATAATAACGAGCTTCAATATACACTATCTGGCCAATTTTGGCTGGCTATATACTTTGGCAGGAATATTTACAATAATAGTTGAGGTACTGTATTGTGTATTTATGAACCTTGATAAGACCAGGAAGCTGTGGTTATTGCTTACCTGTGCATTACATTTAAGTATCGCCTTCGTCCTGGTATTGCCGGAATTTGCAGCAGTAATGATACTTTTCAATATTGCGGCCTATTATTATCCGGCGAATAAAAATGCTCAACTGAAGTTTGATGCACAGGCCCCCAGTATTCAGGACCGAGTTGTTATAGAAGTTTAAACCGGTTAAATACTTTACTTATCTCATCTTTATAAGTATTGCCGATGGTAATTGATTGATCTTTGATCCGAATCGTATTACCATCGATCTCAGAAATATAGTTCATATTGATTATGTAGGATTTGTGTACCCGGATAAAAAACGGGACCTGGGCAAATTGCTCTTCAAAATTTTTCATAGTGCTATGAACTATTATTTTGCTGTTATCGGTCCATAGCCGCAGGTAATCTTTTAATGCTTCAATAAACCAAACTTTTGAAATATCAACTTTGATCCATTTGCCATCAGATTTAACGAAAATGATATTTTCATTTCCCGTTGTTTGTATGGTACTTTGTGAGGCTGTATCTGTATCCAGGGGCTGCAACAATTCAACTGTTTTATTGATTGCTTTCAAAAAACGTTCAAAAGAAATAGGTTTAAGTAAATAATCTACTACATTATATTCATAGCTTTCTACTGCAAATTCGGAATACGCTGTTGTAAAGATAATACTGGGAGGATCCTTAATGGTTTTCAAAAATTCTATCCCGTTAATTTCAGGCATATTAATGTCCAGCAACATTATATCTACTTGTTGTTTGCTGAGGATACTAAATGCTTGTAATGCATTTTTGCAATCTCCGACTACCTCAAGTCCCGGTATCTTCATTATATAAGTGCTTATTATTTCGCGGGCCAAAGGTTCATCATCTACAATAAGCACCTTAATCGTTTGTATACTCATGTGTTAAATCAATTTGAATGTCTACAATATAAAACTGGCCATCCCGAGAGGTATGGATCGTGTGCTGCCATGGATATAACAATTCCAGCCTTTTTCTGAGGTTTGTAAAACCGATTCCTCCTGATGGTTTTTGATCGTTACCATACGGTGTTATCTCGTTACTTAAATTACTGTTTTTGTAATAGTTTTTAGAATATATTTTCATTTGACCATCTTTTATTGTGAAAGTATATTCTACATAATATTCTTCTGCGATAATGCGGGTGCCATGTTTAAATACATTTTCGAGTACAGGTAACCACAAAAGTGGGGGGATATTGTAAGCTCTGTCAGCAGATATATTAAAAGTGAAATTCTTTACTTCGCTAAAACGCAATAATTCAAGATTGATATATGCTTCTATTACCTCCTTTTCTTTATAAAATGGGATGTATTGAGCGTTTGCTTCGTATAACATGTATCTCAGCAAAGAAGATATTTGCAAAATTGCTTCTGATGTTTTATCCGAATTTTTTATTGATAAGGCATATAGATTATTCAGGTTATTAAAAAGAAAATGAGGATTTATCTGGCTCTTGAGAAAATTTAATTCTGATTCTACTTGTTTTTTTTGTGCCTGCTCAATTTTCTTTTCATGTCGAACATAGATGTTCATGAACCAGGCCATGGTAAAGATAAACTGCCAGATAAGGTATATTAAGCAATATTGGATGCTCTCAAGCAACAAGCTTTTAATATTCCATATGGTTGATACTGGCCCGGATATCAGACTTACCTGGTAAATATTGATCCTAGGAAAGAATGAAAGTATCGTTTTCTGAATAGCAACATATAAAATTGAAAAGCAACAAGTAAATAGCAACAGGGTAAAAGCATACCTGAAGTATTTCTTTTTCAATAAAAGTCTTGGTGCTAGGAATAGGTTGTTTGCATAGGTGAGGAAGATCAACAGGAATATATTAATAGCTATGAATAAAAAATACCAGTCAGGATCATAATAATAGTCCTCGTCGTTATTATTCAATACCTGTAACAGAATGAATATCCAAAACAATATATTTCTGAAAAGCCTGCTACGTAAGAATTTAACCAGTTTGTGACCTGCCATAATCAAAGAAAAGTACAAAGAAAGTTATCCTGCATCTACTGATAATCATTATGTCGACGAAATTGGCAAATTCTTCGACGAAATTTTTCTGAAATATCCGTTACCTGCTTTGTCGAATTATTCCCTTGTTTGGTCTAATAAAATTGCTAAGCGATGTTTTATGCTCTTTTTTTGGGTAATCGTTTATAAGATATAGAATAACAAAGAATAATTAAAGCATATACACTATGGCGAAAATTACAAATGTTTTAAGAGATCTCCGTGAAAAGCACAGGAAAACCCAGGAGAGTATGGGAGCAAAGCTCGGTATAAGCCAAAGTCAATACAATAAAATTGAGAAAGGCGAAAAACCCCTTGAATTTAATATGCTGGTTGCTATTGCCAGGATATTTAATATCGAAGCAAAACAGTTGTTTGCAGCAATTTTCGAAGAGGATGAAAATGCCAATAAGAGGATAGTTGTATTTGACGGTACTGTTAGTAACAAAAAAGATGAAGATAATCATTATAAAAAAATGGCAGATTACTTCGAAGAGAAATTTTTGAATACGTATAGGTTATATATCGAATTACAAAACAGATATAATATAGAAATGCCTATGAATGCAGTAGGCACTCGTTAGAATAAATAATATATTTTTTATTAACAAATAAATCAATGATCATGAAAAAAATAATCATTCTACCCGCATTATTAGTAGCATCACTTACACTTTGGTCTTTCACACCTGATGGTTCTTCAGGAGCTGATACGCAGGTAATAACGTTAAGTGATGGTACCGTTATCATTCCCTCGGGTGTTAACATGACCACTACCGACCAAACCAACATAGCTTATTTATTGAACAGTGCTGGTACGGACTATGGTTACTTCAATTACCAGACAAGTACCGGTGTCCAATCATATAATGCCCCACTTGATGCTTCAGCCTTAAGTTCTATTGACACGGACTATGGGACAGATCTTGCATCGGGCAATGCAGGTTCGGGTGTATTGATCTATAAACATACTATTTGTCTTACCCGTGTCTCACAGGTTTCAGCAAAATCTTCATTGGAGACTTCTGATCTTGAACAGGATCTTGCTCCTATACTGTCAAATTATGGTTATTAAACAGGTATAACAACTTATCTCTATGAAAAAGTTATTGTTTCTCGGATTCGCAGCTATGCATATTGTCTGTATTGTTTATAATAATGTGATCATAGAAGAACAATCTTTTTTGAGGTTCTTCTACTCGAAAAATGAACCGGGTATTGCGATGAGTGCTATATCAGGTAACCCTTTGGGATACAACATTTTCAACGCGTATTCAAAATATACAGGTGCGGAAACAGGCTTTGGGTTCTATGCGCCCAATGTTGCAAGCGATATCATTTTACTACAAACTACTTACGATAAAACCGGCAGCGTTATTTCAATAGCTACGCCAAAATTTCATTCGAAAGAAGCAAAGATACGATACGTAAGTGCAATGGGCGTTTTTATGGATAAGATAGATAACCATGGTGCAATGCACCAAAAATATCTAAATGCAATTCTGAAGTCTATAGGGCTATACACTTTCAATAATAACAGCACATGCCGGAAAGTAGTTACTGATCTGCTGGTATATGACTTACCCCCGGCAAATAGCATAAAAAATCATGCACATGCATCATATCTAAAACTTGGACATTATGAATATAACATTAAATAACAGCTATAACAAAAAAAACAGAGTGCTTAACTTTTTTTTTAGGGATGTTTATGACGGCCGCTTCCTGGCAACGCTTAGAATAGGCACAGGTCTTATTCTTTTATCGCAATTCATCCAATTATTACCTGATGTGCAGGCATTAATGGGAGAAAATGGAATGGTCAGGCCTGATTTGCAAGCTGTAGATGTACCTGCATATATTTTATCTCTGCCCCGGTTGGCAACATATGCTAATGCTTATATGCATATACGATATGAATCTGTGATCTACCTGCTTGGTATAGTCTATGCTATTGTAATTGTTCTTTTAACATTTGGCTTACTCACGCGTATCAATGCCTGTTTAGCCTGGTTATTGCACTTGTCATTTATTTATAGTGCGCATTTATTCACATACGGAGTAGATTATTTTTTAACTGCTTTGTTGTTTTACAATGTTGTTTTCCCAGTGGGTAGGGTTTATTCAATTGATAAACTATTGTTTAAATACAAAGCAAGTAACTATACGCCATATATCCGCCTGTTACAAATACATATCTGCCTTGTATATTTTATCAGCGGTCTTGCGAAAGCAGTCGGCACTAACTGGTGGAATGGTATGTCGATCTGGAAAGCGATAAACAGGCCCAGTGTTACGAGCTACAATATACACTTCCTTTCATCATTCGAGGATATATACGTTGTAGCGGGTATTGCTACAATCATCGTTGAACTATTTTATTGTTTTTTCATATGGAATAAACATACCCGTATACTTTGGCTGACATTGACGTGTTTAATGCACCTCACAATAGCTTTTGTTCTTCAATTGCCCTACTTCGCTGCAGTAATGATACTATTCAACATTGTCACCTTTTCTTACAAGCCTAAAGAACAGAATAATAAAAACACAAGTTATGAGGAACAAGGGCTGCTTAATAATATTTAATGAGTCTTCTTTGCATGCAAATAGATTCGTCAGGTTTTTATCGAAAAAAGATAAACAAGATTGCTTCGTTTATATACCCAATACCTCAAACCTTGCGAGGTTATTAATTGAGCGAAACAATATCAAGCGTAAGGACTTTAAGTATATCATGCTGTTGACAAACAATACAATTTACCTGCATTTCGATGCTGTAATTGAGAGCTTACTAAGACTAGGCAGTATCTGGATAGTAATAGGAGTTTTAAAGATCTTGCCAAAGATGATACGGAGTAACCTGTATTGATGTTTATTGAAAAAGCATTAGCAGAATGAAAAGATATTTAACCTTAATGATAATATGGTGCCTTCCACATATCTGTGGGGCTCAGTATAGTATTGAAGGAAGCATCAAAAACAGTAATGACGAAATGCTCCCCGGTGCATATATTCTATTAAATAACGGAATCCGTAAGGTAAATGCTTATGCAGATAGTGAAGGACATTTTTTTGTTGAGGGGCTAGCTAAAGGTCGTTATAGTGTTATTGTTAATTATGTTGGTTATGTGCGGTATTCGAACACTTTTGAGGTTTCGGACGATTTTCGTGATGTAGGGGTAATACGTTTGTTGGAAGACACCGCATTGCTTGAGGAAGTGACAATCGCAGATGTTACACCTGTTATAGTAAAGGACGATACGATAGAATATAATGCCAAAGCATACAAAATATTCAGCGGTGCTGATGGCATCGACCTGGTGCAAAAGTTGCCTGGATTGTCAATAGCCGGCTCAAATGTAAATTTCAATGGAGAACAAGTAATTCAGGTGCTTATAGACGGGAAGGCAATATACAGCACTAACCCTGTAGCAGCCCTGCAAAATATGCCTGCAGATCTTATCAGCAGGGTAGAGGTATATGATGATCGCGGTGAGCAGGAAAAATTTACAGGCTTTAAAAATGGTAATGGCTATAAAACAATAAATATTAAGACCAATATCCGAGGCAATACTGTGTTTGGGAAAGCCAAAGCTATATGTAACATTGATAAAAATTATAATGCAGATATCGGTATTAATGATTTTAAAAAGACACAACGCATAAGTGGTTCGGTACAATATGGCACTTTACAACCTGAAATTATAGGTACATCGTATGCAAGCCCCGGGACCGGAAAATATAGGAGCGGCCGGATGAGCTTAAATTATGTTAACCGTATTTTTAACAAAGTAGACCTGTCTGTGGCATATTTTCTAAACAATAATCATGTTGACAGGGAGCAGGATGAAGAACGCCAATATATAATAGCTCCTGATTCTGGCTATACAGTACGGGATCGGTCTGTAACTGCGACAAATAATACCACACATATGTTTGTTTGCCGTATTGATTACGATATAGATTCCCTGAATTCCATATACTTTAAACCACAGATAGAGCTATTAAAGAGCCACAATAACACGGATATTAATGGGGAAACATTATACAATGTAACGAGTAGCAATATTTCATCAGGCCTACAAGGAATAAACTATGCTGAAGAGTTGTTATGGAAACACAGACTCCGCAATGCCGGACAGACGTTGTCTATTGCTATTAATTTTTCAGGAAGTTCTACAAACAATAATGATACCAATTATTTTTATACTGCTCCCACCAATGGATTGGGCGTAGATACTTTTGGCCGGATAAAAACTGCCAAAACAATTGGCAGTACCGAATTCACAAATATTGCCTATACAAGAAAGACCGGTACATCAAGTAAGCTATTGGTAGAATGCAGTTTGAACAGGTTCCTTTCCAAGTCGCCAGGCAATATACTGGATAACTATGCTAAAAATGCGAATGACAATAACGAACAGTTTAACATTTTTGAGAAGCAATACTTTGTGAAAGGAGGAGCGGGCATTCAATACGATAAAAGGAGAACACAGTTTACGCTTAGTTTATATTGGCAGGAGATTATATCAAACAATGTTCAGAAACAAATAGACTCTGTTGCTACGAGCAGAACTTATCATACACTACTTCCTGTAATTACCTATGCATACAAACTGAAAAAAAACAGTACGCTACGTGCACATTTTTCTGAAACAACTATACTGCCTTCTTTAACACAACTGGATAAACTTATTGATTATAACGACCCGTATGTATTATATAGTGGTAACAGCCTCCTAAACCAGGCATATATTAGCAATTTGGGTATCAGTTATAATGTAATAAACAAACGGGAAAGCAGCACATTGCTTGTGCTGCTTAACATGCAATACATCCACAACTATATTGGTAATTTTTCTTTTGTTGCCAATATAGATACGTTTACCAACAATGTCTTAGTTCGTAAAGGTGCGATCTTCAATTCTTACATGAACATGAATGGATACTGGAATCTCGGTTTCCATATTTCATATACAGTCCCTGCCAAGTTTTTAAAATCTCTGCTCACAATTAGTCCGGTGTTCAATATCACACGTGTGCCCGATTGTATTACCTGGCAAATGCGTTATTCAAATAAATATTATTTTGGCTTTAACGCGATCCTTAACAGTAATATTAGTAACGATATTGACTTCCGCCTTGTCTCCGGGACAAATATTTATCTATCCACACCAATCACGGGAACCATTGATCCTGGATATATAAAGCAAAACTTTTCCGCAGCATGCAAGCTCACCTTTCGAGGGTTTACCCTGGATAATGATTTTTTGGCCTCCTTTCTTTTTAATAAAACTACTGCCACCCAAGATAATATATGGTGGAATATAAGCTTAGAGCGAAAGATATCTAAGGATCAACGTGGGAGCCTCCAATTTTTAATTAGTGACTTGCTGAATAATACTGCTGTAAAACAATATAGCAACACTGATATGTATATGGTCAACACGGTTGGAAAATCACGTGGCCGGAATTGCCTGCTCAGCTTTAGTTATAAAATAGAAAAGCGATCCACTTCAAACCATAAAAATGACTTATGAAAAAGTTTGTCCTGATTCTGGGTTTGTTTATCAATGTCTCATATGCTCAGGAAATGAAGCGATGTGGTATGGACGAACTGAACAAATCACTCACTGCAAAGCATCCCGATTTGAGGTTGGGTATAAGGGCAATAGGTGCCCAAGCTAAAAGGTATGCTGGTAAGGGAGATAATGCTCAATATGTTATCCCTGTAGTTTTTCATGTAATCGTAAATGAAGAACAATATAACCGGCTTGGCGGTCAATATGGCATAATAGACCGTATTAGTTCACAACTTGTATCTATAAATAATGATTTTAATGCTGAGAACAGCGATAGCTCATTGATACCCTCATGTTTTCGTGATGTATATGCTAATACAGGCATTTCTTTCAGGCTTGCACATACCGCTCCTGATGGAAGGGCTACAAGCGGCTATGAAATAAGTATGACTGGTCTTGATGGATTTGATTTTAATGGCACTTATGGATCGGGCGAATCATTCAGCAATGCAAAGTATAGTGCATCGGATGGAATGGATGCCTGGGATCCTACCAGTTATCTCAATGTATGGGTGATAAATACTATTTACCAGGGAGGAGGAATTGCGGGTTTAACTATTCCACCTTCATATATATCTATCGCTACCGGCATTCCTATTAGTGAATTGGGGATAATTATTAACTATGCTACTTTCGGTGTCAGGTCTTCTCCCGACCAGTATTTTATATACGGATTGGATAAAGGCCGAACATTAACGCATGAATTGGGCCATTATTTTGAACTGAAGCATATATGGGGAGATGATGATGTTCTGTGCCCGGAAGATGATGGTGGGAATGATGATGGTGTAGAGGATACACCACCACAACAAAGTGCGACCTTGGGCTGCCCATCATTCCCAAAATATGATAAATGTTCGGCTAATAAGAATGGAATAATGTTTATGAACTATATGGATTATACAGATGATGAATGTATGTGCATGTTCAGCATTGGTCAGTCAAAAGTAATGGTTGCCACATTGCAGGCCGGCGAAGAGTCGTTTTCGCTATTAAGACATCCTTTTGTGTTTGAATATCCGGGTAACTCAGTAGGCGATCTCTTTACGATTAGCCCAAATCCTTCTTCCGGCTGGATATATTTATTGTTTAACCAGCCAGATACGCAGCAAAAGCAAGTTACAATAACAAACGATGTAGGCCAGGTAATAACAAGCTTCAGTACAACATTAGGATATTATCCTGTTGATCTTTCCGCAGTCAGCAAGGGGCTTTATTTTGTAAAAGTGTATTTCCGTGATAAAAGCATGATCAAACGTATTCTTATCAATTAGCTCACGTTCATTAGCTGATATTTTTGGACTTAATCAGCATATCCAATAAATAACTTGTCCTATTTTCTGTTGGCTTACACTTTATTCCTTATTCCATGTTGTTTAGTTACTCTTTTAGGATAACTTTAATAAACGGGTTGTATTTTGATCCCTTCCTTTAATACCCCGGAATATCCACCTCCAGCTTTTCGATGACCTATATTTTGTAACAATTCACTTCAGTATTATGGCATATTACTTACTGTTGCTAGAAAAAGGCATTGAGCTTTCATGTCTTATTCAGGGATATGTGTTGCCGGTTGTCCCTTTGGGTATTAAATGGCTACAGCGATAAATTGAAGTATGTACTGACTTGTCTTGCGGAGTGATGATATCGGCGTAATGCCAGGACTATTGTTTAAGATGAAGTGTAATTTATGCAATTGAATGAAGAGAACGGGTTTTAAGCTTGTCATATAATCTGGTCATACCGTCAGACAAATGAGACGAGGAATAAAAAGATAAAGCTGCATGGTTGCAGCTTTATCTTTTATTCCCGAAGGGTTATCCCTTACTTAAAATACTATTTCAAGTGTTTGTTCATCAAGGATTATTACCTGGTAAGTGCCCGGTTGTACTTTAAAGTCCTGAGCAAAGTTCAATGCCTGGTTAACATCCTGTGGCAGTACATATGGCTGGTCAAGTGTTATAGTTCCGCTGCCAAATAGGTTCTGATATGTGCTTTCAGTCATTGATTGCCTGTCTATGAGCATCTTTAAATGACCATCGAGTGTTTGAGCGTATACTGCTTCATACATGTTTTCAGGCAGCACCTGGTCTTGTTCGTTCGGGTCTCCCGTCGGCACGTAAGTATTATGATCAAATACTTCTTCTACCTGGATAGTGCTGTTGGGTGTACCAGGACCACCTGACCCCTGTCCGGATACTACCATTGGCAATGAGTCGTCAAGATAATCAAGAATTTCTCTGATAACGTGGAGCAACCAACGCCAAAACGGACGCAGCATGTCTTTTACAGAACTGGTTTTTGCTGTTGTTTGTGTTACAGGTACTACTTTTTCTTTGGTGCATGATTGAAGTGCAGTGCCTGCACCGATGAGGCATAATAGCCCGAAGATAATTTTCTTTTTCATAATTTTTTTTTAAGTTTTTAAATGTTGTTTAAGTGATCTTAGTTGTAATCCATTTTGTGCGCACTGTCTGGATTTCATGATGCAAGGTAGTTTCGATTGAGGCGCAGTAGAATAGTGTTATGGAATAGTTATAACGACATATAGAATATTTATTCCAGGCCGGAATAAGTGAGGAATTTAGATAACTCTCTAAGATGAAATAGGAAACTTTAATGACTGCCAGATAATTTAGGTTTATTGGTTGCTTAAATTAATCCATTAATAATTCTTTTGCTTAAGTAGTAATTTCCTTACTCGTATACTGTCGCTTTGAAATGGCTTCCTAAATCACCGATAGTAATACGAATAGTTCGGAAAGTTGTTTTTAAAAACAATTGCTTTACTTTTATTTTAGAAAACAATAATTGGCATAAAAATGGTTCTTTATTGTTGTAGCAAGTTATAGGTCTTAGCATAAAATCATTGACAATTGCGGGATTCGGCGAATTGTTTCGTCTCCAAACCTGATAGTATGAATATGCCGTCCTTAAAGTTCTTTCCAAACCTTCGAAAGAAAAACGCGAAAACTGACAAGGTGCCATGCATATGCGGTAGTGTTTAAGCAAAAAAGTGAGATTATGAGATTTTCGGACAACAGCTACCATTTCAACAATACTTTTCGCACATGAAGTTCGGCTTAAACCTGGCAATCATAAATAATTTCAATTTTGAGTTATTATCAGCTGAATAGATTGCGAACGATGTCCTCGACCGTAGGCGAAAGCTTATCGATATAGAGCTTTCATATCTCTTGGGGACTATAATAATGTGGTCATGCCCAATACGAAGCTTGGACGGCATTTAGACCAAATAATAAGCAGAAACCCTTTAAGGTCGTAAAACTACAAACTGCTTACTATGGAACGCGCGGCTAAAGGTGCAAAATGTCAGGCACTTTGTGGCTCGACCTAAGTATGTACGCTAACCTGCCCTTTCATTGAAATGCTTTTATTGGGCATTTGTACCAGAACGGCATTCGGAGACATGTTTAATCTCACAAAACTTGACATTTTCGATTGTGGCAGCGCATATAAGACCATTCAGATTAGCAGACTGAAAACCGAAGTGTCAACTTTTTTAGTACTTATTGGGGCTGCACAAAAGATCATGGAGAAATCTGTATAGCGGTCTATCCCAAGTCTCAAACCTATTTCCAAGAAGAACACATCAATATGGCATCTGAAATCTAAATATTTACATCAAGCTGACTACTCATATCGCCCGTCATACCTTTGACAACTATTTGGTGAAACAGGCGATTGCCGACCGTTCCATTGTCAAAAATGATACAACAGTTAATGACTAGGGATATTGATTCGGTATACTATATGGTCAAAACAAGTAATTAATCGAGGCATGCCGTACATTTGATCGTTATATCGATCAAAATGGTTAATGAATTTGAAGAGAAAATGGAGCTTGATTGGTCTATTGACCATTTGCGGGAACAATATGAAATGACCCGACTGGAATTCATTAAATGGGATTTTACTGAGGACAAGGCTACGGCGCCTATTAAATTCGCGATAGATTTATGGGGATATTATAGAGCTTTTTTGTTGTTCCATGACGGCGAGGTTATTAAAAAATTCGACGATATCGGTTTTTCCCAAAGATTCAGGCTGCGATTATTGCATTATGACCAGATCAACCAATGCCTAGACGAAATTGAACAGCAGGGACTCAACTGTTTGAAATCATTCGCACATTATTTTATTTACAGTTTTCTGTTGTCCAAGACGTTGCCTGATATTGTTTCTTGGCTTGGGTTATCCCAAAAGCACGATATGGACGAAGAAAAAAGCTTAATTTATAAGAATTTTCATGATTTCTTTGAACGAAAAAAATACCGCAATGGAGAGCCCGCTCGGACAAACTTTGATAAGACCCTGGATGATTTGACCGGAATATTAGCGGGTATGGAAAATTCCAATGTACGTGCTCGTAAACACTTTTTGCAACACAGCGAAGGCAAAACAGAGGCATATTATCTCCAACTTCTTTTGGAAACTTTTCTTTGGCTTTCGCCGGATAATAGGCTTTTTCACTACGCGGACCTAACAAGATCAGCGAAGATGACCCAACAGAAGTTTCTTAATATTCTTGCACCCTTGTTTCGCATATTACTTGTTGACTATAAATTCATGGAGCCAACGGAATACGAAAAGAAACAAGATGCTGTTTATGATTCATATGAGAGGTACCTTGCCAGTCGCATTAAGAAACTCGTATTTAAAAAGTGACGCCTTCAGCTATTCTTGGTTCTTGATCAAACTTTGAAAATTTGTTCAATGCTTATTTATACAAACTGAAGAATGAGATTAGATTCAAGCCTTTTCACAGCTATTTTGATGCTTACAGACTTCTTGGAGTAGCAATATGACATTCCCGAATGGATCTCAATCGGGAAATACGCAGATTTTTTCGACTACGACATTAAGCAAATTGCTAGCCAAGTTCAAATAGACCCTTAGAATTTCTCAAGTCGCCCGTAGAAAATTTATCTCCAGGACGTCTTTACTTGCTCATCAATAGCGCAATATTTTACCTCGTAAGAACATTTTTTCTGTATTGTTGCTCATTCCATGTAGATCGAATCCTATATAAAAACGGGAAGGGGAAGTTCCGAACAGGGATAATCCTAGAGATAAAGCCCAATTTCGCTATTGTAAGAATGCGGCGTGTTACTAAAGAGATCCCATATAACCAAATAGCCAGGTGCGATGGGAAATAGTCACCATATTGCTATTAATGCGGATAGTTCTTCTAATGACAACTTTTCTATTACGCTGTCTTGAACATCAGATGGCCAAGCGGCTGCTGGATATAGTAACAAGGACAAGCCAGCAGAGAAGCCCATAAAGTCTTTAAAAGTACCTGCGCCTACCAAGAAACGCAATAAGTAGAAAAAATAATCAGTTTGGCGCGTCATTTGCTGGTATAAGCCAGTGAGAAAGATAGCCTTATTTGCATTCATCCTTGTTTCCTGCCACAAGCAGGCAGATACTGCCCGTTTCGCAGGCACCTACTACGGAGCCAGTAATTGTGCCGCAGATGCGGGCTATATGGCCGTAGAACCACTTTCAGGATACCGTGACCAAGTCGTACTGCACGACCCTACCTGTGGGGATATTAAAGCTACCGTGACCGGAGATACGCTTTTAATTCTCTTACAGACCTACTGCGTTCGGGGTCACACGATAACCATAGAAGGAAAGGGAACATTGATAGACGGGGATATGCTCATTATCAATACATTCAGCCGGGAGGTAACCGGCACTGTCGCGGATTCCTGCTTTTATTATGGCCATAAAAAGATGACCCCATCCTCCATACCGTGAAAACACCCTATACTATATAATCTATATTGTTATTTTTGTCTTTAAACACATTAACATGACATAAGGAACTATTGACATAAATCATATTCGTATTATAACATAAGGTTGCAGTTACAGAATCGCCAGTTCAATACCTACTTAGCAACATATGGATATAGTACGCCACCACGGCGTAACTGTGTTTATATGCTAAGTAGGGGCTCTGGCGAGCCTTGTAACAGCGTAAAGACCTCCAGTTACGCTATTTTTTTTCTTAACATAAACAATCAACAAAACATGAAACAAACAATCACAATCGCAATCGCAATGATGCTCCTATCACTGACATTTATCGGGTGTACAAAAAAGGGTGATACCGGCCCGGCTGGACCAGCAGGCACTAACGGAACAAATGGAACGAATGGCAAGGATGGCAATGCCAATGTTCAGGGTGGAACCGTTACCGTCAACTTCGTGTGGAACCCATCTACCTATTATGGTCTGGCTAATATCTCTTACAACGCAATTACTCAGGACATCGTTGACAAGGGCAGCGTATTGGTCTTTATGAATAATGGTGCCAACGGGTGGACTTCCATACCTTATACGGATTATTTTGGCAATAGCATAGGCGTAAGCTTTTTTTATGCATATGCCCTGAATACAGTGTCCGTTTATTTTGCTGAATCCGATTACCTCAATACCTATATGCCGGCACAGGGCACTTTTAAAGTAGTGGCGATCGCTGCGGCACAGAAGCAAGCACACCCAAACACAGACTGGAAGAACTACGATGAAGTAATGACCATTGTAAACGAAACTAAAAACATATCGGAATGAGGATTGTATGTATGATAGCCTGTTGCCTGTGGAGCATGCAGGTAGGAGCGCAAGTGAAATTTGTAAAAACATCCAATACAGATTACCGCTCAATCGACTACAACAGGGTGACTATCTATCTTAGTGAAGATAAAGTACCCAAAGGTGCCGAGCAGATAGGATTGGTATTATGTGAGGGCGACAATCTTTCCAAGCAGATGATACGGGCTAAAAAGAAAGCCTCGGATTACGGGGCTAACGGGCTCTACATGGTAAAAGGCGACGACAATGACATATTGACCAGCAGGCGTGTAGATGACCGGGAAAAAGACCTTGAAGTAAACGGGAAGCGAAAAACGGACTATCAGGCACATATGACCTTCGTGGCAGTTCGTGTCGCAAAACCACTTGCTATTGATACCGTGTCAGCCGAAACACAAATGGCCTTAGCACAACGGTACTCGGTCAACGAGGAAGTCTTTTTTAACGAGAACGGCAGAGTTTTAAAAGGGGTCATTATCGGGAAAAATGATACCTATGCTATTGTTTCAAGACACCGAAATAAACGGCAGGTACCATATAGCAAAATCACCAAAATGACGAAGTAGTCGGAGACCAGCTATTGTAAAAGCACCCTTAATTGGGTGCTTTCTTTATTTCATACACATGTGAAAAATTCTTTTTAGCTTCTGTATATAGTTACCTGTTTTTGCCAACATGATAAAGCGCATCGACAGGGGAAGCCAACGTTATTTTATGCTGGAAGCTCGACCGCCTTGCCCGTAATCCTGTGGATGCCGGGGCAATCTCCTGGATGTTGCAAAACAGCATATTGAGGTACATCAAGTCTTACGATTGGAATAATTAAGGAGGAATTTTGGGAATGGATAAGCGTAGAAATTATAATTGGCTGAAGAAAGAAAAAGAAGACGAAGGAAATGATTTGGGTTTCCATAATACTTGGGCAATAGCAAGCAATGTAAACTTAACCGAAGATAGGGTTAGGTATATATCTAGTATTCATCCAAAAATAAAAGGAATGAAAAAGAAGCAGAAAAGTGGCAATTAATCAGATAATTTCAAATTGAGACACTTACTAAATATAATTCACTACGTGAGCGAGAAATTATTTTTGAAAATAATTTTCCGCATCAAATTCAGTTTGTTTTTTAAAATAAAACATTTCGAATGTCGTATCTATAGGATCAGAAGATATTGTCATCTGACCTGTTTCTCCTTTTTGTCGTCCATATCAACTAAATATCCTAAAAGCCTTTACTGTAGCGGGTTTGAGTAAAAAGTTTAAATCCAAGCAGGACTCTTTCAATAATCCATTTATCCGTGGGTTTAAAAATTAATAATGAGCCCTTACTTATTCCCTTGCGTTAGTGCCATCTAATCCAATTTCAGCGTTTTTTGGTTCATGCTGGTCCTGACCATTGCTTGACCTTTGCGAGAAATTGAGCACAAAATCAAACAATATGCCTGTGAAAATATTAACTAAGGGTGACTTGATGCCCTTCCGTATCAAATTGCTGCAAGACATAAAGGAGCGCTTGAACTCTCAGCAAACATCAGAAAATTGGATACGAAGTTCCGACGTTAGACTAAAATTAAAGATTTCTGCGCACTGCTGGCATGGGCATGCCTTGGGGATTTGCCCAAGGCAGTCGGCAAGACTACACCTACCGTTGGCATACTGTTCGAATATTTGCTTCATGATAGGTGCCCGAATGGGTATTAACAGAGAAGTGGATGACTCTGATGAAGTGGACGACACACTGGATACCGACACACTGGATTATGAGACCGATGAAACAGACTATTATGAAGAACCATAAACGATACGCCTATGTCAGTTGAGATCATAACGAAAGAAGACCTTGCCATGTTCCGGGTACAGTTGCTCGATGACCTTAAACAGATGCTGTCAACGAAGGAAGCACCTAAACGCTGGTTGCGGAGCAAGGAAGTACGGAAGCTGCTGGACATATCGGCAGGGACGCTACAGCAAATGCGCATCAACGGAACGCTGCACGGCAAGCAACTGCCGGGCAGCCGGATATGGTATTACAGCGAAGACGAGATCAATGCATTGCTCAATAATGCGTAGTGAATGAGACACCCCACATATTGCTATTTGTCAACGCTGCCCGAGGGGACAGCAGGATACGGCCTATGCACATAAGCCTGTACCTGGCATTTTACAACTATTGGGTGGAAAACCGGTGTAGCAATCCCGTACACATATCCCGCAGGAAGATCATGCAGACCGCCAAGATACGGAGCATAGCAACCTACCATAAGACGCTCGGAGAGCTGTGCCAATACCGTTACATTATCTATGAGCCTTCATACGATCCACGGTATGGGAGCGCGATATCTTTATTATTATAAAAAGAGGCTACTCATGGCAGCCTCTTTTTTGTTTACTTCATTGCCAGCCTACTTTTCAAGGCATTCATATCCTGGCTTACTTTACGGTCCAGCACCTTGGCATAGATCTGGGTGGTTTTCAGATTCCGGTGGCCCAGCATCTTACTGACCGTCTCAATAGGAACGCCATTAGAGAGCGTTACGGTAGTGGCAAAAGTATGCCGGGCAAGATGGAAGGTCAGGTTCTTCGTGATGCCGCAGAGGTCGGCGATCTCTTTTAAGTAGGCATTCATCTTTTGGTTACTGAGCACCGGTAATACCCGGTCTTCATTGCAGCACTGCGGGTGTTCTTTATAGCGTTCCATTATGTCTAGCGTTACCGGTAGCAGGGGAATACGGGAGGGGATGTCGGTCTTTTGACGGCTCGTGAATATCCATTGTCCGCCATCCACTCCAACGGCTATTTCAGAGCGTTTTAGTTTCTTGATATCCACGTAGGCAAGTCCGCTGTAACAGCAAAACAAGAATATGTCCCGTACTTGCGCTAGTCGTGGTGTGCTCATTGGTTTTTGAGCGATACGCTGTAATTCTTCTTCTGTCAGGGCAGTGCGTTCAACCTCACGCTTGGTCATCTTAAAACCCGTAAACGGGTCATGAGCAAGCGAACCGTTGCGAATATACTTATTTACGATCTTCCTGAAGTTACTAAGGTATTTCATGGTAGTGTTATGAGCGCAGGAACGTACACTTTTGAGCCAAAATTCATAGTCTGCTATGAACTCATAATCCAGCTTCTTAATGTCAAGGTCAGAGCTATTGTACTTCCATTTAATGAAGGCCTTGGTGTGTTCAAGGGAGGTCTTGTAGCGTTGCAATGTCCCCTCGGCGAATTCCTTGCCAACAAGCGCCGCTAACTGTTCGTTATGGTGGGCAAAGACCTCTAAGATACCGACCTTGCGTTCCTCACGTCCGGTAAGCTGGTCTTTCAATGCCTGGGCGGTGATGGGCTTACCTCCTTCAATGAGCCTGCGGCGTGCATCGTGTACCTGCACTTCCATAGTTTGCATGAAGGCGTTTAAGGACTTGGCTGCTTCCTTCGTTCCTTTGGCGCGTTGCGTCTCGCTGTTCCACAGAACGGGATCACATTCGCGTTTGATAGACAGTTCCTTAGGGATACCGTCCACAGTAATACGTAAATAAATGGGCACCGGCCCTTTGATGTACTTTTTGGGCCGTTTAAGGTAAAAGAGCAGCCCGAAACTTTTTTCCAGCATAATTCTGCATTTAAAAGGTTAAACAAAGTTCGAAATGCAGTTCTTTACCAACAAGATGTTTAGAATATGAACAGGTTCATATTCAATTAGTTAGGAGGTTTTCAGTGAGTAATTTTTTGTTTTCTTTTAACTCACTGGATTACTCACTTGAAATATGAGCATTAATGAATGATTTGGTAGGGTCTGAAACAACAAAAGCCTTTAAATCATACGATTTGAAGGCTTTTATCTCATATTGAAAACTTAGATGCGGAGAGACAGGGATTCGAACCCTGGATACCCTTTGACAGGTATACACACTTTCCAGGCGTGCCTCTTCAACCACTCGAGCATCTCTCCTTTCATCAGCCATAGCTTTAAATGCGAAGGCTGAGGGGGCAGCAAATGTAATACTTTTAAGGGAATATTTTGCCAGCGTTCGCTGTAGTGATACGCCCGGCTTCTTCTGCACTTATGCCCATCAGGTCGCCGATCTTTTCAGCTATTACCGGTATATAGCTGCTTTCATTGCGCTTGCCCCTATGAGGGACGGGTGCGAGGTATGGGGCATCAGTTTCCAGCACTATATGGCTTAACCCTACTTCTTTTATGATCTCAGGCAGGTTGCTGGTCTTGTAGGTCACCACACCGCCAATACCAAGATATAGGCCCAGATCTGCCACCTGCCGGGCCTGATCTGTACTGCCGCTGAAGCAGTGAAAGATACCTTTAAGATTCCCGTTCTGTTTGGCCAGTACTATATCTATGCAGTCCTGTGTCGATTCGCGGCTGTGTATCACTATTGGCAGGTCGTATTGAAGGGCCCAGTCTATTTGGGTCTCAAAAGCAGCTATTTGCTGCGCTTTGAACGTTATATCCCAGTAATAGTCGAGCCCTATCTCGCCAACGGCATAAAATTTTCTTTCTGCCAGCCATTTTTCCACGATAGCCAGTTCCTCCTGGTAATTCTCCTTTACATAAGTGGGGTGCAGCCCCATCATCGGGTAACAGTTATCCGGCCATTTGCCGGCAAGGTGCAACATGTCGTTTATGGTGCTGCTATCACAGTTGGGCATATACATTTTGGTAACACCGGCATCGAGGGCGCGCTGTATCATGGCATCTTCTTCTCTAAGCAATCGTTCGTCGTAGAGGTGGGTATGTGTGTCTGTGTACATAATCAGTTTATTGGCAGGGTGGCCAGTTTCCAGTTCATTTTGCGGCAGTGCTCCAGTACCAGGGGTAGTGCGTAGCTCATCCGCTCCCATGCTTTTGCGCTATCGTGAAAGACCACTATCGAGCCGGGTTCTATATTCTCAATAACATTCTGTGCGCATTGTTCGGGGCTCAGCGTGTCATCAAAATCACCGCTTAGCACATCCCACATATATATCTTCCAGCCGGGTCTTTTTTTGTGCAGTATGCGCACCTGCGAGAGCTTTATTTTGCCATATGGTGGCCTGAAGCAGCAACTGTCTATTTGCCTGGCCGCCTGTAATATATTACCCAGGTATTCCTTATTGCCGGTATACCAGCCGTTCAGGTGATTTTGGGTATGGTTGCCGGCAGCATGTCCTGCACTCAGCATGTGCCTGTAAAGGTCTTTATGCTCGTCTACATTTTTACCCACGCAGAAAAAGGTGGCTTTTGCATGGTGCTTTTCAAGTTCTGCCAGCACAAAAGGGGTAGCCGTAGGGTGGGGGCCATCGTCGAATGTGATATAGACCGTGGGCACGCCGTTTTGAGGCATGTTCCATATCAACTCTTTAGAGAAGAGTTTTTTTACCCACCACGGTGTTTTTACCCAGTACGACGACATAATAAAGGCTGAAAAAAAATTAAACCCTAAATTTTAGAAAGATAGCTGTGTTCCATCCAGCCCTTACGGCCGTCCGGCAGTTTCACCTCTGTCCATCCGTCCTGCTCATCTTCTATTTTCACGGTAGTACCTTCCGGCACCAGCGTTTGGGGTTTATTATTCTTCCGGCTGTTCATCAGGGGGGTATCCTGTTGCATGACCACTGCAGTGTGGCTTTCGTGTCTTGATGCCGAAGAATAAGATAAAATGAGACTTAACAAAAATAGTATTCCCAAGGCAATAATTACCTGCCTGCGCGAAGAAAAGTCGAACATTCCGAGCCTTTTACCCAGCATAAGGCCCAGTACGGCAATAAAGAGTATAAGGCTGCAAACCGCCCATAAAGTGGCATTATCCAGTTGCGTTACAGAGCGCCACCACTTCACAAAGAATATATCTTCGCCACCCTGTATCCTGTTGGGTATGCGGCTTTGGGTAAGTATCAGGTTATCTTCAGCATCTTTAAACCCGGGTTCCAGGTGCAGGGCACGCTCATAGTTGAGCACGGCAAGGCCTATCTGGTTCAACTTGTAGTAAACATTACCCAGGTTATAATACAGCACTGCATTTTTAGGCTTTTGTGCCGCAAGTTTTTCGTAGTAGTAAACGGCGCTGTCGTATTTTTTTTGTTTATAGCACGCATTGCCTTTTTGCCACCAGTCGTTGGTTGAGGCGGCAAAGAGTTGAAAAGAACATAAGAGGAGAACGGAGGCTATCCAAAAACTTTTTCTCATCAGGCGTTTATCGTTTCTTCCAGTTCGCTGATCACTTTAATGGCTGTTTCGTAAGTGCTGTGCATTTGCTGCGAGCCACCCGAGGGGGTATACAGCGCAGTTTCACACTCATTTACTACCTGTCCCATTTTCTGCTGCAAATTAGCAGGAACTTTGCGTTCTTCCAATGCCGCTGTTGCAGTTTCGTGCGATAATGATGAAAGCGGTATATTCAGCTTATCGCTGAGGTATAGCCATATGGCTTTAGATATTTCTTCGTAAAAAGGTCCGCGCTGGTTGTCTTTCAGCAATTTCTGTGCCGTGGCCAGGCGCTTCAGGGCTACTTTGTTAGCGCGCCTGTTGCGCAGTTTTACCATGTCTTTCGACAGTTCTTCATCGCGGCGCTTCCAGAATACGATGCCTACAAAAGCCAGCAGGGGCAGGGCATACATAGACCAATAGCCGGGGCTGAATAACAAGGGTTTGCTGTTAAATGCCAGTTTATCTAGTGTGCCGGTTTCTATATTGTGTATATCGGTAAGCGGTTTATTGTTTTTAGCCACTGCCGGGTTATAGTTCTTGCCGGGTTTTACATGCAGCGATATGGGTTGCGTTTGCAGGGTCACATATTCACCCGATTGGGGGTCGTAATAAGTAAACGGAGTTGCAGGAATATCATAATCGCCCGGTGTACGGGGGGCTATCGGGTAGGTGATGATCTTGGAGCCACTTATGGTGGTGCTGCGCCCGGTAATGGTATCTACTATCTGCGGGTCGTAGCTTTCAAGGCCGTTCGGCAGGTTCAGCTGGGGTGCAGCCATCAGTTTCAGGTTGCCACTGCCGGTTATGGTCAGGCTCAGGTTAGCGGTCTCGTCCGTGCTTAATTCGGTCTTGTCTATTTTGCTATTTATAGCAAATTTACCCACAGCCCCGCCATAGTTTTCCGGTTTCCCTTTATCGGGCAGTGCGGTCACCTGTATCTTAACCGGGGTGCTTTTCAGGTGCACCTGTACATCTTTGTAAGCTATGGAATTAAAGAAACCATTGTTGAAGAAAGGATCGTTCATCATCAGGCTGCCACCCATGGCATTCTGGAAGTACGGGTCATCGAACATATCGGCGAAAGGGTTGCGCTGCCTTACCTGTTGTATGATACGGGCCACACCCTGTGCTTCCGCCGGGTCCAGCTCCAGTGTACCTGGCTGTTGCGGAAATAGTGCCGACTTCTTAAGCAGGAATACCTGGTACTTTTTGCCGTCCACTACCTCTTCCATAGGTTTAGGATCTTTTGGGATATCAAAGTCCTGTGTCCAAAAACCGTTAAGCGAGGGCAGTTTTGATATGCCTACCTGCATGGGTATGCGTGAGTATAATTTGTAGCTTGCGGTTACCTGTTCGCCAACATGTACTTTACTTTTATCTACCGATACGCGGATAAAAAGATCTTTATTGATATCGGCAGGCGCTTTTGCCATCGGCTGATTCTGATCTTGCTGCTGTGCCTGGTTCTGCATTTGCCTGCGCATCTGCTGCAATTGTTGCTGCCTGCGTTGCATGATGGCTGCAAAAGGATCGGCAAAGGGATCGTCATTAAAGGGGTCATAGGGATTGGCCTGTTGCCTTGCCGGCTGAGCCGCTGCCAGCGTACCGTTCACTACCTGTATAGGTATGGAGTTAGACTGATAGGTATGCCCTGCAGCATCTTTGGCACTGGAAGAGGGTACCGTAAGGCTGCCTGTATGTTTGGGCTGCAATATGTAGGTAAGTGATACACGTACCGATTGTACCGTACGATTGCCAGCTATGGATACACTGGTGCTTTGTGAGCTGAAGGGGCCTCCTACTATCTCAAAATCATCAGAGCTTATCCGGTCTATCGATTGCAAGTTGGGTACATTCTGTATGGTGTAGGTTACCTGCAGCCGGTCTTTCAGCCCTATTTTATCTGCGCTTGCATTGGCGGTAAAGACCACATTCTGGGCTGCAACAAAGCCATTGCATGCACCCAATAGGACACATACAATACCCCAAAGCCGTATGTTGATAGCCTTTAGCATTTTTTTGAATTCCACAAATTTAGTAATGCCTGCTCTTTACACTAAATTTTCACAGTTAAAACCGCGTTAAAAACTGCCTATAGATCACCTTGCTGGGGCCGCATGACTATGGTCTCTACTGTGGCACCGGCCGACAGGGTGTAGGCTGCCCATAGCATAGTGGCAATATCCGGTGGTTCCATGATGCGCCCCGGGTCTATGTCGCTGCCTTCCCATGAGCGGCTATAAACCGCACCAGAACAAATCGCTGTTACTTTAATGTTTTCAGTCTTTAGCTCTTCCCTGAGGTTTTCAGAAAAGCCTAATAGCCCATATTTGCTGATGCTGTAGGCCCCGCCGTTGGGGTAGGCATGCAGGCTGGCAATGGAGCACATGTTGAAGATATGCCCGCTTTTTTTCTCTTTCATGGCCGGTAAAAGGGCTCTTGTAAGATGGTAGGCACTGTAGAGATTGATCCCTATCAGTTCTTCCAGTGCGCCATCCGGTTCCCGGCTGATGCTGCCGGGGTAGTAGGTGCCTACATTGTTCACCAGCAGGTCTACCTGCGGGAAATTGGCCAGCACGGCAGTACCAAAACTCTGCGCTTCTTCTTTCCGGCTCAGGTCGGCTTGCAGGGCCAGTATCGATGCTTCGGGATATTGTTCATTCCATTCGGCCTCGCGCGCCGCAAGATCTTCTTTATTGCGCCCGCATATGGCTACCGAGAAGCCCTCAGCAAGCAGTTTTTCCGTTATTGCCCGGCCTATACCATGCGTGCCCCCGCTAACGATCGCGTATCTCATCCTCAAATGTTTTTAAGAAATACCGACAATTTACATTCATTTGCAGAGAAAATGAACAATAATTTGATCCCGGTGGTGCTCAACTGGAGCTCCGGTAAAGATGCAGCATTGGCTTACAAGCTGTTGCAGCAGGACAGGTACAATGTCACTCAACTGCTTACTACGGTTAATGATGAGTATGACCGGGTAGTAATGCATGGTGTGCGCGAAGACCTGCTCGATGCACAGGCCGAACGTATGGGCCTGCCGCTGATAAAAGTAAAATTACCGGCAGCACCAACAGATGATGCTTACAGGCAGGCTATGCAAAGCACGCTTACCGGATTGAAAGAAGCAGGTATCCATACCGCAGCTTTTGGCGATATTTTCCTGGAAGACCTTAAGATATACCGTGAACAGCAACTGGCACAGGTTGGCTTTGACGCAGTGTTCCCGCTCTGGGAAAAAGATACACGTGCGCTCGTAGCTATGGTTGAGGACGCAGGTATAGAAGCTGTGATAGTATGTGTCAACGAAAAGTTTTTAGGTAAGGACTTTCTTGGCCGCAAAATAGGCCGCGACCTGCTTCGCGACCTGCCGGAAAATGTTGATCCCTGTGGCGAGAATGGGGAGTTCCATACTTTTGTCTATAATGCGCCCTTCTTCTCCTCAGCAGTGCCTGTTGCCGAGGGTGAAGTGGTGTACAAGGCCTATACGCAAGCTGAGGACGATAAAGACAAATGGAATACGGGTTTTTATTTCCTGGACCTGTTGCCGGCCACATAGTCATTACTCGAATGTAGCCCAGATAATGCGCGATTGTTTGTCCCGCCTGTTGCGTTCTACAGCCAGGGTGGCGTACGTATTGGTCTCTTTCATGTAATTCGATGACTGTATGTAGCAAAACATATTGTGATCATCGTCTTTGGGTTTCCCGAAGAGATAAGCCTTTTCTACTTTGTTGTCCACGAGTTTGTAGCATAGCGTATTACAGTCGCTTATCCCTATTATTGTTTTCTTCTTTTCTTTATCGCTTTTTTCAAAGTTCTCGGTCACATCATTGAACAATATGTATTTGTTCTTTTCCGTACTTACATAATCGAAGGACAGGAAATGGTTGTTTTTTGCCTGCATCATGGCTACCTGTTGATAGGTCCATATCCCTTTTGTTTTTTCCGCCTGGTTAAAGGATGCTATCAGGCCGTTCGATAATTGTGATTTGGTAATACCATATCCCTCTTTCTCCACACCGGCATTATCCATTTCCGATATGCCTATATTGCCCAAAGCGGTTTGCTGCGACATAACGGCCCCAGTGCGGCTATCCGTTAATGTTTTCTGTGTCAGTTCTTCAGTTATTATCGTAGTGGAATAGTCTTTATTGATCACCATATTCTGGGGTACGCCTGAATAGGCCTCTTTGTTATTAAAATGTGTGGCAATGTATTCGCCGGCTTTTTCACATAATACCGGTTTGGTAAATGCTATGCTCAGTGTTTCGGGATCAATGTAGCTGAGGAGCGGCAGGTAATAGCTGGTTGTTTTGCCGGTAAAGAACTGGCTTTTGCTGCTCGTAAGTGTTAGGGTAAGCAATTGTACCATGTGGCTGCCGGGGTTAAACTGCATTATGCCCGTAGTGGCCCGGAAGTCATCGGTAAAGTCCAGCAACTGATGCTCAAATGCGCTTTCCCCGTTTTTGACCCTTGAGAGAATTATTTTGGAATCTTTCCCCCCAGAAGCCTCTGTATTGAATCCATATGCGCATAATATGGCTTCTTTATCATTTACGGCCATACTAATGAACTTAATATATTTAAATGAGCCCGGTGCACCATAAAAGAGCTTGCTGAGCTCCTGGTGTGTGCCATTATACAGGCTTAACTTTATGCGTTCACTACTCTCGTGGGCGAAGCTGTTGACACTCACTACAGCATATGCATCTGACAAAGGGTCTTTCTCTACATAAAAGCCGTTTGGGTCTACGCCGCCATATATCATGGCCCAGCGGGCGCCTGCCTTATACTGTTCTATACTGCTGATCACCTTTTCTTCTATTAGGGTACCTGTGCTTGTATTGATGCGCAAGCGGTAAAGGGTAACGCTCCGGTCCACTATTTGGGTGAGGAACAGGACTGCCTCGCCGTTTATCTCGTACAGGCCATTGATCGTAGAGCCCTTTAATTTGCGGGCCTCCCACAATTCGCTGGTAATGGTTTGCTCCGAAGCAATTTTACGGCTTTTGTCATATACGACAACTGCTATGCCTTTTTTAGAAAAGTGGAAGAAAAGGGTATTGCCGTTTTTTACCTGTAGCAATTTGTTCCAGCCATCGTCCGGCTCGTCAAATGGCGCACTTATCTCTATTTTGGGCGATTGGGCATATACTGTTACCGCACTTACAGCCAGCAGGCCTATTAACAAAAGGGCTTTCCGCATAAGGTGAATATTTGCGGGTCAAAATAATAAATAGGGTTAAAACAATGCAATGTGTTTTCTGCTATGTAAGGTTAAGTAGCATTAAGTGGTCTTCCTGTAATTTACGATCGCCCAGGTATTGAAGCCCAGCGCGAACATGCACATCACCAGCAATTGCCTTTTGACATCGAATAAGGAACTGCCTTTTAACACTACAAGCCTGATCACTTCCACGAAGTAGCGTACCGGGTTAAAATAAGTGAGGACTTGCGCCCAGTGCGGCATACTTTCTATGGGGGTGAACATACCGCTCATCAGGAAAAATACCATCAGGAAGAAGAAGGTAACGAAAAGGGCTTGTTGCTGGGTATTGCTGTAGGTGGAGATCAACAGGCCAAAGCCAAGGAATGCTACGAGATACACCGCAGCAAACAAGTAGATAGTAAGGAAACTGCCAGCCGGTATTATGTGATAAACAAGTGCAGATATGATAAAGCCGATGGTCAGGATGACGAGCCCTGTTATCCAGAAGGGGATGAGCTTGCCCGCTATGAATTGTATTTTTTTTATAGGGGTTACGTTTATCTGCTCTATGGTGCCTATTTCCTTTTCGCGAACGATATTCAATGCAGTAAGAAGGCCTCCCACGAGGGTGAGCAACAGCACCAATATGCCCGGCACAAAGAAGGTCTTGTAATTCATCAGCGGGTTATACCAGTTAGAGTAAGTAATATTGATCATAGGTGCATTGTTATAACGGGTAGCGGGCAGCCATTCAGCGCGGATGTCTCTATTGAACATGCTTATGATCTGAGTGGCATATGCGCCGCCTACGCTGGCCTTTACACCATTTATGGCATCTACACTTATCAATATGTCGGCTTTGCTATGCCTGATAAGGTCGCGTTCGAAATGGGCGGGTATCTCTATGACCAGGTCTGCCTTTTTGTGCTCTATAGCTTTCAGGCCATCTTTATAACTGGCGGAATAATCGGTCAAAATAAAATAACCTGATGAACGCAGCTTTTCTACCAGTTTTTGCGAATAGCTGCTGTGGTCCCGGTCCACGATACTCATCATGATGTTCTTTACCTCGAAGGTTGCCGCATTCGGCAATATAAGCAATTGCATTACCGGGGCTACAAAGATGATAGCCAGTATGGTCTTGTTCCTGAATATTTGCAGGAATTCCTTTTGCAACAGGAATAATAATACCCTCATAATACTTCGTTTACTCCAGCCTTGTTTTAAAACGCAGCAGGCTTATGATAATGAACAACATCGTAATGCCGGTCAATATTATGGTGTCTTTCATCACTGCCCCGAATCCCAGGCCTTTGATCATGACCATCCGCACTATGTCTATATACCATTTGGCAGGTACTATATTAGAAATTACCTGCAATACCACGGGCATGTTCTCGATAGGGAAAATAAAGCCCGATAATAATATTGTTGGCAGCATTAGCCCCATCATCGAGATGAGCATGGCTGCCTGCTGCGATTTGGTGACTGTGGATATTGTGATGCCCAGGGAGAGCGATGTGATAATGAATAATATGCTTTCCCCGATCAGCAACACCAGGTTGCCGGTGACCGGTACGCCCAGTGCATAGACCGATAACAATATGATGGAAATGATATTGACCAGTGAAAGGACGAGATAGGGGATCACTTTGGAAATGATGACCATATAGGCCTTTACCGGCGATACGAGCAGTACTTCCATAGTGCCCATTTCCTTCTCCCGCACTATTGACACTGAGGTCATCATTGCCGATATGAGCATGAGTATAAGGCCCATGACCCCCGGAACAAAGTTGTAGGCACTTTCCAGGTTGGGGTTATAAAGCATCTTAATGTTTGTTTTGACCTGGTAGGGTATATCCGCATCCAGTATATCAGCCTGGTAACGCATAATGATGCTGCTGGCATAATTGGTGAGTGTACTTGCCGTATTCAGGTCCGATGCGTCAGCTATCAATTGCACTTCGGCATTGTGTTCATGCAATAAAGATTCCCGGAACCTTTGAGGGAAAACGATCACCATTTTTACTTTCCCTTTTTTGAAGGCCCCCTCTATGCCTTCTTTGCTGTGCAGGGACTGTTCTATATCGAAATATTTGCTGGAGCTGATGCGCTGTATTATTTGTGTTGTGGCTTCGTCCTTCGACTGGTCCCATATAGCTATCGATGCATTATTCACTTCATTCGTTACCGCGAAGCCAAATAGGATGATCTGTACAATGGGCATGCCCAGCAATATGAGCATCGTTCGCCTGTCACGAAAAATGTGATGGAACTCCTTGATGACGAATGATAATAAGCGCTTCATGTTCTAATCTGCTTTTCTTGTTGCGGTCCTTGCCAGTTTATAGAATACTTCATCAATACTTTCGGCCTCATATGTTTCTTTTAAATTCCCCGGAGTGTCGAGTGCTTTTATTTCACCATCCACCATTATGGTCACGCGGTCACAATACTCTGCCTCGTCCATATAGTGTGTGGTCACGAATATGGTTATGCCATTATGGGCAGCGGTATAGATCATTTCCCAGAATTGTTTCCTTGCCAGCGGGTCCACACCACCGGTGGGCTCATCAAGGAACACTATTTTAGGGTCGTGGAATATAGCTATGGAAAAGGCCAGCTTTTGTTTCCAGCCCAACGGCAGCGAATTGACCAGGTCATCGGCTTGTGGTTCCAGCTCCAGTTGTTTTAGTTTCTCTTCGGTCCGCTGCTTTATGGTTTTGCGGTCCATGCCATATATGCCTGCAAAGAGGCGCATGTTCTCCCGTACGGTCAGATCGTCGTAAAGCGAGAATTTCTGGCTCATATAGCCTATGTTCTTTTTTATTTTTTCAGCTTGTTTATATACATCAAAACCGGCCACGGCAGCTTCGCCCGATGTAGGCGCCAGTAGCCCGCAAAGCATTTTGATCGCCGTTGTTTTACCAGCGCCGTTCGCACCCAGGAAACCGAATATCTCTCCTTTATGTACCTCAAAGCTTATCCCGTTCACCGCAGTGAAATCTCCAAACTGTTTAGTCAGTTGCTTCGTAGTAATGACCTTTTCTTTTTCCATTAGCCTCAGTCGTTTTTCTTCATTAGTGCGATAAAGCTGTCTTCTATATTTGCCTTTATGGGCTTTACTTCCAGATCTTTTTGTCCCTTTTGCTGCAGGTATGCTTCCAGTTCTTTTGTCTTATTGGCATCTTCAGGTATCACATGGTAGTATGCGCCAAAGGGGTATGCTTCCTTCACCGCTTTGTTTGCTCTCAGGTCATATAGCAACTGATACATATCGTCTGATCGTACCGCCAGCAGGGGCTGGTCAAATTCGCTGGTTATTTTTTCCGGGCTGCTTACAGTCAGTATGTTCCCTTTTTGTATCAGGGCTATCTTTTCGCACATGTTGGCTTCGTCCATATAAGCAGTAGATACCAGTATAGCTATATCTTGTTCTTTAAGTTTCTTTATCATGTCCCAGAAGTCCCGCCTTGATACCGGGTCCACGCCTGTTGTCGGTTCGTCGAGGAACAGGATTGAGGGTTTATGGATGAGGGCGCAGCATAAGGCCAGTTTTTGTTTCATGCCGCCTGACAGGGCGCCGGCCCTCCTCTTCTTAAAGGGTTCCAGTTGTACATATATATCTTTGATCAGTTCATAATTCTTTTTTACCGTGGTGTTGAATATGGTAGCAAAGAAGTTCAGGTTTTCCTCCACTGTCAGGTCCTGGTACAGGGAGAATTTACCCGGCATGTAACCGACACGGTCCCTTATCTTCCGGTAGTCTTTCACTACATCAAGGCCTTCCACGCTTGCTTTACCGCTATCAGCCAGCAGCACGGTGGTCAGTATCCGGAACAGGCTCGTCTTACCCGCGCCATCAGGCCCTATGATGCCGAACAACTCACCCTTATCCACCGTGAATGAAACATCATCCAGGGCAGTGACCTTTTTTTCTTTCTTCTGCTCTTTTTGCAGGTAGGTCTTGGTAATATGTTCTACGCTTACTGCGTTCATCCTATTTGAATTTTATTTCGCCATACATACCTATTTTCAGGTAGCCGTTGTTCTTCACTTTTACTTTTACTGCATATACCAGGTTAGCGCGTTCATCTTTTGTTTGTATGCTCTTAGGGGTAAATTCCGCTTCGCTGGCTATCCAGCTTACCTGCCCTGGCAATTCCCGGTAGGTTTTTGCTGTGCTGTCCACATATACCTTTACATCCTGCCCCAGTTTTACCTGGGTTAACTGGTCGCCGGTTACGTAAACCCTCAATATCATATGGTCCATATCGGCTATCCTGTATAAGGGTTTGCCGGTCATGGTCACCTCGTCCTGCTCTGCGTATTTGGTCAGTACAGTGCCATCTATAGGATTGGTGATAATGCTGTTTTGCAATTGTTCATCTATTTCCTGTATTTGGGCATATACCGGTTTGGTTTGCGCTTCTATACCCTGGGCGCTTTTCGATACAGTAGAGGTTTGTGCATCCAGTTGCTTCTTTAGTACCTTAAGATGTTCGTTGATATCATCGAGCTGTTTTTGCGGCACGGCATCAGCATGCACCAGGTTCTCGATCCTGCGTTTCTCTGTTTCGGTATTGGTTATCTGCTGCTGTATAGCGGCTATTTGTTCACCTACGTTTGGTTTGGTCACACTAATGGCTTTGCTGCTGGCCTGCAACTGTTGCTTGCGCCAATGCAGTTGTGTAGTGTCTATGTAACCTACAATAGCACCTGCCTTCAGGTTTTCGCCTTCCTGTACGTCGAACTGCAATATCTTTCCGTTCCCCTGGGCCGATACGATCACCTCTGTGGCTTCGAACATGCCCGAAGCGTCGAACTGGTCTTTATTTCCTGCACATGATGCCAATAATAGCATGGGAGCCAGCAGTAACTTATAGTATTGTTTCATCTTTATTTATTGTCTTTATGTTATTGATATAATGTACCCGATACTTCCAATAATTTTTTATAGGCAGCCATAGCATCTGCTTTCGAGAAGGCATAGTTCAGCCGGGCATGCAGTTGTTCTATATCAGCGTCCAGCAGTTCCTGCGTGGTGGCTACCTTATTGTCATATTTGCTTTGGGTCACCCTGTAATTCTCTTTTGCTTCATTAAGGGCATCAGCATACACTGCTATTTTTTGTATGCTGAGCAGGTAGTTTTTATATGCCTGGTGCGCCTGCAGCCGTATCGCATCGCTCAGCATACGTTCGCCTATTACGGCCTGCTCCTTTCTGGCCTCCGCCTGTGTTATTTTGGCCTTCGTTTTCCAAAGCGATCCAATATTGTACTGCAGGCCTATACCTCCCGCCAGTGCATTGGTAACGGTCAGCAGCTTATGTATATCGGCAGCTATGTAATTGCCCGTCAGTGCCAGGCTGGGGTAATATTCACCCTTTATCGCTTTTATATTGCCATTTGCAGCATCTTCCCTGGCCTGCATTGCAGCTATATCATTCCGGTTTTGTATTGCCTTGCTTTCCCAACTGTCCATACTGCCTGCATCGGCAGGATATTGCAGGCTGCTGCTGTCGGTTTCCAGTTGTGTGTCTTCCGGCAGGCCCAGCATCAGGTCCATATTCACGGTAGCAATGTCCATGTTGTTCTGCGCATCCAGCAGTGATAGCCGGATATTCGATTCCTGTAACTGCGCCTTTAACACGTCATTATGTATCATGGTGCCATTCTTTTCAAATGCTTTAAAGTCCTGTACTCTTTTCTGGCTTTGGCCGAGGCTCTCACCTATCAC
Organism: Bacteroidetes bacterium 46-16; assembly: GCA_001897835.1. Taxonomy (GTDB): domain Bacteria; phylum Bacteroidota; class Bacteroidia; order Chitinophagales; family Chitinophagaceae; genus MKUN01. The sequence continues at coordinate 35,373 of MKUN01000014.1, forward strand.
GGCTACCGACTGGCCAGCCTTATAGAGGTTGCAGTAGGCCGATACTATATTTTGTATCACAGCCTGCGAGTCTGTTGCCGCATCCAGCATGGTTGCCTTCAGCAGGTATTTCTGTGCTTCCACACCGTATTTTATCCTGAAGCCGGAGAACAGGGGTACCGATGCACTGGCCAGGCCATATACTACATGGTCCACTTTTACATTTGAGAGCAGGCTGGCTGACTGTGGCGATGAGCCCAGTTGCAGGTCTACCTTTGGATTGGCCATTTGCAGGTATGACCCGGATACTTTCAGGTCGGGCAACCTGTTGTTCTTCATTTCACTTAGCCTGCCTGAGGCCTCTTTGATTTTAGCCTGGTTCATCTGTAACTGTTTGCTGTTTTTCAGTCCCAGCCTTATTGCTTCATCGAGTCCTAGTTTTTGCACAGTCTGCGCCCGTGCAAAAATGCCTGGCAGCAATAAAGCAGTAATAATTATTAGTATCCTGTATCTCATAAAATACTGGTTTTAACTATTGGGTATTTTTATCGAGTTAATGATCGTTTCGGTCACCACCTTCTTCCGTTCTGCTATGAATGCTGCATATACCGGGTCGGTTATCCCCAGTATGGCATGCATCATTGGCTTGGCTATAAAGGGGAACAGGCATAGCGATATGATATTAATAAGCAGGTGTATGGGCTGGATAGGGCGTATGATCCCCGACTGTGCCGCATGCTGTATCTCCATCATGAATTTTCCCAGTTCGGGTTTCTGCTTCATATTGCCCAGCATGGCCGGTATCTTATCCGGGTTCTGGTTCAGCTCATGGATCACGAAGGTGGGCAGGTAGGGGTGCGCTATCGCAAAATCGATATAATGGGATATGACCTGTTCTATCTTGCTGAGAAGAGGTTCATTGCTGTTCAGTATTTCCTGCACATTGGGGAATACCTGCTCTATAGCTTCTGTAAATATCTTTTCGAACAGCTTTTCCTTCGTCCTGAAGTAATAATGCAGGAGGGTCCTGTTGATACCAGCCTCATCGGCTATATCCTGCAGGCGTACTGCCGCAAAGCCTTTGCGGGTGAATAATGCCCGTGCTGCATTTAATATTATTTGCTCTGTTTGTAGGTCTGTATTCATTATTAACACTAATGTTTAACGCAAATGTCAAATTCCGGACAAAGCTATAAAAAATCTTATTTAGAAAACAATATTTTGTCAAAAAATGGTGAAAAAGCCAAGTTTCTCGTAATGTTTGGAGATCATTTCCGGCCGCTGCCAAATGCAAAACATTACTAAACAGGATAAAATCGGCACGATATGTGGAACCTGAATTGTTATTCTTGGTTATATTGCATTAAGTATGAAACAAATGAAAAAAATAATCACCGTATTAGTAACATTTATATTTCTTAGTAGCTATAGTGCCGGTGCGCAGGAGGTGAAGAATGGTCTTACCTGGTACACAGATATCAAGAAGGTCTATGAGCTATCGAATAAGACAAAGAAACCGGTATTCGCCTTCTTTACCGGTAGCGACTGGTGTGGCTGGTGCCACCGGCTACAGGCGAATGTGTTTGATAAACCCGGTTTTATAGCATGGGCCCAAAAAAATGTAATACTGCTGGAGCTCGATTTCCCCAGGCATAAAAAACTGCCGGATGAATTGGCAAAGCAGAATAATGAATTGCTCCAGTTTTTCAAAGTGCAGGGTTTTCCTACCATATGGGTCTTTAATATGATTAAGGATAAGACCAGTGCAAAATTCAGCATATCAGCGCTGGGGTCGCTGGGCTATCCCCAGGCCGCCCCGGGTAAGGAAGAGGTCACCTTCCTGGAGAATGCGAACAATGTGCTGAAAAATAAGTAGCTTTTTTTCACCTGCCGATGTTAACTGTGGACCATACTCCAGCCCTTATACTTGCGGTATGGAACAGGCAGAAGAAAAAATATACCTAAGCGAAAGCTACCGCTTGCGCAGCAAGCTCCTCGAAGAACGGAAAATATTCCTTTGGGGCCCGGTTGAAGACAGCAGTTCGAAAAGAATTGTGGAACAGTTGCTTTACCTTGAAGCAGAGCAGGCGGCACTGCCCATACATCTTTACATCAATAGCCCCGGCGGCATGGTCACAGGTGGTAATGCTATTTACGACCTGATGCAGGCAATATCTTCTCCTGTTTATACCTATTGCATGGGGTTGGCTGCCAGCATGGCCTCAATACTTTTATCGGGGGGCCAAAAGGGCAACCGGTATATATATCCCATGGCCGAGGTGATGATACACCAGCCATCCATGGGCAGCTTCCAGGGCCATTCTGCCGATATAGAGATAAATGCCCGCCAGGTGATTAAAACCAAAGAACTAAGTGCTGCTATCCTCGCTGCCAATTGCGGGCAGCCAAAGGCAAAGGTGCTAAAGGATTTCGACCGCGATTATTGGATGAATGCGGAAGAGGCGCTTGCTTATGGTATTGTAGACAAGATAATGCCGTTTTAAGCTGCTCTTTTCATTTCGGGCAGCTTTATGATATGGCCGCTTTTTTTGCCCAGTAATACTTGTCGTTCCCTGTTCAGTTGCAGCCTCATGGCATGCAGTTCGTCTATCCGGGCATCAATGCCGTTTAGTTTTCTTTCCACCACCGCTATCAATTTTGATATATCCAATACCTGTATCGATTGCAGTACCAAAAGCTCCCTTATTTCCTCCAGGGTGAAGCCCAGTTCCTTGTATTTCCTGATGGCCCTCAGTACGTACACCAGTTCTTCGGGATAATCCTTGTATTGACGATCAAGCCGCTTTTTTTCAGGCAATGCGATCAGGGCTATCTTTTCATAGTAGCGTATCGTGTCTTTTGAGAAACCGGTCCGTTTCGATAATTGGCCTATTAACATGCAGTGTCGTTTGTTGTAAAAATAGGTTTTCCTGTTTGCTATGGTTTAAAGTAGTCTTTATACCATTCCGTTTCATGGTGGTCTTTTTTCGTAGGGTCAATTTGGTACTTACTGTCGAGTTTTGAGTACAATAGCTCAAGGGATGCCAGGTCGCGCTGGCTGATGACTTTAAAACCATTTCGCATCAGTTGGGCAGCACATACCCCGGCGCCAACCTGGTATACTTTATTTTCAGCAAACCTGTTCCCGTCATAGATCACCTGGCTGCCACAGGCCGCGCTGATGTCCATCATTACCGCCAGCTCAATATCTTCCTCACGGGCTATTTCCAGCATTTTTTCCGATGCTTTTATCATGCCCTCGCTCCAGTCCCGGCCGCTGTCGCTTAATACTTTTGCTCTTCCTGCCAATACGTCCAGGCCTGTACCCCCATGTATGTCGCACATTTCTCTTGGCGTGCCGAATGAAAAATCCTCAGGACAAAAACGCGTGATCTTTACATTGTCGTAACCAAGCAATTTCAGGGCAGTGGGGTAGCTTCCATTGGCCGTCCCATCATATCCGCAGGTAATGCCGGTAAGGCATGCGCTCATCAATATCCGTAGTGGCCTATCGGGGCTGGGTATACGCAATGCTTGCAGGTAGCTGATGTCTGTCATGCTTAGGAATGTTTCCAATTAAGGAATGCTAAAGTTAAAAAATGCTGCTGATCATTTTTATCGCATTTTTTTTTGCCTTTACCCCATATTTATTTATCGGATTGTGTAAATGGTAACTTTGATATATGCTCATACCGGCAACATATCGGTCAAAGTTTTTGAAGGCAGATACCAGGCCTAATGAATCTGCTACGGATCGTACTGTTTACATGTCTGCATTAGATGAGCATATCGTAGTGCGCGATGTTTTTTTAGCCGGTGGTGCGGGCATTGACCTGGATCTTCAGACCCGGTGCCAAAATATTTTGCTGCCTGTAGTGGGTGCAGTGACGGTTGCAGACAGCAATGAACGGTCAAAACAATTGGCCCCGGGTACAGTACATCGCTCTGCTGAAGGAAGTGGAAAGCTTTTTGTGAAAAATGTGCATAAAGAAGAGACCGTTAATTTCCTGCATATCTGTATTAAAAGTGACGGTGATACAGGACACTATGAGCCGCGTGATGCATCGCTGGATATTACAGTAAAGAATGAACTGGTAAGCGGTACCGGTTTTGCGGCTAATATGCGGGTAGGTGTATATGACAGCCGGGTGAAGGACATAGCACCTGTTGTAAAGGGGAAAGGTGGCCTCGTGGCCTATATAATTAATGGCTCTTTCGAGGTGGATGGCCGCCTGATGGAATACAGGGATGCGCTCCTGCTAAGAGATAGTGACGAAGCTGACTTTGAAGCGCTCTCTGAACTGGCGATAATATTATTCATTGATTGCTCACTTTAAATAAGAACACGTATGGAAAGACTGGATTTCTTAAAAAAGGGAATTGGTTTCCTCGGTATGGCGGTGATAGCGCCTTCTATACTGGCTGCCAATAAGGCCGTAGGATGCACCGTGGCGAGTACCGAGACCGCAGGTCCTTTTCCCACCATCACACCTGCATCGCTGGTGCGGAGTGATATTACAAGCAACCGTACCGGGGTAGCATTTACCATCAATATTACGGTGAAGAATGTCAATAACTCCTGCAACCCGCTTTCCGGTGTTATGGTTGATATCTGGCATTGCGATAAGGATGGCAATTATTCCCAGTATGGTGGCACGCAAATGCAGCCTACGGATTATACAAGCGAGGACTTTCTCCGGGGGCGTCAAACTACCGATGCAAACGGGCTGGCGAGCTTCACCTCCATATTTCCAGGCTGGTACACTGGCAGGGCCACCCATATTCATGTGCATGTTTATGATTCTAATGGTAATTCCCTCGCCATAACACAGATCGCCTTCCCTGAGGATGCCAATAGTGCAGTGGTTACAGTAAATGCAGCTACGGCCTATGGTTATACCAAAGGCATGAACGGCTATACTTACAATGCTGCCGATAACGTGTTTTCGGATGGCACGGCAACAGAGATGAGTTCAGTTAGCGGTGATGTGGCAAATGGTTATGTACTTACCTGGGATTGCTATGTGAATGGTCCTGCCGCAACGGGTATTCAGCAGGTAGCTGCCGAAAGCCAGTTCCAGTTGAGGCAGAATTTTCCTAATCCATGTACAGGGCTCACAAGGATACCATTGGTATTGCGTACACCATCTGAGGTGAGGGTGACCATTATGAGTGTGGAAGGGAAGGAACTGGGCAGGCAATTGATAGGCAGCCTCAACCCGGGCGATCAGACGATCGACCTCGATGTATCATATCTGCCCGCAGGTAAATACATATACAATGTCAGGGCATCGAACCTATCAGGCACCTTTAATCAATCCAGGTTATTTATTAAGCTTTAGTGTAGCATACACAGATCGAGCAGATTCCCCGGCTTGTCCGGGGAGTTTGCGTTTTATGACCCCTGATGTTTATCATTGATCATAGGTGAGCATGGTCATACTCCGCTAAGGCTGCAGTAAATACTTTTGATCATGATGACGAAGAATGCCGCAACGGAGACCGATACACAAAAGATACTGCTGCTCTGCGGTATAGTTTCATCGTTGTTATATACCCTGATGAATGTATTCATTCCACTGCTTTGGCCCGCTTACGATTCCATATCTCAAACCGTCAGCGAACTATCTGCGGTAGGGGCGCCTACACAGCAACTTTGGATCTCTTTAGGGGCTATATACAGTTTGTTGGTCGCAGCCTTCGGCTTGGGTATTTGGCAGGCAGGGCAGGGCAATGGTCATTTACGTATTGTCGGCCTTTTGCTGTTAGTCTATGGCCTGGTCAGTACGCTCTGGCCGTTCGCACCAATGCACCAGCGGGCAGTATTAGCTGCCGGTGGGGCCACAATGACTGATACTATGCACCTTAGCTTGGCTGCTGTAACGGTTTTTATCATGGTATTGGCAATGGCATTTGGTGCCGCAGCATTCGGAAGGTCTTTTCGTCTCTATTCGGTCATTACCATTTTGGTAATGCTTGTATTTGGTGTTTTAACTGCACTCGATGCACCTAAGGTACAGGCCAACCTGCCTACACCCTATGCAGGACTTTGGGAGCGCATCAATATTGGTGCATTTTTGCTTTGGGTCATTGTGCTGGCAGTGTATTGTTACAGGATCCGAAAAGCGGGGACTAGGTCATAGCCTGTTATTACCTGTGTGGATATCATTATTTGGAACACCCTGCCTTCATATCGTATATTGCTGATCGCATGGGGATTTTTTCCATGCGGCATACTCAAGGCACATTCAAGCTTAAGGCTGTGGCAGAACACAAGTGGAAGTGAAACAGCAAGAAGTGGAAGTAAACCGGAAGTGATATCAACATTGAATAACTAAACATAAAATACTGAAAATGAATGAGTAATTATAAAAATCGCAGCATGGTCCACTTCCGCTTTTAAATATCTCCAAACCGGAAGTTATTCTCCCCTGCCCATCATTCCACCTTTCAATATATCAAGCTAAAACCTACCTTTGCCCCGTCAAAAAACATTCAATTTAAAATCGTTAATAATTCAAAAGCAATGGATTTCCGTATCGAAAAAGACACCATGGGCGAGGTTCAGGTACCTAAAGATGCCTACTATGGCGCCCAGACCCAGCGTTCTATTGACAATTTCAAAATAGCGCAGGACATCAACCGTATGCCCAAAGAGATCATCAGGGCATTTGCCTACCTGAAAAAGGCTGCTGCACTCACGAATGCTGAATTAGGGGTGCTGCCACAGGAAAAATGCGATGCCATCGGTAAAGTCTGTGACGAAATACTGGAAGGCAAGCTGGATAACGAATTCCCGCTCGTAGTTTGGCAAACGGGTTCGGGTACCCAGTCTAACATGAATGTGAATGAAGTAGTGGCTTATCGCGCCCATGTGCTGCATGGCGGCCAGCTTACCGATAAAGAGAAGTTCATACACCCCAATGACGATGTGAACAAATCACAATCATCAAACGATACCTTCCCCACCGCAATGCACATTGCGGCATATAAGATGCTTATCGATGTGACCATTCCCGGTATCAAAAAGCTGCGCGATACGCTGGCCCGGAAATCGAAAGATTACATGCAGGTGGTAAAGATAGGCCGTACCCATTTTATGGATGCCACGCCTATTACCCTTGGGCAGGAGATAAGTGGCTATGTATCGCAACTCGATCATGGTCTGCGCGCAATCAATAATAGCCTTGCCCATCTTAGTGAGCTGGCACTGGGTGGTACCGCAGTGGGCACGGGTATTAACACACCTAAAGGCTACGCCGCAAATGTGGCCGGCAAAATAGCAGAACTTACTGGCCTGCCATTTGTTACGGCTGAGAATAAGTTCGAAAGCCTCGCCGCCCATGATGCTATTGTAGAAACCCATGGCGCATTAAAAACAGTAGCAGTTAGCCTGATGAAGATAGCCAACGATGTACGTATGCTCAGCTCGGGCCCCCGTTCAGGCATCGGGGAGATAAGCATACCGGATAACGAGCCGGGCTCATCCATCATGCCCGGTAAAGTGAATCCTACGCAGTGTGAGGCCCTGACGATGATAGCCGCACAGGTATTGGGCAATGATGTGACCATAAACGTAGGTGGTGCTACAGGGCATTTTGAGCTTAATGTGTTCAAACCGGTAATGATATACAACTTCCTGCACAGCGCCCGCCTGATAGGCGATGGCTGCGTTTCTTTCAACGATAAATGTGCAGTGGGTATAGAGCCGATAGAAAAGAACATACGTGAGCACCTGAACAACTCACTGATGCTGGTAACTGCCCTGAATACCAAAATCGGCTATTACAAGGCAGCCGAGATAGCACAGACAGCTCACAAACAAGATAAGACCTTAAAACAAACAGCCATAGATCTTGGTTACCTCACTGCCGAACAGTTCGACGAGTGGGTGGATCCTAAGGATATGGTAGGTGAGATATAGTACTACAGGCAGGTATAAAAAAGGCCCCGCATGTGCGGGGCTTTTCATTATAGTTTATATTGATTATTTTTTGATCACGATCTTATCTGTCTGGATACCGGCATTGGTCCGGGTCTGTACGAAATAGATACCGTTGGCAAGGCCATTCACCGGGATAGAAAGAGTAGTCTGGCCATCTGCGCCTGTGGCTGATCCTACTGTACGGCCCTGCATGTCTGTGATGCGAACACTGATAATATGCTCCGCATTCACATTGACTATATCGCTGGCCGGGTTGGGGAAAACCTGTACTGTATTGGTATGCGATACTTCATTAATGGCGGTTGCAACGGCAACAGTAACAGTAACCGGGATGAGGTTGGTGTAACTGCCATTATCATTTACCTGGAACCATGTTTTACCAATAGGGCGGTAGTAAACGCCTATTGTATAATTACCGGGAGTCATTGCCGCCGAACCAGTAGTGCTGAATGTAAGGGTATTGGTTTGGTCACCTGCATTCAGTGTGTTGCCGGGCATAAGCTGTATACTGTCAACCAATGTGCTGTTCGCATCAAAAACACGGGCTATATAATCGCCGCCAAAGCTGGCAGTGCCATTGTTGATGATCTTAGTGCTGATAGAGAATGGGTGATTGTAAGCTATGGTAGCGGGTACATCTACCTGCGCGTTCAGGTCCATTTTAACGGAGGGTGTAGCCGGTGTAATGCCTATCACGGCCTGCTGCCCCTGGTTGAAATCATCGCCATTGAGCGCAGAGGGGGCCATTGCATTGATGGAGTAATAGCCATTGCATGCGCCGCCCCAGCCCCAGTTGGAATGCATGAAGTCGTTCACGTCATAACCATCTACCACCCAGCAGTGGCCACCATCGCCACCGAAGCCTACATAAAGTATCGGGCGACTGGCATTCAGCTCCATTTTCAGCATATTCATCCATTGATCACTCCCGTAATTGCTACGCTCGAGCCCCTGCATGGATGTCTTGTACCTGAAATAATTTTTAAGGGCATATTCAGCACAGTTCTGTATGGGGCTGGCTGAAGAGATCACAAAGGCACTGCTGCCATCAACACCATAATCCATATTCACGCTCACGCCTGCATGATACATAATGGTATCTATCGCGGCCATGCTTGTTACACTGATGTTATTGGTCATATTATCCCATTGGTAGCTGGCATTGCCAAAGTTGGCATATTGCAGGCCATACTGCGGGTTAGAATAAGGCGTGTAGCTATGCGAGCCGTTACCTGTAGCAGGATAGCTCCAGTATTTCATTACCTGTGCCATTGCCGTGGCTACGCAACCGGTCACTGCCCGGGCATTTGCATTATTATCAAAAGGGCAGGAATAGTTATAATAAGGCGACTGGTTCCACGTAGTTTTCACCAGCGGCGCTATCACAGTTGCGGCTGTAGCTTTAGCGGCCGGGGCCACCGTTGCTTCGAGCCGGGACCATTTTTCTATTGTTGAGGCAGGAGCGGGTATCCTATGCGTTACCGCATAACTGATATCATGCCTATAGCCTTCCATCCACCAGCTTATACTTGGCGACAGGTTTGCCGGGTCGAACAATGACTCGCCGGAATAGGCAAGCACGGGCTCGGCTATATCATCGCCGGCAACAATAACAAAACCGGTTGCTGTATTGAAAACGTAGTAGCTTACCATATGGTCGGCACCTTCGGCCTTATATACCAGTTGCATGCTGTTGGCATCAGCCGGTATTTCTGTACGTGTTTGCGACTTGAGAAAGTTGTAGCCTACAGTTTTTGCCGTTTCCTCACTTACCTGTTTTGCATAGGAAAAAACGCAGTTAGCAAGCGCTAAAAGCGAAAGCAGGATTTTCTTCATTCTTATATACTGAATTTCATTTACGAATATTACAAATATACTAAAAAAACAGTAAAAAATGTAATGAGAAAGTCATTTTAGGCCAATGTTTAACATCAACTTACCTATCGGCGTATCAATGCATTTTATTGTTACCAAACGTATTGTTTCTTGTTCAGCAGCATGGCTTCACCGGCTATGGTTTGCTCCCCGGTAGCTGCATTATAAACAGCGCAATCGTAAATGATCCTGTTCTTTTCAGGAAAGATCTCTTTCACGGTTATCACTGCTTCATATTCGGTATCCACGAACATTGGTTTGAGCCACTTAATGCTTTGGCTCATGTACACATGACCATCGGCATACCATAATGCGCCGAAGATCTTGGTAAATACGCTGGCACCTAAAAAGCCGTGTATGATGTTGCGGCCGAACATACTGTCTTTACCTGCCTGCGGATCTATATGCAGGGGGTTAACGTCACCGCTTACGCGGGCATAAGTATCCACATCATCCTGTGTGTAAGAAAACTTGTGGCGAAATTCATCTCCGATCTGTAGCATAGAAAAAATTTTGCCTAAAGTAATAGAAATTATGGCACACACTCACTAAAAAAATAAAACCTCCCGACAGGAGGTTTTATTTTTTTAATTTTTGGATATTTATTTACTGCCTTTATGCTGTGGCAATACGTTCTTGTCGTTTCTGCCAGCCTTAGGTGCAAAGTGCAATATTTTAAGATTTGCAGGTTTGCCAAGCTCAACAGGCGATAAGTACATACCTCTTTCTCCTGCTTTTTTGTCCACCTCAGGTATTATGCGGTGTGCATTGGCATAAGCATCGTGCCTGATACCTGTTATCTGCCAGCTAACTTCTACATTAGGCTCGTTGGTGCGAATAACAAATTTGTTGTCGTGCTCTTTTTCTGATACAATTGCTTGTGCAAAGGTGCCGATAACGGTCAGTTGGTAGCGAACATCCTTGTTCAAAGCGTCAAAGTAGTCGGGCAATGTAACTGTAGCATAGCCATTAGCATCAGTTGTGATATTGCCATTGTACACGTTCATCATATCAGGGCTTTCAACGAAACTATGTACCAGGTATTTGTTGGCTGGGTCGAGCGGGTGGTCTATTTTAAACGAACCTGCCGCCTTACCCAGCGTACCGTTAACGTATACATCCCCGTCAAAATAGCCGGCATAATCGTATAGCAAGCCCGAGCCATCGCTGTTACCATATACACCTATATTGGTATTGTTAAAGCCGCCGGAGAATGAAGATGCAAAGCCTGATACGCCAAACGAAGCAACATCATTATATGAGTCGCCCTCCATACCAGTTGACTGAGCACTACCATTTGTTGAAGATGATTCGCCAAGGCCAAGCACACCTACTTGCGGACCTGCGCCTTCCACACCAAAGCCATATAATTTATTAAGACTGGCCTGTAATGTGGTAGCGAGCAGGCCAACATGGGTAGCATCAGTTGATCCGCCATATTCAGACCTCATGATACCATACGCAGATGTATTGGCTCCTGAGTATGAATTCACCCATAGGCCAACAGTATCGGCAGTTGAGTTGATCTCCATCCTGCCGCGTGGGGCAATAGTGCCCAAGCCTATCCTGTTGGTGGTAGCATTTTCATACATTAATGAGTTGCCACCGGTAGTTGCTGCAGTGAACTTGATGAGATAGTTGGTAGTGCCATTGATATTGGCATTGCCTGTAGCGCCCGTGGCACCTGTAGCACCTGTAGCACCTGTAGCACCTGTTGCGCCTGTAGCGCCAGTTGCACCAGTTGCACCAGTTGCACCAGTTGCACCAGTTGCTCCTGTAGGCCCTGTAGGCCCTGTAGGCCCGGTAGGACCAGTTGCACCGGTAGCACCAGTTGGACCTGCAGGTCCTGCGGGCCCATTATCAGCATATAGCGCATAAGGAACGCTTAATAATTGGGAAACACCAATAGGCTGGTAGTTTGTGCCGCCTGATGGGTCCATTTCCACTTGTATATATTTATCGCCAGTGCCCCATGCAACACTTGCAAAGCTGCCTGCTGTTACGGTACCTGTACCTATAGCTAGATTGTAAAGCCCATATGCATTAGTAGTAGCACTGTTGGTCTCCTGGTATACAGTGGGGCCACCTGCGCTGCCATCGTGTATCGTGATCCTGAGGCCAAGTGCCTGGCTGGCCAGGGGGGCACCTGAGCCATTGCGGGCTATACCCTGGTAATTGAATTTTTGCGGTACCTGCGCCCAAGCGGTAAGCCCCGTTACCAATACAAGCGCCAGTGTTAATAGTAGGTTCTTTTTCATTTTCTTTCTTTATTAAAGGGTTTTAACTGTTCGATTTTATTATTTTGAATGTCATGATTTGTTGCGGGCCTTCACTGGGTTTGTAGGTAACATTGAGCATATAGGTAGCGCTGGCCAGGGCTGCCATATTAATTGCTTCTTTGCTTTCGCCGATTTTTACGGTCAATGATCTTTGAAGGATCGTTTTACCGGTTATGTCCTGCAGCACATAATCAAGTTTGCCGGCGTGGTCGAGGTTATACTCCAGCAATACAGTATTCACTGCCGGGTTGGGATAAACCTTAAGCTGCTTATCGAGTGTGATCACATTTACTCCCGTGGGAATATTGAATGGCTGCAGGGTGCCTTGTGTTACCACCAGCGATGCAGATGTATATGTGCTGATGACTGCCATATCGCCTACAGACCATTCGTAGGTATTGCCGCTAAGGCTTGTACTGCCACCTGCAGCATCGAGTGTACTTGGGCCAATGCTCTGTGCTGCCGCCTGGCCGGTGATAAAAAGGGCAAGAACTGTGCTTGCCAGAATTAGGGTCTTTTTCATGCTTAATATATTATTAATGTGGTTGTTGTTTCCAAATATAGGATGTAAAAGGAAGATTCCAAATAAAATAATTATCTATTTCATTAATTGATCAAAATATGAACTTTAAGCAATTAAATTTAAAATTTTAATATGCGAAATGAGGAAAGAATTATTTTCGAAGGAATTTACAATTCTTTAATAAAAAGAATGTACCTTTGCGGCGCAAAAAGGTAGGTAATTCTTTTGTAGCGGATATAATTATGGGAAATTATCTAAAGAATTGACTTGCAATATAGGGAATATTTATTTTTCACAAAAGGATCGAAAATATATTTTATTAAATAATAAAACAAATAAAATGGCTAACCAAAACAACATGAATTTCGTAGAAAACATGATCGATGCACAGAAACAGGCAATGGATACTGTAGCAGAGAACACCAAGAAATTCGCTAACGGCAATACTATGGTAAAGGATACCGTAGAAAAAGGCAGCGAATGGTACAAGAACTGGTTGGACAATCAAAAGAACTTCTTCACCAAAGGTGCTGCAAAGGCCGGTGAAATGAATGAAACCGCACAGGAAAACGCGTCTAAGATGAATGAATTCTACCAGAACTGGTTCAACACACAGATGAACTGGGCCAAGCAAATGTGGGAAATGAATATGGATTGGGCTAAGAATGCTGCTCAGCAGAATACCGGCAACGACCCGATGGCTGCATGGAACAACTGGATGAATGGCTGGAATACGTGGACGAACAATATGGGCAACCATGCCAACTGGATGAACCAGTTCAATAACTGGACCAGCCAGGCACAGCAGATGAACCCATTCAACCAGGATGCATGGAAAAAAGCTTCAGAAAACTGGACGGGCATCTTCAACCAGTATTATGAAATGCTGAACAATAATATAGCCGACTGGCAGAAGAATATGCAGAATGGCACCGTGCAGGATGCATACCGCAATATGGTGAATGTGAACGAAGGTTTTACCAAGTTCTACCAGATGTGGGCCCCAATGTGGAAGTCGATCCAGGAAAAGACCTTCAACATGGATATGTACAAGCAGTTCATCAATCCTGAAATGTACAAAGACCTGATGGACAAATATTTCGGTTTTATGCCTGAAGGCAGCCGCCAGTATATGCAGAACATGAGCAACATGATGCAGGACGGCATGAAGCAAATGGGTGGCATGAATATGAATAACTACCAGCAAATGCGCAGCATGATGGGCAACATGATGCCAATGAACAGCAACGAAATGTTTGCCAGCATGCTGAACGGTTACAATACATGGTACAATATGATGAACGAGGCTTTTGCCCCGCTCACTAAAATGATGACGCCGAACCAGTACACCAAGACCATGAACGAATGGAATGACATTTCTAACCGTATCATGGTGTACAATATCAAAAATGCAGAGCTGCAGTACATGATATACAACCAGGGTACTAAAGTAATGGACCAACTGGCTGAGAATATACTGGGTAAAATGCAGGACGGTACCGATGTGAACAGCATGATGGCCCTGTACCAGGAGTGGCTGAACATCAGCGATAAGGTTTTTGTATCACTTTTCGAAAGTGACGAATACAGCAAACTGATGGCTGAAGTAAGCGCAATGCAGCTGAAACTGCGTAAAGACATCGAGAACCAGATGGAAAAATTCATGGTAGGCATACCGGTTGCTACACGCAGCGAAATGGATGAGCTGTACAAGACCATCTACGACCTGAAAAAGCAAGTGCGCCAACTGGAAAAAATGCTGGACATCGACAGCGTACAGGAAGCTGAGGAAAAAGTAGCTACCAAGAAATCATCCAAGAAAGCTTAATTGACTGACCAAAATACAAGGGAGCCCCGTACCTCACAGGTATGGGGCTTTTCTTTTGTATTTATCCTAATGCCTTTAACATGCGCAAATTGCCGTGCAGGTCTTCCCGTATGAGGCTGTCTTTATACCCTGCATCTTCAAATAATTTCTTTGTTTGCGTGGCATAGTCGCGGTGCAGCTCGCAATATACTGCACCTGCTTTGTGCAAATGGGCCTTAGCCAGACGGGCGATAACCCGGTAAAACAACAATGGGTCGTCGCCGGGAACAAATAGTGCTGTGCCGGGTTCGTAGTCGCGCACATTTATGTCCAGTTGCTCTTTCTCATGCATTGGTATGTAGGGCGGGTTGGAAACGATGATGTCGAAGCGCCCCAGTTGCGGCCATCCTGCTTCATCTAAAATGTCCAATTGCAACAGGTCAATTGCTGCACCCAGGTTACGGGCGTTTCTATCGGCTATCCTTAAGGCATCGTTACTGATATCACAAGCCGTTATCTCAGCACCCGGCAATAGCTGTTTCAGGGCAATGGGAATGCAACCACTTCCTGTGCCAATATCCAATATCCTTACTTTCCTGCTTTTGTGTTCAGCGGCTATCAATTGCACCAGCTCTTCGGTCTCGGGCCGGGGTATCAGCACATGCTCATTGACCATATAAGGGTGACCCATGAACCAGGCTATGCCGGTTGCATATTGTATTGGTTTGCCTTTCAGCAGGTCGGCTTTCATGGCATCATACTGTAGCTGCTCGCTTTGGCTGAGTTTTTTATCTTTATTGAGCAGGCGTTCTGTTTTGTCTTTTCCTGTTATGTGCAGCAATATTTCATGTGCAATAGCAGTGGCCTCCCCGGCGTCATATATGGTCTTTAGCTCATCTCTCAGTCCGTAAAATGCGTAATGATAACTCAGCATAGCCTGCAAAACTAATCAAATATCGAGCTTACAACTTAATTTGCAACCCGGATGCAAGACGAACTGTTCGTAAAGCGCTGTATAGAACTTGCAGCGCGCGCAAAAGGATATACTGCACCCAACCCAATGGTTGGTGCTTTGCTGCTGTATGAAGACAGGATAATTGGTGAAGGCTGGCACGAACAGTATGGCGGTCCTCATGCGGAAGTGAACTGCCTGGAAAGCGTGAAAGAAGAAGATAGGAAGTACATAGCACAAAGCACTATGTATGTGAACCTGGAACCTTGTGCCCATCATGGCAAAACACCGCCCTGCGCAGTAAGGCTTGTGGCGGAAAAGGTAAAGAAAGTAGTGATAGCCAATACTGATCCCTTTGAGCGGGTACAGGGCGAAGGCGTTCGTATCCTGGAGCAGGGCGGGGTGGACGTAATAAGCGGTATCGCCGCACAGGAAGGGGCATGGCTTAACCGCCGTTTCTTTACATTCCATACCCGCAAGCGGCCCTATATCATTTTGAAGTGGGCCCAAACACAAGATGGGTACTTTGCACCCGCCGACAGGAGCCGTTTACAGGTGAGTAATGAGCGCAGTATGCAATTGGTACATAAATGGCGGACAGAAGAAGCGGCCATAATGGTAGGCTTCAATACAGCCCTTAATGACAACCCGCAACTAACTGCAAGATTGTGGGAAGGCAGGCAACCTTTACGAATAGTGCTGGATAAAAAGCTGCAAATACCGGCAACACATCATGTATTTGATGCCACCGCGGCAACATGGATCATTAATGAACAAAAGGAACGTTTAGAAAAGAATGTGCAATGGAAGCAAATGCAATTTGGTGATGATTTGCTGCACGACCTGTTATCGGCTTTATATGGAGAGCGTGTATTATCGCTTATCATAGAGGGAGGGGCAAAACTGCTGAGCTCGTTCATTGAAAAAGGTTTATGGGATGAAGCAAGGGTATTCACCGGCAATGTCTCATTGCAGGATGGTATTGCCGCACCCTTACTTACGAGCAGTGAGCCAGCATTTGAGACCAATATATCGGGAGATACCTTAAGTATTTACACCAACAAAAACAATCCATACAGCTATGTGCCGGGTATGGAATTATAAACGCGACCCATGAGCTACCTGATCGTCACCATTTTGCTGAATGTCCTGCTTACGGTCATTTTTAAATTGTTCCCGCGTTACAATATAAATGCTCTGCAGGCGATAGTGGTCAACTATTGGGTTTGTGTTATTACCGGCAGCCTGTTCCTTGGCCGTTTTCCGATAAATGCAGCAGGTTTCGGGGAGCCATGGCTGCCATGGGCCATGCTTATCGGTACAGGCTTTTTTACGGTCTTCAATATCATCGCTTATTGTACCCGGGTGGATGGCATAACCACGGCTACGATAGCTAATAAACTGTCGCTGGTCATACCCGTCCTGTTTTCTCTCTTTCTCTATAGTGAACATGCCGGCCCCTTAAAAATAGCCGGTATCGTACTGGCATTTCCTGCCGTTTATTTAACGGCGAGGGTAAAAGGTGAGGATGACAAGGTGCATAATATGACCTGGCCTGTTTTGCTTTTCATAGGCAGCGGCCTGCTGGATACACTGGTGAAGTATAGCGAGCAAGCCTACCTGCATACTCCGGAACAGCATGCGGTATTCCCTATATATACTTTTGCCACAGCAGCAGTAGTCGGCACCTGTACACTTTTATTCCTTGTACTGGCTAAAAAGACCCGTTTGCAGCCACGCAACATAATCGCTGGTATCATACTGGGCATACCCAATTATTTTTCTATTTATTTTCTCATCGTGTTGCTGCATAGCGGCTTCCTGCAAAGCTCCGCAGCCATCCCGGTCAATAATATCGGTATTCTGCTGGTATCGGCCCTTGCAGGTCTGGCCTTTTTTCGCGAAAAGATAACTATGTATCGCATCGCTGGCCTGTTACTATCTATACTGGCTATTTTACTTATCGTATTTTCGGATCTGAATGGATGAAGTATATCAATATAGGACCATAGAACAAGCAGCTACTGCAGAGTTTAAAGACCGGGGCAGTAAATTCCTGGCATATGCATATGCGGTAAACACCTTAGCGGATGTAAAACTACGCTTGCAGGACCTGAAAAAGCTACATCCTAAAGCGGTACATCATTGTTATGCATACCGAATAGGCACCGATGGCACAGTGTTCCGTGCCAACGATGATGGGGAGCCTTCCGGCAGTGCAGGCAAGCCCATATTAGGGCAGATAGACAGTGCAGGGCTTAGTAATACCCTTGTGGTAGTAGTGCGTTACTTTGGTGGTACACTGCTGGGGGTTCCCGGCCTTATCAATGCTTATAAAACAGCTACGGCCTATGCGCTGTCTAATACACCTGTAGCAGAAAAATGGATAGAGGATAAATATGAACTGAGCTTTGACTACCCGGGCATGGGCGAAGTGATGTACTTGCTACGGCAAAGTGAGGCCAGTATATATGAGCAGGACCTGCAACTGTTTTGCAGGTTAGTAGCAGGCATTCCCCGCAAGCATGCAGGCGTATATGTGCAAAAGCTTTCCGAAATTCGCGGTGTGAAGGTGGAACATGTGGCTTAAAACATACCCTGCACAGGGCCTTTACAGGGCAATAAAATATGAACTACGATATACAAGAGGCTACCCATAAAATAAAAGCCGAGGCGGCACGCCTGGGTTTTGATGCCTGTGGTATAGCAGATGCCGTATATCTCGAGGATGATGCCCGCAGGCTGCAGCAATGGCTGGATAAAGGTTACCAGGGCGAAATGGCTTACATGGAGCGTTATTTTGATCTGCGGACCGACCCGGCAAAACTTGTGCCCGGTGCAAAGTCGGTCATTGCATTGTTGCTCAATTATTTCCCGGTACAAAGACAGCAGGCCTATGCGCCCAAAATAGCCAAGTATGCATGGGGCACCGATTATCATTACGTGATCAGGAACAAGCTGAATGAACTGGTGCGCTATATAAAGGATAATATCAGCACTGTAGAGGGCCGTGGATTTGTGGATAGTGCACCGGTGCTGGAGCGTAGCTGGGCCGTGCGCAGCGGGCTGGGATGGGTAGGCAAGAATGGTAATCTCATTACCAAACACTCCGGTTCATTCTTCTTCATAGCCACCCTGATAACCGATCTTGAGCTGCAGCCGGATGCTCCCTTCGTCACAGATCATTGCGGTACCTGTACCAGGTGTATTGATGAATGCCCTACGAAGGCGATAGTGGCCCCGGGTGAGATTGACGGAAGCAAATGCATCTCTTATCTTACCATAGAGCTGAAAGATGAGAAGATACCGGACGGGTTTCATGATAAGATGGAGGGCTGGATGTTTGGCTGCGATATCTGCCAGGACGTTTGTCCATGGAACCGCTTTGCCCGGCCCACTACAGAAGCAGGCTTCACACCTTTGCCCGAAGTGCTTAATCTATCCTTAGCAGAATGGGAAGAAATGAGCGAAGATACTTTTAAAAAGATCTTTAAGAATTCACCCCTGTCGCGGCCTAAATACAAGGGGATACAAAGAAATATAGATGTTTTAAAAGAAAGATGATCGGCCTCCCTGCGATTATTTATTCTTCCCCGTTAACATAGGCACGAAAACAAAATCACCCAGTTCTTCTTCATGCACATCTCCATCTTTATCTTTTGTGATGCGCATCATTTTCTGTCCGCTATCATCACCTACAGGTATCACAGCTATACCACCGGGTTTTAATTGTTCTACAAGCTTGGGAGGTATGAAGGGGGCCGCAGCCGTTACGATGACCTTGTCGAAAGGGGCATAAGAAGGGAGGCCCGCATAACCGTCGCCATAAAAGCGCTTGATGTTCGGGTAATTCTTCAAAAAGAAAAAATCGCCAACAAAATCATAGAGTCCTTTCTGGCGCTCTATGCTGTATACCATAGCGCCCAGTTCAGCCAGCACACAAGCCTGGTAAGCGCTGCCGGTACCTATTTCCAGTACTTTATCATACTTTTTTACTTCCAGCAGTTCGCTTTGGTAAGCTACGGTATAAGGTTGTGATATCGTTTGATCGGCCACTATAGGGAAAGCCCGGTCTTCATATGCAATGCGTTCAAAAGCCGGGTCGAGGAAAAAATGCCGGGGTATCGCCTCTATAGCTGCAAGTACCCGCTCGTCGCCGATGCCCTTCTCGCGTATGATCTGTACCAGTTGTTTTCTCAGTCCTTTATGCAGGTAATTATCTTCTCTTGGCTTGCTGTGCAGCATGTTACAAAGGTAGTGTAGCTATGCGCTAAATAAAAATCGGGCGGGCCTTGCTAGAAGGGAATGGCAAAGTTTTTATGCACATTTTTAGGATTCAGGTCAAATACAAGGCCCAGCCCTGTACCCCCATTAGGCATAGCCAGCGGTTTCATGCGCATAGAGATATCTTCTGTGATATCAAAATTCTTAAGATGAGCGAAAACCACAGCATCCAGTATTTGCAGGGTATAACCTACACCGGTTATCAGCACGGTTATGTCCAGGTATCTTTTGTAACCATCCTGCAGGGTTTTTAGCTGGTCCGATGTGTAGAGCAGGGTATTGGTCGTTTCATTGCTGAGGTCGCCGGTAAGACGCCCTATGTAGGCTTTCCTGTACTCCTGGTAACTTTTTTGGTTGGTAACAATAAAATAACCGGCAACACCAAGACCGGCATATATTACGGGTATCTTCCAGTATTGCCTGTTATATAACTGCCCCAGGCCCGGTAGTATAGCAGAAAAGAGGCCTGCGCGTTTAGGCACAGGCTGAAATTTTTTGCGCACCAGTATCTTTTTAGTGCTGTCTATGTCCATGCTTGTCTTAACGCTATCCAGCGGAAGGATCTTTGGGCCTTCTGCCGGCAGGGGCGGGTGTGCTGCATCTTTCAGGCTGTCTTGTTTATAGAGGTTTCCCTTCAGGGTATCCGGTACGGCCTGGGAATAGGCATTTACGGTGGGTGCCAGGATGGTAGCCACCAATAAAAGGAATGTATAATAAATGCGGTTGTTGCCCAATGTAAGCCTTTCTAAAAAGCTGTAAAGTTAATGCAATGCTGCGTATTCCGGCTCTAAAAACGAATGAAGAGCCGCTATATTGAGGGGCTCTTCATTTATATGGTTTATTTTTTCAGTTTAGAACTGCAATAATGATTTATTTCATACCTGTACCCATATTCACCTTCATATATTGCTTGCTGATGTCGTTTACGATATTCACGGTCTCGGCAAGGTATATGTCTTTTTTCAGGTTCTTGATCCAGTCCATGTTCTTGCGTACATTGGTGCTGTCGAGGTTTATTTTTTCCATATCCTCTTTGGGGTTGGTTATGGCAAATGGTGTGGTTTTCTTTTGGGCATCTTCTATTTGCTTCGATATAGCATTGGCTTCTTCGCTTTCTTTTTTAAAGGCAGTTTCGTTCAGCGATACCATATTGTCGTCCTGCAGCTTTTTCAGGCGGGCGGCATTTTGCTGTATCAGGGTAAAGGTGGGGTTGCTGGCTATCCTTTTTTTACTATCGGCTGCCAGTGCCGCGGTGTTTAATGCACGAGGATATACCTGGTAGCTGGCCGGGGCTATTTCGTCCCATTTCAGTGCTGCCTTGTTGCTGCGTTCGCCAATATCTATATCATCATAAGTGCTGGGTAAGCTTATGTCCGGTGTTACGCCCTTCAATTGGGTCGACCCCCCGTTTATCCTGTAAAACTTCTGTATGGTTATTTTCAGGGATCCCAAACCCGAGTAGCTTAGCGCATTGTTTGAAGCAGGCTTCCTGCCATCTGCTACTTCATTTTGGTCAGAGCTGAATTTTGCTCTCGTTAAAGGATCGGCAAAGTCATCCAGCGGTATTATTTTCTGCACAGTGCCTTTGCCATAGGTAGGGGCACCTACGATCACGGCACGTTTATAGTCCTGCATGGCTGCAGCAAGTATCTCTGAAGCCGATGCGCTGCCTTCGTTCACCATTATGGCCAGCGGGCCGTCATAGAAAATGCCCTTATTGGCATCGCGCAGGGTCATGGCTGCTGTGCCGCTGTTCTTTACCTGTACTATAGGTCCCTGGTCTATGAACAGGCCACCCATATCCACCACGTCACTTAATGAGCCACCGCCATTATAGCGCAGGTCCAGTATGATGCCGGTAACATTCGCAGCTTTCAGCTTTTGTATTTCCAGGGCCACATCTTCCGCACAGCGCCTGCCGCTTATTTTATTGAAATCGGAGTAAAACTCGGGCAGGTATATATAGCCCACAGGGCCATTATCGCCCTGTATGATGGCCGATTTAGCAAAGGTCTCTTCTTTCTGTACCTCGCCGCGTATGATGGGTATTACCTTCGTGGCACCGTCCAGGTGTTTTACAGTAAGGCGCACTTCAGTGCCTTTGGGGCCGCGTATTATCTTTACTGCGTCATCTATCTCGTAGCCCTGCACATCGACCGGTGTGCTGTCACCCTGTGCCACTTTAAGTATTTCGTCCCCTGCTTTTAGCTCACCCTGTTTCCAGCAGGGAGTGCCGGGCAGTATTTCCATTATCTTTATTTTACCATCCTCTTCGCGCAGTTGGGCACCTATGCCATAAAAGCTGCCCGACATCATTTCGTCGAAACGGGCTTTATCTGCAGGTGGGAAATAGTCGGTATGCGGATCTTCATTATTTGTTATAGCATTTACATATATCGAGAAGCGGGTATCTTCTTTCAACTTATGCTGCCTCTTGAAATAATAATCCATGCTCTTCTTTATCGCTGTGCGTGCATCGGCTTCCAGTTCTGTGTCCGTCTTCTTTTTTTCAGCTTTTTTGTCTGCTTTTGCCTTATCGTCCTTCTTATTTTCGTCGCGGTCTTTTTTCAGTTCCTCATATTTTACCAGCACACGGTATTTAAGATATTGACGCCAGCGGTCTTTAAGGGCATTTTCATCGGCAGCATATTCCAGCTTGTCGCCATTCAGCTGTATCTGCTCATCACTTTTAAAGCTGAATGGTGTTTTAAGTATTTCCTTGCAGAAAGTATCTGCATTATCAATGCCTGTACTTAGTTTTTCGTTTAGCAAACGGTAAAACTCCAGCGTACCATTATTGATCTCATCATCTATCTTAAATTCATAACTTTTAAGTTCGTTGATGTCTTTCTGGGTAAGAAGTTTTTTATCGGGGTCCATCTCATCCAGCAGTTTATGATATACTTTGGCTGAGAATGAGTCATTTATCTCCCGTGGTGCGTAATGCCCTTCCCGTATGGCACGCATTACCGTTTTTATTATTAGTCCTTCTTTTTGTTCTGTAACATCGTTCCCACCACTGTACCTGAATGAGAAAAAGGCGGCCAATGCGCCTAATATAAACAGCGGTATAAGGATCTTGTTCTTCATGAATCTCAACATGCTCTTGCTTAATTAATAAATTCTAACAAATGTAACTGTTTTGCTGTTAATAAAACGCTAATCAAAAACTGTGCAAAGGTTAAGATTTGGGGGATATTTGTTGATCTTTATACCGTAATTTTACATCCTGTTTATGGCACAAACAGTTTCATTTCGCGATCTGGGTATTATAGAATACGGTGCTGCATGGGCCTTGCAGGAGGAGCTTTTACGCGAAAATCTTGCTATCAAGGCCGAGCGGTATAATATGCCTGCTGCGGACCATTCGCAAGGCGCAGGCACCACTAATCATTTACTGTTTTGCCAACACCCGCATGTATATACTTTGGGGAAAAGCGGCCACATGGAAAACCTGTTGGTCAATGATGCACGGCTAAAGGATATGGATGTGTCGTTTTACAAGACCAACCGTGGCGGCGACATAACCTACCATGGCCCAGGCCAACTGGTGGGTTATCCTGTTCTTGACCTGGAGTTGTTCTTTACCGACCTTGGCAGGTATATGCGCAGTCTTGAAGAGGTGATCATTAATACGCTTGCACATTTCGGCATAGCTGCCGGCAGGTTGGCAGGAGCTACGGGCGTATGGCTGGATAGTGATATACCCGGCAAAGCCCGGAAGATATGTGCTATGGGGGTACGTTGCAGCCGCTGGGTCACGATACATGGTTTTGCCCTCAATATTAATACCGACCTGTCTTATTTCAATTACATTGTTCCTTGCGGTATCAGTGATAAAACTGTGACTTCCATGGAGAAGGAGTTGGGATACAGGCTTGATGAAGCAACTGTGGCAGATGTAGTTAAAGCTGAATTTGCCAAGGTATTCAATGCTATAATATTTGAGTCCGAAAACGTTGCTATATGATTTTTTCGTAACTTACTCCTCCTTTCCTGTTTACACAGTTCATGCATAAAGAGATTACATATCACTGGGGAGACGATCATTTACGCATTACCTTGGGTAATAGGATACAGCCGCGTATACGCATTCTTTTTTGGTCGGAGTTGTTAGCTACTGTTGGTCTTGCCACCGTGTTCCTCGTGCGTTCGCTGCCGTTAACGCTCAGCCTCATTAACTGGATATCGGGTGCGGGCGCATTGCTTTTATACTCCCTGGCACTATACCGTTTCCTTTCCCGTATCTTTTTTCACGAGGAGATCGTGCTGAGCAGGTACGCATTAACCATAATACAGCATACTCCTTTTCGCAGGTACAGGCGTCGTTACGACTGGCGCAGCATCGGGCCCCTGCACTATGCAGGTAAGGAAAAGAAAACCGATCACCCGCTGAAAGGCCGTAATTATGATTACTTCGGTTTCGAGACACATGAGCATGTTATCCAAAGCCTCTATCACGATGGTAACCTCTATTTCAACTATGCCGGTTATCCTATACGTTTCGCACGCAATGTATACTCCTGGGATGCCGAGGAAATGGTGAATATGATGAAGATATTCGCAGGCAACTCTTTACGCCTCGGCCCCGAGTGGGACAGCATGTTGCAGGAGCACGAGATGGGCGATACTCAATAAATACTTATATAGCCGGTCTCCAACTGGCTGTTATCCCGCTTCAGTATAAATTTAAACAGGCCCTTTTGCTGGAAATTTCTTTTATCTATGATCACAGGTGATTCTGCAATGCGGGGCACTTCAAGTATCAGCTTCTCTTTTTGGTTATAGAAGCGCACCGAATATTTATGCTTGGTTACTTCGGGTAGCTCCATATTAACATGCCCGGTAAGGGGATTCGTAAATATATACTGTGATTTTATATAGGTAAGGGGGTTTATTTCGGTTTCGTCGGTGGTTATCTTTATCGCTATTTTGCGTACTAGCTTTTGCAGCGAATCATTACCACTGGTACTGGCTATAATTTTTTGCAATGAATCGTTTGGCGGCAGCACAGCTTGTTGTTTTAGCAATTCGTTACTGTCCACCGGCAGATTTATGCGGTTACTGTACCAGGTAAGGTCCGAGTTAAATACTATATATAGCCTGTACCAGTTATTGCCCGGGGCAGGGTGCCCGTCTACAAAAGCCTGTATGCCCTTTTTAAGATTTTTTACATAGCCTGCAGTAATGTAATTGTATGCACTATCGGCCGAGCGCTGTACCGCTATAGATTTTATACCGTCATACTGGCAACTCCAGCTAATTACATTAACGCCTTTTTCTGTTGTTCCTGCAATATCGGGTAGCAGCGGCTGTGCATTGATTTTGAGGACAAATACGGTAAAAATGAAACTCAGCGCAATGCGCACCATTTTCCAGATCATTCGTCAAACCTAATGCAAAAATGCATATAGCATGTAATTCCCGCTGAAGATTTTATTTTCTATAACGTTTCCTCCCCGTTTATATGATGTTTGTATATAACCCCATGCCGGGTATTTTTTTGTTTCCGCATTTATATATATTCACACTTGCTAATTTTCACATTGTCAATTTTCACATTATCTTGTGCATATGGGTATATTCAGTAAAAAATCACTTGAACAGCTTATCAGTCACTCTTCGGAAGGAGAGAAGTCACTCAAACGCACCCTCGGCGCGGGCAATCTCGTAGCCTTGGGTATCGGTGCCATTATTGGTGCAGGTCTATTTGTACGTACTGCCGCTGCGGCTGCTAATAATGCGGGGCCTTCCGTTACTATTGGTTTTGTGGTTGCCGCTATAGGTTGTGCTTTTGCCGGCCTGTGTTATGCAGAGTTTGCCTCTATGATACCCATAGCGGGCAGTGCATATACTTATTCTTATGCTACTATGGGCGAGTTGGTAGCCTGGATAATAGGCTGGGACCTTGTGCTGGAATATGCTGTTGGTGCCGCTACGGTGGGCATTGCATGGAGTGAATATCTTAATAAACTTCTCGAGACGATGTTTGGCTCAGCCTACAGGGTGCCCTATGAATGGTCGCATTCCCCTTTTGAGAAATATACCGACCTTATGGGAGGGACGCATCATGGCATAATGAATATCCCTGCGCTCTTCATCATTTTCCTGCTTACCCTGTTACTTATCAGGGGTACAAAAGAGTCGGCCTTCGTTAATGGTATCATCGTGATCACCAAGGTAGCTATTGTTATCCTGTTCATCGCTTTCGGCTGGCATTTCATCAACCCGGTGAACCATACTCCTTATATCCCCGAACCAACAACCTATACCGATAGCCAGGGTATTGTACATAATTATGGTGGTATATGGGGCATACTGGGTGCAGCAGGGGTCGTGTTCTTTGCCTTTATTGGCTTCGATGCCGTATCCACTGCTGCACAGGAAGCGAAGAACCCCAAGAAAGATATGCCTATTGGCATACTTGGGTCGTTGGTGATCTGTACGGTACTGTATATTCTCTTTGCCCATGTGCTTACCGGTATCGGCAGCATCAACGATTTCCGTACGCAGGGCAGGGAAGCGTCTGTGACCTATGCCATCAAGACCTATATGGCCGGCTATGGCTGGCTGGCCGATTTTGTGACCGTGGCTATCCTCTTTGGTTTTTCTTCGGTCATACTCGTTATGCTTATGGGTCAGTCGCGTGTCTTCTATTCCATGAGTCGCGATGGCCTGGTGCCTAAAATATTCTCCGATGTGCATCCCAAATTTCATACACCCTATAAGTCCAACTGGATATTCCTGGTACTGGTGGGCGCCTTTGCGGCTTTTGTACCCGGCGATATAGTAGGCGATATGACCAGTATCGGTACCCTCTTTGCCTTCATACTGGTATGTGCCGGTGTATGGATCATGCGGGTAAAGAACCCGGAGATACCCCGCCAGTTCAAAACGCCATTGGTGCCGCTGGTTCCGATATTGGGTATCATCGTTTGTGCCGCTATGATCGCCGGCCTGGGCTGGCCCAACTGGACCCGCCTCGGCGTATGGCTGATAATAGGCCTTGTAATATACTTTGGCTATAGCCGCAAGCATAGCAAACTAGGTAATAAGGATACGAAGGACCAATAAAAAAATAATCTTTTTATTACCTGCTTTGGTACTAAAATTTATATTTTTGATGACAATATCCTTGCGGGTCTAAAATAAAAACCAATGAATAAAAGCCTATTAAATATTAAAGCAATTAGTGCAGCAATAACATTTTGCCTGTTTACCTTCAGCCTTGTCCTTTATTCTTCCTGCACCCAGAAAGACCAGTGCGAGGATGTGGTCTGCAATAATGGAGGTGTTTGTATCGAGGGGGCCTGTAGTTGTCTTAATGGCTTTACGGGAGTAAACTGCGAAAAATCTGATGCCGAAAAATTCGTTGGGCTTTATACCGGCGTCAATAAGTGTAACAATACAAACCACTTCAAAATAGATACATTCGTCAAAGACCAGGTTTATATTAAAATGACAGTTGGTAATGCTAGTTGTCTTACTGATATTTCATTGCTGGGGCACGTGGTGGGCGATTCCATTGTGTTCCCCGAGCAGGGCTTCCTTGATGGCTGCCAGCAGTCCTATGCCTTTAGCGCCAATGGTGCTATGGTCGGCGATTCGCTGCATATGCTGTTCCGCTATGACTTCCCGGCATATAAGGACACCTGTACTTTCGACGGTATAAAATAATACTTGCCCTTTACCCCCGATAAAGCCTCTGTATCCTCTTACTGAGGTCAATAAAATGGTTCTGTTAATATAGAAAGCCCCGTGTCACGGGGCTTTATTTTGTATAATAGAGCAGCCATAAATTGAGTATCTTTCCTGTTGTGAAACGTCCCCCACCCATAGTCATTTTTGTACTGGTCTTCCTGTTCTTTGCTACGGCTATGGCATGGGTCACCGGAATCTCATTAGCCTTGCCGGGTACTTTTCTTGATGCTATCTGGAAGATGAACCCTGATGCCTACAATGGTTTTGCACCCATGGGTGCTGCTGCAATAATACTTTTATTACTGTTGGGCGCATGTACCTTTGCCGCAGCCTTGGGCATGCTTAGGGGCCGCAAATGGGCATGGTGGCTTACCGTATCGGTCTTCGTGCTGAATATTCTTGGTGATGTTGCTGATATGTTCGTTCACCACGATTACCTTAAGCGGGGCTTTGGCGTGCTTATAGTACTATTCTTCCTGTTCCTGTTGAGCAGGCCGTCTGTTAAAGCATTTTTCCGTAAGTAGTATTTACGCTCATTTTTTTTCGATAAGCTCCTTGAGCAATTTCGTGATCTCTGTCCAGCCCATATCGAAATTGCTGCGTTTATAGTCGCCATCCTGCGGAAACTTATCCAGCCCTTCGTGTGTGAGCCTCACTCGTGTACGGCCCCCTTCGTCAAAAAGTTCGATCGTCACCAGCGTGTCAATGTCGGGCATGCTTTCATAGCGCCAGCTATAAGCAAATTTCTTATTGGGTACTACTTCCGTGATCTTACATAGGTGCAGGAAGGCCGTGCCTTCATTGTAGCCGTAAAATGAGAATTCAAAACCCACAACAGGTTCCAGTGCTGCAATGTCGAATCCCGTCCATTGTTTCATTTCATCTTTGCTGGTGATAGCCTCCCAGACCCTTGCCGCCGGGGCATTAATGTTTACTTCTTTTACCAGTACTTCTTTGTTCATGTTCTATATAATTTTTAAGTGCGTTCAGTTTTTCATCCCAGTACCTGCTGAAGTGTGCTACCCAGTCGCTTACCTCTTTAAGCCTGCCGGGGTTTGTTTTACAATACCGTTCCCGTCCTTCCTGTATTATCGTCAATAAGCCACACTCGGTCAATATCCGCACATGTTTTGATATGGCCGGGCGGCTTATGTCAAATTGCTCCGCAATCGCATTCACGTTCATGGGTTGTTCTGCGAGCAAGTTCAGTATTGCCCTCCTGTTCGGATCGGCTATTGCCTGGTAAACATCTCTTCTCATATCTTTTGGTAACTGTTCGGTTACAAATATAATTAAGTAACCGTTTGGTTACAAATTTATTTTTCTTTTGAACGTACATTCAGAGATAAATTGCAGCAACAGGTGCAGCATGATTATCGGTTTATTTTTTACCTTAATGTTCGTAAATGCAAATAATGACCAAAAGCCGTTTGGAAGCATTCAGCGATGGAGTACTGGCCATCATCATCACCATTATGATACTGGAGATAAAGGTGCCGGAGGGTGATACTTTTGAAGCCTTGCAGGGGGTACTGCCTTCCTTCCTGAGTTATGTCCTCAGTTTTATTTTTATTGGTATCTATTGGAGCAACCATCACCATATGATGCATGCGGTCACCTCCGTAAATGGTGCGGTGCTCTGGGCCAATCTTGCCTTGCTTTTTTGGTTATCCCTCATACCCTTTGCTACCAATTGGATGAGCGAGAACCATTTTACCACCGTGCCCGTAGCCTTATATGGTATGGTGCTGCTGATGTGCGCTATATCTTATACGATACTGGTACAGGTATTGTTGCGGCACCTGGGCAAAGATTCCCTGCTTGCCAAAGCTTTAGGCAGCGATATCAAAGGATGGATCTCGCTGGCTATGTATGGGGTAGCAGTTCTTGTGGCATTCTACAATTCAAAGATCAGCCTGGCCATATATATTGCTGTAGCTTTGGTATGGCTTATCCCCGACAGGCGTATAGAAAAGAAGGCAATAGACTTGCATTGATCCCCGATATTTCCTATTGTCTTGTTAGCCGTAGCATGCCGAAACACTATAATTACAACGGTAAAAATATGCTTACCATCGTACCTTTATTCTTCTGGCTTTTGATCACAAATTTTGCATCTACCAGCTTCAGCAGGTCTTTAATGATCAGGTAGCCCAGCCCGTTGCCCTTCCGGTTGTCCACCGTTGCCGATGATACGATAAAGTGTTCCGACATGATATTGTTTATTTGTTCCGGGGTCATGCCAATGCCTTCATCCCGCACTTTTATCAGTATGCCCTTTTCTGTTTTACCGCCACTTATCGTAATATGTCCCTTCTCTGTAAAGTTCAGCGCATTCAATATAAGGTTATAGAGCACTATCCTTACCGGCTCCATATATTGGTACACAATAAGACCGCTGTTCACGCTATTCACAAACTCTATCCGTTTTTGCCGCGCCAGCCCCTGGAAGATGCTGAATATCTGGTTCACCATTTCATACAGGTCAAACTCTTCTTTCTTCATCCTGCGGTTATCGTTCTGGTACTTTATCCAGTTGAGTATATTGGTCGATAGCAGCTCCAGTTCTTTTGATGAATTGGATATTTCGAAGAGCATTTCGTCCTGCAAGGGGGCGGACATTTCATATTTGTTCTCAAGCAGGTTCTTACTCGTCAGGTGTATGAACTTTAAGGGGCTTACGAGGTCATGGCTTATGATAGAGATAAGCCTTGTTTTTATCAGGTCATTTTTTTCAAGCTCTTCATTTTTTTGTTTTATCTCCCTTGTCTTCCTTTCCAGTAGTGTTTTAAATATCTTTTGCCTGGTTATAGCCCTGTGCAGTGTTATCCTTACGGTAATATAACATAGCAC
Source organism: Bacteroidetes bacterium 46-16 (assembly GCA_001897835.1). GTDB lineage: Bacteria > Bacteroidota > Bacteroidia > Chitinophagales > Chitinophagaceae > MKUN01. The sequence continues at coordinate 65,571 of MKUN01000014.1, forward strand.
ACAGCAGAACGCAATAAGGCATACGATCACGGGCCAGTTTTGTTGGAAATATCCTTCTTTAATAAATTGCATATAGATTCTTATTTGCCTGCGTATTTTTTTAACGTGGCTTTCATGGGTGAGTGGCTATGCGGAAGGTTGTCTAGAAATTTATATTATACAAGCTCGCCAGTTCCAGCAATTGCTTGAAATTTTCGGTCTCCGTTTTTTCAAATATTCGCTTTTTAAGGGTTGATATAGTGCTCATACTGAGGTTCAGGGTCCTTGATATATCTTTTGTCTGGTAGCCATTCAGCAGGTAATGGATCACCTCCAGCTCACGCGGAGAGAGCGCACTGAATGGATTGCTTTGCGAAAAAATATTGGGTACCTGGCTGGGCGGAGCTTCATTATTCAGAAACTTCTTAAGGTATGATGTTGTCTCCTCCTCACCCAGTGTTTTCGATAGAAAATAGTGTATATCAAATTGCCGGAATGCATCTCCGTATACCTCTGCCAGTTGCATCGAGAATATCATTACTTTAAGCTCAGGATATAGTTGCCTGATATTTCCGATCACTTCAAGGGCAGTACCGTCTGAAAAAATGATATCAAGGAGCAGGTGGCTGCATTGTTTTTTCTGCAATTCATTCATTAACTCATTGCAGGTGGTTACCTCGCTAATATTTGTGTACCCTAAGTTCGACTGCAATATCAATTTAATACCCTTCCGCACCATACTATGGTCGTCGGCAATTACAATGTTTGGTTGCATAATGGCTGTAGCGGATATACCTCACATTACCGGGGCTAACACAACATGCTATCCGTATTTTATATATTCTCTCTCATTTATTATGCCACAAATTTGGATAATTCTTTTAACAGTTCAGGTCGAATTAATTCTACAAGCCCTTTTTTGCGAAGGCAGTATCATTGCGCCACATTAATAAAGCTGTTAGCTGCCACATTTTTTATGGACGTGCAAACATTTACCATAGAGATAGAAGAGAGAAAATTCTTATTTGAAAAGGTGTGGACCGGCCAGGAGGATTTTTATCTTTATATATTGCCATACGATAAAGATGAGAAGGGGTTTTTCATGTCAAAGGACACAGAAGCCAATTGGAAAGTACTTCATCGTTTTATTGTTGCACCCTATGTTATCCGTATGGAGGATATCCTTTCCGAAATGATCAATAAAGAATTGGGGAAATAAGGCCCCTGCCTGGGCATTAGCCCCACAAACAGTATTCCGGTATATTCGTATAAGCGATCTGTAGGAACAGATTATTTCAACCTATCTGTTATATTTGCGCCACAACCGGGAACATATGCAAAGAGACACCGCCATATTTGAGCTGATTCACGAAGAACTCGAGCGCCAGCGCCGTGGTCTTGAATTAATAGCCAGTGAAAACTTTACCAGCATGCAGGTGATGCAGGCCATGGGTAATGTAATGAGCAATAAATATGCGGAGGGTTACCCCGGCAGGCGCTATTATGGCGGTTGCGAGGTGGTGGATAAAAGTGAGCAACTGGCTATCGACAGGGCTAAGGAGATATTCGGTGTCACGTACGCCAATGTGCAGCCGCACAGTGGTGCGCAGGCCAATATGGCCGTGATGCTGGCTTGCCTGCAACCCGGCGATACCATATTGGGTCTCGACCTGAGCATGGGTGGTCACCTCACACATGGCTCACCGGTCAATTTTTCGGGCAGGTTATATAATGCGGTGCATTATGGCGTAGATAAAGAAACGGGCCTTGTAGATTATGATGCTATGGAGCGCCAGGCAAAGGAGCATAAGCCCAGGCTCATTATTTGCGGCGCCAGTGCTTACAGCCGCGATTGGGATTTTGTCCGTATTCGTCACATTGCCGATAGTGTAGGTGCCCTTGTTATGGCCGATATTGCACATCCGGCGGGCCTGATCGCCAAGGGCCTGCTCAGCAGTCCCTTTGATCATTGTCATTTTGTTACCTCCACTACACACAAAACATTGCGCGGTCCCCGTGGCGGTATCGTACTTATGAAGGAGGATTTTGAGAACCCATGGGGCATAAAGGGGCCCAAAGGCGATGTGCGTATGATGAGTGCCCTGATCGACCTGTCCGTATTCCCGGGTGTACAGGGTGGCCCTCTTGAGCATGTTATAGCTGCCAAGGCTGTTTCCTTCTTCGAGATATTGCAGGATGAGTTCATGGTTTATGCAAAGCAGGTCATCAGCAATGCACAGGCGCTTGCAGCAGCATTTTTGGATAAAGGTTACAACATCGTTTCGGGCGGTACCGATAATCACCTGTTGCTTATTGATCTGCGCAACAAAGGCATAAGCGGTAAAAAGGCGGAGAATACTTTGGTACATGCCGATATCACCATCAATAAGAATATGGTGCCCTTTGATGACAAGTCGCCCTTCATTACCTCGGGGATTAGGGTAGGGGTGCCTGCGGTCACTACTCGTGGCCTTAAAGAAGAGCATATGCCGCAGGTGGTCAACTGGCTCGATAAAGTACTTATGTCGCCAGATGATGAAAGTGTTATTCAAAGCGTGCGCGGTGAGGTCAATGAATTCATGGCGGCCTTCCACCTCTATCCCGGCTGGGGGCTTTACGAAACTTCGTTCTAGGCCCACTGTCAAATAATAGTCACAGGTTTTACAAGGATCAGCTATTGTCAGCAGTGTTTTAATCTGCTGGGCTGGATAAGAAGAGAGGTTATATATACCCTCTTCACGCTTTCTTAACGCTTTATACCCTTAAACGGCCTTATTTTTGCGATAATTACATTGAAAACGTAAAATAGTTTATTGAGATTTTAAATATTTCAGGCTTTTTACTTTTGACTTTCTACTTTTGGCATACAGATATAAAGGGGCAATAATTATAATGCATTTGAAGCGACACTTAAAGACAGGATTCTTTTTACTCATATTGTTATCATTCGGTGCAACTGCCCGGGCTCAGTTTGGGCTGCTGCACCGTAAGAAGAAAGTGGTGGATACGGCCCAAAAGATCAGCATATACGATGTGGATACTTTGGTGCAACCTGTTCCGCGCCAGCGGCAGTTGTTTCACGACCGGATAGATGCCGAGATAAAGAAGGCCGATGTTTCGGACGGGGCTATAGACAATTTCATTTATTTCTCTACCGATGATTCGCTCATTAACCGTATGCTCACTGAAGCCATGCTTACAGATGTGCGCCATATGGAAAAAATGATCGAGAACCTGCCCGCCCTGGCCGGCGATGCCACCATGGTGAACCAGGAAAAGATACGTTACCTGCAGGCCATTTACGATATGATGCTCAAATTCAATAAGGATATGCGTGTGGAGCCTTTTTACTATCGTAAGCTGGTTACCAATATGCACGACATGATCATTGCGGAGCATGAAAACAAACTGGACGATTTTGTAAAGAACAATGTGAACATTTTTACCCTTGAGAATGGAGATAAGTTGCTGGATGGTTATCCGCAGTTGAAGTCATATATATATATCGAAATGGGCAAGGAGAATCCCAAGCGTATGATAAAGCGCCTTGCGGAGTTTGCCAATGAAACGTATGCCTGTGATATCATTAAAGCAGCCACACGCGTGGTGCCCAATGAAGTGTTTAACTATGCCTCTTCTACAAATTATACCTTAAGGGGTGCGGTAAGGCGCTGCATGGACCCCCTGGTGCAGGCATTGGTACATATCACAGATGAATCATCGCAACCGCTCAAGGCCCTTACCTTCCTTACTTATGTTTATAGTGGCAAGCTCACCATCAGGCAGGTAGATAGCATCATTTCCAACGACGATGCTTATTTCCAGGCACTCGTTAGCCTTAAATTATCAGGAGACACGATAGGTGCCGATTATTATTCCGGTGAGTTAGGTTACCGGGGGCTTAAATATGTTCGTAATATGAACGATCTGCATGAGGAAAAAGATGCAGTGCGTTTTAAAGGCATAGAAGGTTTTTCGCCTGAGACCCTCTATTTTATAATGGTTTACGGCCAGGATGAGATATATACCAGCAGCTTCCTCGGCACCTTCAACCGCATGATGGAGCGCATGGCACCCATGAGCGGCGACCAGTTGCTCGATAAAGTGCATCGCGACCATTTCCGTACATTCATTCGTATGTGTGCCGGTTATAATACACTAAGTACATTTCTTGCATCGATGGATGAAGCGCACCGTACCGCTGTCATGAGCGATTTCATTGCCGGCCTTGAAAAGGGCAAGGAAGATGACCTTGAAGACGCAGTGGACGTTGCAGATGCATTTGGTAGTATCAACGATGATAAGTTGGCCGCTTTTCTCGAAAATAAAGTAAAAGAGAACTATGAGTTGTCTTACAAGGAGCGGAGCAAAAAAGGTATTATCATATATGGTCTGCTGGCGACCCTGTTCGATGGAATTAAAGCTACAGGTAATGATGCTCAGGCCATAGCCGAGTCGGAAAGGCTGGGTCTTCCACCCATTAACCTGGTGCCCTTCAGGAGCCTTGTAAGTGACTCTGGTGATGTATATGCACAGGTCTTTTTCTTTGGCGATGAGGACGGCCATACTGCCTACAATAGTTTCCTGGGCAACTTCCGCGATGGTAAATGGCGGATAAGCAATGATAAATACTGGACAACCATAACCTCAACGACAGGCAAAAAAGTAGTGATATACTGCAACCTGCCTTTGCAGGAGCCTGATGATGAAGAAGCACAGAAGCAGTTGTGCAATTATCTCGATGCCAATAATATCCACCCCACTATAATGATACACCGGGGCCATAGCTATCACCTGCCTCTTACTATGGATAAGTTATCCAAGTATAATAAGATCATAGTGCTGGGCTCATGTGGTGGTTACCACAACCTGTCTATTGTGCTCGACCAGGCGCCCGATGCCCACATTATCTCGTCCAAGCAAACGGGTATGATGAGCATCAATGAACCCATCCTGAAACTACTGTTCACCAAAGTGCAGGCCGGGCAGGACATCAACTGGATCAACATGTGGCAGGAGCTGGATACCTATTTCAATGCCAAAAGCAGGAAGGGCTTGCTGGAGAAGTTTACCGATTACGTACCACCTTATAAAAACCTTGGTGCGATATTTATAAAATCTTATCGCAAGTTGTCTATGGAGGTAGAATAAGTTTATGGCGAAGATCAAACTCAAAGAGATAAGTACAGTGCCACCTTCATCTGTACGGAAAGGGGTATATAAAGCAAAGCTTGTAAAGATACTGGATGAACTCAATGAATTGCAGAACCTGCTTTATGCAGAGAATAAACATGCCGTCCTGATCATTATACAAGGTATGGATGCCAGTGGTAAGGATGGACTTACCCGCGATGTGTTTACCAGTATGAACCCGCAGGGCGTGAATGTAAAGCCTTTCAAAGAACCTACCGACGAAGAACTGGCCCACGATTTTCTTTGGCGCATCCACCAGCATACTCCTGCAAAGGGTATGATACACATCTTCAACCGCTCGCATTATGAGGATATACTCGTAACCCGCGTGCATAAACTGATAGATGATAAAACCGCTCAAAAAAGGATGGAGGCCATCAATGATTTTGAGCGCCTGCTTGTAACGCACAACAATACGCATATACTCAAGTTTTACCTGCACATATCGCACGCCGAGCAGCGAAGCCGCCTTGAAGAGCGCATGGAGAAACCGCAGAAGATGTGGAAATACAATGCCGAAGATATAGTAGAGTCGGCCCAGTGGGATGAGTATAGGAAATGCTACGAAGAGGCTATGGAAAACTGCAGCGAGGTGTCCTGGCAGATCATCCCTGCTGATAAGAACTGGTACAAATCATATCTTGTAGCCAGGGCCCTGCGCGATCTCCTCGTATCCCTCAACATGAAATACCCCGGCCTAAAAAGAGGCAAGAAATAATAAAGAAGCACACTTAATTTACAAAATCCTTTATATAGCTGTTCGCTACATCTGCCTTTTCCCATTGCAGGAAGTGACCGCACTGTGGTATCATATGCAGCGTAGCGTCCGGCATTTGTGCCACGCCGGCCTCGGCTATTTTGCGTGTGCTTACCGGGTGCAGTAGTTTGTTGGGTATCAGGGCATCGCGCTCGCCATACATGACCAGCGTAGGCTGCTTTATTAAATGCAGCCTGTCAAATACCGGCTCATTAAGCATACCGGCTACGCAGGCATCTATCATAGCTCGATACACTTTTATGGGATAGGCCTGCATGATACCTGTAAGGTCATGCACCATATCATCGCCCTGGGTAGGGCTATGGTAAAAGCTGCTTTGTATGGCCTTGCGCAGGCTGTTCTCTTCGGTCGAGAACAGGTCGAAGAACTGTATGGCACGCTGGTATATATCTTTTTCTACCGGGCTAAAGGTCTCAAAGCCTGCCGGGGCGCATAGTACCAGCTTTTCGGCGCATCCCGGTTCATTTAATAGTGCTGTGATGGCTATTTGCCCACCCATAGAGTGTCCGGCGAGTATCACGTTTGTCAGCCCCAGCTTATGAATGAATTCAATAACCGTTGCAGCAAAGAAGGAAATACTGTAACTATAGTCACCCCTGTCGGAGAATCCATTGCCGGGCAGGTCTATAGCTATACAGCGGTATTGTTTTTTTAGCCCTTCAATGTTCTTTTTCCAGCTAAGTGCATAGGTGGCCAACCCATGTATGAACAGCAGCGTTTTATCCCCTTTGCCCTCATCTACATAGGCTATATTACAGCCATTGCTCAGCCGGGTGTTATGTATGGTATATGGGTAATTGATAGCTCCTGTGGTCATATTGTATCATGTATTTCCACAAAGCCCCGTTTTTGCTGTGCAGGTTTTTCCCCATAGCGGCCACAGGCCTTTGTCTTCGCTTTGCTAAAATATCCTTTCTTTTTCATCACACCGTATTTAATATCCGTGCATAAGCAATAAGAATTATGTATAAATGACAGAACTGCATATCCTCGCTATACCTGCTAAGAGGGACGATGCTTTTTTATAACGTGCTTAACAAAATTATGGCTTACATCTGTACCCGTTCGGGGTTTTTAATGCGTCATTGGCACGTTATTTTTTATCATTTAGAAGAACACGTGTTACCAATACCCGGATTGCCATGAAACGATCATCATGAAAACCAAAGCTTTTAACTATTTGTGAACCAAAAAAAATCTTTGTCCCATGGAAGAAAAGAACAGGAAGCCCGGAACGCCCCAACAGGGCGAGGGCCAGAACAGGACTGAAAGTGAACAACACGCAGGTACTGACCGCAGTAAGGACTTGAACCAGGATCAGCAACGCAGGGTAGCTGCCGATAAAGAGCAGGAAACCGAGCGTACTGATAAGAACGAAGTACCTAATGTGGACAGGGAAGAGCAACAAAACCAGGACAGGAACCTGAAGCCCTAGTAATAGGTATCGGTTCCGATCATTATTTGCCTGGCTAGCTGAGTGTTGTACAGGATATACCAATATAAACAACCTGTTACCACGAAAAAACCAGTTTTCAGTTGTGTGTGATTAATGAAAGAACGGTGTACTGCTTGGGTACACCGTTCGTGCGTCACATGGTCCGGATGGTCTCGTCCGGACTAATTATTTTAGCACCTTTCTATGATCCATTCTGCAACTGCAGGGCCCAATTCCTTTTGTGACCTGCCGCCTACAAATACGCCTATGTGGCCGCCGGGGAAAGGATATTCTTTCTTATCCTTAGCACCTATAGCTTTCATGATAGGCAGTGTGCTTTCGTTGGGGATGATATTATCGTCCGTAGCGTAAACATTGAGGAAAGGAACGGTCATTTTTTTCAGGTCCACTATGCGGCCGCCCAGTTCCAGTTCGCCTTTAATGAGCTTATTATCGCGGAAGAGGTCTTTAATGTATTTGCGGTACATCTCGCCGGGTATGGCTGGCAGATCACCCTTCCATTTTTCCATACGCAGGAAGTTCTGCATCTTCTTTTTATCATCGAGGGAATCGAGGATGCCGAGGTATTTGCTGATGTTCATGCTGGGCTTCAGCATGCCGAATGAACTGTCGATCATCTCGCCGGGTATGGTACCCATGCTGTCCACCATTGTGTCCACGTCTATATACTTTGTCCATGTATAGAGCATGCAGCTATTGGTAGAGAAGTCGAATGGTGCTACATAGGTGGTGAGGCTCTTCAGCTTTTCGGGGTAGAGCGATGCATATATCATGGAGTATGTGCCGCCCTGGCAGATACCCATTTTGTGTATCTTATCTACTTTATTGCTCTTGCGCACAAAGTCAACGGCATCGTTCATATAACCATCGATATAATCTTCCATGGTCTCGTAGCGGTCGGCTTTGGTGGGATAACCCCAGTCCATTATATAGATATCCAATCCTTCATCGAGCAGTTTCTTCATCAGGCTGCGATCGTTCTGGAGATCGAGCACATCATGCCTGTTGAGCATGGCGAAGGATACCAGCACGGGTGTTTTACATTTGGCCGGCGTATCGCGCCTGTAGTGGTACATCTTTACATGCCCGCTTTCCCAAACGAGGTCTTTGGGAGTGGCGCCTATTTCCACATCGCCTATCTGCTCCAGTGTTTCGTAGCCTTTTGCCAGTTTTTGCGTGGTGGAGATGAGTTCTTCCATCATTCCTGCCGGATTCCAATTCATAGATACTTTTTTAAAATTTTGCGCGAAGATAGGATTTTGGGTTGATATGTTGACAAGTTGATAGGTTTGCTTCCGGTTTACTGAAATAATTCATTTTCGGAAGTTAGTTTGGACGATAAATCATCTTTTTATATTCATTTTCAGTCATTTATAGCATGCTATATGATGTGGATATCGCTTCAGGTTTGCTTCCTGCCTTGTTCTGCTTTCTTCTTAATGAGAAATTATTTTTTTTTCATTATTTCTTACTTCCTCGTCAAGGAGTTATTTCCTGTTCCCTTGCCTGTAATTTGACAAAAGGCCTGCCAGTGGCTACACAGAGCAAAAATAGTTATTTCCTGTCGTTTCATGTTCGTCTTTAAAAGGAGACAGGGAGGGAGTTCCTGTCGTTTCATGTTCGTCTTTAAAAGGAGACAGGGAGGGGGCTGCCTTTACTTGTTCCAGTGGCAGCGGGCAGCGGCAGTATGCAGGTTTTATATACTTAACCATATACAAAGCGATTAAAGAAATAAGCCTGAATTTACGGACACGTAAGCTGACAAGCTGCGAAGCAAGTTACGCTTGCCGGGTCGGGGTATCCAAATATTGTGGATAAAGTGTCATACAGCTAAAATTATTAATGGGTGTTTTGTGGGTAGGGCAAGCATCTGTTACAATTGTTGGTGAAGAACAGAACAAGAGCAGGAAATTACTTTTTCCTGACGACGGGAGGAAGCGCCCGGAATATCCCGTGGCTGCATTAGGTATACACTTTTTACGGGCATGCGAAGGGTATTTTTCACGTTGATACTCATTGGGATCAACAATATTTTTCGTGAAAAACGGGAAGCCGAAAACGTATCGAGAGTAGGCACAAAAGCAACGGAAATGAAAAAAATATTACTACTGAGCATTTTGCTGGCACTTTTTGCAGGTCTTGCAGAAGGGCAGACGCGCAAACGAGACGACAACAAAAAGCCGAAACCCAAGCCCAGGCCCCAAAGGGAGATACATACAACAGTGAGCATGGAAAATGAAGAAAACGGGGATAATGAACAGGAAGAGCGTGAGGAGAAGCCGCCACAGACAAAGCCTGAGAATACAACGGAAGCATTTAATCGAAAGCTAATGTTTCTTAATGCGGTCAATTTTGATTTTACAGGAAAGGTGGACGTCAGTTACGTTGGTCATGTGAACATCTTTGCACCATCCACCAGGAAAAAATACCCTTGTGGATTCAATGTAGGCATGATGAAACTTAATTATGGCATTATAGATACCCTGCATGAACAGGTACGCTATGAGAATGTAATAAAAAATCCTTTACAGAACCTTGATAGCGGCTCTACTTACCTGCGCCAGGCAAACAAGTACAAGACAGTTACAGGTTCAACTGCATGGAGCTTGTATGCACAGCCCAACCTGATCATATATGGCACCCGGGATCCTGACAGTAATTATATTTATCTGCATGCGCATTTCGAACTACTGGTAAGCAAATGGACGGCATCTACCACAATAACTAACCTTAGCACCGATACTATGGTTTACCATAACGAGATTTCGCAAGACAGTTTTGTACGGCGGTCGGCTTTGCAGAATACTAACTCTGTAACAAAACTAGACGGGTATTTTGGCCTTGGCCTGACCTTTGCGCTACGACCATGGCGTAAGAGTATGTTCTTTTTCCAGCCTACGCTGGGTATTACCTCCGATTATCCTAAGGTGATGAATAACTATGTGCCGGTAATATTAGACCCGGGTAAAAACAGGGGCTGGCGGGGCTTTTACCTTGTGCGTGCCTACTTTACACAAGCCATGAATGAGAACACACAAATAGTATTGGGTGCAGATATAAGGGGGCTATTTCCCAGGTATGACCCGCTATATGCTGCCTATGTGGGTGCGAACCTAAGCGTAGGTGGTATTCTCAGCTTTTTAGGTCTTTCATCGGGTGGAGATGATAAGGCAAAAGATAAAAAGGATAAGAAAAACGAAGGTTAGAAAATTCTTTGACCGGAGCAGAACAGGGTGGGCCGAAAGGCCTGCTCTTTTTTATGCTATGCACAATGCAGGAAACATACTTGCACCGGCCGAGGTATAAAAGGGTGTTTTCACGCTGTTTTTATTTGGCAATGCGGTATATTTTTATGTTTATTCAGTTTTCAGTTGTGGTCCATAAAACCAAGGGTGGTATATTAATGCCGCCCTTTTGTATGGTGAAATTGGCAGGTGCAGTTGCCGCCCATTGACCGGGGCGAAGTGACGGCGGGGCGCTGGCCCCGGCTTCTACATCCGCCTGGCCCCCTTCGCTATCGCACAGGGCCTGGCGCAAGGAGGAATAAAAAAGGAGCCGTCCTGCAGGTGCAGGACGGCCCTTTCATTTAACCTAATCATGAAAACCTATTTCTTCTCAAATGGTATCACATAGCTGCGGTTGCCGGAGGCAAAGCGTACTATGTATAGGCCACGGGGTATTGCATTGTCGAGTTTTATGAGCTGGTTGAGCATACCATTATCAAGGGGCAGTTGCGCAGTTTTCACCACGCGCCCAGTGATATCGCTTACTTGTACGGTAATACTGTTGCCAGCAGGGGCTGCCTGCCCGCTAAGGGTAAAGGCACCATCGTTGGGGTTGGGGTAGAGGGCTATACTGCCGCTGCTGTTCACGTTCTGCACGGCAAGGCCGGTAACCACTGCGGTATCGGATAGTGCACTGCAGCCATTGGCATTGGTCACCACCACATGGTAATCGCCATTCACAGTGGCTGTATAGCTATTATTGGTAGCTCCGCTTATAAGAGTAGCGCCATTATACCACTGGTATGTGCTAAAAGTATTGGGTACGCTAAGGTTGGGCCCGGCAGCAGTGACCGTAGGAGCAGCGGGCAATGCGTTCACCACTATGGTATGTGTGGCGGTGTCGGAACCGTTGACATTGGTAGCTATAAGCCGCACGGTATAGGTGCCGGCGGTGTTGTAGCATATGTTAGCAGGGTTTTGCAACGCAGAGGTTGTAGTAGCCGCCCCGGTAAAGGTCCATGCCCAACTGGTGGCGCCTGTGCTTTGATCGGTAAAGTTGAGGCATGTGCCGGCACAAACAGTATCATTATTGACCGACAGGGCTGCTACAGGCGGGTTGCCTGGTGCAGCAGGCGCTTCGGTAAGGATCACGTGGTTGGTGTTCCATTTATCGGCGGTGCTGTTGGTCTGATCGTTGTTCACGGCATTGAGGGCTGCCCATACCGATACCGAACCGGTGCCGGATGCAGGGGCTGTCCAGCTAAAGGACTGGACGTAAGTAGTACCATTGCCGCCGGTACCCGTGGCAGGATTGAGCCGGGTGGTGTGTTCTATAAGGTTCACCACATAGTTGCCCGGGTTTGCGGCCCTATAGGCTACACCTCCAGGCAGGCCTACCTGCTGCAGGGTGCCTGCATTGACCGGTGTGACTGCTGCAGCCGTACCTTTGATGACGCCACACTGAAAGCCGTATTTGGGCAGGTTGTTGTTGGTGGTATTGGTGCCTGTTATCTTGATGGTATAGGTGATACCCGGTGCATATTGCGTAACCGGTGTGCCGCCTATGGTATCGACCTCTATGGCGAGTGTGATACCTGCAGTTGCAGATGTGCCGTGGCAACTGCCTCCTGCACAGCCGGTGGGGTTGCCGAGTCCTGTCTCGGCGCCGGTGCAGTCGTAGCCATTTAGGGCAGGCCCCGTATTATAACTGCTCAGTGTTAAGATGGTAAGTCCTGCGGCCAGGGCAAAAAATGTAACATTCCGTTTGTTCATGCAAATGTGTTTTAGTTAAGAAAAGTGGATGAAAAATGCTTGTAATGGGGAATGCTGCATTTAAACTATACATATATAAGGGCATGGCAGCAATGAACCTTGCCCAAACGGGAATTTTGGGGGATGAAAGGGGAGCCGCAGGCTTATGGCAATGCTGCGATATTATTCGATGGAGAGGTAGTGGGTACTGAAATCGTAGTCTTTTTCGATGAAGTCGATGAGCTGGTTGAGGTGATGCGGTTTTTCGATGAAGTCGACCCCGTCCATATCTATAATGAGGGTCTTATGTATCTCGCGCTTGAGGTACTGACTGTACACTTCCTGTACATTATGCAGGTAATCGTTAGGGATGTTCTGTTCGTATTCGCGTCCACGCTTGCGGATGTTGTGCTGCAGGCCCGGTACGGGTGCATGCAGGTATATGAGCAGGTCGGGCGGGGGCAGGTGCAGGTCGATGATGTCAAAGAGTTTCTGGAAGAGCTCGTATTCCTGTTCCTTCAGGTTGATGCGTGCAAAGAGTTTACTCTTGGTGAAAATATAATCGGAAACGATCTTTTGCTGAAAGAGATCCTGGCTGATAAGGAGCTGCTTGAGTTGGGTATACCTGTCGGCAAGGAAGGATAGCTCAAGCGGGAAGGCATAGCGCTCCGGGTCTTCGTAAAATTTGGGCAGGAAATTGTTATCAGCAAATTCTTCGAGCACAAGGCGGGCATCGTAGTGTTTGGCAAGCAGGGTGGCGAGGGTGCTTTTGCCTGCACCAATGTTTCCTTCTATGGCTATATAACGGTACATGGGGAGGATAAAGATAGTTTTAGCCGGATAGGTTGACAAGCTGATCGGCTGATATGTGGATAAATTGCCGTGGATGGTTAATAGGCTGACAATTTGGTAGGTATCACCGGGTGTTTAACTGTGTTTGGTTACCGGGAGCGGGTCCGGGCAGATCTCCAGGAGTTCAGCAATGGTCTTGTGAAGTTGCGGGTGCACAAAGCCCGGGGCTATATCGGCCAGCGGTACCAGTGCAAAGCGACGGTCTTGTATGTAGGGGTGCGGTACTTTGAGGCCGGGGATGTCTATTATATCCTTATCGTAAAAAAGGATATCTATATCGAGGGTACGCTGCCCCCACTTTATGGTACGTTGCCGGCCTAGTTGCTGTTCTATGGACTGGGTGCATTGCAACAATTCTTCCGGGCTAAGCTTAGTATTAAGGCAGAGTGCCATATTGAGAAAGTCGGGCTGGTCTTCGAGGCCCCAGGCTGCGGTCTCGTATATAGCAGAACGGTCGGTCACCTCGCCGCAATGCTGCTGTAATAGTTCGATGGCATTGCGCAGCCAGGCCATACGCCCGCTTTCGTTGCTGCCTAGTAGCAGGTAGATGGTGTGCATTGGGGTAAAGATAGGTTGATTAAGTTGATTGGTTGAATAGGCTGATAAGTTTCCTGCATTAGTATCCGATACTATATTATCGTTATTCCCTGTTCACCAATCAACCTAATCAACTGTCCACCGGGCATTCACCTGCTAAATCACCCCTGTTCGCCGAATAGTTGCTTAGGTGTTATGATATGTGGTTGTATCTTTGCAACTCAAATAAAGAGATCATAAAGTATTATGAAGCAGTTTTTTAAGATGTTCTTTGCCTCATTGCTGGCTATGGTGGTGACAGGCGTTATCATATTGGGCCTTTTTATCGGGGTGATCGTAAACCTGGTATCGAAAGCGAGCAATGCGGACGGGGAGAATAAACTGAAGGCTAACTCTGTGCTGGTAGTGGACCTTGGCAAGCGCCTGCATGAGCAGGGCGAAAGTAATTCGCTGGCGGCCTTTAGTGCTGATATATCTTATAATGCAGGGCTCTATGATGCGCTGAAGGCGATAGATCATGCCAAAGGAGATAATAACATAAAAGGTATACTGGTGAAGCTGGAGCCATCACCGAACGGATGGGCCACGATGCAGCAACTGCGTGCCGGGCTGGTAGATTTCAAGAAGAGCGGTAAGTTTCTTTACGCTTATGGCGAGGATATCACGCAGGGCGGGTATTACATCGCCTCAGCGGCCGATAGTGTGTTCCTCAACCCGGTGGGTGGTTTTGAGCTTAAGGGCTTCGCTACGGTGATACCTTTCTTTAAAGGATCGCTGGAAAAACTGGAACTGAAGCCGGAGATATTTTATGCAGGCAAGTTCAAGAGTGCCACCGAGCCTTTCCGTGCAGAGAAGATCAGTGATCCGAACAGGGCGCAGATCACGAGATACCTGCAGGGCTTCTGGAGCGAATTCCTGCTTGCAGCCGTACAGCATACGCATAGCGATACGGCTACTATTGCTCAACTGGCCAATACTGGCGCGGTGCAGTTTCCTGCTGATGCGGTGAGGTATAAACTGGTGGATGGGCTGCGCTACTGGGACGAAGTGGAACATGACCTGAGGAGCAAAACAGGTACGGCAGAAAAAGATAAGATAGAATACATCAGCATGGATGAATATACAGAGAATGTGAAGCGTGACCGCAAGCTGAACGATAAAAAGATCGCTGTGCTGATAGCAGAAGGCAGTATAGTGGACGGTGAGCAGAACAATGATTACGAGATAGCATCCGAAACACTGGTGGATAATATACGCAAACTGGCAAAGAACGATAAAGTGAAGGCAGTGGTATTGCGCGTTAATTCACCGGGTGGCAGCGCACTGGCATCAGAAGTGATATTGCGTGAACTGCAATTGCTGCGTAAGAAGAAACCCCTTATTGTATCAATGGGTGACTATGCTGCCTCGGGCGGTTATTATATTAGCTGCCAGGCCGATAGCATCTTTGCCATGTCGAACACGATAACCGGCAGCATCGGTGTCTTCAGTATGATGTTCAGCACCGAGGACCTGATGAAGAACAAGCTGGGCGTGACCTTCGATAACGTAAAAACCGGACCTTATGCCGATTTTCCAACAGGTGTGCGTACTTTAACGGCTGATGAAGGACAACGTGTGCAAAACTCAGTTGATACCATATACCACATCTTTAAAAGCCGTGTGGCCGAAGGCCGCAAGATGGATATTGCGCTTGTGGACAGCTTTGCGCAAGGCCGCGTATGGACGGGCAGCGATGCGCTGGACAGGCATCTTGTAGACGGTATCGGCGGGCTGGACCGCGCTATCAAGAGTGCTGCAGCCATGGCTAAAGTAAGCGATTACCAGGTGATCACGTTTCCTGAGCCTATGGATAAATTTGAAAGTCTTTTGCGTAAGTTCAAGGGTAATACTGCCGCTGCTGCTGCCGTACAAGCCACGCTGCAGAGCGAGCTTGGTGAAGAGTATGAATGGTACCGCCAGTTGAAAGACCTGCGCAAGATGAATGGCAAAGCGATGATGCAGCTGCCTTATCACATCAGTGTAAAATAGTATTTTCCCATAGTTAATAAAGGGGTCCCTGTGGCGCTGCCGCAGGGACCCTTTTTTCTTTAAGTGAAAACCAGATCATAAAAGTTGTCGTAAGTGTAAAGGATAACATATCTAAACAACCAAAACAAAATTTATGAAACACATCATTTTAGCGGCAGCGATGCTGGTTTTCGGTACAGCCGTATATGCCAAAGGCGGCAAAACAGTAGTGGTAGGCGGGGCGCCTATGTATCCTACGAAGAATATCATTGAGAATGCGGTCAACTCTAAAGACCACACTACACTGGTGGCTGCCGTAAAAGCTGCGGGGCTGGTCGGCACGTTGGAGGGCAAGGGCCCCTTTACCGTATTTGCCCCTACCAATGAGGCCTTCGGTATGTTGCCAGCAGGGGCGGTTGATAACCTCCTGAAACCCGAGAATAAGAGTAAACTTAGCGCAGTGCTTACTTACCATGTGGTGGCGGGCGATCTTGATTCGAAGGCCCTTATGGCTAAAGTAAAAGCGGCTGGCGGTATGGCCATGCTGACTACAGTACAGGGTGAAAAGCTGACCGTTATGCAAAAAGACGGTTCGCTGTGGATCAGGGATGCTAAGGGCAATACGGCTATGGTAACGATAAAGGATGTGTACCAGTCGAACGGGGTGATACATGTAATAGACCATGTATTGATGCCATAATATTGCAAGCATGTTCAAGAAGTTTTGGGGGAATGTATTTTCCCCCTATTTTTGTGTGAACAGGTAATTAGGTGAAAAAAGAAAGCATCTCGGTATTTGACATTTTTAAGATAGGAGTAGGCCCCAGCAGTTCACACACACTTGGCCCCTGGCGTGCAGCCCTTCGTTTCCTCGATAGTATCAGGGAGTATGGCATAGACAAGGTTTCTACCGTGCAGGTATTGCTGTATGGTTCGCTGGCCAAGACCGGTATCGGTCATGGTACAGATGTAGCGGTATTGCTTGGCCTGTGTGGCGAAGACCCCGTTACCTTTGATGTGAACCAGATAACACCCCGTATGCAATGGGTAGTGGAGCAAAGGAAGATAATGCTGGGTGGGGAAGCTGAGGTTAATTTTAACCCCGCAGCCGATATCATATTCCTCTACACCGAGAGCCTGGCCATGCACCCCAATGCGCTTACCTTCCTATGTACATTCAGCGACGGCCAGCATATAGCCGAGACCTATTACTCCATAGGCGGGGGCTTTGTGTTGAAAGAAGGGGAGGGTACAAGTGCAGGTACTGTTGTTGACCTGCCTTTCCCGGTTGACAAATCATCGGAACTGCTGCACTGGTGCATGAAGACAGGCCTGAGCATATCGGAAGTGGTGATGGAGAACGAGCATGCCTGGCGTAATGAACCGGAAACAAGAGAAGGCGTACTGAATATATGGCGCACCATGCGCGACTGTATATACCGCGGCTGCCATGTACAGGGCGAACTACCCGGCGGGCTGCATGTAAACAGGCGGGCTGCCGCATTGAATAAGAAGCTATTAAAGGGCCGGACCTACAATAATTATGAAGAGTGGGTAATGGCTATACGGGATGGCGGCAGTGGTTTTCAGTACACGCTGGACTGGGTAAGCTGCTTTGCGCTGGCGGTGAATGAAGAGAATGCCTCCTTCAGCCGCGTAGTGACCGCGCCTACGAATGGCGCTGCGGGCGTAGTACCTGCTGTGCTGCAATATTATATTGCCTTTTGCGACGGTTTTGATGATGAACATATCATCCGTTACCTGCTCACCGCGTCAGAGATAGGAAGTATCTTCAAGAAAGGTGCAACGCTTTCGGCTGCTATGGGTGGTTGCCAGGCCGAGATAGGCGTATCATCTGCGATGGCTGCAGCAGCACTTACTGAGTGCCTTGGCGGCACACCAAGACAGTGTATGATGGCTGCAGAGATAGCTATGGAGCACCACCTGGGCCTAACCTGCGACCCTGTGGCCGGGCTGGTACAGGTGCCCTGTATAGAGCGTAATACTATGGGCTCCATAAAGGCAATAACAGCATCGCAGCTGGCCCTTCAGAGCAATCCCGATCATGCCAAAGTATCGCTGGATGCCGTAGTGAATACGATGTGGCAAACTGCCCAGGATATGAATCATAAATACAAAGAAACTGCCGAGGGCGGCCTTGCCCTTAATTTCCCCATCAATCTTAGTGAATGCTAAGGTATTATTTCTGTGCTGTAGAGATATTTTGACCCGTTGAATCCCATGGTTGTATATCCCAGCCTATACCATCATAGGTGCTTGGCGTATATTTCGTCTGGTTGGCCAGCATAAGTATATTGCCATGCAGTACCTGGCGATAGTAAGTGATAGCTTCATCGACCACAGGTGTATGGCCGGGTAAGGGCAGGAAATTACTGTGATTATCACCCACTACTTTGCTGAAGTTGAAATAGTATGCCTTAGGTGTTAAAGGTTTTTTTACTTTTTCGCCCAGTTGTTTCCTGAAGCTTACGAGGTGTGCCAGGTAGAGGGTCTTATCATTAGGGTTGTAGTCGATATATATGGCTTTTGCGAAGTCTACTTTATCGAGCCATTTGCGGTGATGCCTTTGGGGTACGCAGGCCGAATTGAGTACCAGGTTATTCACCCACGTTGTGTCGTTCAGTGGCTGTAATGCCTTATCATCTTTAGCCAGTTGCATCAACACTTTATTGCCCATGCTGTGAAAGAATAAAGTAAAACATCCGGGCCCCAGTTTGCCATTCAGCCTTAATTGTTTCATGGTATCCAGCACCGGGGTAAATTCATGGTAGGCACGGTTGGCATTCCTTGTTGCGAAAAAATAATTTCCCAATGATTTTTTATGTGTATTGATGCTGGGGTAGTCGAGCAGCAGCACATTGAGCTTATAATAAGCAGCCATACGTATGCCCCGGTCAAGATCACCGACAAAAGTTTTCCCCATCCCCTCGGTATATATCAGCCAGTCGAGGCCCGTTTTGTTTGGCAGGCAGGCGATCGCAGCTTCCAGCGAATTAACAGGCAGCACATGCCATATACCATTATTTACATAAACAAAGAAGTAGCGTATAACTCCTTCGTCACGCTGCTCGGTCATATAGCGCATACTGTCGCGTTCTATTTTACGGTTGCTGGCTACAATAAGGCATGTATCCAACTCGGCCGGGCTAATGGTCAATTCGCTGTCGAGCGGCGTATTCTTCCAGAATTCCGGGCTGTTGAACCATTGATACTTTGCATGAGCAACTGTGCCAAAGGATAACAATAAAATGGTGATTATAAAGCGCATAATATAAATAAACGTAAGTTCCCCGGAAAAGGTTCAACAAAATTATGCCATGTAGCTGTTAATGGCCCTGCAAATAATAATGAATAGCGAATATTGACTGCTGAGCAGGAATATTAACGAATGTTGTTCGGCTATTTTCCTTAAATTTATCATATGCGCAATAAGACCAAACTTATATTCATTTTTGTTGCCGGTGCCATTGCCGGTGCGGCCACTATAGCGGGTTTTGCATTTCGCGATCCAGATCCCGGCGAGGCGAGCGTGGAAGTGAAAGATAATGGCAAACTGGAATATAAATGGTATAGCCCGGAACTGCCTAAAAAGCTGGACTTTGCCGGTGAGCCTGTGCCGCTGAACCGCTGGGAAGTGCGTGAACGACTGGACCGTGATATGATCGTGAACTATTACGCGCATGGGGGCACCATATATATGCTGAAGAATGTGACCCGCTATTTCCCATTCATTGAAGCAAGACTGAGAGCCAATGGCATACCCGATGATTTTAAATACGTATGTGTAGCGGAAAGCTCATTGCAGCCGCAGGTTACCTCACCCGCTGGCGCGGCCAGCCTCTGGCAGTTCATGAAAGATACCGGCATACGCTACGGGCTGGAAATAAACGATAATGTGGACGAGCGTTATAATATAGCCAAGGCTACCGATGCAGCATGTGCCTATTTTAAAGATGCATATAAAAAGCTGGGTAGCTGGACGGCTGCTGCGGCATCCTATAACTGCGGGCAGGCAGGCTATGCCCGTCAGGTAGATTTCCAGGGCGGTAATACTTATTATGATATGGTATTCCCTGAGGAGACAAACCGTTACATCTTCCGCATCCTGTCGCTAAAAACGATACTATCGCAACCAAAGGTATGGGGCTTTATGCTGGATAGTGATGATGTATATAAACCCGTAAAAACAAAGACCGTGCAGGTTACCGCAAGTATAGATAACCTGTCGGACTTCGCGAAGCAGAACGGCAGCAGTTATAAAATGCTGAAGTTGCTGAACCCCTGGTTGCGCTCGCACAGCCTGCCCGTAAAGAGCGGGAAAGCATACGAGATAGAATTTCCTGTGGAGCATTAAGGAGATATGCCATTTGTTTTACACCAGGCATAAATGCCGGGCATTACTGTAAAATGTAATTTCCTTTCACTAGCTTTAGATAAAAGAATCTGACTGATGCGCCCAATGCGTGCTTTGATACCGGTATTGATCACTGTTGCTCTCGTGTACCTGCTGGACCGGCCTATAGGTTCTTTACCTGCTTTGGGTAAGCTGCTCGACCCGGTAAAAGGGTGGGCCGCAAATGCAGAACCTGCAGGGAAAGATTTTTCAGGAAATATAGTATTGCCGTCATTACATGCCCCGGTAAGCGTATGGTATGATGAATATATGGTGCCGCACATACATGCTGCAAATGAGCATGATGCCTATTATGTACAAGGGTATATACATGCTTACTTCAGGCTGTGGCAAATGGACTTGCAGACAAGAGCCGCAGGTGGGCGGGTGAGCGAAGTGATCGGGGAGAAGGCGCTGGACTTTGACCGTAAGCAACGGCGAAAAGGTATGGTATATGGTGCAGAACGATCGCTTGAGGTCATAGAGCAGGACCCGCGTACCAAAGAAATGCTGGATGCTTATACAGCAGGCGTAAATGAGTACATAGACAAGCTGGAATACCGCGACTACCCGCTGGAGTATAAGCTTATGGACTTTGCCCCGGAAGAATGGACTAACCTGAAGACATCATTGCTCATGAAGTATATGGCCGATGACCTTACAGGATATACCGAAGATATAGAGCTGAGCCTGCTGCGTGATATGCTACCCCCTGAGACCTTTGCCATGCTATATCCTGGGCGCGATTATAGCAGCACGCCTGTGATACCGGAAGGAACACATTTTGACCAGGCATTGTACAAACAGGCAGAGGTGCCCGCCGGTGACCTATGGGCACACTTAACTGCTACAGACTTTGAACCGGCTAAAGAAAGTAATGAGGGCAAAGGCAGTAATAACTGGGCTGTTAGCGGGGTGCATACGCAGAGCGGTGCCCCTATACTTTGCGATGATCCTCATTTGGGACTTAATCTCCCTTCTTTATGGTACCAGGTGCAGTTACAGACACCCACAATGAATGTATACGGGGTATCGCTGCCCGGCGCACCAGGCATAGTGATCGGTTTCAATGATAGTATCTCCTGGGGTTTTACCAATAACTACCGTGATGTAAAAGACTTTTATGCAATAGACCCTGCCCCGGGTAATAAAGATGCTTACCTATTCGACGGTAAGGCAGTGCCGTATAAGGAAAGGATAGAACGTATAGCGGTGAAAGGAAAACCTATTTTTATAGATACGGTAAATTATACCATACATGGGCCGGTGATGTATGATGCACATTTCAAAGGACCTGGCGGACTGAAAAAGCCTATAGCGCTATGCTGGATGGGGCATAAGGCCAGCAATGAGATGCTGGCACTGTATATGGTGAACCATGCCTGGAATTATATGGAGTTCACAGATGCGATCATACATTTTCAATGCCCTGCCCAGAATATGGTATATGCCGACTGCGCCGGAAACATAGCTATGTGGGGGCAGGGCCAGTTCATAGACAAATGGAAGGACCAGGGACGTTATGTAATGGAGGGCCGCGACAGCAGCACACTGTGGGGGCAGCCTATACCACCGCAAGAGAACCCACATGCGCTCAACCCCGCACAGGGATTTGTAAGCTCGGCCAACCAGACCGTCACGGACAGCACTTATCCTTATTGGTATAATGGTTATTTCTACCAGCTTAGGGCATGGCGGCTCAACGAATTGCTAAGCAAGGTCAGCAATGCTACTGTGCAGGATATGATGGCCATACAGCAGGATGTGCATTCATATCTTGCCGAGCATACACTCCCCATCATGCTGCGCTATGTGCAGGCCAATGACAAGCATATTGAAGAACTGAAAAAATGGGACTATAATTTAAATGCAGAAAGTACGGTGGCCACTGTTTACCAGCTATGGTGGTATTACTTGTATAAGGACATGTGGAAGGATATGCTGGCTAAAGACCCGGTGCCTTTGGCGCCTTTGCCAGAGCGGACCATGGAATTAATGATACAAAGCGACAGTGCCATACAATATCACCTGCAGCCCAGCCTGGGTAAGCTGGCTGCAGTGATCAACATGAGCTATAAAGAAGCACAGGATAGCTTGAGCAAACTTGAAAAAACGAACTCCTTACAATGGTATAAAGCTAAGAACACTACGATAAAACACCTGGCCAAACTGCCGGCTTTCAGCTATGAAGAACGAAAGATAGGCGGTTGGGGCAATGTGCTGAATGCTGCCAAGGGCGATCATGGGCCTTCATGGCGCATGGTGGTGCAGATGACCCAAGGCATAGAAGCATATGGCATATACCCGGGTGGTCAGAGTGGTAACCCCGGTAGTAAATATTATGCTACATTCATAGACGACTGGACCAACGGGAAATATCACCGGCTGAATTTTTTAAAGAACTCCTCGCAAAAGGACAGCAGTATAAAATACACCTGGACGATACAAAACAAATAAGATGCGTTTTATAAGTACCATATTATTAACCACAATACTTGCAGCCATCAGTGCAAGTTTCCTGCCATGGTGGATAATTGCAGTTGCAGCTTTTGTAGTTGCCTTGCTGTTGCCTCAAAAAATGGGTAAAGCATTTTTGTCGGGCTTCCTGGGTATTTTCATTTTTTGGCTAAGCTGCTCATTATATGCCGATATTGCCAACCAGCACATCCTTTCCGGCAGGATGGCGCAGCTATTTCACCTGCCGGGTTATGGCTTGTTCCTCATCGTAGCAGCAGCAGTTGGCGGCATTGTCGGTGGTTTTGCTGCATGGGGTGGTGCAGCGTTGCGGCAATAAATGCCCGGCGTAGTTAGGTTACTGTGTTTTCTTTTTCTCCCTCATATATTTCATTCCATCGGCCCAGAATGCCAACTCTTTTAGCAATATGCCCAGGCCTTTGTTATGTATGTCTGTTGCATTGAATTTCCCGTCGGCATCTATGAATTGGGTAAAGAAGGGTATAGGTACCGATTCTGCAAGCGGCATCATCTTTTGCGCTGTTATCACCTGCTTGAGCGATTGTGCGGCACGGAGGCCTCCTGATACACCCCCATAACTTACTATGGCCATAGGCTTATAGTTCCACTCGTTATACAGGTAATCCATTGCGTTCTTCAGCGAGGCCGGAATGGAAAAGTTATATTCGCTGGTCACCACTATGTAGGCATCACCCTCATTTATTTTTGCGCTCCAGTCTTTAGTATGCTGGTGCTGGTATTTCTGCAGGCGGGGATGTTCGGGTTCGTCGAGGAAGGGCAGGTTGATCTCGGCCAGGTCTACCAGTTCCGTATCGAATTCATTGTGTGTTTTGGCTACATCATAAACCCATGAGGCTATAGAAGGCCCCTTCCTGCCGGGGCGCGTACTTGCAATTATTATCTTTAGGTTGAACATAGTTATCCCTGTATTTGTAGGGACAAAGGTAGGCACTATCGTTCTTATGCTATTTTATACCCCTAAAGGGATTATTTATACATATCGGTAATTACATGGCCTATACAACCATTGGGCATCTGTATATGCAGCATTGCGGCCACTGTTGCAGCTATGTCTGTCATATATACGGTGTGATGCGACTCGCCACGGGGCACATGCCAGCCATAGAACAATAGTGGTATATGTGTGTCATAAGGATTCCAGGTACCATGAGTAGTGCCCGTTGGCGCATAGCCATCATACCAGCCGGGGTTAAGCACAGCCTCTATGCAACCGCTGCGCTTGCTGTTATAGCCATTAACGATCATGGTTTTGATCGGTTCGGGAACACTGTTTACGTTCATCTGTTCCATATCAACGGCATAGGCTACCTGGGGCTGTAGTTTCAGCCACTTAATTATAGCTGCTTTTATCTTATCCCTGTCAGCATGTGCTGCTTTTATTCCCTGCTCATTAAGATAAACCTGGTAATTGGTATATGCATTGATCAGCCCGTCTTTATGAAATTGTTTCTTTAAATATGCATTCATTTCTTTTTGCAGGTTTTGCTCCGATTCGTTGCCTGCCGGCATATTGATGTCCTGCATGTATTGTGCATTATGTGCGGCCCCGTGGTCGGCGGTCAGGAAGAGCAGGTAATTACCATTCCCTACATGCTCATCAAGATAATCGAGGAAAGATGCGATACTGCGATCGAGGCGCAGGTAAACATCTTCCGCTTCCATAGAGTTAGGTGTGAACTGGTGACCTATATAATCGGTGTTGGAAAGGCTCACGCAAAGAAAGTCGGTGTAGTCGTCTCGTCCCAACTCCTCACCTGCTATACATGCTTTGGCCATCTTCAGCGTTAATGTATTACCTGCAGGCAGCATGCGCACAGCACTGTAGTTTTTGCCGGGCCTGTCTTTCGCCAGGTGTGGGAATACGGGTTCTTTTTCTCCCTTCATTGCACCTTCATAGGGGTTTTTGTCGCTCAGGCTTTGGGTATACGCACTTTTGTTGTACAGTAAATCCCAGTCTTCCTTCATATACCTGTCTGCATAGCGCTTGTTGTTGAAGTCCCTGGCCCAGCCGGGTAATTGCTGTGCATAATAAGTGCTGGTGATGAAATTGCCGGTGCTGTCATCGAACCAATATGCGGCATTGGCCAAATGGCCTGCAGGGAGTATGCTTCCGCGGTCCTTAATAGCTACGCCATATACCCGTGATTGGAAATTGGTCGCAAGCCTTAACTCATCGGTAACGGTGCTGGCCAGCAGGTTACGGGGGCTCATCATGCCCGCCTTCCTGCTCCCGTCTACAGGCAATACGCTGGTGTCTTCGGCGCAGTACCAGCTGCGTCCGCTGATATTATCTATCCAGTCGTTGGCAGCAATGCCATGTATAGATGGTACCGAACCGGTATAAATACAGCTATGACCGGGCCCTGTGAATGAAGGCAGGTAATTGAGCATAGTGTTCTGGCAGGCAAAGCCCTCATTGAGCAGGCGCTTAAAACCATCATTACTATATAGGTCATAATAACGATATAAGTAATCCCAGCGCATCTGGTCAACAACGATGCCCACGACCAGTTTGGGCCGTGCAACCTGGTTGTGTTGTGCAAATAGCGGGAAATAAATGAATAGTGTTAAAAAAGATAGAATACGTCGCATGGATAATGTGATATGAGTTACAAAAATGCAATACAATATTCATTTGGCGCGTTATTTTTTTATAATTTCGCCGATTATTATTTTGTCCCAAAAACGAAACAGATATATATGGATATTTTTGCCAAATTTGAGAAACGCCTCGGACCGATCGGAGATTATGCGGAAAAAGCCCCGGGGTATTTTGCATTCCCCAAGCTGGAAGGTGAGATAGCGAACAGGATGAAATTTCGTGGTAAGGAAAAGATAGTGTGGAGCCTGAACAATTACCTTGGGTTGGCAAACCATCCTGAAGTGCGTAAGGCCGATGCCGAAGCTGCGGCAAAGTATGGCCTGGCTACGCCGATGGGCGCGCGAATGATGAGTGGTAATACGGACAAGCACGAAGAACTGGAGCGAGAACTGTCCCGGTTCATAGGCAAGGAAGATGCGATGCTGTTCAACTATGGTTACCAGGGCATGGTATCGGCGATCGACAGCCTTTGTGGCCGACACGATGTGGTGGTATACGATGCGGAATCGCATGCCTGTATCATAGACGGCCTGCGGCTGATACCCAGCCACCGGTATGTTTATAAGCATAATGACGTGGAAGATTGCGAAAAGCAACTGCAGCGTGCCGCTAAAATGATAGAAGGCACAGGCGGTGGTATCCTTGTGATCACCGAAGGGGTCTTCGGCATGTCGGGCAACCAGGGCAGGATAAAAGAGATAGCTGCGCTCAAATCCAAATACGAGTTCCGTCTTTTCGTCGACGATGCTCATGGATTTGGCACCATGGGCAAGACAGGTGCAGGGATAGGTGATGAGCAGGATTGTATAGACGACATAGATATTTACTTCTCCACTTTTGCAAAGTCAATGGCCAGCATAGGCGGTTTCCTGGCTGCCGATAAGCGTGTGCTTACCTACCTGCGCTATAATATGCGTTCACAGGTATTTGCCAAATCACTGCCACTGCCAATAGTAGTGGGTAATATGAAGCGCCTGGAGCTGCTGCGCACACAGCCTGAGCTGCGTGAGAAGCTCTGGCATAATGTGAACAGGTTACAGAACGGCCTTAAAGAAAGGGGCTTTGATATTGGTACTACCAATACACCTGTTACGCCGGTGCTCATGAGTGGTGGCTTGTTCGATGCTACACAGCTGATATTTGACATGCGCGAGAACTATAATATTTTCTGTTCGGTGGTAGTATATCCCGTGGTGCCCAAAGGTGTTATCATCCTGCGCCTGATACCTACGGCTGCGCATACCGATGAAGATATAGATGAAACACTGGCAGCATTCAGCACACTGCGCGAAAAGCTGGAAAACAAAGTTTACCCGCAGGAAATGCCATCCATCAACGGGACGGCTGCTGTGCCTGCATGATAATATTATCGTAATTATTTTAAAGCCATCCTTGTTATAAGGATGGCTTTTGTATTTTAGCAAGCATAAGAGATAAAGCAAGAAAGAATGAAAGTATTTATAGCGGGTGCATCAGGACAGGTAGGTAGTAATTGTATGAAGCATTTTAAGGAGATGGGTTGGGATGTGGTAGGTTCACATTTTTCATTTCCCACCGATGCCACTGTGTTTTACAATACACTTGAGCACGGTCACCCGGATAATTACGACATAGCAGCCTATGGCCCGGACGTGATCGTACATTGCGGCGCGATGACCCATGTGGACTATTGTGAAACGCACCCGGATGAAAGCTATATCAATACGGTACAAAGCACCATCAACCTGGCGGGAGTTGCCCAAGGCTGTAGTGCTAAGCTTGTTTATATATCCACCGATTATGTCTTTGATGGCGTTGATGGCCCCTATCGTGAAGATGCACCTGTGAATCCTTTAAATGTATACGGACGGCATAAACTGGAAGCTGAGCAAACGGCACTGAAAGAGATCCCTAATGCATTGGTACTGCGTGTGACCAATGTATATGGCAGGGAGATACGAGGAAGAAATTTTGTTGCCCGCATCGTAGAGCAGTGCCGGAATAAACAGAAGTTAACATTGAAACTTCCATACGATCAATATGCTTCACCAACCAATGCCTGGGATATAGCAAGGGCCATGTTCGTTTTGCTGCGCGATGCCAAGCAGGGGATATATCATATCGGTGGTACCGACTACATGAACAGGGTAGAGCTTGCACTGAGAGTACTCCAGTATTTTCCCGGTGCTGAGTATGAGTTGATCCCCATCAGTACCGCTGAGTTGAAACAGCCGGCTGCAAGACCCTTGCTTGGAGGTTTTATAAAAATGAAATTCAGTAGTGAATATCCCGATATGCTTTTCGGAAATGTGGATAGCTTTATGAAAGAACTATTGGATATTTAGTCCCGTCTTTTTGCTGGAAAAAAGCTGGCTCAAAATCTTGTTATTGAGCAAATAAAAAACCGTCCGAACAATACGCCCGGACGGTAGGACTGTACTTACTAACCCATCGTAAGTATAGCAAATATCTGAAAAAGGTTTTGGAAATGAAAATAAAATTTTTCCGCATTTGTCTCTCTTCACGATAATTTAATGCTGCTATAACTGCATTTAAAAATTCATAATCTTATGTTATGGTTGTTGTTTAGGTGACTTTTGCAACTTATTCATTTTTAAGCCTGTAGTTAATTTTATTGACAAAGTGTCCTTTTTTTCATTCTTTTTTGACAAAATGGCGCATTTTTTTCATTGGTACGGGCTTTGAATAAGGTAGTTCATAACCAAAAAACTAAAAAACATTATTTATGTACAACAGGAAATACGGAATGATGCCAAGGGCATTCAGCGGATTGATGGAGGACATGCTCCCCGCACATTGGAACAAAATTTTTGCAGACGACAAAGGTGCTTATTCCTTTGTTCCGGTAAACATTAAAGAAACCGATGCAGCGTATGAACTGCATGTAATCGCGCCCGGCCTTAATAAGGAAGACTTTAAGGTGAACCTCGACAAGGACATCCTGAGCATTTCTTTTGAGCACAAAGATGAGCAAAAGGAACAGGAAGAAGGCAAATGGCTGCGCAGCGAATATCACTTCCGCTCATTCAAAAGGAGCTTTACCCTGAATGAAAAAGTGAATGCGGAAGGTATCAGTGCCAAATATAATGATGGTATACTTTTCATAACCCTGCCGAAGAAAGAAGCTGCTGAGCCTAAGAGCCAGCAAATAAGTGTGGCGTAAGATTGACAGAGTGGAGTAAGTAAGAAAAGGCGATGCATGTGCATCGCCTTTATTTTTTATCATGCAGGTTTTGTTACCTGATATAACCCAGTATCTTCAGCATGCTCTGGTAGCTCTGCTCTTTGGCGTAGAGCCAGTCTTCCTGCTTGCCGTTCTTATCTATTTCTACCACCACATGTTTGGGCGAGGGTATCATGCAGTGCTTGATGCCGCCATAACCTGCCAGTTGGTCCTGGTAGGCACCGGTGTGGAAGAAGCCAATGTATAAGGGTTCTGAGCCCTTCTCCCGGTCGAGCCGGGGCAGGAACACAGCATTGATATGCTCTTCGGAAGTATAAAAGTCGTGGCTGTCGCAGGTAAGTCCCCCCAGGTGCACTTCCTGGTATTCCTTATCCCATTTGTTAATGGGGAGCATCAGGAATTTTTCGCCGATGCCCCAGGTATCGGGCAGGGTAGTGATGAACGAGCTATCGATCATATACCATATCTCGCGATCGTTCTGCATCTTATCATCCAGCACACTGTATATCACAGCGCCCGATTCACCTACAGTGAACGAGCCAAACTCTGTATAAATGTCAGGTACGTCAACTTTATTGCGTTTGCATACCTTCTTAATGGTAGATACGATCTCGTTGACCATATAGTTATAGTCATAATCGAAGCCAAGCGAATGTTTGATGGGGAAGCCCCCGCCAATATTCAGGCCCTCCAGTTCGGGGCATATCTTCTTAAGCTGGCAATAAAGGTTCAGTACTTTATTCAGTTCGCTCCAGTAATACACATCATCCTTTATGCCCTTGTTCATAAAGAAGTGTAGCATCTTCAGGTTGAACTTGCCGCTGCCTTTTATCTTATCTACATAGAACTCCAGCACATCGCGGCTGCGTATGCCCAGTCGTGAGGTATAAAAATCAAAAGCCGGTTCTTCTTCACTCGCTATGCGTATACCTATATTCACCGGGTCTTTGGAGCGGATGAGACGTTTATAGTCCTCGAACTCATTTTTATTATCCAGTACCGGTATCACATTGCGGAAGCCATCGTTGATGAGCCTTGCAATGTTGCGTGTATATGGCTTGGTCTTAAAACCATTGCAGATAATGTAGGTATCCTTATTGATCTTGCGCCTTTTATAAAGCTGCTTGATGATCTCGATATCGTATGCGAAGGAGGTCTCGATGTGTACACCATGCTTCAGGGTCTCCTCAACTATAAATGAGAAGTGGGAGCTTTTGGTACAGTAGCAATAATAGTAATTGCCGTTGTACTTATGCTTCCTGATGGCATCGCTGAACATCTTTTTGGCCTTGCCTATCTGCATGCCTATCTTGGGCAGGTAGGTAAGCTTGAAGGGCGTACCATATTTGTCTATCAATGCTTTGATGTCCACCCCGTTGAACTCGAGATAGTTATTATCATTTACATCAAAACCCTCCTGGGGGAAATGGAACGTCTGCGAGACGAGATCGTGGTATGTGTTGTTCATTTACTGATTGACGCGGCCAAAGAAAGTCAACGATAAATTTACCTGTCCTTAAAATGCAAACAAAAGTAATAATTTGGTATGATGCAACCCATTTTCCGCCAACAATATTAAAAAATCATTAGCATCTGCATTTTTGGTATTAGTTTGCGGACTTATTCCTGACCATTCTTGAAAAAAGCGCTTGTACAGATACATGTAGCCGTGCTGCTCTGGGGCTTTACCGGCGTGCTGGGCCGGGCCATATCGCTGGATGCACCGGTGCTGGTATGGTACCGTATGTTGTTGACAGCCATCTTTATAGCTGTTATTATTTTTTACCGGCGGCAATGGGTGCCTATAGCCCGCAGGGATATTGCCCAGCTTGCCCTTATCGGTTGCCTGATGGGCCTGCACTGGGTGGCCTTTTACGGGGCCATTAAATTTGCCAATACCTCAATCGCCCTGGTCTGTCTTTCCACTGCCAGCATATTCACCTCACTGCTCGACCCTATGGTGAATAAAGGTAAGTATGATGTGAAAGAGCTTTTGCTGGGCCTGCTGGCTTTGACCGGGGTTTATTTTATTTACCGCTTTCAGCAAATGTTCGGCATTGGTATTGCATTCGGGGTTACCGCAGCTATCCTTAGCTCAGTATTTACAGTATTGAATAAGCGCATAGCCAGCAAATATCCAACCCGGCCCATGGTATTTTACGAAATGAGCGCAGGCTGGTTGTTCCTTACTTTGCTCATGCCCCTGCAATTGGTTTATAACCCGCATACCGTATTATTGCCACAAGGTATGGACTGGTTGTGGCTCGTGATCCTGAGCCTTTGCTGTACAGTATGGGCACAGTCGCTGGCATTAAGCGCTTTAAAATACATCAGTTCCTTTACTGCCACGCTTAGTGTGAACCTGGAGCCGGTGTATGGCATACTGCTGGCCTTCCTCTTTTTTAAAGAGAATAAAGAATTGCATGGTGGTTTTTTTATAGGCATGGGATTGATATGTCTCTCGGTATTGTTACAGATGCTCCGCTTATTGAAACCCAAAGGTGCCTCGCCCGGATATATAAGGGAAAAAGGGGCGATTGGGGATTGATATTACCGGAATTTTAATAATCCTGTCTTTTTCATCATTTACTCATCTTTTTGTATCTTAAACCTCCCAAGCTATTACCTTTGCAAACAGACACAATAGCGAAATAACACTATATGTTGCAGCAAGCTACGACCACAAAAGAAGCGAGGCTATCGTTCGAGGAATTTAAACAGGAAGTGCTGGAAGACTACCGCCTGGCCGTGGCCAGCCGCGAGGCAAGCCTGATGGGCCGCCGCGAGGTACTCACAGGCAAAGCGAAATTCGGCATTTTTGGCGATGGTAAGGAACTGGCGCAGATAGCTGCAGCCAAATGTTTCAAGCCCGGCGACATACGTGCCGGCTATTACCGCGATCAGACCCTCATGTTCGCTACGGGCATGAGCGATATGGAAAAATTCTTCTCGCAATTATATGCCGACCCCGATGTGGACCGTGAGCCTGCATCGGCCGGGCGAATGATGAATGGCCACTACAGCACCCGCTGGCTGGATGCCAGCGGCGAATGGAAAGATCTGACCAAAGATCCGCAATCGTCCTGCGATATATCTCCTACCGCGGGGCAAATGGTGCGCGCACTTGGCTTGGCCTTCGCATCAAAAATGTTCCGCAATGTACCGGAGTTGCAGCATGGTTTTGAGAAATTTTCTGATAATGGCAATGAAGTGATCTTCTGTACCATAGGCGATGCTTCCACATCCGAAGGGTTGTTTTGGGAGAGTGTGAATGCTGCCGGCGTGCTGCAGGTGCCATTAGCCATATTCATTTGGGACGATGGCTACGGCATATCGGTGCCCCGTAAATACCAGACCACTAAAAGTTCTATATCCGAAGCGCTGGCAGGTATGCAGTGGAATGACCGTAAGGGTGGTATCAATATCTATACAGCGAAAGGCTGGGACTATGCAGGCCTTGTAGAGACCATACAACGCGGGGTAGACCGTGTGCGCGAAACACACATTCCCGCCATATTTCATATACAGGAAGTTACCCAGCCGCAGGGCCACTCTACATCGGGTTCGCATGAACGGTACAAGACCAAAGAGCGCCTGGATTGGGAAAAAGAAATGGACTGTATCGTGCGTATGCGCGACTTTATAGTGACCAACCAGATAGCCGATGAAGCCGATGTGAACGAAATAGAAGAGCAGGCCAAGCAGGAAGCGCGCAGTGCAAAACAGCGTGCATGGGAGGCCTTCATATCGCCTATACGAGAGCAGATACAGCAGGCTACTACGATGTGCAACCAGGTAGTGTATGAAGGCGGTGAGCATGCTGCCGAAATAGCGACACTGGTGCAGGAACTGAATGCAATAAAAGAACCGATACGTAAGGATGTAATGCAGGCAGTCCGCAAGATACTGGGCTTTGCATCGGCTGATACGGATGCGGTAAGGGCATTACGCAATTTTTATGATTACCTGTTGCAGGATAATAAAGAAAAATTCTCTTCGCACCTGTATTCGGAATCGCGCTACTCGGCCATGAAAGTGCCGGAGGTGCAGGCCATGTATGTGGCCGATGCACCTGTAGTGAATGGTTACGAGGTGCTGAATAAGTACTTCGATCACACCTTCGGTTCCAACCCGGCAGTCTTTGCTTTTGGTGAGGACCTGGGTAAGATTGGCGACGTGAACCAGGGCTTTGCCGGATTGCAGGAAAAATATGGCGAGCTGCGCATCTTCGATACCGGCATACGCGAGGCATCCATCATAGGGCAGGGTATAGGCATGGCCATGCGCGGCCTGCGTCCTATAGCAGAGATACAATATCTCGATTACCTGATATATGGACTGCAGCCACTGAGCGATGATGTAGCTACACTACTGTACCGCAGCCGTGGCGGGCAGAAATGCCCCCTTATCGTGCGCACGCGCGGCCACAGGCTGGAGGGCATATGGCACAGCGGCTCGCCTATGGGCATGATACTGAACAGCGTGCGCGGCATGTATCTCTGTGTGCCCCGCAATATGGTACAGGCCGCAGGCATGTACAACACATTGCTGCAAAGTGATGAGCCGGGTATCGTAGTGGAATGCCTGAACGGTTACCGTCTTAAAGAGCAACTGCCATCCAACCTCGGGCGTTATACCGTGCCTTTTGGTATACCCGAAGTAATACGCGAAGGTGATGATGTGACCATAGTATCCTACGGCTCTACACTACGTGTAATAGAAGAAGCGATAGATAACTACCTGGCCCCGCAGGGCATAAACTGTGAGGTAATAGACGTACGTACCCTGCTGCCCTTCGATATCAATCACATGATCGTGGAGTCACTGAAGAAGACCAGCCGCATCGTGTTTATTGATGAAGACGTGCCGGGTGGTGCAAGCGCCTACATGTTCCAGCAGGTGATGGAAAAACAGAATGGTTTCCGCTGGCTGGATGTGGCCCCGCGTACTATAACGGCACAGGCTCACCGCCCGGCATATGCTACCGATGGCGACTACTTCTCGAAACCAAATGCTGAAGATATTGCTGCGGCCATCGAGGAGATGATGGCGGAGTAAATAAAGAAAACAGTTTTAAATACTAAAAGCCCCGTAGGGGGCTTTTAGTATTTAAAACATGTATCAGTATTTCTTTTTCCTGAAATCGCCGCGTTTCCAGGCCTCGAAGAACTCGGCCCAGGCTATGGGATTAAGGATGGTTGCCGGCTTTTGCTGGCCGTAATATATGGCTGCCTGCGCCTGTATGTTCTGGTAGGCGCTCTGGCTTTCTCGGCCATCTCGGGGCAAGGTAGCAGCAAGGGCGCGCAGGGTAAGGGCATCCGTATTCTTGCGGGCTATCTCATACTTATCGTCGGGTATGTTCCAATGCGTGAAGGCATAATCGAAAGCATTTTTGTCGGGCAGGGGACGTATGATGGTCTCAGGCAGGTAAAAGGTGTCCTGCACCATGAGCTGTATGAGGGAGAAGTAATGGCCCTTGATATCGGTAGGTACCGGGAACTCCTTGGAGCGGAAGCCCAGGGCCTCGAACTGCAGGGTGTCGCCTTTATAACATACTATCGAGAACACGCCCATTTCGCTCGATTCCACACCCCGGTTCTGGTTCTTCACCAGCACGGTCACATTAGGTACAGCGCGCAGGCTGTCAGCCGTCATGGTTACACCGTTGATCTGGATAATATTGTCGTAAGATTCCTGTGCATCGGCCGGTAAGCAGAAACAGGATAGAAATATAAGAATATATAAAGGGCTTTTGGCCATGATCAGCAAATTTACAACCTTTCCTGCGCTTATTATGGCTATACTATATTGCCAATATAAGTATGTACATTATTTATACAAAGAACGCAGGTATGCCGTAATTTTGCGGCTCAGCCAAGCTACTTTAACAAAGGTTTATATGATAACGAAAGAAGCGGTATTACAAGCACTCAGCAACGTACAGGAGCCCGACCTGGGCAAAGACCTGGTAACGCTTAATATGGTGCACGATATAGAGATAGACGGCCAGGACGTAAGCTTTACGGTGATGTTAACCACACCCGCCTGCCCGTTGAAAGAGATGATTGAGAAGGCCTGCATTAAGGCCATACATATGCTGGTAGATAAAGATGCCATCGTGAATGTGAAACTGGATGCTAAGGTGAATAGTAACCGTAAGGATAGCAAGGACGTATTGCCGGGTGTAAAGAACATCATCGTAGTTGCATCGGGCAAGGGTGGTGTCGGTAAATCGACCGTATCGGTGAACCTGGCATTGGGACTGGCCAAAGAAGGGGCTAGTGTGGGCTTGCTGGATGCCGATATATATGGGCCCTCTGTGCCCATAATGCTGGGTCTGCGCGATGAACGCCCAAAAATGATGGATGTGAATGGCAAGGGCATGATAATACCGCTGGAAAAATACGGCATCAAGGCCATGAGCATCGGCATGCTGATCGATGAGAAGCAGGCAGTGATATGGCGCGGACCCATGGCCAGCAGCGCACTGAAACAGTTCATCGGCGATGTGTACTGGGGCGAACTGGACTACCTGGTTATTGATCTGCCCCCGGGCACAGGCGATGTGCACCTTACTATAGTGCAAACCGTACCCGTAACAGGAGCGGTCATTGTATCAACACCGCAGCCTGTAGCCGCTGCCGATGCTCGTAAGGCCATCCTGATGCTGAAGCAACCACAGATCAATGTGCCGATATTAGGTGTCGTGGAGAACATGGCTTATTTCACACCCGCAGAACTACCGGAAAATAAATATTACATTTTTGGTAAGGGCGGTGCACAACAAATGGCCGACCAGTTCGAACTGCCTTATTTAGGGGAGATACCTCTTGTGCAAAGCATACGCGAGGGTGGCGATAAAGGCATACCGGCCATACTGGACGATGAGCCTGTGGCTAATGCGGCATTTACCCAACTGGCCCAGCGCATAGCGCAAAATATAGCTATACGCAATGCCAACCTGGAGCCTACGAAGGTGGTGCAGATGGGATAAGAAGTCGTAGACGCCTAGTTATAAATTTTGCCAGGATAATCAGCAAGCTTAGAGGTAACAAGCATAAGGCAAATAGCACAACCATAAAACTCCATACAGGTATGGCGTAGGAAAAGAAGCGTTCGGGTGTCATATGTATACATTATTGCCTTACCTGCAAAGGATAGATTTGTGGTATGGCATAGTAAACGAATCAGTTCTTTTCCCCAGCCCTGTTATGGTTTACAATATTAAAGACGATAAAAAGAGATACTTTGTTAGTAGCAGGAAAGCTTAGGGTGTATGCAGCGATAACGTTTCCTTATAGCCCATCCCTATATGTTTGCCCGATGTAAAGGCAATACTATCGGACCGGTAGAAGTAATCAATGGCATCGGTACGGTATACTCCATTGTCGTTAATGTTTACACTGAAGTGTATCACCTTGTTGACTGAATCTACTGATGTGACCTTTACTGTATCACTTTTTGCAACGAGCGAGGAATCATCGACGATATATAAGGCAAAAGTGTCCATGATATTTGTTGTGTTATAAGGTCCCGGATAATACCATGTAGTCATTGTACCCACCCAGTATCTCGTGCCATCCATATGAGCAGTTAAGTTTAGGCCTGCGGTATTGGTTGTTGTATCTGTAGGTTCTACGGCAGAGCTGACCTTATTACAGGCCGGGAAGGAAAGTAGCGTTACTAAAGCGACAGGCAATAAATAAAAGCGAAGGTTTTTGATGGCAATTAGCCTCATTTTTGTGTTTGTTTAATCATTAATTACCTACGGAGAGCATATTCATTAACAAACGAATAGCGCCTTTATTGCCTGCTGGCAATTGCCGGAAGAAGGATAGGGACGTATATACGTAATTACCCCTGCCGTATTTGCAATAAAGCGTACTGCCCTTAAGGGGCTGCTCGCCTGCATCGTTTGAAGCAAACAAGGGGGTATATTTGTCGTCCCATTTGCTGGCAAAATATAGCCCGCGTTCCTGTACCCAATCTTTGAAATCAGCCTCTGTGATCTTATTCGGGTAGTTCATGATCCTGTTCTCGGGGTGCAGGAAGGTCATCTTGGCATTTTCATCCGTTACACGGTCGCTGGAGAGGGTGAAAGGATATGGGCCCATCTTGGTAGTGGCCAGGTCTTGTAGGGTATTGTATTGCATTACCAGCGTGCCGCCGCGCTCAACATATTGCAGCAGCACGGGCATCCAGCTTATCATTTGTTTCTCTGTGTTTACAGCACGTACGCCGGTGATGATCGCATCATATTGTTTAAGTTTACTTGCATCAGCGAGGTCGCTTTCTTTAAGTGTGGTTACCTGGAGGCCTGCCAGTTTCAGCATAGTTACGGTATAATCGCCTGCACCTTCTATATACCCGATCTTCCGGGCCGTGCATTTCCAGTTGTCGCGCAGCACTTTGGTATATGGTGAGGTGAAGTATTGCAACGTGGGGATGTGGTTATATTGTATTACATGCTGGCTCTTGGCATAGGCCCGTTGGCCTACAATAAGGCTTGCGTTCAGATAAAAATCGTCATGGCTGATCCTGTCGGCCTCGGCAGGGCTGATGGTGACCGGCACGGATACTTCAACACCGGACTTGAGATTGATATGATCAACTTTCGTGATCAGGCGCTGCTCGGTAATAGCCAGTGTGGCATCGTTGATGTCCTTAAAAGGATGAATGATCACTGATGTCCTTACAGAGCCATTAGGTTCCATGACCACGAGCTGCGAACTGAAATCAAGCGATACATCAGGCACAATACGCAATTGCTCTACGATATCGCCTTTCACAGGGTCGAGTTTTTTGTAGGAAAGTGGTACGTCAACATTGAAGTATTCGTGCCCTATCTTAACACTAAGCGATACATTAAGGTCGTTGGGCGTTTCGGGCATACCGATAAGGGCATCGTTGGGTATTGCATATACACTTGGGTCGTTACTGGTTTGCGATAGCCAGTAAGGCTCTGTTATTGCTGTGCTTGATGGTATGGCAATATTATGCTCCAGTGTAACGAGTGAATCATCTTTCAGCTTTATATTCAGCTCACTGGTGTCGCCTTTCATCCAGCTTACGCCTTTTAGGCGTACCGAAACCGGTGAGCGCGCGATTACATGCAAGGTGAAGGGGAGGGTGCTGCCGGCAATGGTTTGCGGTGTGTTGGTGTACACTTCGGCAAGCAGGCCCGCACAGTGCAATATCACTTTGTCTAGTTCTGCCAGTTTTTCGTCGCGCCAATATTCATTGGTCACTGTTTTTATTCTTTCTCTGAGGCCCAGTAAAGCATACAGACTATTCTCTGGTGCTTTGAAATCGTAGTACTTCAATATGCTGTCCACGGTCTTTCCTATGTCCTTTCTGCCTACGCGATTCCATGTAATGTCGATGTTGTCGAAAAGTGATTTTTTGACCGGGTCGCCGCCAACAAGCTGGAAGTATTCGGTCTGCACACCTGGCACACTTGGTGTGCCGGCCCCCTGGCTTTTGTGTACACTGCGGCTGCGGCCTGCCAGCTCGCTGTAGCCTACGCCCAGCAAGGCATTATACTGGCCGAGTTTTAGTTTGAACTGGTCTTCGGAAGTAGTATTGGTCTTGCCAAATTTGTATGCGTTGAAGAGCATCCGTGTAACCAGCCATGCAGGATATTGTTCCAGGTTGTCACTGTATTTCTTGGGATCGCCGGAGGCATAAGCTGCTTTTTTGGCTATGATCGCAGATGCGGCATGCTGCCCGTGGCCCGCTCTTTCATCAGGGGGAAAACGGCAAATGATAACATCAGGTCTGAAACTACGGTAAACGCGCACAACGTCGTTGATGATGACATCGGGATTCCAGTGGCTGAAGGTTTCCTGCGAATTCTTGGAGAAACCAAAATCTACAGCGCGTGTAAAGTACTGTTCCGCGCCGTCTATTTTACGGGCTTCCATAAGTTCGTGCGTTCGTATCAGGCCCAGTGCAGCCCCTTGTTCACTGCCCAGGATATTTTGCCCGCCATCGCCACGGGTGAGCGATAAGTATGCTGTGCGTATGTTCTGATCGTTTACCAGCCATGCCAGCAGGCGTGTGTTCTCATCGTCAGGGTGTGCAGCCACATACAGCACATTCACCAGGTGATTGAGCTGTGATATCTCGTGGTATATGGTGGCCGATGTAGCAGGCCTGACCTGTTGTGCATTAAGCGACAGGGATATCAGCAACAGGCTGCATGAAAAAAATAACTTCCTCATAATTATCAGACAAATAAACCCACGGCTTAAGGGGCCGTGGGTATAAATATAAAACCTTTTGCGCGTAAGCTTACCTCAGGGCCCTGATGATCTTCATATTCTGTCGCCTGTAGTCATCTTCATAAGCGCTGCCCTTTGCCAGTTCTATCGATTTTTCTGCGGCAGCAATGGCCTCTTCGCGTTTGCCCATTTTCTGGGCTATGCGGGCCTTGAGGTATTGCATATAAAATGCCTTAGGATTTTGTTCTATTGCTTTATTTACATATTCCCATGCTTTATCTGTTTGCTGCTTTGTTTCAAAGTAGTAATTGGCAGCCTGGAAATAGGGGATCGATGGATTATTAATTGCTTTGTCAATGGCGGTATTTAACCGTTCTTCATTATTGGCTTTTACCGGTATAGATACCATAGTGTGCTCCCACGACAGATCGATTTTGCAAGCGTTAAAAGTGATATGGGAGATATTTATGGTAAAAGAGTGTACCAGGTCATCTACATATTTTGTTTTTATACGAAAACGTGCCACATCTTCTGCTTTGCTATAGCCTGATGAGCCCCAGTTGCTGGTACCCTTGTTCAGGATCACCTCCCATGAGCCCTGGCCGGGAATAGTATACAGTGCATATTCACCTGCTTTGATTTCCTGTCCGCCAACAGTTACATCTTCGCCAAATTTTACTTTGGTAGCAGCATTTGCTCCTGTCCGCCATACCTGGCCATAAGCAACAAGGTCGCCAAATATGCGCCTGCCGCGCATTGACGGGCGGCTGTAAACGATATCAATGGCAGATGTGGAAAAATCCTGGCTGATGCGTGCCGTAGGGCTAAGGGCAGGTAGTTTCAGGTCCTGCGCATCAGCGCCAAAAACAGTTAAAGCTACAAATAAAGTAAGCAGTATACTTTTCATATGTTCATGTGTTTGAGGCAGCAATGTACTATACGCTGCTAAAAAATGATAGCAATATTATCTATAAGGCAATAGGGGCTATTTACTTTTTCCTGGCGGGATCGGGCATCAGCTTAGATTTCATCAGGTCCAGCATCGACATCAGCTTATTAAAATCATCCTTGCCCAATATTACATATGAGTCATCTGTATCGGCCAGCTTCAGGTAAGGCGCCCAGCCCTCTTTTGACCAGTAGCAGCCTCCAATGATCCCATCGCGGGTTTTGAACATTATTTCGCTATAAACATTGCTCTTTTCCGAGAACAATTTCGTCTGCAGCATATTAAAGTTCCGCGTCATCTCGTCTACAGCACTCACGTCGGTATATACTGCTTTTACGTTCGGCGAATTGATGTCGCCATAAGCATATACAAAGCGGGCGAGGCTGAACTGCATATTGGCATCTGAGAGATTGGTGAGCTTTACCAATTGTACCTTCATATTTTTAAGCTCGCCAATATCGGTAATGTCTTTTTTCAGCATAGCATCAGGCATGCGTAGCAGCCTGTCCATCAGTTTCTCTGAGCGGGGCATTTCATTTTGCCGGTCCTGGCCTGAGGGGCCGGGTTGGGCATTGCAAAATGTATGTAGCAGTATTGCAAAAAGCAATAAGATCGCAGTTCTCATAAGTACATTTTTTACGTAGTATAGCTAAGTGGAAACAAATTTATGTATTAGGAGCTATATTCCCTTACATATTTAACATAAGGATAAAGATGAATAGGAGATAGCTATTTATCGCCTGAAGCTGATGATATCTGACAAAATGGGGGGCGCGTATGCTTAAAGAAATAGAACATTCGTTTTAATGAAATTTTTTTACTCCTGTCTATGATTTCATATAAACTTTACCATATTTTTGGTGCATGAATTACCCTGAAATAACACAAGACGATCTATTTGACCTGGGTTTCGAACCCATGGAGACAGATAATACCAAATCAATGCATTATGAGCATAAGGAGCTTGGTATTGTGCTTTGGAAAGGCATGTTCAACCCTAATCCCGAGTCGCGCTTCTGGAAATGTGGTTATGGAAAAGATAAGATACAGTTCGAGAGCCTCGAACAGTTAAAAGAATATATGGAGTCGCAGCGATAAGATCATTTCACATCTATTAATAAAAACATACCCGCTGCAACAGCAGCGGGTATGAAAATATTGTAAGCATACATAAGTTTACCTGTATTGTACATAGTGATGCCCGTAGTGGTAGTAATCACGCGGACGGTAGCTGCTACGTGTATAGTGGTTATGGCTTTTCCAGTAAGAGCGGTGCCCATAATGCCCCGGGTAACCATTACCCCGGCTGTAAAGGCAGGAGCTTAGTGATATTCCCAGTACTAAAAACAAGCATGCTATGATTAAGAATGATTTCATAAGCCGAAAATTTGACCGCTAATAAACGGTTTTATCTATAAAGTATTTTGGGGTTGTTATTATAATTGCCATGCCTGGCAGGCGCATAATGGTTGTAGTATGGTTTGCCATACTTAACATGCTGCTTCCAATAGCTGCGTTTACGATAATGGCCCGGTATGTAATTGCCATCACCTACAGCACATGAACTGAATGCAAGCACAATGATGATAAGCGTACAAACTACAGATAATACAGATCTCATAAGGTTTTCTTCTGTTTTACAGCAACAATATACGAAACATGCACATAATACAAAAACGCTACATAAAATTTATAAAAATCAATGTGTTGTGTGCTTGTTTGCGCAGGTATTTATCCCTTTAGCGGCACGCGCCTTTTGTAATAATAGCCCGTTTTAGGGTTATAATAATATAGCTTCTTGGGGTATTTGCGGCTATAGGCATGCTTGGTCGTAATCTGGTGTCCTGTCTTTCCGGCAACCATGTCCTCATCCTCATCACTGGTGTAGTAGTTATCATCTTCCTCCTCGTTCATCACTACTATGTAGCTTGCGTCATCGTCCAGGTCTTCATCTGTCGCATAGTAATCGTCGTCATCCGCCTCATCATGGCTCGTTACAGCTTTATGTACTGCTGTCTTTTTATGTACCGATTTTTTAGCGGGTTTGCCTGTTTTGGCGCTTTGTCCATAGCTAACACAAAATGCAGCCATAAGCAGCAGCGTAAATAGCGTTCTTTTATACATGCCTGTATGTTTTAAGGATAAGTATCATTATCATATAATGATACGCAACTTTTTCGATATTATATAGTGGCGTTTTCCCTGGCAGAGGGGTAAAAGCGACCATTTATTTTTTCATGAACTGCCCGCGCCATAAGCTGCTATCATTGCTTCTGAGACTGAGTATATAAAATCCGGGAGCTAACGAAGATATATCAATACGATAGTCTTTTCCGCTGGTAAGCGCTTTTTTATAAACGGTTACGCCCTGCAGGTTGAAAATGGTAGCGTCATAAGCGGCCTGCCCGGCTACCGGTAGTTGCACACTTATACTGTTGCCGGCAGGGTTTGGGCTGATGATCATACCACCTTTACCACTTTGCAGGGTTGAGGTATGGGCGGGCCATGTGCTGATATCCATGCTAAAGGTATCATGGTCATTGCAACGATGGGCCACCAGCATTACGGTATATGCGCCGGGTGCAGTGTAGGTGTGTACCGGGGAAGCGGTGGTCGCAGTATCGCCATCCCCAAAGTACCATGTGTAGGAGGTTGCATTGACCGATGTATTAGTAAATGTTACCTCGTTGCCCGCTGCTGTGCTATAGCTGAAAACAGCAGAAGGGTCATACCGGCCTATATGCCAGTAGAGCATACTGTCATACACGATCACTTTGGCTGCATGCCTGATATTGGCTGCATCTGTTGCGCCAAGCGAGTAATCGTATGCTATGTTTTCCGGGTCTTTATGAAACAATGCCGTATAAAAGGCACAAGCCGCAGCGTATGTACCCGCAGGGCTGGGGTGGCTTTCATCTGCCTGGTAAAGCTCTATCGCCGGGTACTGCTGCCTGATATAATGCCATACTGCACCCACAGGGGATAGCACGGCAGCATTGCTGTCGGCCATCATCATATACCGCAGCCGCAGCATACTGTCCATGCCCTCATAAGTACATACGGGCGGCCAGGTGGGGCAGTTAAGGTCATCGCCATTCTTACGTCCCCAGGTCATATAGAACATGCTGCGCCCGCAGGTGTTATAAGAATGATTCAGGCTATCGAGAAAATGAGCATAGGGGAACATGCCTGTATCTACCTGCTCTATCGGGAAGCTGGGCCACTGGCTTTGCTCCTGCAGCACTACATAATCCAGGTCGCCCGCCGCTATCTTGGCCAGGGAGGTAGCGTCATTGGCATGTTGTTGAAGGGTATAACCGCCTATAGTATTACTATCATAAGTGAGGCTATCGCCCATTGAGGCGGCTATGTCTGCTGTTACCTGCGGCAATGAATTTACATAAGTGTAGCTATTACCAAGGAAGAGTACTTTTAAGGGGCGGTAGACTGGTTTTTGGGCTTTTAGTGTGCTTCCGCACAGGCATATTAACATGACAGCAAGCCATCCTTTTAGTTTCATAGGCAATAAACATTGTAAAGTACAAACAAAATATACTGTGTTATTGTTATTAATAGCAAATGTATGAAACAAAGTAAACTCAAAACTATATTGCTGCTCGTATGCTGTTTGTCTGTATGCTACCTGGCGGCGGCACTGGGTAGCATTGCTACCTTGCCCAATCTAGATAACTGGTATGCGGGGCTTAAAAAACCTTTTTTCAATCCTCCTAATGAGGTGTTTGGCCCCGTATGGGCCTTACTTTATACGCTTATGGCTATATCGCTGTTCCTGGTAATAAGGAAACACCATCCGCGGAGAAAAGCAATTTTGTGGATATTTTCCTTACAGTTGCTGGCAAATATATTATGGAGCTTTTTCTTCTTTTATTTTCA
Organism: Bacteroidetes bacterium 46-16; assembly: GCA_001897835.1. GTDB lineage: Bacteria > Bacteroidota > Bacteroidia > Chitinophagales > Chitinophagaceae > MKUN01. The sequence continues at coordinate 109,114 of MKUN01000014.1, forward strand.
TTTCTTTATCACTTCCATTTTTGATATCCTGCTGTTACTGGCCTTGCTCATAAGCTATTTCAGGTTGGTAAGGCCCATACACAGGTTTGCAGCATATTGTTACATACCCTATATCTGCTGGGTGTCGTTTGCAAGTGTTTTGAACATCAGTTTATGGTGGCTCAACGGGTAGCTGTTTATCACTATATCTTATCATACTATCAGCCAAAGCCCTACCAGCTATTAGGCAATAGGCTTATCTTAGCATCCTGAATGATTACCATAATATCAGGCACAAACCGGAAGGACAGCATGACACTAAGGGTGGCAAAGCTGTACCACAAGCTGTTCGCAGAACGTAATGCCGATGTGCACCTCGTATCGCTTGAGGGCGTGAATGTGTTTGAAGAAGGGCCTGTTTTGAAAGAACTTGAAGAACGCTATTTCATCCCATCCGACAAGTTTGTCTTTATTATGCCAGAGTACAATGGGAGCTTTCCCGGCATTTTAAAGCTGATGATAGACAACAGCAACATTAAAAAATGCTGGTGGTACAAGAAGGCAATGCTTGCTGGTGTGGCCGATGGGCGGGGTGGTAACCTTAGGGGTATAGAGCATATGACCAATATCCTGCACTATATGCGCATGAACGTGCATTACAACAAACTCCCCCTTTCGCGCATTAACGACGAGATGGGGCCGGATGGCAGTTTATTGAAACCTGCTACCCAAAAAGCGATAGAGAACCAGGTAGACGAATTTTTGAATTACTAAATAATATCAGGGTTTTATGTGGTTAAGGGTGCTGATCATTTTGGCTGTAGTAGGCCTGGCCGAGTATTATAGTTATATCGTGGTGCGGTCTGCGCTGCGCAGCCTGCCGCAGGTGTGGCGCACTGCGCTAATGGTCACATATATACTGCTCACCGTATTCCTGTGGCTTAGTGTTATCTTCTTCAGGCAGATCGACTGGGCTAAGCTGCCCCACATGGCACGCAATATCTACATTGCCTTCTCGCTCGGTTTCGCCATAGGCAAAGTGCTGGTATTGCTGGTGATGCTGGTGGATGACCTGCGCAGGCTGGTGGTGTGGCTGGTAAGTTTGGCGATGCCAGCCAAAGAGGTTGCTGGTGATACGGGCCAGGTGCGCGGTATGAGCCGCTCTGCATTTTTTTCTACCCTTGCCCTTATACTGGGCGGCACATCGCTCCTGGGTTTTATTTATGGTGTAAGCAACAGGTATAATTACCGCGTGCGCAGGCTGCAGCTCAAATTTCCTTCATTGCCTGCAGCCTTCAAAGGGCTGAAAATAGTCCAGGTATCGGACATACATACCGGCAGCTTTGATAACCATGATGCCGTGGCAAAAGGCATACAGCGCATACTGGATGAAAAGCCCGATGTTATCTTTTTTACCGGCGACCTTGTGAATAACGAGGCCGATGAAGTGGACGGGCGCTACCAGGAGATTTATGCCCGCCTCAATGCCCCTATGGGCGTATACTCCATACTGGGCAACCATGACTATGGCGATTATAAACACTGGCCCAGTAAAGAAGCGAAGAAAGAGAACCTCGACCGGCTAAAGCAGATGCAGGGCGGTATGGGCTGGAAACTACTGCTTAACGAACATGTGGTATTGCAGCGTGGCAACGACAAAATAGCCGTGATAGGTGTGGAGAACTGGAGTGCAAAAGGTTTCCATACCTATGGTGATATGGCCAAAGCATATGAGGGACTTGGGGAACAGGAAATTCCTTTTAAGATATTGCTTTCACACGATCCTTCACATTGGGATGCGCAGGTGCGGCCTAAGTACGGCGATGTGCAGCTTACGCTCAGCGGCCATACGCACGGTATGCAGTTTGGCATCGAGATACCGGGATTTAAATGGAGCCCGGTGCAGTATATGTATAAGGAATGGGCAGGTCTCTACCGCGAAGGGGATCAGCACCTGTATGTCAACAGGGGCTTTGGTTTCTTGGGCTACCCCGGCAGGCTGGGCATATTACCCGAAATAACGGTAATGGAACTGGTGTAGCCAATTCCATTACCCCAAATATTTAACCCTCTATTTTACCAGGCTCTTTTTCAGCAATTGGGCTATTGCTTCAGGGCGCGGTTGCAAAAGGTCTGCTGCCGCTTCGCGCAGGTATTGTTTCATTTCTGCGCTCAGTTTTATCAATGCTTCACTATTGCTTGCCCCGCTCATAACTGTTGGATGGCTTTTGGTATTGCCATTAAGAACTTTAAGTAATGGTCTATTCATTTATGTTAGTTTGTTGGTTTCGATAACATATCAATAAATTAACGGCACTAAGAATTAAATATTGTACGTTGAAAAAATAAAAAGTATCTTTTTACCCGCTTGTAACATATAGATATATTTTATCGTTCAAAAGGGTTTCGGGAACAATTTTTTAATGCATTTCCGTTGCAGTATGGCGGCAGATCAAAAGAAAATAATAGGCATTACGGGTGGCACCGGCTTTATAGGCAGCCATCTTGGGCGTATGCTGGTAGCAGATGGGCACGAAGTGGTCATTTTTACCACGCACCCGGCCAAAAAGAAGAACATACCCGGCTACACCTATTCTTATTGGAACCCCGTGGAGGGTAAGTGTGACCTCACCAGCCTGAAAAGGCTGAATGCTATGGTGAACCTTGCCGGGGCAGGCATAGCCGATAAAACATGGACCGCCAAACGCAAAAAAGAGATAGTGGATAGCAGGGTACAGGCTACCCATTTTCTTACTTCCAGGTTGCGTGAATATGGCCGGGACTGCGAGGTGTTTATTTGTGCATCTGCTATTGGCTACTATGGCCCGGATAGGGGGCACACCGGGCCATTTACCGAAACCGATCCCCACTATCACGATTTCCTGGGCGAGACCTGCGACAAATGGGAGCAGGCGGCAATGAGCATAGCCGACAAGATGCGCACAGTGATATTTCGTTTCGGCATTGTGCTGGGGCGGGAGAGTGGCATGTTCAAAAAAGTGGCCCAGCCAATGGGCCTTGGTGTGGTGCCTATACTGGGCAGCGGTCACCAGGTAATAAGCTGGATACATGTGGAAGACCTGGCGCATATGCTCTATAAGGCCATTACCGACAGTGCGATAACCGGTGTATATAATGCCGCATCCCCGCATCCCGTGGCGCATAAGACCCTGATGGAGCTGATAGCCCATGTAAAAGGCGGGCTCAAACTGCCGGTGCATATTCCCACAGCCCTGCTGCGCTACCTGCTGGGCGAAATGAGCAAAGAGGTGTTAAAGAGCTGCACGGTCAATGTGGATAAAGCCCTGCAGGCAGGCTTTACCTTTCAGTACGATACTGCTGAAAAAGCGGTGAAAGATATACGCTCCAGCCACTACCGGTAGGCATAGTCGCTAAGGTATTCATAGCGTCGCGTGAGCTTGCCATCTTTGCAGATCGTGGCCCGCTCTATTATTTCGCTATCGGTCTTAAAGAGTTCTTCCAGGATATATTTTTCAAAGTGCTGGCCAAAGTATTGCGATGCGTCGCGGGGCAGTTCGTTGGGCAGGTTGTCCACAGCCATCACATCTATGATATCTTTTGTGGGCTGGAAGGGTGGGGCCTGGACCAGTGTCTTTCGGTCTATGCCATATACCGGGTCGGCAATGGTAGAGGCACCTATATTAATGGGTACTGAGCCGTCAATATCGCAGGTAATGTCAGAGATAACGCTCATGCGGAAGTCGCTCCGTTGCACAGCTGTCTTTTCAAAAAGGCGCGGCATATGCCTGTCCCAGTAAATGCCGTTCATCAGTATATCCGTTTTGGAGAGGTACTGGTCGAAGAGGCATTTGTACTTCTCGGGCTGTGTATGAAAATCTTCGCGGTGAAAGCTGAGATCGTCTTTGCGGGCGTATAAGGATTTGCCTTTGAAATGGCAATAGACCGGGTACTCATATTCGTTATTGAAATAGTCTTCCGGCTCAATAGGTTCTATATCCATCTGCACCATGATCTCCAGCACACCCGCCGCTACTTTGCCCGATCCTGTCACAGCTATTTTTATATTGGGCAGCTTCACGTCGCGGTAGCTGGCGGTCAGCTTGCGGAAGTTGCGCACGCTATATGCAGGGGGCAGTTCATACAGGCCAAACTTCCTGCCATAGGTCAGCAAGCCATTGTGCGCACCCACTATGCCCGCAAAAAGGCCAAAGCCCAGTATACGCTGCTCATCGCTGTGCATCAGGCACTCATAGTCTATCATACGGATGCGCTTTTCTATCAGCGCATACATCAGTTTCTGGTTATAGGGCTGTTTTTTCTTGGTGTGCGAGAAGAAGAAGTAGGTCTTGCCAGGTATGAGGTTTTCCGCAGGCACTTCTTTAATGCCCAGCAATATATCGCAGGCCTGCAGGTCATCGCTCAGTTCTATGCCCTCTGCCACATATTCTGCATCGGCATAGCAGCGGTCGGGCGATGGTTCCACCACTATTTTTATCAATGTGAATTTGTCCTGTATCTCGGCGCACTGCCTGGGGCTTAAGGCCACACGGTTGTCGGCTGGCGATTTGCGTTCCCTGATCAAGCCTATTCGGATCATCTTTGTTACATTTGGTACAAATATAGCTAAAGCCTGCCAGCGTTTTTTACCGGGGCTGCTGCTCACGATATCATGGATAATTATTTTGAACTATACGAATTGCCCCTCACTTTTCATCCTGATGCGGCGCAGGTGAAAAGCAAATTTTATGAGCTGAGCCGCAAATACCACCCCGACCGCTTTGCACATGCGGAGGATACTGCGAAGATAGAATCGCTGCGCATGAGTGCGCTGAACAATGATGCATACAAAACACTCAGCAATGCCGATGCTACCATGGCCTATATACTGAAACTGCAGGGCCTGCTGCAGCACGAGGAGAAGTATAACCTGCCCCCCGCCTTCCTTATGGAGATGATGGAGCTGAATGAAGCCATAAGCGATGCCGAAATGGAAGCTGATGCAGCCGGTAGCCAAACAGCTAAGCAGGCCCTGGAAGAGCAGCTAAGCGCCTGGCAGAACGAGGCTGGCAAACTTACCGCGCAATACGATGCCGGCGACCATAGCGAGGCCCTTTTGTTACAAATAAAGGATTACTATTTCCGTAAAAAATACTTATTGCGCATTCAGGAAAGAATTGATAAATTTGCTGCCCCTTAACTAGCGGCTGTCATGCTGAGCCGAGTCGAAGCATGACACGCTGAATAGAGTGAAAAAAGCCCGGATGGCGGAATTGGTAGACGCGCTAGACTCAAAATCTGGTTTTCGCAAGGGAG